>CAWIJI010000011.1:0-602695 GCA_963836435.1 uncultured Acidobacteriota bacterium | reverse complement strand
TTGAACGCCGTCCGCGTAGGAACCGCCGGGTATGAAGACGCCCAGAATTAGCGAGGCGACTTCCGGGGGGTTTTTCACATTACCCGGCGGCTCTTCGGAGAATTCCTCCGTGAACTCAGCGGCTTTCGGTAGAATTATCCCGAGCGTTGCGAAATCACGCGCTTTCCTTACATGGTTCCTTTCCTTGCGCTCCGCGTCGTGCGTTGCTGCCTCGAGCGGATCCTGCCATAGGCGCGCATCCACGTCCTGAATGCCTCGGTTCTCAGGAATTTCCACTCCTGAGCCAATGGGGCGCGTCCCCTCCAGCGGCGGCACTTGCCACCAGACATAGACCGCGCTCATCGCCGCGACGACGAGCAGTATCCAGGTATTGGTCGGCAATCCCGGAGGTGGTTGTCTTTCTTCCGACATCCCTTCGTCCCCGACCGTCTCCCGGCTGCCAAACGCGGCCAAGCAGATAGAACCAATCGGATGTTAGGGATGGTTAACCGACGGTCTCCCGGAGGCATTGCGTTAGATCGAATTCTCGGGAAATCTGCTCTCTGCGATTACCGCTCGGCGGCGGCGAGCGCCTGGTCGAGGTCGCGGATCAGGTCCTCGACGGTCTCGAGGCCGATCGACAGGCGGATCGACGTCGGGGCCGGCGCCGGCGGCCACGCGCTGCTCGTCGCTGAGCTGGCGGTGGGTGGTCGAGGCCGGGTGCAGGATCAGGCTGCGGGTGTCGCCGATATTGGCGAGGTGCGAGAAGCAGCTGCACGCTCTCGACGAGCTTGATGCCGGCCTCGTAGCCGCCCTTGACCCCGAAGGTGAAGACCGCGCCGGCGCCCTTCGGCAGGTATTTCCGCGCGAGGTCGTGATAGGGGCTCGTCCTTCGAGCCCGGCATAGGAGACCCAGGCGACGCGCGGGTGGCCGGCGAGGAACTCGGCGACCTTGCGGGCATTCTCGACATGGCGCTCCATGCGCACGAGCAGGGTCTCGATGCCGGTCAGGGTCAGGAACGCGTTCATCGGCGACAGCGTCGGGCCGAAATCGCGCAGCGCCACGGCGCGCGCCTTGGTGGTGAAGGCGAAGTCGCCGAAATTCTCGTAGAAGCGCAGGCCGTGATAGGCGGGCTCCGGCTCGGTCAGCGACGGGAAGCGGCCGCCCTGCGCCCAGTCGAAGCGGCCCGAATTCGACGACGATGCCGCCCATCGCGTGGCCATGGCCGCCGAGGAACTTGGTCGTCGAATGGCACGACGATGTCGGCGCCCCACTCGAACGGCCGGCACAGATAGGGCGTGGCCAGCGTGTTGTCGACGATCGAGCGGGATGCCGGCCTCTGGGCGATCGCCGCCATCCGTTCGAGATCGACGACGATGCCGCCGGGGTTGGCGAGGTTCTCGACGAAGATCGCCTTGGTGCGCGGCGTCAGCGCCTGCGGAAGTTCTCCGGCTCGGTCGGATCGACGAAGTGGCATTTCCAGCCGAGCTTTTTGAAGGTCAGGCCGAACTGGGTCATCGAGCCGCCATAGAGGTTGCGCGAGGCGATGAACTCGTCGCCCGGCTCCATCAGGGTGAAGAAGATCAGGAACTGCGCGGCGTGGCCCGAGGCCGCGGCGAGGGCGCGCGCGGCCGCCTTCGAGGCTCGCCACCCGCTCTTCCAGGACCGCGACCGTCGGGTTGGTCAGCCGCGAATAGATGTAGCCGAAATTGTGCAGGTTGAAGAGCGAGGCGGCGTGGTCGACATCGTCGAAGACGTAGGAGGTGGTCTGGTAGATCGGCGTCGAGCGGGCGCCGGTCACCGGGTCGGGCGCCGCGCCGGCATGGATGGCGCGGGTCTCGAAGCCGTAGGTCAGGTTGTGCGAGGCGCTGGGCCGCTGCTTGGCGCGGCGTGCCAGCAGCGGCTCGGGCGGCGCGGTTGCGGATGATGCCGCTGTTGACGCCGCTCCAGGACAGCTCGCCGCGCAGCCGGCCGAACTCGATCTTCGGGCAGCGGTTCATGATCACCTCGATCCCGGCCTTCTCGGCGCGGCGGCCGCGGCGTCGTTGCGGATGCCGAGCTGCATCCACACCACCTTGGCGCCGATCGCGATCGCGTCCTCGACGATCGGCGGCAGCCTCGCGGGAGGCACGGAAGACGTCGACCATGTCGACCTGGTGCTCGGGAATGTCGCGCAAGCGAGGCGTAGACCTTCTCGCCGAGCAGCTCTCCCCGGCGATGCCGGGGTTGACCGGGATCACCCGGTAGCCCTTGCCCTGCAGATACTTCATGACGAAGTAGCTCGGCCGGTTCCAGTTCGACGATGCGCCGACCATGGCGATGGTCTTGACCCGCTGCAGGATTGCGCGGAGCCGCGCGTCGGAGTAGGGGATCGGATCGAGATTGCTCATGGGCTCCCTCACTTTGCCGCAGCTGCGCCTCCCGGATGCCGGTAACGACCAGCCCTGCCCACCTGTTTCTGCCCCATCTGTTTTTGCATGGAAGATACAGGAGGCCGACCTGGGGGACGATGCGATTATCGGCGATCAGAATTTTCATATTATCACAAAAATATGATTTAGTCAATAACTGCCGGCGAGAGTTTTAAACTCCTCGGGGCTGAGGCGGATCGCGGCGGCTGCTAAATTCTCTTCGAGGTGGGCGAGCGAGGAGGTCCCCGGGATCGGCAGCATGACGGGTGAGCGATGCAAGAGCCAGGCGAGGGCGATCTGCCGGGGTGTTGCATCGTGACTTTCGGCGATGCGGGCGAGCGGCGAACCGGATGCGGCGGCGAGCCGGCCTTTGGCGAGCGGATAATAGGGGATGAAGGCGATTCCGGCCGCGGTGCAGAGATCGATCAGGCGATCCGAGGACCGGTCGCGCAGATTGTAGGCGTTCTGCACCGAGACGATTTCGGCCACCCTTCGGGCCCGCGCGAGCTCACCCGCCGAGACGTTTGAGACCCCGATATGGCCGATCTTGCCTGCGTGCTGCAGGTCGACGAGCGCGCCGATCGACTCCTCGATCGGCACCCGGTGATCGACGGTGTGGAGTTGGTAGAGCTCGATCCGCTCGAGCCGCAACCGCTTAAGGCTCTCCTCGCAGACCTGCCGCAGGTGCTCGGGCCGGCAATCGGCCGCCCAGCTGCCGGGACCCGGACGGACGAACCCGCCTTTGCCGGCGACCACCAGCCCCGCCGGATAAGGATAAAGCGCCTTGGCGATCAGCGTCTCGCTGACCCCAGGCCCATAGGAATCGGCGGTGTCGATGAAGTTCAACCCCAATTCGACGGCGCGGCGCAGCACGGCGACCGCCTCCGTCTCGTCGCGCGGAGGTCCCCAGACGCCGGGGCCGGCGATGCGCATCGCGCCAAAGCCGAGGCGGGCGACGGTCGGGCCGCCCTTCAATGTCAGCGTCATCGGCAGATCTGCGGGAGTATGGTCGTCGGGCATCGGCGTCCCTGTGTCGGCGTGATTATTGTCGGCGCGTATCGGACATACCGAAGGTGGTGAACAGGCCGCCGTCCAAGTGTTACATCAGATGGCCGTGCAGCTCCAGCCGAGCCGGTCGTCCAGACGGCGCGGCCGATGATCGAGGTCGCGCAGAAGGAGACCAACGTGCTCAACTGGATAATCTTACATTGGTTCGAAACGGGCACTCTCGTTCTGCTCTGTCTCAACCTTTGGTTCGTATCCACGGTGCTGAACGCCTTGCGTGAGACAAATCGCTGGATAGCCTTTCTCTCCCGCGTGCAGTGGGAGCAAACGCAGGGACCACCGCCCGCTTCGGGCTCATCGTAAGGGCTTCGCCCGGGAGAACTCTCGGGCGGCGACGCCTTCTTAATCCGCTCCTCTGAGCGTGTGAAGGAATTGTGCGAAGGGCTGCAAATCTCGGCCGCGGGTGCTTCGAGACGCGCGCGTCGGGCGCTCCTCAGCATGAGGTATGTCATCGATGGCATTGACGAAGTTTCTCATCCTGAGGAGCGCCCGAGGGCGCATCTCGAAGCACGCACAGCCGCGATGCAGCCAATTTCCTGACAGCCTCTTTCGCCGGGGAAGCGGATAAATTGGCGATGAAATGATTCTTTCACAGGCTCTGAGGAAGCCGCGAAGCGGCTGTCTCGAAGAGCCTGCCCTCGCGAAGGCGGGGGACGCATTGCGCCCGATCCAGTGCGCCTGTTCGATTCCTTCACAAGCTCTCTGCGCAGCTAGCAGGCCGAGGCCGGGCGCGGTCTCTAAGCCCGGCAATTTCCAGCCGAGCCAGTCGCACACCGCGCGTCCCATCACCAGTTCGAGATCGCGGCCTTTGAGCCACGGCATCTCCTCGGTGAACATCGTCACGCATTGCTTCCATGAGCACGGCATGCGGGTGATGTCGGTGCCCCAGAAGCTGCGCTCGGGCCCGAAGGCCTCGACGATCTGCTGGGTGTATTTGTGGATGTTGCGAAAGGGGTAGGGCTCGCTCGAATTGCCCGGCGCGCCGGTGCATTTGACCGCGACGTTCGGATGCTTCGCCAGGGCCAGCAGGGACCTCTGGTTGCCGTGCGCGGCGTCGTCCTTGCCGTCGCGCACCCGGGCATAATGATCGATCAGCAATTTGAGGGCCGGATGGCGCTCGGCGATCCGGCCGACCTGCGGCAGATAGTTGGACGCCATCAGCGCAATCGGAATCCCGGCTTTTTCGGCGGCCGGCCACAGCCAATCCATCGTGCCGTCGGTCATCCAATTGGCCTGGTGCGGCTGGGTGAAGGCATAGCGCAAACCGAGCATGCCGGGCCGGCTCTTCCAGCTGTCGATCAGCAACCGGTTTTCCGGCTTGTCGAGCGGAAAATTGCCGAGGATCCCAAAGCGGTTTGGATATTTGGCCGCCGCCTCTTCCGAGATCTTGCCGGAGTTGGGATCCCAGCCCGGCGGGTGCAGCAGACAAGCATTGACCCCGGCGGCATCCATGTCGCGGATGCATTCCTCGGCGGTATACGAGGTGACCTGGCGGTGCGACGGATTGGTCGGCGGCCCGGCCGACCAGATGTGAACCTGCGCGTCGACGATCAGCATAGCGGCCCCCTTTGGTGGCTGGGATGGTGCCGGTCATGCTACGCCATATCCGTCCGCCTCGGATAGGGCCGTCAGCCTCACCGGAGCGGTCAGCACTCAGTTGTAGGATGGGTTGAGCAGCCCGAAACCATCGCAACCAGAGCAGAAGATAGGTTTCATCCGTTCGGCACCCTCAAATGCCGCGCCGGGTACCGCCACTTTCTGGTGCGCGGCTTCGCCAAGGGCCGCGGCGAATGGAGCCCGATGGCGCTCTGTTATAACTTCAGTCGGGTGCTGCGCATTGTCGGTCTTGACCGGTGGAGAGCGGCGCTCGCCCAGCGCGCGGGCAAACCGCTCGGCTGGCTTATTGTCGCCCTTCCGCCAGCCGATCGAGATCAGCCGCAACCCCGCCGAGCTTTAGGAGTGTCATACACCCTTGCAGGGTATCTTGCCCGACCTTCACCCGCAATTTTGCATGATTAATCTGTATTAATCTGCGCGATGGGACTTTCTTGCCCAGCCTCAGCGCGAAACCCACTCGAACCACGATGGGTTGGCTTCGCGCTCGACCCATCTTACGGGATACAATAGGGGAAAATGTGTGTTGAATCATCTGAATGCGTCTAAGCACTAAACCTAGCCTCGGCGCAACAAACCTAGCCTCGGCGCAACGATTTGTTGCGTCGCAGTGAACCACGCCATCGCGGCTATAACGCGGTCGAACAGCTGGTAATGGCGCTGATCGTTCGGACAAGATTCGAGGAACTCTTTCTACCGAAAGGCGCTTGTAGGCCATGTCGGTCTAATCGGCATCAGTATCCGCCAGCACTTCGGCGAAGAGCGGGCGGTCGATATTGCCGCCGGAGAGGATCACCGCGACCCGCTTACCGGCGAGCCGGTGCCGCTCCTGCAGGGCCGCAGCCAACGGAGCCGCGCCCGCACCCTCGGCGGCATTGTGGGTTTCGGCGAACAGGATGCGCATCGCGCGCCGCATCTCGGCGTCCGAGACCGTGACGATGCGCGCGGCACCGCGGCAGATGATGGCGAGCGCCTCCGGGTCGGGGACCCGCACGGCGAGCCCGCCGGCCATCGTGTCGACGGTATTGGTGCTGACCGCCCGGCCGGCGGCGAAGGAGAGGGCGTAGGTCGGGGCGCCCTCGGCGACGACCCCGACGATCTCGCCACGGACGCCCAGCGCATCGCGCGCCGCGATCACCCCCGAAATGCCGCTGCCGAGCCCGATCGGCACATACACCACATCGAGATCGGGAACCGCGCGGAACAATTCGAGCGCATAGCTGGCGACGCCGCGCACCAAGAACGGATGGTAGGACGGGACAAAATGCATCGTTTCCTGCCGGGCGACCTCGCTCGCATGCTCGAAGGCCGCCTGAAAATCATGCCCGGCCTCGACGAGCCGCGCGCCGAAGCCCTGCATCGCGCGGTTCTTCTCGATGCTGTTGCCGTGGGGTGCGACGATCGTCGCCGCGATCCCCAGCCGCGTCGCGGCGAGCGCGATGCTTTGCCCGTGATTGCCGGTGGTCGCGGTCACCACCCCGCGCAGGTTCGGCTCCGCGCGGCGCAGCGCGTCGAGATAGATGAGTCCGCCGCGGATCTTGAAGGCGCCGATCGGGGTGTGGTTCTCATGCTTGACCCACAGCTCGGCGCCGACCCGCCGCGACAACAGCGGCCAGCAATATTGCGGTGTTGGCGGCACCACACGGTGCACGAACGCCGCCGCTTCTTCCAACGTCTCGAGATCAATTGTCATCGCAGGGCATTCCGCCGGTTTTTGCCCACTCGGTCAAGTCAGGGCGGTGGGCTGGGTCAAGTCATGCGCCGGCCGCCGCTTGCTCCTCGAGCTCTTCGAACGGCGTTCGAAATCGCTGGTCGCGACCAGCGGACAAAGATCTCGACCACCCGCACCAGTTCGGCCACTTCGCCCATTTCGCCGGGGCTGATGGCGCTGCCGGCTGCCGGGATTGCACCGGCCCTTCCGGAACCCACCCTTGGGATTGCCGGACTGGCCCTTGAGGAAGGGCGCCGCGCGTCCTGCCCTCCTCCTGCTTCTGCAGCGAACTACAAGCACGCATTTCTCCTTCGCGATCATGGGCGCCCGCCTCGGAGCGCTTTTCACCAAGGTATTCATGAAAGCCCCGAGATCGCCCAGGTCGGAGCTGTCCGACAGCACTAGGTCTCCTTGAGGAAGAAGATTTCACGAGGATGTGTCAAGTTTGGCTGGCCAAGGTTGGTGGTGGCGAGCCATGCCGCGATCGGGTGTCGAAGGATCGCTTGAGCAATGTAGCGGCGGCGTGATGATCGGGGAGGACGGCGGCCAGAGCAGGGCGCAGCAGGCGATTGTAGGTTCGGGTGAAGAAGAGGGCGGTTCGGAAACCGGCGTCGGTGACGCGATAGCGGTGGCTGCGGGGGATGCGTTCGATCATGCCATGGAGGCGTAGGCGGCGAAGTTGGTAGCTCATTGCGCCGCGTCCGATCATCTGCGGGGTGCGGCCGGAAAGGGCGGCGAGGTGATTCTCGGGGCGGCCGAGATCGAGGTTTTCGCGGATCACCTGTTCGAAGGACAGACGGCCGCGCACCGGACGGTCGAGCACCTGTGTCAACGAGAACTCGGCTTGCAGGATCGAGAGATCGTAGCGGTAGCCGGCCTGGCGGTGAATGGGTGCGGCAACCGCTCCAGCCACTTGCGCAACAGCGCATCGATCCTATCGGCGGACAAACCCTCGCAGATCGCTTGCAGGCGCTGAGGATCGGCGCAGCTCTGAACACCCCCGGCCTTCGCCGGGGCAGGCTATTGTCGAGGGCCTGGAAGATGATCCCTTCGCCGGCGAGCTGGCGCTTGGCGTATTCGTGCCCATTGAGGCAAAGTTTGCCGTTGTAGGGAAAGTAGGTACAGAACTTGAGAAAGAACGGCCCGAAGTCGCGGTCGACCGCGTCAATGTAATAGTGGTTGACCATTGCGGTGGACTTGACGATCCACGGATAGGGCCGACCGGTTCGCGGGCTGTGCCGTTTCTCGGTGCGGAAGACCGGGGTTTTCTCCTGAGCCTTGCCGAGGAAGACGACGCCCTCCTCACGAGCGAAGCTGCGCAGGCGCTCGGCCATCACGTCGTCCCCAGCCTTTGCTGGGGCAGGCTCTTGCGCTGGCCTTTGCGAAAGAGCACGAGCGGAACCTGGTGGCGCGCGAGGAAACCATCCAGCGCCGCGACAAACCGCCGGCTCATCGGGTTCATCAAGGCCGACGAGGCCAACGGTTGCCCGCGATGCGCACGGAAGAAGCTCACCGCCCCATACGCGCTTTGCAAGGCCGGCACATAGAGGTTGAGATACATCCGGTCGATCCCCTCGACCGTCAGCCTGACGTGATCGCCGAGGATCTCAGCTACGCTTTGTGCTACCATGCCGACGGCTCCGGTCGCTCGGTTTTGCCTTTTGCAGGCGTTTAGGCCGTTGATCGGTCCCAGTGAGACTGGTTTCTATCAGAACTCGTCATGAACCGGCGATCGGAGCCATCGCAACATGCCTTGTCGGTCTGAGGCGCAGCCTCGTTAGATCTGTGCCGTGCGGTCGTGCTCGGCTGCCTATTGCCGGCGACCAACAACCCGGCCAAAAACCTCGATATCTTCCTCAAGCTGATGGGGATGGACGATGCCGCGTTCCTCCGCCGGGGGCTCATCCCAAACCCGTCGGAGATTGTAGCGCGGCTGATGCCAATTGGCGGTGTCGCGTCCGATGATGCGGCCCACCCTGTTTGTCATCAAGCGGCGCGTACTCGACGGAACGAAGGCGGTCTGGGTGGAAGAACCCTTTGACCTCGACGCGTTCCCCGATCTGGCGGAAGACCGAGGCGCTTATCTCGCCTGGGCTGACCACATTGGCGATGCCGAACGCGATAATTGGCGGCTTCGGGCACTCAATACCTACACCTACGACGAGCGAGTGAAGCGCGCCAAGCGGCCGGAGGAATGCGAGGAGACGCTACTCGACGGAATCTGGACCGATGTAAATGCTCATCTGGGCACGGGGGCTTGGACCCTAGCAGAACTGGTCCAACAGCTCGGCGTTGCCCGTTTTGGTCAGCGACCAAGATTGGCCGACGCCTTCTGCGGAGCCGGTTCTATTCCCTTCGAAGCCGCGCGGATCGGCTTTGATGTCTACGCCTCCGACCTCAATCCGGTCGCCTGCATGTTGACACGGGGCGCCTTCAACATCGTCGGTGCGGACGAGAAGACGCGCGCCAAGATCAAAACATCGCAGAAGGAAGTTGCAACACTAGTCGACGCGGAGATCACCCGGCTCGGGATCGAACACGACGAGCACGGCAACCGAGCGAATGCCTATCTCTACTGCCTGGAAACGCGCTGCCCGAAGACGGGGTGGACTGTGAAGACCGGTTTGCCACTCTCGACAATCCGCGCCCAGACAAGAGATAAGGGACGCATTACGAGTGGGCTTAGAAGAAACGAACCCACAAATATTATTGAAAGAACCACTCTCAAAATCCAGCCTGCCATCTTTCCGTGTCAGTTTGTCGCGCCTGGCACAATTTCGGGAGCCCGGTGGTCGGGGTCCTGAACCTCCAATAGCAAGCCGATCGCCCTGCGGCGAAGGCCAAAGATTGCGGGGAGCGGAAAAACTGTCGTCGCCGTTTGCGGGTTGATTGGCCCAAGCTTGGCAAGGAGCATGTGGTGGGGTACATTCGGCTCCACGGATTTTTCACGGGTGGCATCGTGAGTTCCGAGTCCGTTCATGGTCTGATCCGTACGATTTTGGTCGCATAGGACGAGCAAAATCTGGCTATATCAAGATCCTAACGGGAGTGAGGGCACCCTTCACACGGGTGGGGTCACAGGTTCAATCCCTGTCGCGCCCACCATCGCGAGACGAATGCGACAGGCGCGTAGCTCAGTGGCCGAGCGCTCCTATCACATGGGAGAGGTCAGGGGTTCGATTCCCCTTCGCGCCTACCAGATACTCTGGCGAGGGTGGAAAAATGCGGTGATGCCCTCAAAGAACTACGGCGCCGCTGGCGCGCCGGAAGAGAAGGCGCGTCACGCAGCGGAAGAAATTGCGGCTATGAGAACCGGCTGAACAAGATTGAGACCGATCTCGCGCTGATCCGCGCCGAACTCGGCGAGATCCACCGGACGATGGCGACGAAGAGCTGGATGCTCGCCCAAATGTTTGTCCTTCTCGGCGGGGTCGCAGCGTTGATGCCCTGCTGCACTGAAGCCTCGCTATCGACCTCAGCACCGCGTCGGCGTAGCCTTTCGGGATAGGAAAACGCGGAGGGGAAGATGGAGTTGACGCATATCGGCGATTTCGAGGTTCATCGCGTGGCCGAATTCGAGGGGCCGTTCTTCCCCCCGGCGGATTTTTTTCCGGATTTCGACCCGGAGGTCGTGCGGGCGAACGCCGATCTGCTCGGCCCGCAGCTGATCGAGCCGGCGAGCGGCAGGCTCGTCTTCAGCTTTCACACCTTCATCGTCAAAACCGGCCGTCACACGATCCTGATCGATTCCTGCCTCGGCAACGACAAGGAGCGACCGACGCGGCCGCAATTCCACCGCATGCGCACTCCCTATCTCGCCGATTTGGCGGCGGTCGGGGTCAGGCCCGCGGATGTCGACTATGTGATGTGCACCCATCTGCACTGGGACCATGTCGGCTGGAACACCCGGCTCGAAAATGGGCGCTGGGTCCCGACCTTCCCCAACGCCCGCTATGTCATGGCCCGCCGCGAATTCACCCATTGGCAGGGAGCGCACCAGCAGGGCGAGGACACGCCGCATCGCCGCGCCTTCGAGGACAGCGTACTGCCGGTCGTGCAGACCGGGCAGTCGGTATTGGTCGACGACGATTACGCCTTCGAGGACGGGCTGTGGTTCGAGGCCGCGCCCGGCCACACCCCGGGCAATGTCGTGATCCACGCCCGCTCGGGCGAGGCCACCGGTGTCTTCATGGGCGATGTGGTGCATCACCCGCTGCAATTCCTGAAGCCCGAATGGTCGACCATCGCCTGCGCCGACCGCGAATTGTCGCGCCAGACCCGCACTCGGCTGATCGAAGAACACGCCGAGCGCGGCACGCGCCTCTTGCCGGCGCATTTTCCGGCGCCGACCGTCGGCAAGATCGTCCGGCGGGGCAGCGCCTACTGGTACGCGTTCGAGTAGTGAGAGCGGGGGGACCGGCCGTTATGAGGATTACGAGGGAGCTCACCTGTCATACGAAATCGAGGACAGTCTGTACATCGAGTCAGTCTTTGCGGCGGACTCAAATCGCCGAGGACGTGAGTTGGATCTTGGTGAAGACGGCGAGCCCGCGGCCTCACCCTCGGGAAGGGGATTTGATCATGTCGATCATCTCGGTCTCGAACCGAGGGTCGCAGCAGAATGAAGGCCGACCTGTCACTGCGGACTGGAACGTCAGCAAGGAGGAGCAAGCGATGGCGAGAATGACGGGCGGCGGCGCATTGGTCGAGATGCTGCGCCGGCACCAGGTGGATACGATCTTTGCGCTGCCCGGGGTGCAGAACGACGCATTGTTCGTCGCCTTCTACGATGCCGGCGAGGCGCTCCGCGTGATCCACACCCGCCACGAGCAGGGTGCCGCCTATATGGCCTTCGGCTATGCCCGGGCGAGCGGCAAGCCCGGTGTCTATGCGGTGGTCCCGGGGCCGGGCTTCCTCAACACCACCGCCGCGCTTGCCACCGCCTACGCGACAAACGCGCCGGTCTTGTGCATCAGCGGCCAGATCCCCTCCGATTTGATCGGCCGCGGCTTTGGCCTGCTGCACGAGATCCCCGACCAGCTCGGGATCCTGCAGCGGCTGACCAAATGGGCCGCGCGCATCGTGCACCCGACGCAGACCGGCTCGCTCGTCAACGAGGCCTTCCGGCAGTTGCGCGACGGTCGCCCGCGTCCGGTCGGGCTCGAAATCCCGCCCGATGTACTGGCGCTCGAAACCGAGGTGGCATTGCCGGCGGCAGAGACCGCGTCTGTCGAGACGGCGGTCGATGCAGAGCAGATCGACCAGGCCGCAGCCCTCCTCGCCGCGGCCAAGAAGCCGCTGTTCTTTGTCGGCAGCGGCGCGGTCGAGGCCGCCGAGGAAGTTCTGGCGATCGCCGAGATGTTGCAAGCCCCTGTCGTCAGCTTCTCGGGCGGCAAGGGGATCGTCAGCGATCGCCATTATCTCGCCCAGCCGGCGCTCGCCGGTCACGCATTGTGGCGCGACACCGATGTCGTGCTGGCGGTCGGCACCCGGCTCAACCAGCCGCAGATGCGCTGGGGCCTCGACCGCGACCTCAAGCTGATCCGCATCGACCTCGACCCGATCGAGATCACCCGGTATCAGCGGCCGGCGCTCGGCATTGTCGCCGACGCCAAGCCTGCGCTCGCGGCACTGCACCAGGCGCTCGAACGGCGCAACATCGCTCGGTCGTCGCGTCAGGACGAGCTCGAGGCCCTGAAGGCCCGCACCCTCGCCGACTCGCCGATAGGCTCGGCCCGCAATGCGAGTACCTGAAGGCGATCCGCGCCGAATTGCCCGATGACGGGATCTATGTCGAGGATTTGACGCAGGTCGGCTATGTCGGGCGGATGGCGTTCCCGGTCTACCATCCGCGCAGCTACATCCATAGCGGCTACCAGGGCACCCTGGGCTTTGGCTTTGCGACGGCACTCGGCGCCAAGGTTGCGCGGCCTGATCTGCCGGTTGTCTCGGTCGCGGGCGATGGCGGCTTTATGTACAACGTCCAGGAATTGTCGACCGCGGTCAGGCACGGCATCGACATTGTCGCGATCGTCTTTGCCGACGGCGCCTACGGCAATGTCCGCCGCATGCAGAAGGAGGATTATGGCAACCGGCTGATCGGGGTCGATCTGCAGAACCCGCAATTCCCGAAAATGGCCGAGAGCTTTGGTGTCGCCGGGGTGCGGATGACGACCCCCGACGGTCTGCGGCCGCGAGCTCGCCGCCGCCCTGAAGCGGCGCGGCACGACCTTGATCGAGGTCGCGGTCGGCGAAATGCCCGACCCGTGGAAGTGATCATCCCGCCGCGCGTCCGTGGCGGCCGGTAGCCGTGGGAAGATGTTCGACAAGGCCAAGCTCGAGGCATTGCGCGCCAAATATGTGGGCGCCAAGGAAACCGAGGTCGCTCCGGCCGAGTTCAGAAAGGCCCTGTCGCTGGTGTTCGGCACGGAATTACCGGCGGGCGATGCCCTATGCCGGCATCTCGACCCTGCTGGACCTGCCGTAGCGGCCCGAGGCGCCGGATCTGCCGGATTTCGGCGGGCTCAAGTGGCGCTGGTCGGGGTGCCGATGGATCTCGGCGTCACCAACCGGGCCGGCGCGCGGTTCGGGCCGCGGGCGGTGCGCGAGGTCGAGCGCATCGGCCCCTATAACCATGCGCTGAAGGTGGCGCCGCGCGGCGAGTGCCAGGCCGCCGACATTGGCGACGTGCCGATGCGCTCGCGCTACAGCCTCGAGGCTTCGATCGAGGATATCGCGGCGTTTTACGGGCGCATCAACAGAGCCGGGGTGCGGCCGCTGTCGGTCGGCGGCGACCATTCGATCACTTTTCCGATCCTGAAGGCCTGGGGCAGGAATGCCCGGTCGGCCTCGTCCATATCGACGCCCATTGCGACACGATGGGCGAGATCGACGGCTCCAAATTCCATCACGGCGGCCCGTTCCGCCAGGCGGTGCTCGCCGGTGTGCTCGACCCCGAGCGGACCATCCAGATCGGCATCCGCGGCCCGGCCGAAGCCTTCTGGGGCTTCTCCTACGATTCCGGCATGACGGTGTTGCACATCGAGGATGTCGACCGGCTCGGCATCGCCAGCGTCATCGAGCAAGCCCGCGCCGTCGTCGGCGACGGACCGACGTACATCTCCTTCGACGTCGACGGTCTCGACCCGGCCTTCGCGCCGGGTACCGGCACGCCGGAGACCGGAGGCCTGACGCCGCGCGAGGCGCAGGCGATCCTGCACGGCCTCAAGGGCATCGACATCGTCGGCGGCGACGTCGTCGAGATCGCCCCGCAATACGACCCCACCACCAACACCGCGATGGTCGGCGCCCAGATGCTCTTCGAGCTCTTCTCGCTGCTGGTCCTCGGGCCCCGCTTCAAACAGCGCTGACGACGAGCGGCCTCCGCGCCGCCGTTTTTCCCGATGACCGGGCTCGGCCCGGTCATCCACGCCTGTGTTGCGGCTGGCGAAGACGCGTGGGTGACCGGAACAAGTCCGGTCACGAGGCGCCGCACCATGCGGTCGGTGGAGGATTTGGCGCGCAAGGTTAACAGTAAGCCTCCGGCGACGGCCGTAGCCGGAGGAAAGTCAGGCCGCTACGGCCTGCGGGCTTTTCCCAGTTCCAGGGAAGAAGTTCGTAGAGCCGCGCGGCCGGGTGATCAGCGATGCGGCGCAGCACGTCGGCGAGCCAGGCCTGTGGATCGATGTCGTTGAGCTTGGCCGTGCCGATCAGGGTGTAGACCGTCACGAGCGCGATTATCGCACGCCCTCGATCGGCCTTTCCATCTCAACCATAGGGTGAGTCAAAAGGCCGTACCCAATCGCTTGCGCGATTGCTCTCAGCGCGATTGCCCTCAGCCGGCAACTTCCGGCCGCCAGGTCCGAACTGGGTTGCGCCAATCGATGCCGTCGAGCATGTAGGCCAACTGCGCCGCGCTGATCGCCACCACACCATCCGCCGGCGACGGCCAGATAAAGCGGCCCCGCTCCAGCCGCTTGGCATAGAGCGACATGCCGATCCCGTCATGCCATAGAACTTTGATCAGCTGACCGCTCTTACCCCGGAAAACGTAAAGATCGCCCCCATGCGGGTCGCGCCCCAGCCCCTCTTGAACCTGCAGCGCTAAGCCGTTCATGCCGCGCCGCATGTCGGTGTGACCGGTTGCGATCCACACCCGCACGCCCGATGGAACCGCGATCATCGCCGCAATGCCCGCATCACCGCCGCCGCCAACTCGGGCGGCGTCGATGGCGGGATGCGCAGACAAGCCACCCCGCCAAATTCGACTTCAATCGCCGGCTCGGAGCAATACGCCGAGCCGTCCCCTGCGCGCGACACCATGCTCCCGCTCGGTGCAATCAGCACCCGGGCAAACCCACCCGCCGCAGCCTGCAGCTCTTTTCGCCAGCGATAGATTTGTCCTGGACAAACCTCGGCACGACGGGCCACCTCGTTGACCACGGCCCCCGGCGCCAAACTCGCGGCGACGATCGCTCGCTTCTGATCCTCGGTCCAACGTCGCCGACGCTCTGGACCAGTAATTACCTCTACTCGCCCCATCGCACTGTCTCTCGCACTGGTGCAAACACCAGCGCTTGCACTGGTGCTTACCCAGCCCGATCAACCCTGAGACTGCAAGACGGCCCTCGGCGGACGGTTACCCTCGGTATAGCCGCGGCGTTTCTTCCTCGGATCGGGTTTGGCGCGATATTCGCGCCGGCCGCCGGGCTGACCGGTATCCGTTTGTTGTCCTTGGCGAAATTGTACAGTGTCCTCAATATCGTGAGGTGGTTTTCGATTGTTGTGAGGCTCAGGCCCGAGGACACCAACTTATCCCTCGAACCGATCAAATCGGCTTCGGTCACAGCAGCGGCATCGTCGTGACCTACCTGCTTAATCAGCTTGTTGATGATCTTGGTCCAACTATACTTGGTCTTCTTGTTAGCCGTTGTCTCCCGAGCCCAATCGGCGATGAGATCAGGCCACCTTTACGAATAGGAAGCTTTCCCAACCTTGCCCGTCCCAGACTGAACCGGCTTTCCTTCGATAAAGGCGGCGACCTGTTGAGGCTCAACTTCCAGGTTCTCGATCGCATCCAGGGTCGTATTTGTTGCGTTCCGCCGGACATCGATTTTACCGTAATACCCGCCGATCCGTTGGTGGTGGAGGATCTGGCACTCGCGCTTTCGCCGGGCGAACGCGCTCGAATTCGGCCGTACCTCCAGCCCGTGGGCGCTAATGAACCGAGTTAGTGAATCGCCGACCTCTCCATCTCCGGTCAGGGCAATATTGCGTCCGTCGATGGAGTTTTCCACGAGCCTTACCGGAAGGTTGAGCCGTTTGGCTTCGAGCTGCCATTGCCACCATTGGCCCGCGATATCCGACAGGCGCTCGTCATCGATGCGCGGCCAATTGCCCTGTTCGGCATCGCTGATGTCCTCGTTCGTGCGTTCGATGTGGGGGATGACCAGCCGGTTGGCTTCGGCCCTGATTTTCGTCCCGAGAGCTTGAACCCACTCCCGCTTGCCGATCACTCAGACGAGGTGGTCGGGACGCGCCGCCGGAACCGGAACGACCCCTTCCACGGTTGGACATAAGGCATCCTGCAAAACACCGCGTGCATCCCTTCCGTGTATCGCGGAAGGATCAGAAAACCCAACTAGCCCAATAACCTTGGGATTTCTGCAATGTTTCGCGAGGGCTGGCGGAGAGGGAGTCCGCCGGATCTAACTCCACCAGCGTCTACGTAGGTCCATCTCTGTCTATCAACTTATTGAAATAGTACAGGTTACAGTCCAGGCATGTCTAGGGGCGTGTGCCACAATCCACCCCCATCAAGAAATGATTTGTGGGTAGGATTGTGGGTTAACGGGATGGACAATCGCGCCGAGCTTGTGATAGCTGATCTCTCTCAGGTTGTAAGTGAGGTCGAGATCTGGTCATGGCTCGTGCGTCAAACAAGCTCTCCGCGGTCGAGGTGAAAACCGCCAGCGAGAAGGGAATGTACCACGATGGGGGCGGGCTCTATCTCCAAGTGAGCGCCGGCGGGGCGAAATCCTGGATCTTCCGCTTCATGCTCGACGGCCGGGCCCGGGAGATGGGCTTGGGACCGCTCCACGCGATTTCCCTCGCGGGAGCCCGAAAGCGCGCCGCCGATTGCCGTCGGATGCGTCACGACGGGATCGACCCGATCGAGGCCCGGACCACACAGCGCGATCAAAAGAAGCTCGATGCTGCCAAGTCGATGACCTTCGACGCGTGCGCCGCGGCCTATATCGACGCTCACAAGGGCAGCTGGAAGAACGCTAAGGACCCGTCCAGAAATAATCGAATCGACTTTTGATGGAGTTAAATATTGGTTTACAACCGAGTTATCATACCATATGTTGCGATGGTGATTGATGTTGAGCCCATCCGGGAGCGGTTTTCCACGGTAGCGCCGTTTCTCGACGAACGAGGCCGTCGTCTGGTCGCGGCGGCAGAGGCGTTTGCTGCGGGTTATGGTGGCATTGCCGCGGTGGCGATGGCAACCGGCATGGCGCCGAGCACGATCGGGCGGGGTCTGAAGGAACTGGCGCAGGACGAGCCGTCCGAACGGATCCGGCGACCGGGCGCCGGACGCAAGAGAACGATCTCGAAAGACCACACATTACTCCCGGATCTCGAGGCGCTCGTCGAGCCGACATCACGCGGTGACCCGGGATCGCCGTTGCGGTGGACCTGCAAGAGCGTGCGCCGCTTGGCGCAGGCGCTGCAAGCGCAGGGTCACGAGGTCAGTCGCACCCTGGTCGCCGACTTGCTCAATGAGATGGGTTACAGCCTGCAAGGCAACCGCAAGACCACCGAGGGCGACAGCCATCCCGACCGGGATGCGCAGTTCGGCTACATCAACACCCAAGTGACCACGGCGTTGGCCGAACAGCAGCCGGTGATCTCGGTCGACACCAAGAAAAAGGAACTGGTCGGGGATTTTCGCAACAACGGGCGCGAATATCGCCCCCAAGGCAACCCGGAAGCGGTCCGGGTGCATGACTTCCTGATCAAGAGCCTGCCCCGGCGCAGGCCGGGGAACTCGGCCGCGCGGTGCCCTACGGCGTCTATGACTTGGCCGCGAATTCCGGATGGGTGAGCGTCGGCGTCGACCATGACACGGCCGCCCCCCGTTCCTTGCCAGGGGCAGGCTTCGCGGTGAACAGCATCCGCCAGTGGTGGCGCAACCTCGGTCGGGCGCGTTACCCCAACGCCACCCGCATGCTGATCACCGCCAAGCCTGCCCTGGCGAAGGCGGGGGGGTGGCAGCAACGGCTCGCGGGTCCGGCTGTGGAAACGCGAACTGCAGAAGCTGGCCAACGAACTCGGCCTCGACATCGTGGTCAGCCATCTGCCGCCCGGCACCAGCAAATGGAACAAAATCGAGCACCGGCTCTTCTCCTTCATCAGTCAGAACTGGCGCGCCAAGCCACTCGTCAGCTATCGGGTGATTGTCGAGCTGATTTCGGCCACGACCACCAAAACTGGCCTCACCGTGCGCTGCGAACTCGACACCGGCGAATACCCCAGCGGCATTGTCGTGTCCGACGCCGAG
The DNA here is from genome assembly GCA_963836435.1 of uncultured Acidobacteriota bacterium. GTDB lineage: Bacteria > Acidobacteriota > Terriglobia > 20CM-2-55-15 > 20CM-2-55-15 > DASTBJ01. Next base: position 584,348 of record CAWIJI010000011.1, on the reverse strand, counting down.
ATGGCCACCATCAACATCAAACGGGCCGAGTTCCACGGCGAGTGGAACTACACCATCTCACCGAATACCTATCCGCCAAATAGCGCGTTTATTTCCTGACGAGCCCTAAGATTAAGAATCAGCTTAATTGGCGCCGCCATCCTGCCGACCGGAGCTTTGACTGCCTCGGGCGTCCCCCGACCGTTCGTTGGCCGTGTGGGGCGCACCGCGCCTCTCTTATTCGCGTTTCGGGATCTCGAAGACCCGTGACGCCGAGACCGACAGAGCGCCCGTAGCGACACCTTGATGAAGTCGACCTTCAACGCCGCCCGCTAAGCCGCAGCCCCTCAGTGCGTGTCGAAGATCCTTTGGTAGTCGGCGACCTTGTTGCGAACGGCGCCCGTTTCCGCGGAGGTGGGGTTATCCGGGTCAGCAGCTGGCGGCAGGCTACCGAACTTCAGCAGGCAGGCCATCAGCAGCAGCCGAGCTTTCGTCGCGGTCAGGTTCGAACCGCCGATGAAGGACGGGTCGTGCAGAGGGACAAAGCCCTCCGTGTTGCCGCGCCCGACGCGAACCACCGGAAGCCCGCTGTGCACCGCTCGCAGCATCAGACGGTGACGCGCATTTGAGACGTTCCTGCCGTAAGGGGTCAGTCCCTCGACGACAAACCCTGCGAGCGGCGCCGATTTGAGCATGTGCTCGATCAGCGCAATCAGGTCGACCTCCGCCTCCGGGTCGCCCATGCCGTCCTCGTCCCAGTAGTTGGCGTCCTTCGCGATCGCGACCTTCGGGACCGCCGAGCCGAGCAGCTTTCCGTCCGGCCCCTTTATCGCCACCGGCACCGTTTCGATACGCGGGCCCTCTCGACGCACGCCGCCGACTTCGAAGGGCAGCGCGGTGACATTCACCTCGGAACTCCAAGTGTGCCGTGCGGTCGGCAGGTAATGAAGCAGCGGGGGCCCGTCATGACCGGCTGCACCGAGGATGCCGCCATGTCCGCCTGTCGCCACATACCCTCCCGGTCGCGCATCGCCCTTCTGCACAGCGCGAGCGGCGAAGACCCGCTGCTCCTGGATCAGAACCGCACCGGCCTGGTTGCGTCCTTGTTCATCTGCCCAGACCCGCGAGGCGATGTAGTCGACCGAGTCGACGATGTTCTTCGGTCCGTCATTGCTGATCATGCCGTGCATGCGCTGGGCGGCGTTGCCGCAGATCGGCACAGTGGCGTCGATGAGAAGATTGAGCCAGTAGATGGTCTCCTCGATCCGCGGGCTGCCCTCCGTCCAGATGGCGCCGTCGTAGTTGCCGCTCGCCAGAATCTCTTGGACTGCATTGGCAATTCGAGCCAAAGCGGACCGCGGTGCGGATGCGGCGAGATGCGGCGGCTTATACGGGAAGAAATCGACGCCGCGGCGCTCGGGTTCGATCTCGCCAGCTCCCGCATCGGTGCGGTGGTCGGCCGGCAAACCCTTCGTGTAACCGGCAGGCGGCAGGACACGATAGAAGTCGATCTCGGCATTGGCGGCGATCAGGTTGACGGTGCCCTTCTCGCCGATCTGCAGCCGGTCGATCTCCTCAAAACTGCGCGAGCCATCGGGGAAGAAGCCCTGCCGAGCCTTTGCTTCGGGTGCATTGGGAAACGCGCATTCCTCGTCCCAAGCCGAGCCGTCCGCCTGCGTCGCCATATATGGCAAGGGATAAAGCCCGTCCTCGGGACGCAATTCGACCTCGTAGACCGGCTTATCGTCGGCGCTCTGCCGCTCTTTGTGCACATGCCCCGCGCTGTCGACGTAGCCGTCCGGCAGGCCGTAGAGTTCGGCCATGTCGGCTTCGAGGGGATGCGCGCTGAATTGTTCGATCGTGGAGATGTTTTGGCCGGGCTCGTTCCGGGGGAGAAAGAAGTAAGGGGCGTTCCCCAAGCGAAGGCAAGACCGGCGCTTTCCTTGAATCCTGACGAGAAGACGGAAGCGGATTCCTGACCCTCGCACCCCGGCAGGGGTGCAGGGATTCCTCGCACCCCTGCCGGGGTGCAAGCCGCTCCTGAGATGAACCCCGGGTGTCGCTGCGCTCCACCCGGGGCTACCTTCCTTTCACGCCTCCGGCGTGCAAAATGTCTAAACTCCAGAGCACGCCGGAGGCGTGCTGGGAATTTAGCCCCGGGTTAAGCGAGCGAAGCGAGCGCAACCCGGGGTTGCCGTAACGGAGATGTTCGCACCCCGGCAGGGGTGCAGGGATTCCTCGCACCCCTGCCGGGGTGCAAGCCGCTCCTGAGATGAACCCCGGGTGTCGCTGCGCTCCACCCGGGGCTACCTTCCTTTCACGCCTCCGGCGTGCAAAATGTCTAAACTCCAGAGCACGCCGGAGGCGTGCTGGGAATTTAGCCCCGGGTTAAGCGAGCGAAGCGAGCGCAACCCGGGGTTACCGTAACGGGAATGTTGCACCCCGGCAGGGGTGCGAGGAATCCCTCGCACCCCTCCTGAGATGAACCCCGGGTGTCGCTGCGCTCCACCCGGAACGGCCTCCTAACGACAAACGCACCCCTGCCGGGACCCGGCAGGGGTGCGTTTGTCGCAGCTGGGACTCAAGGGAAAGGGACGGCTTAGCCCTGAATCCGCATCCCGTAGAACGATCGGTAGACGAAGAACATCGAGATGGCCAGGAACACAACTGCCAGGCCGATCACCAGCCCCTCGCCTTCGGCCCGCATGGAAATCGCCAGGTCCACGGCCAGTAATCCGAACAGCGTGGTGAACTTGATGATGGGATTCAGCGCCACGGAACTGGTGTCTTTGAACGGATCGCCGACGGTATCGCCGATGACGCAAGCCGCGTGCAGCTCCGTTCCCTTCGCCTTGAGTTCCGTTTCGACGATCTTCTTCGCGTTGTCCCAGGCGCCGCCGGCATTGGCCATGAAGATCGCCTGGTAAAGACCGAAGAGTGCGATCGAGATGAGATACGCGATGAAGAAGTACGGATCGACAAAGGCGAATCCGAGCGAGGCGAAGAACACGGTCAGGAAAATATTGAACATGCCCTTCTGGGCATACTGCGTACAGATCGCGACGACTTTCTTGGAGTCCGCGACGGAAGCCTTGGTCGTGCCCTCCAGCTTGATATTGGCCTTGATGAACTCGACGGCGCGATAGGCGCCCGTGCTGACAGCTTGCGTCGACGCTCCCGTGAACCAATAGATCACGGCGCCACCGGCAATCAATCCCAGCAGGAACATGGGGTTGATTGGCGAAAGATTGGCGACCCGCGCCGGGTCCATCGTACCGGTGCCGTTCGGATCGGTCAGGCTCAGAATCATCGAGAAAATCATCGTGGTGGCGCCGACAACGGCGGTTCCAATCAGCACAGGCTTGGCGGTAGCCTTGAAGGTATTTCCCGCGCCGTCGTTTTCCTCCAGATGTTCCTTCGCGATTTCGAACTTCGGGACGAAGCCAAAGTTCTTCTGGATATCGGCTTCAATGCCGGGGATCTGTTCAATGGTGGACAATTCGTATACCGACTGCGCGTTGTCCGTAACCGGGCCGTAGGAATCCACGGCGATCGTGACCGGCCCCATTCCGAGGAACCCGAAAGCGATCAGACCGAAGGCAAAGACTGCGGGTGCCATCATGAGTGCGCCGAAGCCCAGCGTGCTGACGAAATACCCGGCTGCCATCAGGACCAGGATGGCCATGCCAAGCCAGTACGCGCTGAAATTTCCCGCGACCAGGCCGGAAAGAATATTGAGCGAAGCGCCACCCTCTCGAGAGGAGGTCACCACTTCACGAACATGCCGTGAGTTGGTGGATGTGAAAACCTTGACGAACTCCGGAATAATCGCCCCCGCCAGCGTACCGCAGGTGATGACCGTGGATAGCTTCCACCACAGTGAGGAATCGCCGCCGAGATCCGGGATCAGCAGCCGTGAAACGAGATAAGTGATCATCACGGAGACGGCCGAAGTGAGCCAGACCAGATTCGTGAGGGGCTTCTCATAGTCGAACTTTTCAGCGTTGAGGTACTTCGCTTTCGCCATGGCGCCATTGATGAAGTAGCTGAGCGCGGATGCGATCACCATCGCGATGCGCATTACAAAAATCCAGACCAGCAGCTGAACCTGCACGAGTTCGCCTCGAACACCGAGGACAATGAAGGCGATCAGGGCAACGCCGGTAACGCCGTAGGTTTCGAAGCCATCGGCCGATGGGCCGACGGAATCTCCGGCATTGTCACCGGTGCAATCCGCGATGACGCCGGGATTGCGCGCATCGTCTTCCTTGATCTTGAAGACGATTTTCATCAAATCTGCACCGATGTCGGCGATCTTCGTGAAAATGCCGCCCGCCACGCGCAGCGCAGCCGCGCCGAGCGACTCTCCGATCGCGAAGCCGATGAAACATTTTCCGGCCAATTCGCGCGGCATGAACTCGAGGATGAAGAGCATGAGAATCAGCTCAACGCTGATGAGCAACATGCCGATGCTCATGCCGGCCTGCAACGGAATGTCGTAGCACGGGTACGGCTTGCCTCGAAGACTGGCGAATGCGGTTCGGGAGTTCGCGAAGGTATTCACACGGATCCCGAACCATGCCACCGAGTAACTGCCGGCGATCCCGATCAGGCTGAAAACAAGGATGATGGCAACGCTGCCGGCGCCCAGCTTTTCAAGGAATCCGAAATAGAAAATGATCGCCGTCCCGATGAACGCCCAGAGAATCATCAGGAACCTGCCCTGAGTGAGAAGGTAGGTCTTGCAGGTCTCGTAGATGAGCTCGGAGATTTCCAGCATTGAACTGTGGACCGGCATGTTCTGAAGGCGTTTATAGATCACCAGGCCGAACAGCAGCCCCAGTCCCGCGACAAGAAAGCCGCTCAACAGGAGAGCCCATCCTGAGATTCCCCCCAGAAACGACACCTGCTTGAGATCGGGAAGAACAATATCGGTTTCACCGGCGAAGGCGGATCTTTCAAAACCCAGAGTGAAAACCGCGGCCGCGATCAGAAGAAAAACAACACGCTTCATTTACGACTTCAGCGATTTCGGGTCTAGCCAATCCCGAAACGCATCTCCTAGAAAGTTGAATGACAACACGGTTAAAACGAGCGCCACCGCAGGAAACAACACCATGTGCGGTGCATCGAACAGATGACTGCGCCCGTCGTTGAGCATTGCGCCCCAGCTCGGCGTGGGCGGGGCTATACCCAAACCCAAAAAGCTCAGAGACGCTTCCAATAAAATCGCTCCCGCCATCCCTATACTGGCCTGTACCAGGATCGGTTGGATGATGCTGGGCAGCACATGCAAAAAGAACACTCTGGGGCCAGACGCGCCAAGCGCTCTGGCAGCTTCCACGAACTCCATGGCCTTGACCTTCAAGACCTGACCTCGCGCCAGCCGCGCGTACCCGGCCAAACCAATGACACTCATAGCGAAAATCAGGCGATCAATCCCAGGTCCCAGAAACGCCACCAATGCGATGGCAAGGAGAATCCCGGGAAACGCCATCAACGAATTGATGACGATAACGGTGACGAAGGTGTCGGTCTTACCACCTGCGTATCCGGCAAAACCCCCGAGGAGGACGCCAATGACTCCGGAGAGCAACACGACCATGACCCCGACGCGCATGCTCACACGAGTCCCAAACAGGACGCGCGAAAGAATATCACGGCCTAACTCATCATTGCCAAAAGGATGATGCCACGACGGACCTTCCAAACGGGCCTCTAAATTTTGCACCGAGGGATCATAGGGCGCCAGCAGGGGCGCAAAAAGCGCGACCAACGTCAGGATGGAGATCATCAGGAATCCGAGAAACGCCAGCTTATTCCTACGAAAAAAGTCACTCATAGCGGATTCGCGGGTCGATGACGGAATAGGCCACATCCGTCAGCAGATTAATTGCGACATAGGTCAATGAAATCGTCAGGATGCAGCCCTGAAGGAGCGGATAGTCGCGGGCATTGATGGCCTGAACCGTCAGCCGACCCAGGCCCGGCCAGGCAAAGATCGTCTCGGTGATGATTGCCCCCGCCAGCAGCGCTCCGGCCTGCAGCCCGAGAATCGTCACGACGGGGAGCAATCCGTTTCGAAGGGCATGCTTGAAAAGCGCGGTTCGCTCGGGGAGCCCCTTTGCACGAGCGGTTCGCATGTAGTCCTGGTCGAGTTCCTCGAGCATCGACGCCCGGACCATCCGCGTCGTAATCGCTGCCAGGCCCAGTCCCATGGTTGCGGCAGGAAGAATCAAGTGCGACAGGCCTCCACGACCTGAAACCGGCAGCAGGCCGAGGGCGATCGAAAACACGAGAATCAACAAAGGCCCCAGCGCGAAGTTCGGCAGCGACACGCCAAACAGGCTGAACACGCCAATGGCTTTGTCGGTAACACGCCCCCGCCTGATGGCGGCCAGAACACCAGCAGGAATGGAAAAAATCAACGAGATAACAATTCCGGCGACAGTAAGCTCGAGCGTGGCCGGGAAACGCTCGCCAATCGACTGGGCTACCGGCTGCTGATTGCGGAACGACACGCCGAGGTCGCCTTTCACCAGGCCGGCAAGATACGTCCTGTATTGGGCGATAAGGGGACGGTCCAATCCGAGTTCGTGGCGCATCCGCTGGATTTCCGGCGCAGGCGCTCCCTCTCCAAGCATCTGAGCGATCGGATCTCCGGGGACCACATGGATGAGCGCAAACACCAGGGTCACCACGATCCATACCACAGGAACAGTAAGCAGCAGACGTCGCACGAGGAATGCGGCCATGAAACCGGGAGTATAGCTGAGTCGAGGGAGGAGAGGGAGCCTCGAAACAAAATTCGCGACTCCCTTTTGGGGGTTTAACGAGGAAACTTAGCAGACAAACATGACGAACCAATGCAACTTCCTCACCAAAATCCCCATCTTTTAAATTCAACGCTTTAGTCGACAAGCACCCACCAACTCGGTCAATCTCTCGACGTCCGGCGTCAACTTTCTGGAATTTTTGGTTGTTGCCGGGCCGGAATTCAGACCAACGCATCTCAGAAAATTATCTGGCGCACCGGATTTCAGTAGATGGAGTTCGGGGTTCGAGGTGCACGGCCCCCGCATTGTGAGGCCTCTTTTCAGCAATAGGACAAACCTCCCAGACGTCCATCCGGGAGCAGATCCGTCGTTGACACTCCCACCGATCGAACATAGGATTGCGGAACTTCAAGGGGTTGGAGGGCAGCCGGACGACTGTGCGCAATGTAATGGGAGAGTTTTCACTCACGGCCTTTTTCCCGGCTTACAACGACGAACATACGATTGAAAATATCGTGCGCGCGGCGGCCGACGAGATAGCAAAGGTCACAGACGATTTCGAGATTCTCATCATCGACGATGGGAGCAAAGACGGCACCGGCGCGATCGCCGACCGCCTCGCCTCCGAAATGCCGTCCGTACGCGCGATCCATCATCCGCAGAATCGGGGCTACGGCGCGGCGCTCATCACGGGCTTCACGAATGCGCAAAAGGACCTGATCTTCTATACGGATGGGGACGCTCAGTACGATGTGCGCGAGATCCACAATCTGCTGGCGAGGCTCCAGCCCACCATCGATCTTGTCAACGGCTACAAAGTGAAGCGGGCGGACGCGTGGTATCGCATCTGGATCGGCGCCATGTACCGGCGCGTGATGCGCTGGGTGTTTCATCTTTCCATCCGCGACGTGGATTGCGACTTCCGGTTGATGCGCCGCCGCGTGTTCGACACGATAACGCTGGAGTCCCAGAGCGGCGTGATCTGCGTAGAGATGGCGCGCAAGTTCGATGACGCCGGCTTCCGCATGACGGAGATTCCTGTCAGCCACTATCCACGCGTGCACGGCAGAAGTGAATTTTTCAGATTCCGTCACATCTCACACACGTTGCGAGGGCTGATCCGTATCTGGTGGAACCTCGTGGTCACCCGCAGGTTACCGGCATGGATGACTACCGCGGCAAAAAAGTCCTAGTCACCGGCGGTCTGGGCTTCATTGGAAGCAATCTCGCGATTCGGCTTGTCGAGTCTGGCGCCGCTGTCACCCTGCTCGACAATCTCGATTCCACGGGCGGCGGCAACCGCTACAACATTGAGCCGGTCAGGAACGATGTCGAAGTCGTTATCGGCGACACCTGCGATGCCGGAAAGGTGGAAGGCCTCGTGCGTGGGCGTTCGCACATCTTCAATCTGGCCGGCCACGTCAGCCACATTGAATCCATGCAGGATCCTTTCAGCGATCTCCGCATGAATACCCTTGGACCTCTCACGGTGCTCGAGGCCTGCAGGAAAGAAAATCGGGACGCACGCGTGATCTATGCCGGGACGCGGCAGGCATACGGGCGCGCGGACGTTGTCCCCGTCGTCGAGAGCCTGGTCCTGAAGCCCGTCGATGTCAATGGTGTGAACAAAATGGCCGGCGAGTGGTACCACATGGTCTATCACGGCGCGTATGGAATTCCGACCGTTTCGCTGCGGATGGTCAATACCTACGGGCCGCGCCAGCTCATGAAACACTCCAGGCAGGGATTCATCGGGTGGTTCATTCGTCTGGCCATCGAGGGTCAGGAGATTCCGCTCTTCGGCGACGGCCAGCAGTTCCGCGGTTTCAACTACGTTGATGACGTGGTGGAAGCCCTGCTGATCGCGGGAACCAGCACCAGGGTCGTGGGAGACTACTTCAATCTGGGGGGAATGCGGCCATTGACCCTGGAGGCTTTCACACAGACGTTGCTTCGAGTCACCGGCTCCGGCTCCTATCGCATCGTGCCATTTCCCGACGACAAGAAATCCATCGATATCGGCAGCGCCTTTTCCTCGTTCATGAAGTTTCACTTCGCAACGGGCTGGCAGCCGCGAATGCCGCTCGAAGAGGGCCTTCGAAAAACCGTGGAGTATTACCGCCTGCACAAAGCGCATTATTGGTAGCCATGGGCCCCCAGGATTTCGAGGATCTCTACAATCTCGAGGAACGATTGTGGTGGTTTGTGGCAATGCGGCACATCACCGACAGCGTCATCAAACATGACCTTCATCGGCGGTCGCTCGACATTCTCGACGCCGGATGCGGCACCGGATACAACATTCAGCATTACGAAAATGCGGGGCACCGGGTTTTCTCGTTTGACCTCTCGGACGACGCGCTTGCAGGAGTCCGTAAGCGAGGTATCCGCAAGGTATGCCGGGCCTCGGTGACCCAGATCCCGTATCCATCGGAAGCCTTCGATCTGGTTCTTTCCTTCGAGGTTGTGTGCCAGATCCCGGTGGACGACGCGGCAGTAGCGCTGCGAGAAATGTTTCGCGTGCTCAAGCCGGGGGGCAGCCTCTACGTCCGCCTGCCGGCATTCGAATGGATGCGCTCCTCGCATGACGAGGCCATCGCCACGGCCCATCGCTATACGAAGCCGGAACTGATCCGCATGCTTCGACAAGTGGGCTTTGAAATCCGCCTGGCCTCTTATGCCAATGCGCTGCTGTTCCCCATCGTCATGGCAAAGCGCTCGTTAAAGAAGTTTGGAGTGGGCCGTGGCTCGGACGTCAAGCCACTGCCAGGCGGTCTGGGATGGATCGGCCCGGTCTTTCGGAGGTTGCTGGCCGCCGAAGCGCCCCTGCTGGCCGCCGGGCTGGCTTTCCCCTTCGGCCTTTCGGTGTTGGCATACGCAAAAAAGCCGGCCCTTCTCGAGTGAGAAAGGCCGGCTTTGACTGAAGCCCCGAGAGAACGCTATTCCCTCAGAAGCTGAGCCGTAGTTGGGCCTGGAAGGACCGGTTCCCGGTCTTCGAGGCAATGTTGCCGAACGGCGTCCCGGAACCGCTGAGCGTCAGGCTCGGGTTCGCCGGCTGCGGATGGTTGAGAATGTTGAGCGAATCCAGCCGGAATTGCAGGGTCTTGGATTCCGTGAGCTGGAAGGACTTGCTCATCGCACCGTCGAGGCTCCAGGTGCCGGGAAGCTCAACGGTGTTCTGGCCGAGATTGCCCTGTGTTCCAGGCTGCGGATTCTGCAGGACAACATTTCCCGAAGCATCAGCGATCGCGTTGAGGGTACACAGCGATTGAAGGTTCGAGGCAATGCTGGAGCACTGCGGATCCGCGACCTTGGTGTACCCATCGCCGAAATAGTTTCCGGAGAGCGCACCGCTGTCCCATGATACTTTGCCGGCCTTCGAGTCAAACGCTCCCACGACATCGGGTACACCATTCGCATACAGCATGCTGGCGGCAACGATGTCGGTGGGAGCCCCACTCGTCAGGTTGAGGATCCAACTCGTGGTCCACCCTTCGACGAATCGTGCCAGAGGCCCGGAGCTGTTGCCGAGCAGCAACTTGTTGGGTCCAATAGGCAGATTGAACGTGCCATTGGTGCGGAAATTGTGAGCCCGGTTGCCGGCCTGCAGCGTATAGTCGCCGGCCCGGTCCACAGGGTTCGTGAAATTTCCGGTGCGGCCCAGCGACTTGCTCCAGGTGTAGGTCCCCTGAAAGCTGACGCCGGCAGTGGGTCGGAGTGTGACTTCGGCCTGCATCGAATGATAGTTCGAGTTGCCGATGTTGGTCTGCAGCGTTGCAGTGTTGAACTGGGGATTCGCCCTGATGAAGTTTTCGGGGAACTTGGTTTGGCGAAGCACCGCCCCGTTCACACCGGCCGGAATTGCCGGCAGTTTGGGGTTGATTCCGCCGACCTTGCTGTAGTTCAACGTGTACAGTGAGTTGGCCAGGCGAGGTAGTTCCCGTTGGCCAGATTGTTGCGCAATTGGCTGGCGGTCGCCGCTCGAAGGTGCATGGCTCCAGTCTGCAACACGCCACTCACGGTTGTTCCCACCGGTTTGCAGGACACCGAAGTTCCATCCGGCGCCAGTCATCCGCTGCTCGCGATCTGAATGCCGTTGAACATCTGATCCAGCAGCGCAGATTCGCCGCCGCTGCGGGCAGCGTCGAACGCTTCCTTCAGGCCGTTGTAGAGGAAGTTCTGCGAATTAATGTTTAACGTCCATATAGCTTCCGGCTGAAGGTGCCGACGTAACGCACATCCACGGTGATCTTGCGCCCGACGTTGCGGGTGAGCGCCAGCGTGAGGTTCTGCACGTAAGGAGTGGCGCGATTGGTATCGAAGCCGGTGATGCTGACGGTGCTGTCGTCTGCAGGATCGGCTCCATCGGAGCTACGTAAACGGCACGCCGGCACGATGCTTCGACAGTCGGTCAGGTCGAGGTACTCGATGTCGCCCGGGCCGCCATTGAATGTGGCTGTGTACGAACTGCCCGGCGGGTTTGCCAGCGGGAATCCAGGGTCCTGAATCCGCCCGCGCGCCCAGCAGGTAGCTCAATCTGGTAACCGCCGCGGACGGTCGTCTGGCCGGCTCCGAACCACGGCACCTGCCAGGCGAATCCGATCGGCGGGACCGAAATTGTTCTAGTCCTTTTTCCAGGCCGATGTTCGGGATTCGGAGAATCGGGTCCCACGAAGATCAACTGGGTCGGAGTCGCCACGCTGTCCCGGGCCGCATCCAGTTATCGAAACCGCGGCCGGAGTATCCGAACAGTGCGTCGCCTCCCCCGTCGGGGATGGCGGTCAACCGTTCGAGACCCACGGCACGCCGTAATAATCCCAGCGCATGCCGAGATTGAGCGTCACGTTGCGGCTCACTTTCCAGTCGTCCTTGAAGAACAAAGAGAATTCGCGCTGGTTCAACTGGCGGTCCCGTTGAGGGTTGGTCCGGTAGTCGTCCCAGGTGTCCAGACGGTCGGCCGATCCCAGCCAGTACAGCTCGGTCACCCGGCTCAGCGAGCCCGACAGCAGGGACATCAGGCCTCGCATGGCCTGGTTGTTTCCCGTGGTTGTGGTTCCCTGCAAGCCCGGAAGGTTTGCCGACGTGATTCCCTGGATCGGCGTCAACGCCGTCTCACCGCCGAAAGCGCGGATATAGGTACTGTAGTCATTTGCCTGAACGTCGTCAAGCCAGCGGGAACTCGAAAAACGCGCTTCAACGCCGCCCTTGAAAGAGTGCGCATTCCTTGTCCAACTCAGCGTATCGGCGTAGGTGTAAAGCGGCGTCGTTTCATTGATATTGCTCTGGAACAACGCTCCGGTTTCTCCGCGTGCGCCAAACGGCTGTCCGGCACACACGCAAATGGGCCGCGTTCCCAGCTGCGGCAACAGGGGAATGCCATTCGCGCTGGGAAAAAACGCCAGTGCATCCGCTCCCGTTCCCGGACTGTTGAAGGATCCCAATTGATTGGTGCCGGTGCGGCGCATTCCGACCCGGGCTTCGTTCAGAAGCGTCGGTCGACAACGTCGAGGTAAAGTTCATTGTGAAAACCTGCGGACGCCGGTAGGAATACGTGGGGAATCGCGACCTCCCAGACGCCGTACTGGTTGTCGGACCAGTTGCGCTCATAGGTGTAGCCGGCGTTGATCTTGTTGGTCTGATTGAAATTGTGGTCGATCTTGACGTTGATCTGCTTGCGATTGACAGGTTCGCCGAAACCGAAGCGGTTGTCGGCGCCGGTGCGGGTCAGCACCCAGCGATGACCCGCCGTGTTCAACCCATCGCCGACTTCGTAATTGTTCGGTGTTGGCATGACACCCAATAACTTGGTCACGTAGCCGCTGGGATCCACCTGAGTCCGGTACGAATCCCAGGGCGTTCCCTGGACGACGGCATCCGAGCAATCCGGCTGCGTCGGGGTGTTGACCAGCGGACCGAAGACGCTGGCGTAGCGGAGTATTCCGTTGTGTGCGGAGCCGTTCGGGTTGGTGGCCGGAGGCAGGGGGTTCCCCTCGTAGTCGACGACTTGAGTGCGTGGCGTCGATCCACCGGTGGTGATCTGGTTGACGTTGCCGTTACTCCAGTTGTCGTAGTAACGGAAGATGCCGTTGCGTGCGCACGGCGTCAGGATGGTGGCATTGATGTCGGTCCGGTTCTTCGGCAGGAAGCCATCCCACAGAGCGAAGAAGAACGTCTTGCCCTTCACAATCGGCCCGCCGATGCTCGCGGTATATTGATGGTAGTTTCTCCAGGGTGCGGCAACCGCTTCGGGTTGAACCCGATTGTTCGCCCAGGTATTGGCATCCAGTGCCGTGTTCTGAACGTTCCATACGGCGCTGCCGGTAAAACGATTGGTCCCTGAGCGCGTTTGAATCTGGATTTGCGAATTGCCGCGACCCACTTCAGCGTCGACCGGAGCCAGGACCATGCGGATCTCGCCGACCAGGTCGGGGTTCATGATCGTGGCGCCCTGGATTCCGGCGGGCCAGCGTCCGGCGGCACTGGCATCCACACCATCCCGCTGGATCTGAATATTCGAAGCGCTGACCCCGGCCAGTTCGGTGCTGTTTGCGGCAAAGATGGGGCTGGTCGTCATCGTTACGCCCCCCATGACCCGGATCAGATCGAGCACATCGTTGCCCATCGCGCCAACCAGCGGCATGTTGCGCACCGTTTCCTGAGAAAGCACCTGTCCCACCGAGGAACTCGATTCCAGAAGCAACTGACCGGCAGAGGCGGTCACTTCCACGGAAGTGTTGACGCTTGCAAGCGACAGCCTGAAGTTCAACCGGATCTGCGTCGCGTTTCCAAGCTGAACGTCCGTAAAGGTCTGAGTCTGAAAGCCGGGGAGTGCTGCACTGACCTTGTAAACACCCGGCAGTAGACTTGCAAAGTTATAGACGCCCGCTTCGTTGCTAACTGCTGTTGTCACGACATTCGTCCCGGTATTGGTCGCCGTGACACTGACGCCTGGAATCAAGGCTCCGGAACTATCCGAAACGGTTCCGTTGAGCGTGGCGTTGTTGGTTTGGCCGGACGATACGGTGGAAAAAGCCAGGCACAAGACCACAATCACCGTCGTGGCGAGGACCTTCCTTCTGATGGGTTGTCTTTGGTACATCTCTCCCCCCTCGAGTTATGCAAATCGTAAAGTTTCACGAGCGAAGGCAACCGCAATGGTCGCCGTGGACTGGGAAAACTGGCAGCACGATATACATTTGAAGCCCGCTTTTCATGGGACTAACGTCGCAGTAATACTAGGATAAAAATCCCATTACGTTCAGGCGAGGAAGGTTTCCGGATTCAGGAGGGCCGCCTGGAAACGAAGCGGCGACCGCGCTGCGGGAAGGGTGCAAAGTCTGAGCAATCTATGCTCGACGACAGGAGTCGTCCCTGGAGTTTAGACATTCTTGAGTCTGAGCGGGAGCGGAAACACGAGGTTACGTCTCCGGTTTTCAGGTTCGTCCGCAAGGCGATGGCGACGTTGAAACGTGAGTCTGAGCACGCCGGAGGCGTGCTGAGAATTTAGCCCCGGGTTAAGCGAGCGAAGCGAGCGCAACCCGGGGCTTACCTTCCTTTCACGCCTCCGGCGTGCCTGGAGTTTAGACATTCTTGAGTCTGAGCGGGAGCGGAGACACGAGGTTACGTCTCCGGTTTTCAGGTTCGTCCGCAAGGCGATGGCGACGTTGAAACGTGAGTCTGAGCACGCCGGAGGCGTGCTGAGAATTTAGCCCCGGGTTAAGCGAGCGAAGCGAGCGCAACCCGGGGTTACCGTAACGGGAATGTTGCACCCCGGCAGGGGTGCAGGGATTCCTCGCACCCCTGCCGGGGTGCGAACGCCCTCGTGAGATAACCCCGGGTGTCGCTGCGCTCCACCCGGGGCTACCTTCCTTTCACGCCTCCGGCGTGCCTGGAGTTTAGACATTCTTGAGTCTGAGCGGGAGCGGAAACACGAGGTTACGTCTCCGGTTTTCAGGTTCGTCCGCAAGGCGATGGCGACGTTGAAACGTGAGTCTGAGCACGCCGGAGGCGTGCTGAGAATTTAGCCCCGGGTTAAGCGAGCGAAGCGAGCGCAACCCGGGGTTACCGTAACGGGAATGTTGCACCCCGGCAGGGGTGCAGGGATTCCTCGCACCCCTGCCGGGGTGCGAACGCCCCTCCTGAGATGAACCCCGGGTGTCGCTCGGCTCCACCCGGGGCTACCTTCCTTTCACGCCTCCGGCGTGCAAAATGTCTAAACTCCAGCGACGACAGGAGTCGTCCGTCAAATTCCCACGCTTTCATCGGCCGGCACCCTGTGTACGCTGATCAACACGAGGTCTCGCCAGGAGTTCGAATCCGGAGATGACATCGAAAAGCTCCTCGTCAATTTTGCTTTGCCGCAGACGGTGAAACGCGCCGTGAAGATTTTCCAGCAATTCTGTGATGTTTTTCTCGGCACGGCCCATAGCCGCCAGCCGGCTTGCGTTTTCGCTCGCCAGCGATTCTGCGCAGGAGCGGAAGAGCGAAATGAAAAGGTATTCGCGAATAAGAGCGCGCAGCGTGGCTGTGCTGGCGCCCAGGACTTCAGGCAAATTTCGAGTGGGCCAGGGAACCGCTGTCAGGCCTTGCTGCCATTGGGCGTCCAGCGGCAATAACCGCTGGTGGACCGGATCGTAGATCGCTCCAGCGCGCGGACGATTGTGAAAAACGTAAACGCGTGGCTCGTCGCCTCGCGATCGATGCGTTTCAACAGCAATTTGAATCTGACTGACGAGCGGCGCGATCGCCTTGACCGAATTCGGAACGTTGAATATCCCCACCCGCGTCAGGCCTGCGTCCTCCAGATGGGGGACAACTCGTTCACCGACAGCCCAAACCTGTGCCGTGCCCGGCAGAGTTGCGAGTGTTGCCTTCGTGTACTCGGCTATGACCTCATTGAACTGGCCGACCAATCCCTGGTCCGAACCGAACACAATGGCGTCGATGACACCCGTTTTGTCGTCGATCGCCGGCGGAGTTCGTTCCGCCTTTCGAAAACAGGCGCCCAGCCCGATTTCCACCGTCCGGTAATAGTCTGCCAGGGCGCGCACCGAATTCTCGTATTGTCCGATGCTCGAAGCGGCCAGGACTTTCATCGTGCGGACGACGGATTTCAGATCTCCAGCGCTGTGGATTTTCCGTCGCAGGCTGAGGGTGGTGTCGCTCATGACTGCCCTGAATGTGCGAGCGACGCACGCACGATCTCGGTAATCGTTTGACGGTCTTCATCACGGAGTTTCGCCGCCGTCTCGAATCGAGCGCACAGGTCCGGCGGAAACTGCGATGCCGCCTCACGCACCGAACGCTCGGCCTCCGCCATTTTATCCAGTGGCACCGCGTCAAACAGCCGGGCGCTCAACGCCACGAGGATCGCGATTTGCTCGGCTACAGACACGGGGGAAAACTCCGGCTGGTTCAGACACACGCGAATTCGCCGTCCGTGGTCGATGGTCTTCTGGGTTTGCGGATCCAGACGGGCTCCGAACCGGGCAAAGGTCTCAAGTTCCTCGAATTGAGCGTAGGCGAGCTTCAGATCGCCCGCCACTGCCCGATAGGTTTCGCGCTGAGCCTTACCGCCAACGCGAGAAACCGATTTTCCAACGTCGACGGCGGGCAATACTCCCAATTCGAATAGCGAAGGCGAAAGGTAGAGCTGCCCGTCCGTTATGGAAATCAGGTTCGTTGGAATATAGGCAGAAATATCCTGTGCTTCCGTCTCGATAATGGGCAGCGCCGTGAGCGAACCGCCGCCGCGCTCCGCGATCAGGTGCGTTGCCCGTTCCAGGAGCCGTGAATGGACATAGAAAATATCTCCGGGAAAAGCTTCCCGGCCAGGGGGGCGGCGGAGCAGGAGAGAGAGTTCACGATAAGCGCGCGCGTGCTGCGTCAGGTCGTCGTAGACGATCAGAACGTCGCGGCCGGACTCCATGAAATGTTCCGCGATACTGGTGGCGGCGTAGGGCGCGATGTAGGCGAGCCCCGGAGGGTCATTGCCCTCGGTGACAACGACAACGGTGTACTCCATGGCGCCCTTCTCGAGAAGCTTGGCCACTGCCTTCGCAACGGCGGAGGCGCGTTGGCCGATCGCGCAATAGACGCAAACGACCTCCTTTCCCTTCTGGTTGAGGATGGTGTCTATGGCGATCGTGGTTTTGCCCGTCTGGCGGTCACCCAGAATCAACTCGCGCTGCCCACGCCCGATGGGAACAAGAGCATCAATGACTTTGATACCGGTTTGAAGCGGAACAGACACCGGCGCCCTGTCCATAATGGGGGCTGCCGGCCGCTCGATGGGCAATCGCTGTCCGAGCGGGACCGGGCCGTTCGCATCCAGGGGACGGCCAAGCGGGTTGATGACACGTCCGAGCAGGCGATCGCCCACACCCACGTCCACCACGCGGCCCGTCCGTTCAACTTCATCCCCCGCTCTCAGCCTCCAGTAGTCGCCGAGGAGTACCACGCCGATCTCGTCCTCATCCACATTGAACGCGATCCCGACTATGCCGTTGGGAAACTGAATCAACTCCTCAAAGCCCACTCCGGGAAGCCCTGCAACCCTGGCGATGCCCGTGGAAACATTTGTGATTGTGCCCACTTCGCGGGGCGTCAACTGTGGCGTGAAGTTTGCCCGGCCCCGGGCGATGTCGTCGAACACGCGGTCAAAAACGTTCTGGAGGCGATCCGGTTCCGTGCTCATGAGGTCTTTGTCTGATCGAGGAGTTCGCTGATGTCCTTTTCCATGGCTGTCAGGTAATCCGCAATGCTCCAGGCCAGTCGTTGTCCATTTGCAGCCAGCTCGATCCCGCTCACAAGATCGGGTGTGGTCTCGAACCGTATGTCTATCGGAGCCGAAAAGGTTTCATGGATCGCCTTTTGTATTGCCGCGCGCTGCTCCGCAGGCAACTCGAACGCGCTGCGCACGAGCGCCGGGCCGGTCGCGCCGAGAAGGGCCTTGCGGAATGTCTCTCTTGCCGGACTTTCCATTGTGTGCAAACGCCGCGTGAATAGCTCGCCCAGTCGCTCCTCGAGACTGGTGGCGGCGAGATCTTTCAGCGCCTTGCGCGCGATGGCAAAGACTTCTTCCTGGGTCTGCCTGCGGATGGCCTGATTGAGATTGTGAGCATCTCTGTTCAGGGCTTCCTTCCGCTGAGTACTCCAGGAGTCGGCCGCCTTCCGGGCTTCGCCGAGAAGCCGCTCGCGTTCCACGTTTGCCTCGGCCGAGGCCTGGCGCCATAGCGCAGCACGCTGTTGGACAAACTCCTCGTTCTTCCTGCGGAACTCCTCGCGTTCTCCCTGAGCCGCGGCCTCCTTGGCGGCGGCATCGGCGATTTGGGCGGCAATCCGCTTTTCCCGGGCGTCAACGGCGTCCAGGATGGGCCGGTAGAGATATCGTTTCATCAGCCATACCAGGATAAGAAAGTTGATCGCCTGGGCAATGACTGTGAACCAATCGATGAGCATGAATTACTTCCCCGCGGCCTGGGCGATGACGTGATTCCAGAAGGGGTTGGCGAAAATGAGAATCATGGAAACGACGAAGCAGTAGATCGCCATCGACTCGACCATCGCCAGCCCCACAAACAGAGTCCGGGTGATGGTGGCCGACGCGTCGGGTTGCTGCGCCAGCGACGTCAAAGCCGCCGATATCGATCGGCCTTCGGCCAGTGCCGGCGCCACGCACCCCACGCCTGTCGTGAGGCCGGCTGTGACGATTGAGACCACTGCGATGATGGTCATGCTATCCATGGTGTCTCCCTGGGTCGTTTGGCGTTCATGTACTGGACACCGGCGCGGCCTGAGCCTGCCGCGTGTCCGTAGCGGCCGCGATATAAACCGCGGCCAGGATGCTGAAAATGTAGGCCTGCACCAGTCCCGTCAGCAACCCGAGCGTCGTCATGACAACCGGAAAAAGGAAAGGCGCGATGGTCAGCAGGATGGCGAGGATCATTGCCCCGCTCATCATGTTCCCGAACAAACGGACGGCCAGAGCCAGCGTCCGCGAGAGTTCGCTGATGACGTTGAAAGGCAGCATGATGAACGTTGGATGGATGTAGGACTTGAGATACTTTGCCAGGCCCTGGTCCGCGATTCCGAAAAAGGGCACCGCGACAAAAACGCACAGCGCAAGTGCCGCCGTGGTCGACAGGGAGCCGGTCGGCGGCTCGTACCCCGGAATCACGGTGCAAATGCTGGCCGCGGCCAGAAACAGAAAGAGCGTGCCCAGGAACCCGACATATTTCCGGGCTTCACGCAGGCCGATTTCTTCGATTTGCTTCTCGATGCCGGTGACAACGATCTCCAGAAAGTTCTGCCAACGCGACCTTTGAAGGCCCGTGGAGATTCTACGCGTGATAAGCCTCGAACCGGCGGCCAGCAAAAGCATCAGACCCCACGTAAACACAATCGTGCCGTTCAGTTTGAAAAACCCGTGCTGCCAGAAGATGATTTCGTCAGGACTAAGGTGCATGGGGCGCTTCGTCTTCCAGGTAACCCGATTTCCCGGGGATGCGGGTGAGTCGAATCACAATAGTACGGGCAATGATAAATCCAAGCAGGCAGACCAGCAGCCGCTCCCAATGCCCTCGGGCAACGAGATAAAAGCCGGCGAGGGCGGCGGCCGTTCTCAGAATCGTGCTGCCGAGAAACCACAACGCCGGCCGGCTGGATAAGACGCCATTCCGCACTGTCCACCACAGGCCGCCGAAAAATATCCCGCCGATCACTCCTCCCGCTATGCCTGACAGCAACAATTCAAAGGGTTCATTCATCGTTGTCATCCTCCCGCATGGCCTTGTCTTCCTGAGCGACCCAATGCCAGGCATTCACACAACCGACGACGAGACCCGCCACCAGCAGCGCCAGCGTCCAGGAATGGGCAACGGGATGGTGTTTGTCCAACCAGAGACCCACCGCCGTCCCAAGCAAAGTGGGTACCGCCACCGACCAGCCCACAAGTCCCATCATGCCCAGGCCAAACCAGACGGGACGTGCCGGGTGGCGCTGCGCCTTCAGCTTACGTGCGGCTTTCACACCCACCTGGCGGCTGAACGACGCCCCGGTCGCGGTTTTCGGATTCTTACTCACGATGAAACTCCGCCAGACGCCGCATCAAATCACTTTCCAATTTCTCAACCGCGCTGCGAACATCCTGTTCGCTTTTATCCAGGGTCAGGAATTCCGACTCCACGGCCTTGCGAAGCCGGCTCAGATCCGTCCCCCCAATGGCGTTGCGCACGGAAACGAGCACATCCCCGCCGGACTTGACAAGCACACCTTCATCGACGGCAACGTAGGTATCACTCCCGGTGTCGCATTTCCAGGTCAGAATCCCGGGTATCAGCGAGGCAACGCAGTCCAGTCGATGTGGCAGAAGGCCGAACGAGCCTTCTCGCGTTTCGGCAATGATGCGGGACACGCCGGTTATCTCGGAGAACACTCGAAAGGGCAGGAGAATCTTAAGATTCACGGGTCACCTTTGCTTCCTCGATCGTCCCGATCATGTAGAGCGCACTCTCCGGGGAGGATTTGAATTCGTCACGCAGGATGCTCTCACATCCATCAAGGGCGTCCTTCAGACTAACGAACTTTCCAGCGTGACTGGTGAACTGTTCGGTCGTAAAAAAAGGTTGGGTCAGAAACCGCTCCAACCGCCGGGCGCGGCCGACAATATTGCGGTCCTCCTGTGAAAGCTGTTCCATGCCCAGCATCGCAATAATGTCCTTGAGTTCTGCGTACTGCGCCAGCGTGCGGCGGATTTCCTGAGCCAGATTGTAATGTCGTTCGCCGACAATGCCCGGAGTCGCCATCTTGGAACTGGATTGCAGCGGGTCGATGGCCGGATAGAGCCCTTCGCTCGCCCGCTTGCGCGAAAGTACGATGGAAGCGGAAAGATGCGAGAACGTGTGGACCGCCGACGGGTCGGTGAAATCGTCTGCAGGAACATACACCGCCTGGATTGAGGTGATGGCGCCGGCGCGGGTGTTGGCGATGCGTTCCTCAAGTCCGGAAAGCTCGGTGCCCATCGTTGGCTGGTAGCCGAGACGCGACGGCATGTGCCCCATCAGGCCGGACACTTCCGAACCTGCCTGGATGAAACGAAAGATATTGTCGATCAGCAGCAGGACGTCGCGGTGTTCATCATCGCGGAAGTATTCCGCCATGGTCAGGGCTGCATGACCGACTCTGAAACGAGCGCCGGGAAGTTCATTCATTTGCCCGAAGACCATCACCATGTTCGGCAGCACGCCGGCTTCTTTCATCGCGGCATACAGCTCCTGGCCTTCACGGCAACGCTCTCCGATGCCGCAGAAAATGCTGACGCCCCGCTGTTGCCCAACCATATTGTGGATCATTTCGGTCAGCAGCACCGTCTTTCCCACACCGGCCCCGCCAAACAAACCCGCCTTGCCGCCGCTCTCCAGAGGCACGAGCACATCAATGGCCTTGATTCCCGTTTCAAACACTTCAGATTTCGTGGAACGCTCCGACAGAGGAGGCGGAGCGCGATGTACGGAACGCCATTGGATATCGGAAAGATCCGCTCCGCGGTCGATGACGCTGCCGAACACGTCGAGCATCCGGGAGAGAATTCCTTTGCCTACGGGCGCGCGCAGCGTCTCGCCCGTGTCCACCACCATCATGCCGCGCGCCAGACCTTCGGTGGGCGTCAAGGCAATCCCGCGCACCACGTGGGCATCCCGCTGAGCCAGCACTTCGATGACGACACGCCGATCTTCGCCGGTGCGCAATAAAGAGAGAATCGACGGCAGATGTTCCTCGAACCGTACATCCACCACGCTTCCCCGAACGGAAACGACAGCGCCGCGGTTCAGGTCATCGGGATCATTTCCGGCATCATTCATAGATCAGGGCGCCTCGATCCATTGCCGGGCGTCATCCATCACCGAGCGGTCAAAGTAGCGAATCTCCGCAGTCGTGAAGGGACGGCAAAAAACGCTCATTCCCTTCTCCCATGCCTTGTCACCCACTATCGCCAATCGCTCGATGTCCGAAAAATGCCGGAGGTCGAATTTCACATCGTCCCAGAGCGCCGCCGCGTTCCATCCGTGAAAGTCGCTCATCTCGAAGAGCACGCGGATCTTGCCGTACCGCTGGGCCATTTGTTCGAACTTCGGCACGAATTGCTGATAGTCGGCATGAGTGAGCGTACCGCTGACCTGCACTTCCAAAAGGTTGCTGTCATCCCTTTCCTTCAGTTTGACTGCCATGGTTCTCTCCTCTTCATCATCTTACTCACCGGCGGCCTCACTGGCCACTTGGCACCGCAACAGCCGTTCCGCGGTGCGGAGCGCCCCTGCAGCTTTTGATGGTGACGCCGAACTAGAACGGGGCTCTGCCCCGGACCCCGGCTCGGACGCTTGCGCGGCGCGCCAGCCGCGCGCCGCCTGGAGTTTAGACATTCTTGAGTCTGAGCACGCCGGAGGCGTGCTCAGACTTTAGCCCCGGGTTAAGCGAGCGAAGCGAGCGCAACCCGGGGTTACCGTAACGGGAATGTTGCACCCCGGCAGGGGTGCAGGGATTGCTCGCACCCCTGCCGGGGCCCTGCCGGGGTGCGAACGCCCTCGTGAGATAACCCCGGGTGTCGCTGCGCTCCACCCGGGGCTACCTTCCTTTCACGCCTCTGGCGTGCAAAATGTCTAAACTCCAGGCGGCGGCGCCTTCGGCGCCTGGCCCGTTATGCCTTGCGGGAACAAAATTCTCGTTACGCCCCGGCATACCGAGCTAATGGCGGCTAAGCTCTCAAAAGAAGACGCAAACCGTCGGCAAGACTGAAGGCGGGAGCGTAGGCCAGATCGGTCCGGATACGCGAAATATCGGAGAGCGAGTGCCGGACGTCGCCGATTCGCGCTTCGGCGTAGTCCGGTGCGACCGAGCTTCCCGTAAGTTCCTTCAACTGCGAAAGGAGCTGGTTGAGACTGGTCTGCCGGCCGGAACCGACATTCAATACACGAAATCCGGAGTACTCGGCGAACATGGCTTTCATGTTGGCCTGAACGATGTCCCCCACATAGACGAAATCGCGGGTCTGTTCGCCGTCACCGTAGATCCTGGGAACTGCACCCGATTTCAGCCGGTCCACGAAAATCGAGATCACTCCGGAGTAGGCGGATGCGGGATCCTGTCGAGGTCCGAAAACGTTGAAGTAGCGAAGCGCCAGCATCTGCTGTCCATAGAGCGATTGGTACAGCGCGCCGAGCTGTTCGGTATAGAGCTTGTCGAGACCGTAGGGTGAAAGTGGGGTCGTCGCGGACGTCTCCGACAACGGGAGATTCTCATTGTCTCCGTAAACGGCCGCCGAACTCGCATAGACCACGCGGCGGATGCCGGACTGCCGTGCGGCCTCAAAAACCGTGAACGTCCCTTTCACATTGATATCGAAGCTGAGTGCCGGTTGTTCCACCGACTTCGGAACCGAGACCAGAGCCGCTTCGTGAAAAACGCCATCCATCCCGGACATCGCGGACGCGACGGCCACGGCGTCCCGAATATCTCCCTCGATAACTTCCAGATTGGGATTGCCGGCAGCAAACGCCAGATTGCCACGCTTGCCCGTGGTGAAGTTGTCGAGCACGCGCGCCTGATGATTGCTCCCAAGCAGGTGCTCCACGAGATGAGAGCCGATGAAGCCCGCGCCGCCTGTTACAAGGAATCTCATGTGTAACGCCTCATCGAGGCAGTGTACGACGCCCGGAGAGCGAAGCGAAGAACGACTGTACGCCGGCAACCACCCGTTCCACTTCATGATCCGCCAACGACGCATGAATCGGCAGGCTGAGAACCTGGGAGCAGAGGCGATCGGCCCGAGGACAGGAGGCAGGATGCGTCGCAAGATCCGCAAAGGCTTTCTGACGGGGCAGCGGGATGGGATAGTGAATCGCCGTGGGGATGGCGTGCGACAGGAGGTGCTGGCGCAGCGCATCGCGCTCGGCGGTCGCGATCACGAACAGGTGGCAATTGCTCCGTCCGCGCTCGCGTTGCAGAGTCAACGGCAAATCGGCGAAGGCCTTACGATAGTGCTCGGCGATTTGCCGTCGCCTTCCGTTTGCAGCATCCAGCTTTTTCAGCTTCACGCGGAGGATGGAGGCCTGGAGTTCATCGAGACGGCTGTTATCACCGAGGATCTCGGAAGAATAGTTATCCCGCTGACCGTAGTTCCGAATCAAACGGGCGCGCTCCGCAATGGTCCGGGCGGATGTAACGATCATTCCGCCGTCGCCATACCCGCCGAGATTCTTGGTGGGATAGAAGCTGAATGCGGCGGCCAGCCCGAAGGAACCGCAACGTCCCCAGGCGGCTTCGCTCCCGTGTGCCTGGGACGCATCTTCAATCAGAGGCACCCGGAGTGCGGTAAGTTCCTTAAGCCGGGCCGGCATTCCATACAGATGGACTGGAACAGCCGCCTTCGTGCGGGAAGACCTCTTTTCCATGGAGTCTGCGGGATCCATCGTAAAGTCTTCAGAATCCACGTCGACAAAGACCGGCACGGCCTGCAGCTGCGTCACGGCCATGGCCGATGCGGCCGCGCTGAGTGCGGGCACCAGCACCTCGTCACCCGGCGAAACTCCGGCAGCAGCGAGCGCAATGCGAAGCGCATCCGTGCCGGACGCCACACCAATGCCGCTCGAGCAGCGGCAATAGCGGGCGAATTCCTCTTCAAAGGCCTCGACTTCAGGACCGAGAATGTAACGTCCGGACGAGAACACGCGCGTCACGGCAGCATCGATTTCCGCGGACTGTTGCTCGTACTGCAAGCGGACATCATTGAATTCCATTCGACGCTCCCCCGGACTCCGGCACGATTCGGAAATCCATTACCTGGAGCGGCAAGCTTCCCGCTTCAACGTCGGTATAAAAGACGCGCGGCCCTCCATGAATCACCCCAGCCGCCGCCAGCGCACTGTGAAGTGGTCCGCCATTTTCGACCAGCCAGAGAATACGGCAACCGTCAGGAACGGGAATGTCGACGGGCGAACCGGACTGCGCAGCTCCGACCTGGCTGCCGCGAACAACCTCTGTTTCCGCAGGCTTCTTTTGCGAGGCGGCCACGCGGATGTCCGCATTCGGCAGGTAGTAGCGCGCGATCCGCCAGTTCAGAAACCAATTCGTTTGCTGCACGACATCCTGACCGATAATCACGACTTTTCGATCCGAAGGTGTCCACTCGCGAATCTCCTTCAGACTGCCGCCGTGGATATCATCGAGCCAGCGAATTCCCTCCAGCGAGCTTTCAAAGGTGGCCACGGCGAACGCGTCCCGCACTCCGCCAGGCGAGCCGGCCGGTGGCAGGGGAACGAAATTCAGAAAAAGCATGACGCTCACGACAACTGCGACAAAAAGGCCGGCGTCGGCAGCCTCCCAGCGTTGAAGACCCGCCCGAAGAAAATAGGCGCCGAAGAGGCAGAAGGCCGGGATCGAAAACAACGTGTGACCGGGCGCGTCAACGTGAATAAGCGCCTGGGCGAGGAGTCCCGGGGCAATCCAGATTTTCCAGAAAACGGTCTGCCTGCTGAGCAGCGCGACACGGTCTTTTGAAACCAGAAAGAACGGATAAACCCAGATCCAGCCGAGTATCGCCAACCCATTCCACACCGCCAGCCGGCTGATCTGGCGGATCCACGAAGTTGTACTCGCTCCCATCACGACCGACATGGGCTCAGACTGTTCGACAAGATAGCCGGCGATGAGCCTGTAGAGTTCCGCCGGACCACCGACGGCATACGCAAGCCCTCCAACCCAGACAAGAACGATTAGCGCCAGCAACGCGCCCCCGGCGGCGACGGTCTTCACGGAACGCGCTCCCACGATCGCCGACACCAGCCACAGCGGGCCAAGATAGGCGAGCAGGTCCGGACGGAATCCGCTTCCGACTCCGAGAGCAACGGCACCCCAGTAAACGAACGCCGGTTCGCCACTCCAGGCGCGCCACGCGCAATAAGCGGTAAGCAGCGAGAACAGCGCGAGGTTGACGCGCAGTGGGCCGTCGAGGCTGGAGTGCCAGAAGACAGGGTTCACCAGCAGCAGGCAAACGGCGGCGCGCCCCGTCCAGGCATCGAACATGCGAGAGCCGAGAGCATAAACCGCCGGAAGAGCGAGCACGCTGACCAGGATGGAGATCACCAGGAATGTCGTCTCGGGATTCCGGAGGATCAGGTTCACGATCTTTGCAAAAAGGACGAAAAAGGGGTAGCCCGGCGGCTGGGGTTGATGCACTCGCGGATCGAACTTGTCGAGGGCGTAGGCGAGGTTGACGTTGTCGATGGAGAGGTACTGTGAAGCCACGGGGATCCGCGTGAGCAACAAGAGAGCCGCGACAATAATCCAGAAGGCCCGGGAGGAAGCTCGCGACATGCGCGGCAGAGTAGCATGAACAAGGGGCGCGCGCGGAAGGAAGACGAAACCTGCGCGGTGGGCGCCCTCTCGTCAGGAGGCACAGCCGTCCGAAGGAGACCTCGCACTCCGCCGGGGCCCTTCCGGGGTGCGTTTCTCGTTAAAGGGCCGGTTCCGGCACGCCGGAGGCGTGCTCTGGAGTTTAGACATTTTGCACGCCGGAGGCGTGAAAGGAAGGTAGCCCCGGGTGGAGCGCAGCGACACCCGGGGTTCATCTCACGAGCGGCCTTCGCACCCGGCAGGGGTGCGAAGAATCCCTGCACCCCTGCCGGGGTGCGAACATCTCCGTTACGGCAACCCCGGGTTGCGCTCGCTTCGCTCGCTTAACCCGGGGCTAAATTCTCAGCACGCCTCCGGCGTGCTTGAGACTCACGTTTCAACGTCGCCATCGCCTTGCGGACGAACCTGCAAACCGGAGACGTAACCTCGTGTCTCCGCGCCCGCTCAGACTCAAAAATGTCTTAACTCCAGGGCACGCCGGAGGCGTGCTGAGAATTTAGCCCCGGGTTAAGCGAGCGAAGCGAGCGCAACCCGGGGTTACCGTAACGACAACGTTGCACCCCGGCAGGGGTGCAGGGATTCCTCGCACCCCTGCCGGGGTTCAGACTATTGGAATTACGCACCCCGGCCGGCCTCTCCTGCCGCTCGGCTTCTCAGATTTTTGAATTTCTCGAAGCGTCGGAGGAAAGAGTCGTCAGGTGAAGGCTTGACGACAGAGGCAGATTCCAGCATGCGTTCCAGCGCAGGGCCGGCATCTTGTCCCAGGGCCCTCCACGCATAAACGGCGGCGCCGCGCAGCGTCTCGAGGCCGGCGTCGGCGGGTTGAAACAATTCCCTGCCGAGCAACGAAGCCAGCAAAGGAGGCAGTGCGGGATTGCGAAACCCATTGCCGGACAACACAACCTGATCCGCAACGACGCCCGATTCGCGCTCAATCACTTCCACGTACTGCGCAAGATTGAACAATACGCCTTCCGCAACAGCGCGCGAGAGATCCTGGGGCGTATTCTCCGCAGTGCGGTCATGCCAGCTGGGCTGCAAGTCCGGATTCCACTCGAGGGAGCGCTCACCATTCATCCAAGGC
The DNA here is from genome assembly GCA_963836435.1 of uncultured Acidobacteriota bacterium. Taxonomy (GTDB): domain Bacteria; phylum Acidobacteriota; class Terriglobia; order 20CM-2-55-15; family 20CM-2-55-15; genus DASTBJ01. The sequence goes on along the minus strand of CAWIJI010000011.1, from coordinate 557,102 downwards.
AGAAAGACGGGAATAGCCCTTCCCTCGGCAACGGGTTCGACGCGTCCAAAGCTTCTTCGAGCCCAATCCAGCACATTCCCGCCGTTGCTGGTCGCGCATCCGAGGAGAAACGCATCGCGGCTGGCGCGATAGCAGAACGTGCCGGCGAACGGATTCAGCGCCGGCTTCGGCACCATCTGCCGCGCCCCGCCCGACGTCCCGAGAGTGACCGCCATTCGCCGTGGCGTGGTACACGCGGATCCGACGTTTGCCATGAACCCGTCGCCGGAGCCGCTCACCACCGTCGTGCCGCGAGGCAATCCAAACCGGGCAACAGCCGCTTCGCTCACGGCGCCCACGGCCGCGTAGGGACTCACGATTTCGGGCACATCCGGCAGTTCGAGATTCGCAATGCCCAGCAGTTCGGGGTCCCACTTCCCCTCCCGGACATCGAGCAAGCCGGATGCTGCCGCCATGCCGAAGTCCTCGACGAAAGAGCCCGCCAGTTCCCAGATGAGCCACGCTTTAGGTGAGCCGACCCGGTTGCCACGCCCTGGCGGATTTGCTGCAAGTTTGAAAACAGGAAACATCGGGTGGTAGTGGCAACCGGTGCGCTTGTGGAATCCGTCACCCAGTCGCCGGCGAATGATTTGGATGGCGTCGGGTGCAGTTGTATCCAGCCAGGTGAAGACAGGTGTCAAGGGAGCGCAGCAGGAACTGAGCACAAGGAAACTGTGCATGAAGCAGGCAAAGGAAACCGCGGCAGGGGCCGCATCGCCTCGAAGATGCCCTGAAAGCTCCAGGATCGCCGATTCGATGTGTTCAGCGGAAATGGTTGCGCGGCCCTGCGCGTCGCGATGCAGATCCCACGAGATTTCTCGAAGCGCAGAAACATTGAGTTGTTCGTCGAATCGGGCCGCGGTGATGCCGCCGGAGCCGATATCGAAACACAACACTTCCACGGAGAACCTACGACTTCTGGATGGCGTGGCCGCCAAACTTGTTGCGCATGATGGCAAGCATCCTGTTGCCGAAGGAATCGTTCACCCGCGAACGAATCCGCTCGAGCAGGGAAAGTGTAATCACGGGGCAAGGCACATCGGAAGCAATGGCTTCCGCGACCATCCATCGCCCTTCGCCGGAGTCGGCAACCTGGGGACCGATTCCCTGGAGCGTGGGATTCTCGCGCAGCGCCTCTGCTGTCAGGTCCAGCAGCCAGGAGCGCACAACGCTGCCGTGGCGCCAGGTCTCTGCGACTCTCGCAAGATCGAATCCGAAGTCCTTTTTCTTCTCCAGGAGAGCGAAGCCTTCGGCAAAGGACTGCATCATGCCGTATTCGATGCCGTTATGAACCATCTTGGCGTAGTGTCCGGCGCCGGACGGCCCCATGTGCGCCCATCCGCGGTCTCGCGCAGGAGCGAGCGACTCGAAAACGGGCCGCAGACGTTCGACCGCCGCAGGCGACCCTCCGATCATCAAGCTGTAGCCTTCCTGGAGTCCCCAGATTCCGCCGCTTGTCCCAACGTCAAGGAATTCGAAACCAAGCTTTCGGACCGATTCGGCGCGGCGCACGCTGTCGTGAAAGTTCGAGTTGCCCCCGTCGATGAGAACATCGCCTTTGTCAAGCAAACCGGAGAGAGTCGCCAGAGTCTGATCCACCGCGTCGCCGGACGGCACCATGATCCACACGGCGCGTGGCGCCTTGAGTTTAGAGACGACGTCGTCGAGCGAATCGGCGCCGGCGGCGCCCTCGGCCGCCAGCGCGGCCACCGCCGATTTATCCCTGTCGAAAACCACCATGCGATGGCCTCCCGCAGTCAGGCGCCGCGTCATGTTCGCGCCCATGCGACCCAGCCCGATCATCCCCAATTCCATGCCTTACTCCTCTTTTGCAGTCATCATACGGGTTAGAATGTTCGAGTGCTGAGACAAAAGTGGGGTTCGGTTGTGTGTCCGGGATGCGGCACGTTAGTCGGAGTTCAGGACGAACGCTGTCTGACATGCAACCGGTGGAATCCCGGCATGTGGGGCTTTGCGCCGGCGCTCACACGCCTCGGCCGCGACATGGGATTTGTTCCCTTTGTCATCGCCAGTTGTGCCGTCCTCTATCTTATCGCGCTGGTGATTCGCCCGGCTGCGGTTGGCACGGGAATATTTGACTTTCTGTCGCCGAGCCTTGAGGGCAACTTCCTTCTCGGCATGAGCGGGAGGAATCCCGTCTTCCTCTACCATCGATGGTGGACCGTACTGACTGCCGCGTGGCTCCACGCAAGCCTGATTCACATCGCCGTCAACATGTTCTCTGTGCGCACTCTTGCTCCACTCGTCGCGGACTACTACGGAGCCAGCCGGATGATCATCATTTATGTCATCAGCGGAGCCGTCGGGTTTTCGGTGAGCTCGCTGGGCGGCGAATACCTCTACTGGGTCCCACTCCTGGGCGGCGGCGGATACACCGTTGGCGCGTCAGCCGCCATTACCGGACTGATCGGAGCGGTCTGGTTTTATGGCCATCGCACCGGCAGCGGGGCCGTCAGCGAACAGGCCCGGATGTGGGTGATGACATTCTTACTTATGGGTTTCTTCCTGCGGGGTATCGATAACTGGGCGCACATCGGAGGACTGGCCGGCGGATACTTCTGCGCGAAGTATCTTGATCCGCTTCACCCCGAGCGCCTGGATCACTTCCTCATTGCCATCGGGCTGCTGGCCCTGACAGCGATCGCGGTTCTTGTTTCGGTGGTGACCGGCCTCCAGGTGCTGAGCTAGGAACTCCTCCTCGATTCCCTACTTCAAGTCATCATGACGTTCGATAACTCGAGACACAATGCCGTACTCGATGGCTTCATCGGCGCTCATCCAGAGGTCTCTCTCGATGTCCACGCGAACTTTCTCGATGGACTGGCCGGTATCGCGGGCAATGACGCGCGCGATTCGCTCTCGTGTCCGCAGGATTTCGCGCGCCTGAATCGCGATATCCGACGCGCGCCCGCCGGCTCCGCCTCCGGGCTGATGAATCATGAAACGGGTGTTGGGAAGGCAGAAGCGGCGTTCTTTGGGCGCTGCAAGAAAGATGTGGGTACCGGCGCTGGCTACCCAACCCGTGCCGATCGTCGTCACCGGCGCCCGGACAAAGCGAATCACGTCATGGATGGCATCGCCCGATTCGACGTGCCCCCCCGGAGAGGAGACCATCACGCGAATGGGAGCATCCGACTCCTGAGCCAGAGCGATCAACCGTTCGCAGGTCGTGCGCGCCAGAGCATGGTCGACTTCGCCGAACACCAGAACAAAGCGTGACTTGAACGAAAGTTTTTCGACAATGTCTGAAGCCTTCCCCGCGATCTCCTCATCCTTCTCCGGTCGATCCGATGACTCTCTCATAACGCCTCCTAAGGATAATCAAACCTATTGATTTGACCCTGATTGAGGCCCATTTGCCACTCAAAATATTTTCATACCACGCTAGAACTTGAACGGAATGCCGACCACGTTGCTGGCATTGCCGAGAGAGTCGTAAACCTGAAGGTAGAGCACGGCGGGTGTTTGCGGTTGAACTGTCCCTGTTACGTTAGGGGGGCGAAAGCTCCCGCCCAGAGTGGCGCTGTTTCGGTTCAGCATCGCGGTTCCATCGATGGTGAATCCTCCGGAGTCATAGCTGCCTCCCCCAAAGTCCAGCGCGGCGGCAGCGGCGATCGCCGACGAAGCCGACGGGAGGTCCGCATCAGCGTCTGCGAGATCCACGGAAAAACTGACCTGAGCCGGAAACCTCAGCGATCCGGTCGTCCGCAGGCCGACGATCGACGGACGATGCATTCCGTCTGTCGAAATCGGCATCGTCGCAAGCTTGTCGCCTGTCAGACGCAACGCCAGGCACGAGAAGGTATTCGCACTGTGTATCGCCATCGATCCGGTGAAATCCGGGAGCGACTCCAGCTCGGGGAAATATTCGGTAACGAACTGGGCCAGATGTCCATTGGCGGGGATGTCGTAATCGTGTTGCACGACGAGGTTGCCCTGCTGATCGAACAGGTCGAGTGAGACCGTTATGAGATCCGGGCCTGCATTTCCAAACGCAACGCCTTCATTGCTCCCCGAACGCGTATCGACGTAAATCAGGCCTCGCTGGACAGCCGGAGATTCCAGGACGCTGGCTTCGGAAACCAATGAATTCTCATTGAAGGTTTGGAAGATGGCGTTGGTCACCAGATTCACGGATCCGGAAAGCGTGAGACGAATCCAGCCGCTCCGCAGGGTACTGTCGCCGGTCAGGACAATTTTCGTGACGCGATTGCTGAGCACCGCGATGGGAATGGACGCCGCCGGCGGACTGCCATTGGCGGAGGCGGACAGCGGATTACCATCGTTGTCAAAGATGTCGGCTGTGGCAATGACTCCTGTCGGAAGGTTTGTCGTGAAATACAACACTGTGTCCATGTGGGAGACATCGGGACCGCCAAAAGCCACATGAGGCAGGAAGCGCACCATATTGCCGGTCGAGGAGCCTGCGACAACAGGAATCGTCGTGAACTGATCGTTATTCAGCCGGAGCGCGGTCGCCAGAAACCCGTTCCCCCCTGTAAAGGCGCAATTGGAGTCGCTGCACGAGATGAGCGTCATCTTCGCGCGCATCTGAGAAATGTTGGGAACAGCCGAAAATATCTCGGTCACGAGTTGCGCGAGGTGTCCATTTCCCGGCAGAGTGATGGTCTTCCCGATAAGGAAATTTCCGTCGGCAGAGTCGTAAAGCCCCGCAAAGATGTACGCCGTGGCCGTACTGGGATTGCTGATTGCGATGCCATTATTGAGAGACGTGTCGGTTTCGAAGGGAAGATCCGTGCTTAAGACGGTATTGAAGGCAGGATCGACGCCGACCTGTGAAAGCAGCGTGTTTCCGGACAAATACTGGACAAGAACGGAGGTCAGTGCGACAGACGGCGAGTAGGTCACTTTCATCCATCCCGAAGCCACCGGATCGCTGGACGAAATCGCGACCTGGACGGTCTCACCGGGCCCCAGCGAAACATCGAATGCAGACATTGGTCCCTCGCCATCTATCAGCGCAGGGAAGGCGCCACCGGCGTCGGACAGCAGGTCAACGTGCCCGTTTGTAAAAGCCGAAGTGTTGTTTACAACCTGGAGAAATGTGACGTAATGCGATCCGAGGGGGTCCCCCCCGACCGCAATCTGCGGGAAGGCGACTGGAACAGAAACGAAGGCAGCCTGGCCGAACACGACGTGTGGAAAGGCCAATAGAAGCACCAGTCCAGCCAGCCGAGCTTTGGATACCAACCCGTTATGCATATGCAGACAAGATAGCCGTAAGCGCAACATCCCGGTTGTTAAATCCATGAACCTGGAGCGCAACTCCGCGAATACAACCGCATAGCTGCTTAGAGCGTCCCCGGACAAATTGGTCACCTCGTCCGGACGGAAAAGTTCCTACCGCGTCAGGTTACGGTATTTGATGCGATGGGGTTGGTCGGCGTCGGCGCCGAGGCGGGCGCGGCGGTCCGCCTCGTAGGCGGAGTAGTTGCCTTCAAACCAGACAACCTGACTGTCACCTTCGAAGGCCAGGATATGCGTGGCAATGCGGTCGAGAAACCATCGATCGTGACTGATGATCACGGCACAACCGGCAAAGTTTTCAAGGGCTTCTTCGAGAGCGCGCATGGTGTTGACGTCAAGATCGTTCGTCGGTTCGTCGAGCAGAAGCACGTTGGCGCCTTCTTTCAACATCTTGGCAAGGTGCACGCGATTACGTTCTCCGCCGGAAAGATTCCCGACCTTCTTCTGCTGGTCGGAACCCTGGAAGGTCGAATCGCGCCACGTAAGCCCGGGAGTTAACCTGGCGGGAGCCGAGGGTGACGGTTTCCTGACCGTCTGAAATCTCCTCCCATACGGATTTCGACGCACCCAGTACGTCGCGACTCTGATCGACGTAGGCAATCCTGACTGTTTCGCCCAGCCGGATCGTGCCGGCATCGGGCTTTTCCTGCCCGGTAATCATGCGGAAGAGAGTCGTCTTTCCGGCGCCGTTCGGGCCGATGACGCCGACGATTCCGCCCGGAGGCAGCCGGAAATTCATCCCATCGACCAACAATCGATCGCCGTAAGCTTTCTTCAACCCTTTCGGCTTCAATCACGACCTGGCCCAGCCGCGGCCCCGGCAGGAATGTAAATCTCGAGGTCCTGCGACGTTTTTTCCGTCTCCTGGCTGAGCATGGCCTCATAGGAGTTGATGCGCGCCTTGCCTTTCGCCTGGCGTCCCCTTGGGCGACATGCGAATCCATTCCAGTTCGCGCTGCAACGTCTTCTGCCTGTCGGTTTCGCTTTTCTCTTCCTGTTCCAGTCGGATGCTTCTTCTGTTCGAGCCACGAGGAATAGTTCCCTTCCCACGGGATTCCGTGGCCGCGATCGAGTTCCAGAATCCAGCCGGCGACGTTGTCGAGGAAGTAGCGGTCGTGAGTGACGGCGATCACCGTTCCCGCGTACTCCTGGATGTGGCGCTCGAGCCATGAGACGGACTCCGCGTCGAGGTGATTCGTCGGCTCGTCAAGCAGCAGGATGTCCGGCTTCTGCAGCAGCAGCCGGCAAAGCGCGACGCGGCGCTTTTCGCCGCCCGAAAGAATGGAAACGGAAGTCTCCGGGCGGCGGGCAACGCAGCGCATCCATTGCCATTTCGAGACGGGCATCCAGATCCCAGGCGCCGAGCGGCGTCGAGTTTCTCCTGGACCGTTCCCTGACGTTCGAGAAGCTTCGCCATCTCATCGTCAGACAGCGGGTCGCCGAACTTCGCGTTGATCTGGTCGAACTCAGCCAGCAGATCCACGATCTCCTGCACACCCTCCTCGACGATCTGGCGAACGGTCTTGCCGGGATCGAGTCTCGGCTCCTGCTCAAGGAATCCGATCGTGAAGCCCGGGACACGGCGGTGCGTCCCTGGAACTCCTGATCGACTCCGGCGAGAATTCGCAGCAGCGAACTCTTGCCCGATCCATTCAGTCCGATGACGCCAATCTTCGCGCCGTAAAATAGGACAGGTAGATGTCTTTGAGAACAGCCTTCTTGTCGTAGTACTTGCTGACTCCAATCATGGAGTAGATGACTTTGTTAGGAACGGTACTCATATCTTGGGCCGGGGGCTATTTCGGTGACGTTGATCAAATTCGCCCGAAGGACCTTTCGGATTACGAATCCGTCGCAGGCGAATTTAATCAACGTCACCGAAATAGCCCCCCCGAAATAGCACGGAGTTCTATGTAAAGCTTGCGATGGCGTCTGCTTCGTTTTCGTAAACGTCGAAGACCGTGTTCAGTTTTGTGAAGTGAAGCAGGTCGGTGACCTGTCTGCCGGGGCTTGCCAGCTTGAGTTGTCCCCAGGCCTTGCGGCTCGTGCTGTTGCATTGATGGCAGCGTTCCCACTGTCCCTGGTCGTCCTTGAACAGGGTGGATCCGCATGAGGCGCAGATGGTCTGCGTGACGGTGCCGAGGGCCAGAACCATCTCTCCGATACCGCTGCTGTCGATATAAGACACTTCCTTCAGATCAATCAGGATCTTGTTGTGACCCTTGGCAACCTCGTCACGAATCCGATTGCGGAATTCGGTGAGCGCCGCACCCGCGGTGATGCGCCCCGTCATCTCCAGCACGGAAACACCAGTGTCGCGTTGACTGATTTTAAAATTCATAAACCGCCCCTTACTTCTCCGGCGTGTCCTTAACGATCGCTGTAAGGATCATATCGGGATCAACGCGCTCAGCCTCACCTTCAAAGTTCAGAATCACGCGATGGCGCAAGGCGCCCAGAACCACCGCCTGGATATCCGCCGTCGAAACTTCAGCGCGGCCGTTGAGCAGGGCGCGCACCTTGCCGCCAAGGACGAGGGCCTGCGCGCCGCGCGGGCTGGCGCCGTAGCGCAGGTACTTCCTTGTCAGCGGGTGACAGTACTCGGTCGTCGGCTGCGTCGCCATGACAAGACGGATCGCGTACCCCTGAACCTGCTCGGAAATCGGCACCAGCAGCGCCGTCTCGCGCATTTGCAGGATCTTGTCGGCGTTCCACACACGATCGACTGACGGTTCATCGAGGTACGTGGTGCGGTCGAGAATCGTGTGCACCGTCTCGATGTCTGGAAAGTTCATTTTCAGTTTCAGGAAGAACCGGTCGAGCTGTGCTTCCGGCAGGGCGTAGGTTGCTTCGAGCTCCAGCGGATTCAACGTCGCCAGAACGATGAACGGCTCCTCCAGCTTGTAAGTCTTCCGCCCGACGGTAACCGTCTTTTCCTGCATCGCTTCAAGCAAAGCGGACTGCGTTTTAGGCGTCGCGCGATTGATTTCGTCCGCGAGGATCACGTTCGCAAATATAGGACCCGGCTGAAAATCCAGGTGCTTTTCACCGCTCTCGCTCTCCCGCACAACGTTGGTGCCCACGATGTCGGCGGGCATGAGGTCGGGGGTGAACTGGATTCGCGACGACTTCAGGTGCAGCGCGTCGCAAAGCGTCTGGACAAGTTTCGTCTTGCCAAGCCCCGGCACACCCTCGAGCAGGACATGGCCGCGCGCCAGTACGGCCATCAGTACGTCGTCGATGATGTTGCCGTATCCAACAATGACTTTGGAGATTTCTCCGTGGACGCGTTTGAACTCGCCCCGGAACGAGTCCAAATGTTCCTGATCCAGTTCGGTAATCATGGGCAGGGATTATACGGCAAAAGGGAGAATCCAGAAGTTTTCCGGTTGGACGGCAGGGGCGGGTTTGACCACGTAACTCTTTCCCTGCACCCCGGGGCGTGCTCGTACTTCTACCAGTTGTTCGCACCGGTCGGGTCTGAAAAAATACCCAGCTTCGAAAGACTTTACCTGCCTTGAAAGCCATCGAGAGGAGGTCCCATGATGAGACTGTTTGTAGGAAACATTCCGCACCTCTGCAGTGAATCGGAAATCAAAACCTGGTTTGAACAATGGGGCCATCAGGTCTCGTCCGCCCAACTCATACGCGACCGGATCACCGGGCATTCCCGTGGATTCGGCTTCGTCGAACTCGAGGACACTTCGGACCTGAGTGGCACTATCGTGCAACTGAACGGCAAACGGCTGGCTGGGCGGGCACTCACGATCAATGCAGCTTCACCGCGGCTGCCTCGTGTCGGAGTGCTGCCGCGGAGTGCCTGAACTCAGGCAGTCCGGTTCTCCGCCAGTCCGGATGAAAATTCGAGAGGGGCCAGAGACGGAGCCCTGCGATTCTGCCTTTTCAGGGGTCTGCTTACGCGCGGCCGGCCACCTCGCCGGTCTGTGTGTTCACCCGGACGGACTCGCCTTCCTTCATGAAAAGCGGGACCTTGACTTCCAGGCCGGTTTGCAGTTTGGCAGCCTTGGTCGCGCCGCCTGCCGCGGTGTCTCCGCGGAGGCCAGGTTCGCAGTAGGTAATCGTGAGCTCGACATACTGAGGCAGTTCAAGAGACACGGGATGTCCGTTGTACTTGAAGAGTTGTAGTTGGAGGCCTTCCTTCAGATAAACGCGATCGCCGCCGACACTGTCGGCAGACAGCGCAAATTGCTCGTACGAGCCATCGTCCATGAAGTGATATCCATCCCCATCGCTATAAAGAAAGGAAACAGAAGCGATTTCGACATCGGGCTCGGGGAATTTTTCGCTCGTACGAAACGTCTTTTCAAGAACCGCCCCGTTGAGAAGATTCTTCAGTCTCGTGCGAACCATGGTCGAAGCGCCGCGGGCCGTCGGCGTCGCGAAAAAAACGTCCAGGACATTGAAAGGCTGTCCATCGACTTCGATCAGCAGCTTCTTCTTCAGTTCATTGGCTCCGATTAATGCCATCTCTGCTCCACTCCTACACTTTATTCGGCAAGGTAATCCTGAATGTTGCGCCGGGCTGGTCCCTGTTTTCAAGGGTGAGCTGCCCGCCATTGACCTCCACGGCCCATCGGGCGATAGAGAGACCGAGTCCGGTTCCCCCGCCATTTTCGCGCGATCGCGAGCGATCCACCCGATAGAAGCGGTCGAAGACGCGTTGTTGCTGTTCGACTGGAATTCCGGGGCCCGTATCGCTGACATCGAGCATGGCGGCGCCATCCGGCGATTGGGAAACCCGCACGGTGATGCTGGCGCCGACCGGGCTGTACTTGATCGCGTTATCGACCAGGTTGAGCAAGGCCTGACGGAGCACCATGCGGTCGCCCAGACAGCTGAGAGGGCCCTCCACTTTTACGCTCAACGACTGCTGCTTTTCCTCGGCAAGCACATCGAGCTGGGTCGTTACTTCCTCGGCAAGTCCACCAAGGTCCACGCGATCCCTGGAGAGCAGGGATTCACCGGTATCGGCGCGCGACAGTGTAAGCAGACGATCGACGAGCAGAGAGAGCCGGTCCACTTCTTCGAGCATACTGCCGATGATCTCGCGATACTCGGCGGGTTCCCGTTTCGCCCGCAGTCCGATTTCTCCCACGCTGCGCAAGGCCGTCAATGGAGTTCGAAGTTCGTGTGAGGCATCGGCTGTAAACCGCCGCATCTGGTCGAAGGACGATTCAAGGCGCGTCAGCGTCTGATTGAAGACGGTGGCGAGACGTCCGAACTCATCATTGGGATTGTCCACCGGCAGCCGTTCCTTGAGCCGCTCTGCCGTAATTGTCCGGGCCCGCTCTGCCATCAGGTCCACGGGAGCCAGCGCGCGGCGAGCCAGCGTATATCCACCCAAACCGGCTATCGCGGCAGCAAGCGGGAGTCCGAGCAGCATCACAAACAGCAGTTCGCGCAGGTACTCTCGCATGGCCGACTCGGATGCCGCGACCTGGATGACGAGCGTTGCTTTACCGAGATTTTTCTTCCCGGTCAGTATCCGGTACGGCGGAGTCATTTCATGGAGTGTGCGGATCTTGCCGTCCGCCATTGCCGCCAGGAGTTTGGCCTCGGGGATTGGATTGGACCTCGCCGCATAGGAGCGTCCCAGCAGGCGTTCGCCGTTTTCGCTCCACACCTGCAGCCACGGGCTGCCTTCGCCGGCCGTTTCGTCAAGGTTGGACTCCCCCTGCAGCAGCGATAGAATCTCGCTCACCATGAAGTCCGGCCACATGAAATCCTCGCGGAGTTTGGTATCCAGGGCCTGTGACAGGTTTTCGCGAACAGACGTATAAACGACGACGCCGTAAACAGCGATAACCGCCATCAACGCGCCGACGTAGGCAAGGGTCAACCGGACTCGAACGCTGCGAAGTCTTCGTCCCGTCTTCATGGCTCCCCTTCTTTCAGCATGAATCCGACACCTCTCACGGTATGAATCAGCTTCTGGAACGGCTCCGCATCGACCTTGCGTCGCAACCGCGCGATGTGCACGTCGATGACGTTGTTCAGGGGGGTTCCCCGCGCGGTCTCTTTCCACACGTCGCGCGCCAGCATATCGCGCATCACGACCTGCCCTTCGTGCCGCACGAGATATTCAAGCAGTTCGAACTCACGGGCGGTGAGATCCACGCCGCGACCGCCGCGGGTGACTTTGCGACTCACGATATCGATATCGAGGTCGGCGATACCGCGCCGAAGCACATCCACGGAGCGGCCACGGCGGAGCAGCGCGCGTGTCCGCGCTAGGAGCTCTTCGAACGCAAAAGGCTTCACCAGGTAATCATCCGCGCCGCTGTTGAGTCCGCTGACGCGATCTTCGATCGAGTCTCGCGCGGTGAGCAGCAGTACGGGAGTCTGAAGGCCGCGCTTCCGAATTGTCGCGAGAATCTGAAGGCCATCCCGCCCGGGAAGCATCAGGTCGAGCAGGATCAGATCGAACCTCTCTGTATTCACGCAAAAGAACGCTTCTTCACCGGTCGGGGCAACCATCACGTCGAAATGTTCCTCTTCCAGGCCCTCCTTTAAGGCATTCGCGACTTTCTGTTCATCCTCGACAACCAGGATTCTCATGAGAGAGTTCTATTCTAATTCAAGCCCAGTCAAAATGCTGGGCCGCCATGCCGGCGATGGCTTTACCGATGCTGAGGGACGAAGTCGCAGCAGGAGAAGGCGCATTCAGAACGTGGATCATGCGCGGCGCACGCACGACGTGGAAGTCGTCTACCAGATTCCCCGAGGGGTCCATGGCCTGGGCACGAACGCCGGACCCTCCGGGCTTGACGTCCTCGTCCAGAAGCTCGGGCAACAGACGCCGCAGTGCAGTGACGAAAGCATGTTTGTTATAGGAGCGCCACATTTCACCCACGCCCGTCTTCCAGCAGCGTGCAGCCATCCGCCAGAATCCGCCGTAGCCGAACGTGTCGGCGAGGTCGCGAACCCGGACATCACTCTTTCGATAGCCTTCGCGCTTGAAAGCGAGCACCGCGTTGGGGCCAGCTTCGACCCCGCCACCGATCATCCGGGTGAAGTGAACTCCGAGGAAGGGAAAGCTCGGGTCGGGAACCGGATAAATGAGGTTGCGCACGAGCGATACGCGCGACGGGACCAGTTCGTAGTATTCGCCGCGAAACGGCACGATCCGCACTCCCGGATCAACGCCGCACATGCGCGCCACACGATCCGATTGCAGGCCGCCGCAGTTCACCAGGCCTTTGCAGCGGATCTCGTCTGCATAAGTCTGAAGGACCATGCCGGAGTCGATACTCCGAAGCCCGATCAGGCGCGACGCCAGCTTCAGCCTGCAGCCGCGATCCTGGGCGATTCTCGCCAGCCGGCTGGCGACGCCTTTGTAATCGACAATACCGGTCTCGGGCACATGAAGACCTCGAAGCCCGGAAGCGTGAGGCTCGTACTCCTTGATCTCCTCGGCGGTCAGCCGGCGAATTCCCTTGAGACCGTTGGCTTCGCCTCGCCGATGAAGTTCCTCGAGCCGTGGGAACTCGCTCTCCGACGTGGCGACGACGATCTTGCCGCAACGTTCGTGCGCAATATCGTGCTCGGCGCAGAAGCGATACATGGCTTCACGACCTTCCACGCAGTACTGTGCCTTTTTCGAACCGGGCTTGTAGTAAAGGCCGGAGTGAATCACACCGCTGTTATGCCCGGTCTGATGAGCGGCAAAGCGGTCTTCTGCTTCGAGCAGCACGAGTTTCAAACCCGGCCGGCTTTCAAGCAGTGCTTTGGCCGTGGCCAGTCCCACGATGCCCCCGCCAATGATGGCAATGTCGTATGCAGCTTCAGCCATAGGTGAACCGCTAATTCTACATGACAAAGATTTTCATGGATTGAAAAGGGTGATTGGATCCCGGCCGGCGCGAACAGCGAAGAAATGCTATCGCGGCCTGCTATTGGAGTCCCGCACGACCCGGAAACCGTAGTCCGCGTACCGGAAAATCGGCGGAAGACTGCTGCGATGAGCGGCTCGCGTGCCTTTGACCAGATGCCGCCACGAACCGCCGCGAGAAACTCGGCGCGTACCCGACTCCGGGCCGGCAGGGTTACGTTCGGGAGAAACGGCGTAGTAATCCGGGCTATACCAGTCGAGACACCACTCATGAACATTGTCGCCCATGTGAAAGAGACCGTAGCCGTTGGGGAGTCCTTCGGTCACCCGCTGAGGTCCCGGCCATTCGCATCGATAGCGGTTCAGGGTCTCCGGGGGGTCGTTTCCCCAGGCATATTCCAGATCGTCTGTCCCGCCCCTGCAGGCTCTTTCCCATTCGGCTTCCGAAGGCAGACGATAGGACTCGCCGGTGGATTCAGACAACCACTCGCAGTACGCCGTCGCGTCGAACCAGTTCACACCGACGACAGGCTGATCCGGATGCGCAAATAGAGGGAGAGTCCAATCGCGTGGAAGGTCGCGTGAAGTCTCGTTGAGAAAGCGCGCATATTCACTGCGGCGAACCGTATAAGGAGCTATTTCGAATTCCTCGATGAACACGTGGTGCCGTGGGCTTTCCCATGAATAGTGCCCCTCGGAGCCCATCCAGCACCATCCTGCGGGAATATGGATCATATTGACCGTGAAGCAACTCTCCTGTCGGATTTCAGAGTTCCCTTCTGGCGCTCTTACTGACTAGACGGGGCTCCGCCCCGGACCCCGGCTCGCGCGGCTCGCGGCTATGCCTTGCGCATGGTACATTATGCCTTGCGTTACGCCCGGCATAACGAGCTGAGCGCAACATTATTTCTTGCTTCGAAATCAAGAGCCTGTTTATTATGCACGCTCTTTCGTAACCGAAACAGCAGCACAACGGCAGATACGGCAGATCCGCGACAGCAAACCGGCTCTGGCACGGTCCAGTGACACTAGCTTTGTAAGAATCAAAGAGAAATTGCGAGGAGACGCTTTATGAACCTGACATGTCCAAAGTGCAACAGTGAAGACACTCAGAAGCTGAGTTTAGTGATGAACCAGGGCGGAATGGCGGAGAAGGGCGCCAAGTTCGGGGTCGCCTACGGCCTCAATATCATGTTGCCGTTGTTTACATTCCTTGTCGCCCTGCTCTTCGCGCTCATGTTTGCTTTTATCCACATTTTGCTGGGTCTGATCGCATTTGTGGCCGTGGTGTTTGCCGGATTTACGTTAAGGAAATGGCTGAAAGCAAAAGCAAAGTCCAAATATGCGGATTTGTCGGCTCAGATGAAGAGCAGTGGATTTCAGTGCAACCGGTGTGAACATCTGTTTATTCCGGCATAGACGAATCGGACGGCCCGCCGTCATCCAGATGGCGTTTTGAAACAGGCTTCACTTCAAACCCCGTTCACGCCGGATCCCTCTCGGGAACGCTTCATTCGTGGAGCGAGTCCTGGAGGGGGTCCAACCCATCGCCTCGCGAAGCCGCGGCTTCCGGCACCCTCTCCAACATGACTTCCTGGTGGCGAAGAATTTTCGGTTCGAGGAAGGCCCCGCATTTACCGCAAACTCAGGCATGTTCTGAAAGATACAAACCAACAAATCTGCAATCTTGACGTAAAGCCATGTGTTGAACATACTCGCACGTTCCCTAACAGTCTGGCAGTCGATCTTCGAACATTCCCTGGAGGTTTCCCGATGTCTCAAATTCTCAGGTTGCGAGGTTCAATTGTAGTAGCACTGGCAGTGGCAATGTTGGCCCTGCCGCTGATGTCCTTCGCTGAAGGCGATGACAAAGATAAAGATAAGGATGACAAGAATGGCAAGGGCGCGGCGTGCAGCGGATTACCCGGTTACGCGGCCCTGAAGGCGGCACTGGATGCCGCGGTTTCAGTTGAAAGCTCCGGGCTGAACCTGCAAATGTGGGGTACGATCGTCGATCGTGACGGCATCGTTTGCGCCGTCGCATTTTCGGGAGTCGATCGCGGAGCCCAGTGGCCTGGAAGCCGGGCGATTTCCGCCCAGAAGGCGAATACAGCCAACGCGTTCAGCCTGGATAGCTCGTCCTTCAGCGGTGGTTCGGGAGCCGGTAACGGCCTGGCACTCTCGACGGCGAACCTGTTCTCCGCGGTTCAGCCCGGCGGAAGTCTCTTTGGCCTGCAGGAAAGCAATCCGATCAACGTGGATGCCGCCTACAAAGGCCCCTCTTCCAATTACGGCAAGGCCAATGATCCGATGGTTGGTGAGAAGATCGGCGGCGTGAATGTTTTTGGCGGTGGGCTTCCGCTGTATGGCCCCGGAAAGAAGCTTCTGGGTGCCGTCGGCGTAAGCGGTGACACGTCCTGCACGGACCACTTCATCGGGTGGCGCGTTAGAAACAATCTCAAACTGGATCACTTGTCCGGAGTCGGCGGGGTTTCCGGCGATGCGGCCCGTCCGGACAATATCATCTTCGACATCACCGCCAACCCCTACGGCGGAACTGGGGTGAGTACCGGCGGTTTCGGACATCCGACCTGCATCAACACCGGAGTTCCGAGCACCCTGCCAGCCGTACAGCCCTAACGTCGGCCTAGCTCGCCTAGCTCGTTATGCCGGGCGTAACGAAATTTTGTTCCCGCAAGGCATAACGGGCCAGTCGCCGAAGGCGCCCTGGAATTTAGAAATTTGCACGCCGGTGGCGTGCCCTGTGCGCCTTCGGCGCGCTTGGGACCATCTCGGTGATGAGCAAATTCGCCTGCGACCATTCCAGCGCCGAATTCGTGGACGTGCACCTCGAACTTCGAAGATCCACGCCGAAGGCGTGATTGGAATTTAGCCGGGGGTTAAGCGAGTGCAACGAGCGCAACCCCCGGTTTGGTCCGTCTTTGCCCTCGCACCCTGAAAGGGCCCTGAAAGGGTGCGAGGGTGGAGTTTAGACATTCTTGAGTCTGAGCGGGAGCGGAAACACGAGGTTATGTCTCCGGTTTTCAGGTTCGTCCGCAAGGCGATGGCGACATTGAAACGTGAGTCTGAGCACGCCGGAGGCGTGCTCAGAATTTAGACCCGGGTTAAGCGAGCGAAGCGAGCGCAACCCGGGTTACCGTAACGGAGATATTCGCGCCCCGGCAGGGGTGCAAACACCGCTCGTGAGATGAACCCCGGGTGTCGCTCGGCTCCACCCAGGGCTACCTTCCTTTCACGCCTCCGGCGTGCAAAATGTCTGATCGGGAGCGGAAACACGAGGTTACGTCTCCGGTTTTCAGGTTCGTCCGCAAGGCGATGGCGACATTGAAACGTGAGTCTGAGCACGCCGGAGGCGTGCTCAGAATTTAGCCCCGGGTTAAGCGAGCGAAGCGAGCGCAACCCGGGGTTACCGTAACGGGAATGTTGCACCCCGGGTGTCGCTCGGCTCCACCCAGGGCTACCTTCCTTTCACGCCTCCGGCGTGCAAAATGTCTGAGCGGGAGCGGAAACACGAGGTTACGTCTCCGGTTTTCAGGTTCGTCCGCAAGGCGATGGCGACGTTGAAACGTGAGTCTGAGCACGCCGGAGGCGTGCTGAGAATTTAGCCCCGGGTTAAGCGAGCGAAGCGAGCGCAACCCGGGGTTACCGTAACGGGAATGTTGCACCCCGGCAGGGGTGCAGGGATTCCTCGCACCCCTGCCGGGTGCAAACGCCGCTCGTGAGATGAACCCCGGGTGTCGCTCGGCTCCACCCGGGGCTACCTTCCTTTCACGCCTCCGGCGTGCAAAATGTCTAAACTCCAGGCCTCGCACCCTGAAAAGGGTGCGAGGATGAGCACGCCGCTCAAGCGCCCGAGCCGGGTCCAGGGCAGAGCCCCGCCAAGTCAAGCAACTCGCCATTCCGCCCGCCTTGCAACAAAGTCACAGCTTCAGCCGTATCTTCATTATTTAAGGAACGCGGGAAACCCCCTAAAGCAAATGAACTTGACACCCCTCGAAGGGGTCTGATATCCGACTAGAACCTCTAGTAGCAGGTAACAAGGGAGAACAATGACGGTACAGCGAATGAAGTGGCTTCTGCTGGGAGTCCCCGGCGTCTTTCTGTTCACGTGGATGACAGTGGCTTTGCAGACCCGCAAAGTCGATGACAACGCATTGAAGAATGCCAGCAAGAGTACGGAGTGGCTGAGCTACGGGATGAGCTGGTCTGAGCAGCGCTACAGCACGATGACTCAGATTACCCCGGCAAACATCAGCAAGCTGGGCCTGGCATGGTCCTACGAAGTAGGGCCGGGCGGCGGCAAGCAGGAAGCCACACCGCTGTTCGCCAATGGCGTCCTGTATGTCATCACCAACTGGAGCATCACGTCCGCCATCGATGCGCGCACCGGAAAAGAACTCTGGCGCTATGATCCGATGGCCGATCGCACGATGAACCAGCCCGGAAAGTCGCGGCTCTGCTGCGGCGTTCTCAGCCGCGGCCTCGCCCTCTATGAGGGCAAAGTGATTGTTCCTGTGGTGGATGGCCGGCTCCAGGCCCTTGACGCCGCAACCGGAAAGCTGCTCTGGTCTTCCCTGGCAATTCCCGAAACGAAAGATGGGGAGATCTCTCCTTACTCGGTGACGATGGCGCCGCGCGTCGCAAAAGGAAAGGTTTTCATCGGTAACGCGGGCGGCGAATACCCTCCCTTCCGTGGGTATGTCGCTGCGTTCGACGTGAACACGGGCAAAGAGCTTTGGAAGTTCTGGACCGTTCCGGGAGATCCTTCGAAGCCTTTTGAGAACAAGGCGATGGAAACTGCCGCCAAAACCTGGACCGGCGAATGGTGGAAGCTGGGCGGCGGCGGGTCGATCTGGGACGGCATGGCCTACGACCCTGACGAGAACCTTGTCTACGTGGGTGTCGGCAACGGTCTACCCTGGCCTCAGGATATTCGGCAGGGCAAGAACTCTCCGCATCTGGATAATCTCTACATCGCGTCGATCATCGCTCTTGACGCCAATACAGGACAGTTGAAATGGCACTACCAATGCACCCCGGGCGATGAATGGGATTACGACGCGATCCAGCACCTCGTGCTTGCGGATATCCGGATCAACAACCAGAATCGCAAGGTCATCATGCAGGCCAACAAGAACGGCTACTTCTACGTGATCGATCGCACGAACGGGAAGTTCATCTCTGCCGGAGAAATGTCGCTGATCAGTTGGTCGCGCGGCATGGATTCGAACGGGCGCCCCATGGTCAACCCTGAAGCCTACTACTCCGCGGAGAGAGGTGTGACGGTCTACCCCGTGCAGATGCACAACGCTTCCCAGATGTCGTTCAGCCCGTTGACCGGGTTGATCTATGTCCCCATCAATCCGTCGAGCACTTTCAACTTTACGGCAGCGGACGAATTCGTTCCCAACCCCGGCAATCAGAACTTCGCTTTGGCGCGGGGCGGCAGAGGGGCGACGGCAGCTCCGCTGGCCACCCCGGCCCCATATGGTCCCGTTCGCCGCGGCGCGGACGGTAATCCTGTTCGGGGCGGCATCCTGACGGCATGGAACCCTGCGACACAAAAAGAGATTTGGTGGGCGCCTGGCGGTGGGAACACGGACGGTGGCGTGGTTACAACGGCATCGAACCTGGTGGTCCAGAGCACGCCTCAGGGGCATCTGATGGGCTACACCGCGGACAAAGGTGAAAAGGTGCTGGATCTCACGCTTCCTCAAACTTCCGGCGTTGGCCCGCCGATGACCTACATGCTTGACGGCAAGCAGTACATCGCCGTCATGGCAGGGACAGGCGCGCCCGCAGGTGGCGGACGCGGTGGACGTGGAGGAGGCGGACGGGGTGGCGGAGGCGGACGTGGGGCAGGCGCCCCTCCGGTTGCGCCGCAGGAACCTACAGCAGCCGCCGCAGCGGCTCAGCAGCGCGGAGCGACTGAGCCGGCGCCGGCTCTTCCTGCACCGCCAGTTGGGGGTCCCAGGGTCTACGTCTACACACTGGATCCCTCGCCCGTGGCACAGTGACCAAACAAAGAAATCGAACTGAGGCCTCTATGCATAAAAGAAATCTGAAATGGCTTTTCCTCCCGGTCACGGGCATCCTGCTGACGACCTGGGTTGCCGTCGGTCTGCAGAATCGCAAGGTTGACGACAATGCCTTGAAAAACGCCGGCAGCAAGAGCAACACGGACGACTGGCTGACCTACGGGCTCAACCAACAGGAACAACGCTATAGCCTGCTGAAGCAGATTGACGCCACAAACGTGAACCGCCTGGGACTCGCGTGGACCTATGAAATCGGTCCAGGGGGCGGCAATCAGGAAGGCACGCCGCTGGTTTCCAACGGCGTGCTGTACAGCATCACGAACTGGAGCATCACGTTCGCCGTCGATCTGCGCACAGGCAAGGAACTCTGGCGCTATGACCCGAAGGTCGATCGCGACACGACCCACCCTTGTTGTGGCGTCGTGAATCGCGGCCTGGGCATCTACAACGGCAAAATCCTCGTCCCTGTACTCGATGGGCGCATGGTCGCCCTCGATGCCGCCACCGGAACCGAACTCTGGAGCGTTCAAACCACGCCTCCGGGCTCGGACTACACCGTGACCATGGCGCCGCGTATCGCCAAGGGCAAAGTCATCATCGGCAACGCCGGCGCCGAATTTCCGGTTCGTGGCTACGTCACTGCCTACGACATCGAAACCGGTAAACAGGCATGGCGCTTCTACACGGTTCCCGGCGATCCGAAACTTGGATTCGAGAACAAGGCCATGGAAGCCGCGGCCAAGACGTGGAGCGGCGAATGGTACAAGTACGGCGGCGGCGGTACCGTTTGGGACGGGATGGCTTATGATCCCGATCTCAACCTCATCTATTTCGGGACCGGCAACGGCGGACCCTGGCCTTCGGACTTTCGCCAGTCGAAGGGCCTGGACAACCTCTACGTCTGCTCCGTTGTTGCTCTGAACGCCGATACCGGCGAATACAAGTGGCACTATCAGTTCGTGCCGGAAGATTCCTGGGACTTTGACAGCGTGCAGCAACTGACTCTGGCCGATCTTCGCATCAACGGCCAGAATCGGAAAGTCATCATGCAGGCAAACAAGAACGGGTTCTTCTACGTTCTCGATCGTACCAACGGCAAGGTGATTTCCGCCGCGCCTTTCGCCCAGGTGAACTGGGCAAGCGAAATCGATGTCCAGACCGGACGCCCTCAGGTGCGCCCCGAAGCGCACTACGGTAAGGATCAGCCGGTGCAGATTTTCCCCGGCCCCGGCGGCGCGCATAACTGGGCGCCGATGGCATTCAACCCGACAACCAATCTGATGTACATCCCGACATCGGCAAGCAGCAGCTCGACCTACCGGCTGCCCGACAGTTACACCTATACCCCGGGACGCACGAATATGGGCGTCGCCTTCGGTGGTGGCGGGGGTGGACGTGGCGGCGGACGCGGCGGCCCGGGAGGCGCTCCGGGAGGTCCACCGCCTCAGCCCCCGGGAGGCATCGCAGATCCTGGAGCAGCGGCCGGAGCCGGCTTCGCCGTCCCCACCGGTGCTCCGGCGGGGTCCCCGGACGCACTCGTATTGCCGAGCGTCGGCCCCACCGACAAAGACGGCAAGTTCTACACCGGAAGCTGGCTCGTCGCCATCGATCCGACCACTCAAAAAGAGAAGTGGCGTGTAGCGTCCACCAGCGGCAGCATTGGTGGCGGAGCGCTGACGACCGCAGGCAATCTCGTCTTCCAGGTCCAGAACAACGGCCACCTGCTCGCCTACCGGGCAGACACTGGGGAAAAGCTTCTCGATCTGGCCACAAACCAGACCGGCAACATGGGCCCGCCGATCACCTTCGTGGTGGATAACAAGCAATACATTGCAGTCGCCGGCGGCGCGGGTCCGCGCGGCGGCGGCGGTGCTGGCGGTGGCGGCGGCCGTGGCGGACCTGGCGGTCCTGCCGCGGCAGGCGGCGGACAACGCGGAGGAGCAACGGCGGGGTCTGCACCAACCCCAGTTCTCCCGCGCCTTTACGTCTATATGCTCGACGGTAAGGCAGAGAACCCCACACCGGCACCACCGGCTGCCCCGGCTGGAGGCTTCGGCGGACCGGGCGGCGGCGGAGCGCCTGCTGCCCGTGGCGGTCGAGGTCAGTAAAATAGAACTGAGGACTTATGCAAACAAAACTGAAATGGTTTCTACTTCCGATCACCGGCATCCTGCTGACAACCTGGATTGCAGTTGGACTGCAGAATCGCAAGGTTGACGATAATGCCCTGAAGAACGCCGGCAAGAACAACACAGAGGACTGGCTGACTTACGGACTGAACCAGCAGGAACAGCGTTACAGCCTGCTCAAGCAGATCGATGCCACCAACGTCGGCCGGCTCGGCCTGGCCTGGACTTATGAGATCAGCTTTGGCGGCGGCGGCAATCAGGAAGCGACACCGCTCGTATCCAACGGCGTTCTCTATAGTGTCACTCAATGGAGTGTGGCCTACGCGGTCGATACCCGGACGGGCAAGGAACTCTGGCATTACGATCCCATGATCGACCGTGCCGCCACGCAGCCCAAGATCTGCTGCGGCAATGTGGTCCGCGGTGTTGCGCTCTACAACAACAAGGTCTACGTCCCCGTGCTGGACGGACGGCTTGTGGCCGTTGATGCGGCGACAGGTAAGGAAGTCTGGAGTGTGCAGACCACGCCGCCGGACCAACCCTACACGGTGACGATGGCCCCGCGCATTGCCAAGGGTAAGGTCTTCATCGGCAACGCAGGCGGGGAATATCCCGTTCGTGGTTACGTCACCGCATACGACGCGGAAACCGGCAAACAGGTATGGCGTTTCTATACCGTTCCCGGCGATCCCGCCAAGGGCTTCGAGAACAAAGCCATGGAAGCGGCCGCCAAGACCTGGAGCGGCGAGTGGTACAAGTACGGTGGCGGCGGAACCGTTTGGGACGGGATGGCCTACGACTCGGAATCCAATCTGCTCTATTTCGGTACCGGCAACGGCGGACCGTGGCCATCGGAGGTGCGGCAGTCGCGAGGCCTCGACAATCTGTATGTCTGCTCGATCATCGCTGTAAACGCCGACACCGGCGAATACAAATGGCACTATCAGGAAGTTCCCGAGGACTCCTGGGATTTCGACAGCGTGCAGCAGTTGACGCTGGCGGATATTCGAATCGGCGGCCAAACGCGCAAAGTGATCATGCAGGCGAACAAGGGCGGCTTTTTCTACGTTCTGGACCGCCTCACCGGCAAAGTGATTGGCGCCTCGCCCTTCGCGCAGGTGAACTGGGCCAGCGAGATCGATCTGAAGACAGGGCGCCCGATGGTCCGGCCTGAGGCGTTCTACAATAAGGATCAAACCGTTTCCATTTCGCCCAGTGCAGGCGGCGCGCACAACTGGGCGCCAATGGCCTTCAACCCGACGACGAATCTGATGTACATCCCGATCACGGCATCCGGCGCGATGTCGTACCGACTTCCCGACTCCTTTACCTACAACCCGGCCGGACAGAACATGGGTGTCAGTTTCGGATTCGGCGGCGGCGGTGGCGGGCGCGGCGGGCCAGGGGGCGGCGGGCGCGGTGGACCGGGAGCCGGTGCGGCAGCCCCTGCCGGTGCAGCAGCCCCTGGAGGTATCGCAGATCCGGGCGCCGCGATCGGCGCAGGCCTGGTGACCCCGGCGGCGCCACCGGCGACGCCTGCAGCCGGACCTGTCCTTCCCATGATCGGGCCCAGGGATAAAGACGGAAACCTCTATAGCGGACAGTGGCTCATCGCGATCGACCCCTCGACACATGAGATCAAGTGGCGGGTTCAGGGTGGCGGTAACGTGGGCGGCGCACTGACAACAGCGGGAAACCTCGTTTTTCAGAGCCTGAGCAATGGACACCTCCTCGCTTACAGGGCGGACAACGGAGACAAGCTCTTTGAAACCTCCACCAACCAGACCAGCGGTCAGGGACCGCCGATTACCTACATGGTCGACGGCAAACAGTACGTCGCGGTTGTCGGTGGGTCTGGTCCGCGTGGTCAAGGTCCGGGTCGCGGAGGTCCTGGGGGCCCGGGCGCAGCAGGACCTGGAGCCGCTGCCGGCCCACCCCCGGTCTATCCACGGCTCTATGTCTACACACTCGATGGCAAAGCCGAGAATCCCACGCCCACTCCACCCGCCGCTCCGGCCGGCGGCGGATTCGGTGGATTCGGTCCCGGGGGACCAGGCGCTCCTGCAGCGCCCCCCGCTCCAGCAGGTCGCGGCGGGCGAGGCCAGTAAGAAAAACGGGAGGAATTCGGGGCCGTGCACCTCGAACCCCGAATTCAGCGAAGACAGCGATAAAGTGCCGTCCCATTTCGCTGAATTCGGGGTTCGAGGTGCACGGCCCCGAATTCCCTCCCCGTTTTTCTTTCCCCATTTCTTCTCCCATCCGAATACAATTCCCGCCTAATCCGTCACAAATCCGAGGGGGCCCACATGTACGTTTTCAAGAGCCGGAGGTTGCTTGTATCAGTCGCCAGCCTTTTCCTTACAAGTCTCGTGGTTTTTGCGTTTCAGTCGCCGGGTCATCGCATCGATGAGAACGCCCTGAAGAATGCAGGCAAGACTGGAGAAGAATGGCTCACCTATGGCTTGAATTACGGCGAAACCCGTTACAGCCCACTCAAACAGATCGACACGACGAACGTCGGCCGCCTGGGTTTGGCGTGGACCTATGAGATCGGGCCAGGGGGCGGCAACCAGGAAGGCACACCGCTGATGGCGAACGGCGTGATCTACGGCATCACCAACTGGAGCATTGTCTATGCCCTCGACGCACGAACCGGAAAGGAACTCTGGCGCTACGATCCCAGGGTGGATCGCCCTGTGATTCAACCGCGCGCGTGCTGCGGCATTGTGAATCGCGGACTCGCTATCTACGAAGACAAGATCTTCGTTCCGGTTCTTGATGGAAGGCTGGTCGCACTCGACGCGGCGAAGGGCACCGAAGTGTGGAGCGTGCAGACGACACCGACGGATCAACCCTACACCATGACGATGGCCCCGCGAGTGGCAAAGAACAAAGTCATCGTCGGGAATGCCGGAGCGGAAAAGCCTGTCCGCGGCTACTTCACCGCCTACAACGTCGATACAGGACAACTTGAATGGCGCTTCTACACGGTCCCCGGAGATCCCTCCAAAGGCTTCGAAAATAAAGCCATGGAAATGGCCGCAAAGACCTGGGGCGGAGAGTGGTGGAAGCTGGGCGGCGGCGGAACCGTTTGGGATTCGATCACCTACGATCCCGACACGAACCTGGTCTTCGTCGGCACCGGCAACGGGGGACCATGGCCGGAGGAATTGCGGCAATCGAAAGGGCTGGACAATCTCTTTATCGCTTCGGTCGTGGCGGTCAACGCGGACACCGGCGAATACAAGTGGCATTACCAATTCGTTCCCGGAGATTCGTGGGACTTCGACAGCGTGCAGCAGCTGACTCTGGCCGACCTTCGCATCAACGGCCAGAATCGCAAGGTGGTCATGCAGGCGAACAAGGACGGATTCTTTTACGTCATCGATCGCACCAATGGGAAGCTGATTTCCGCCGAGCCTTACGCCCAGGTGAACTGGGCCAGCGAGGTTGACCTTCGAACCGGACGGCCGTTGATTCGCCCCGAAGCGCACTACGGCAAGGACCAGACGATCACGATCATGCCGGGGCCGGGCGGCGGTCACAACTGGGCGCCGATGTCGTTCAATCCCAACACCGGGATGATGTACATCCCCTCTTCCGCAAACAGCAGCTCTCAATACGCCGTCACCCCGAATTTCGTGTTCAACCCCGGGGCGAGCAACACCGGCCTGGCGCGAGGGAATCGTGGCCGCGGCGCAGCGCCTCCGCCACCGGGAGCGATTCAGGATCCCGGTGCCGCGATCGGGGCGGGACAGGCGCCGCCTCCGCCACCGACGGCGCCGCCGGGCCCGACCTTGCCTTCGATTGGACCGCAATACACGGGCGCCTGGTTGATTGCCTGGGACGTCGTCACGCAAACGGAAAAATGGCGCGCCATGGGCGGAGGAAGCATCGGCGGAGGCACCGTGACGACGGCAGGGAATCTCGTACTGCAGAGCCTGGGCAACGGACGGCTGCGCGCCTACAGCGCGGACAAAGGCGAACAGCTTCTGGATCTCGCGACGGGACAGACGGGCGGTATGGGCCCGCCGATTACTTTCATGCTCGATAACAAGCAGTACGTTGCGGTTGCCGGAGGACAGGGTCCCGGCGCCGGCGGCGGCCGCGGGGGCGGTGGCGCCGCTCCAGCAACAACCGCGCCGATAATGCCCAGAATGTACGTCTACGTGCTGGATGGAAACGCGCCGAATCCAACTCCGGCGCCGCCGGCTCCGGCGACTGGCCCCACGGGAGGCCCCACGGGAGGCCCCACGAGAGGCCGAGGACAGTAGTTTCCCGTTATGCAAGGAGAAACCCAGTGGCCGACGCGGTAGACCTGAAGACACAAATCAACCAGCTCATTCGCGGTTACTGGACCACGCAGGCGATCTATGTGGTTGCCGAGCTGCGGATACCCGACCTTCTTGCCAACGGGCCGAAGACCCCGCAGGAACTGGCCGGGACAGCCGGCGCCAACGCCGACCTTCTCTATCGGGTCCTGCGCGCGCTCGCAAGCATTGGAATTTTCGTCGAGGACGCCGACGGCCGCTTCGCCCTGACGCCGCTCGCCGAGACTCTGCGCAGCGAGCCCTTCGGCGGCCAGCAGGCCTACGCCATGCTGCACGGCCGTGAACTTTACCAATCGTGGGGGAAATTGCTCGACTCGGTCCGGACCGGCAAGCCCGCGTTTGAAAATGCATTCGGGACGACAGCGTTCGAGTATCTGGCGCAGCACCCCGAGCGCGGCGCGGTCTTCGACAAAGCCATGACCGGGCATCATGGCGCCGAAACCGTGCCCATGCTCGACGCCTACGACTTCTCCGCGTTCAAGGAAGTCGTGGATGTGGGCGGCGGCAACGGGTCGGTCCTGATCGTCATGCTGCAGCGCCTGGCGGAACTGCGCGGCGTCCTTTTCGATTTGCCGGGAGTTGCGGAACGCGCCGCAGCCGACATCGAAAAGGCGGGCTTGAAGGATCGCTGCCGCGTTGTCGGGGGTGACTTTCTCGAAGCCGTCCCGGCCGGAGCCGACGCCTATCTTTTAAGACATGTCGTCCACGATTGGCGCGACGAAGACTGCGTCACCATGCTCGCGAACTGCCGTCAAGCCACCAAGCCCGGCGGCAAAGTCCTGGTCGTCGAAATGGTGGTGCCGTCCGGCAATGCGCCAAACTTCGCGAAATGGCTCGACCTGATGATGATCACCTACGGCGGCAAGGAGCGAACAGAAAAACAATACCGCAAGCTGTTCGCCGATGCAGGCCTGACGCTCACCCGCATCGTTCCGACCCGCCTGGCCATCAGCATCATCGAGGGGACAGCCTGATCCGATTGCGACAAATCTGTGGGGCAGATCAACAATAGTGTTTCCTCCCCGGTGGGCTGCGCGGAGCCGAGTTCTTTCGATTGTTAGACTTGGCGTAGGCGCCTGTTGGCAAAGGCATTGCTTTCCAAACGCCATGAGATATAGATGCCTGTTCTTGATCAGCCTGCTGCTACTCCTCGGTTCGTGCACATCCAGGAAAGTCCCATTGACCGCCAAAAGGGAGTTCATCGGAACGTCGGAATTTGCATACATGCGCGATGAGAAGGGCCGGCTGTACGTGTTGAGCAATAACCCTCAGGGCTTCGATAGCGCGATGAAGAAGCTGCGTCCGGGACCGGCAAGCGTCGATAGAGTGGAGGTGTGGGTGATCACGCCGCTCGGTTCACCCGCGCCCCGATGACAATCGTGTTGCGACCACGGCTGCGCATCACAGATTTGTAGTCATGGCCGGTGCGGCGGGTTCATGGCTTCACCCATAAAGGCGAACTCCGGTTAGCGAGTTGCTCGCCTGAAATCACCCAGCCGCCGTTTCCGACCATCGATGCCAACCGTTGCAGTGTCTGCCGGTACCCACCGAAGACAAAACTTGCACCCAGGCAGGATGCCATCTGGAATCCTTCGTCATTGTCCGGGCGGAAAGCCGCACCGTCCATCTCGAGAAAGGTGATGTCGCCTCCCGCTTTCGCGTGCCGGCTGCGGGCTTCTTCAAGGTAGGAGTGCGATCGATCAACGCCCAAACCCCGAACGCCGTGTTTTCCTGCCAGACGGATAAGAAACTCCCCTTTTCCGCAGGCGAAGTCCACGGCCTTCTGGCCGGGATCGAATAAAATCAGGTCGATAAGCTCGTCCAGCTTCTTCTCACTGGTCGGATTGCAGATCAGGTGCTCTTTGTGTGTGATGTCGTAGTACTTCCAGATGTCCATTGTTCATTCCTTTCGATTCATTGAACGGCGCATTCGCGCACGGATACTTCACGGAACTCAAAAGGCTCGAATGGTTGAGAAAGGCAGGCGCACCGGAAACAGCGATGTTCCGGTTCAGCCCACGCTAGTGTGGCGTCTCCTAAATACCTATACATTTGCCGATGGGGCTTGCGAGGCGAGGTCGGGAGCGAAGAGGAGTCGATGCTCATTCATCAACGACGATTCGCGACGACGAGATCGCCCGCAACCCCCATCGGCAAATGTATAGGTATTTAGGAGACGCCACACTAGACAATGGCAAGAGTGGACATGCCACGCATCCTACACCAAGGCAGGGCGATCGTGTGTTCGGCAAAATCCTGACCACTCCGGCTCACTGCTGCTCAGGAGGCGGAGACTGTTTCGGGTTCGTATTTCCTCTAACGACCGATCCTGACGATGCCGACTTTATCCACGCCGCTGGAGGCGATGAGAAGATCCTTGCCGTCCGGCTTGGCAACAAGTGCCGAAGCACCCCTCCACCGGAGGGCACCGAGAGCGGTCTGGAACTCGCTGGTTTCGTTGAAATTACTCGACCCTGAAAGGAACCGGGCAACGAGATAGACACGAAAAAACGGCGCCAAATAGAATCAGTGCGATTCGATCCGCTGCGTCATCAGGCCGATATTCGCCGCGCCCGCACCGCGCGCCACGTCAATCCAATGCGCGACGTCGTTGTAGAGAACGTCGTCGTCGGCCTGCACGAAAAGCGTACGATCCGATCCTGTTCTAAAAACATCCTGCAGCCTCGACGCCACCGAGCCGGCATCGACTTCGTCTTGATTGAGCAGAATCCTGCCATCGCTCGACACGCTCAGGATTAACGTCTTGCTGCTCGGCCTCTCACCCGTTTGCGGAGAGTGCTGAGGGACACCCGCCTCGAGACCCGTCGGAGTTTTGGGCGTAATCACCATGAAGATGACAGTCAGCACCAACAGCACGTCGATCAGCGGCGTGATGTTGATTTCGGCTCTTAACCTTCCTGGAACCCTGCGTTTGATCGTTCGCATGTTGCCTCCAGGTTCGTAGACAACACGCCCCGCGATTTGTTCCGTGAGAATCACTCCTGATCGTCAACGCTTTCCCAACCGAAGCGGCTCGCGATCAGGGGCGATTCGTTCGTTTGCGGCGTGCCTGCGGGCACGCCGCCTGAAGTTTTGGACGTTTGCACGCCGGAGGCGTGCACTGGAGTCTAGACATTTTAGCCCCGGGTGGAGCCGAGCGACACCCGGGGTTCATCTCACGAGGGGCGTTCGCACCCCGGCAGGGCCGGCAGGGGTGCAGGGATTCCTCGCACCCCTGCCGGGGTGCGAACATCTCCGTTACGGCAACCCCGGGTTGCGCTCGCTTCGCTCGCTTAACCCGGGGCTAAATTCTCAGCACGCCTCCGGCGTGCTCTGGAGTTTAGACATTTTGCACGCCGGAGGCGTGAAAGGAAGGTAGCCCCGGGTGGAGCGCAACGACACCCGGGGTTCATCTCACGAGCGGCATTTGCACCCGGCAGGGGTGCGAGAAATCCCTGCACCCCTGCCGGGGTGCGAACATCTCCGTTACGGCAACCCCGGGTTGCGCTCGCTTCGCTCGCTTAACCCGGGGCTAAATTCTCAG
This sequence comes from uncultured Acidobacteriota bacterium, assembly GCA_963836435.1. Classification (GTDB taxonomy): domain Bacteria; phylum Acidobacteriota; class Terriglobia; order 20CM-2-55-15; family 20CM-2-55-15; genus DASTBJ01. The sequence continues at coordinate 527,859 of CAWIJI010000011.1, read as the reverse complement.
CACGCCTCCGGCGTGCTCTGGAGTCTAGACATTTTGCACGCCGGAGGCGTGAAAGGAAGGTAGCCCCGGGTGGAGCGCAACGACACCCGGGGTTCATCTCACGAGCGGCATTTGCACCGGGCAGGGGTGCGAGGAATCCCTGCACCCCTGCCGGGGTGCAACATTCCCGTTACGGTAACCCGGGTTGCGCTCGCTTAACCCGGGGCTAAATTCTCAGCACGCCTCCGGCGTGCGCAGACTCACGTTTCAACGTCGCCATCGCCTTGCGGACGAACCTGCAAACCGGAGACGTAACCTCGTGTTCCCGCTCCCGCTCGGACTCAATAATGTCTAAACTCCAGAGCACGCCTCCGGCGTGCTAAGAGTCACGTTTCAACGTCGCCATCATCTTGCGGACGAACCTGCTAAGCGGGGACGTAACCTCATACCCACGGGCGCGCACTTTTTAAAAAGGTCCAAAACTCCGGCGTGCCTGCGGGCACGCCGCATTCCTCCACCTTCTTACTCCCGCCACTTCACCGCTTTCAGATCAAGCACGGCAATCGCATAGATGACAGGCACGAGCAGCAGCGTGATGAAGGTTGCTGCCGTCAGGCCGCCGATCTGCGCGTAGCACATGGCTTCCCACAGCGGGCCACCGTGGGATGCCAGGGGGAAGAGGGCAATCACCGTCGCCGCCACTGTGATCAGCACCGGCCGCAACCGCATGATCCCCGCATCCAGCAGCGCTTCCATCAGAGGAGCGCCCTCCGCATGTTTCTCTTCGATGAAGTCGAACAGCACGATGATGTGGCTGACAATGACGCCGACGAGACTGACGACGCCCAGGAACGCCATGAACCCGAACGGCGTTCCCATCACCCACAGTGCAAACAGCGCGCCAACCATGCCGAAGGGAACGGCCGCGAAAACGATGAACGGTTTGACCGCATTCCTGAACTGAAACACCAACGCCAGGAAGATCGCGGCCACCGAAATCACCAGCACCAGAGCCAGTTGCCTGAAGCCTTTGGTCTGTTCCTCCTCTTCGCCTCCGATCTCCAGCGTGTATCCCGGGGGAAGAGTCGCTTTGATCGCCTCGAGCTGCGGCCGCGCGCCCGCCATGATCTCCGAAGGCAGCGCGCCCTCGGCAGGCAACGCCGACACGGTGATGGTGCGGAATTGATTTCGGCGGCGCAGCTTCTCCGTCCTCATGTCGTACGACAGCGACGAGACCTGCCGCAGCGGCACCTTCTGTGTCCCCTGAGAGGAATACACATACAGGTTCTGGATATCCGACAGCTGAGCCCTTTCCGGCATACGAAGGCGCGCCAGTACAGGAATCTGCCTGTCACCTTCCCGCAGGGTCGTAACTTTCTTTCCCATCATCCCCGATGAAGAAGCTGCCGCCACATCGAGATTCGTGACGCCCGCCAGGCTCGCGCGGTCGGAGTCCGTCTGCAGCTGCACGTTGAAACTCTCGGCTCCCCAGTCGTCGCGGACGCCCCGGGCAGAGGGAATGTCGGAAAGAACCAACTTCACCTGATTGGCGTAGGCGCGGAGGGCCGGAATGTCATCACCGGACAATCGAATCGCGACCGGAAGCCCGGTCACACCGCCGAGTTCCAGTTGGCGCACATCCACGCGCGCTCCGGCGATCTGCTGCGACAGCTTCCGTTGCAGAAGCGGAATCAGGTGACTGGTGTCGTGCTTGTCGTTCACCTGGATGATGATCTGCGCATAGTTCCGCTGCTGCAGTTCGGGGGACACGGTGAACCAGAACCGCGGTCCGCCGCCGCCGACAAATGTGGTCAACGATTTCAAGACGCCGCCGGAGCCATCGCCCCGCTCGTGATGACGGACGTTTTCGTTCCCATACTCTTCGCTCACCTCGCGGATAATCCCCTCCGCCCGGCGTGACGCTTCGATGGTTGCGGTCAACGGCGCGTCTTCCGGCAACCACACATCCACATAAGAGAGGTAGGACAAATCTTTCGGAAAGTACTGCGTCTTGAGCTGGGTCATGATGAATCCACCGAATGCCAGGACTCCCATGGAGGCGACAATCACCGCCCAGCGGTGGGTGATCGCGTAGTGTCCGACGCGATAGTAGAGCGCAGCGAATCCCTTGCGACGGCGTTCCTCGATCGCCGGCTCCGGCTTCGGTTTCAGCAGGTAGTAGCCAAGCAACGGAATGAAGGTCATCGAAACCAGGCGCGACGACACCAGCGAGCACGCCAGAACGATTGGCAGGCTGTAGAGAAATTCTCCGTTCGTCCCTGAAAGCATCAGGAACGGAAGATAGGCCACGATGTTGGTGATCGTCGCATAAAGGATGGCCGACGCCAGCTTCGTGGGGCCGAGCCACGCGGCGATCAGCGGCTTGTGCCCATCGGCAAGACTGCGTTTGATCGCGTCGCCGGCGACGACAGGGTCGTCCACCAGGAGGCCCAGGGCGATGATGAGCGTCGCGATGGAGACCTGTTGAAGGTCGATGCCGAGCGTGTACATCATCCCGAACGTCATGGCCAGAGTCAGGGGAATCGACAGCGCCATGACGATCGCAGACCGCCACTCCCAGAACCCGATCAAGGCAATCACAACGACCAGCGCGATCGCCTCGTACAGACTCTTCATGAACAGGTCCACGCTTTCGCGAACCTGCTGGGGCTGGTCCGACGTCCGGGATATGACGAGGTCGGCCGGAAGCTGGCGGCGTACCCGCTGCAATGCCGAATCCACGGCGCTGCCGAAGGCGGCGATCTGCCGCCCCTCCCGCATCTGCACCGCCAGCGTGATCGCGCGGTCGCGATGCCATTCTCCTCGATCGTCACGCCAGCTGTAGAAATTCAGAAATCGAGCAGGACTTTCGTATCCGCGTGTGATGTCGGCAACATCCCGAAGGTAGACGGGAGCGCCACCGGGCGAGGACGCAAGGACCACGTCGGCGAGCTCGGCTTCGTTCTTGAATTCGCCCGACGGATCGATCGATACCGATTTGCCGTCAACGCTGAGTTGCCCGCCGGGAAGCGTGATGTTGCGCGCGTCCAGGATGTTCGGCAACTGTCCCGCCTGGAGTCCGTACGACGCCAGGCGCGCCTGGGAGTAGAGCAGGTAGATGCGTTCGTCCAGGACGCCGGACCGCGTAACCTTCGATACCTCGGACTCGATCTTCAGCGCCTTCTCGATGCGGTCGGTAAAATCGTCGAGTTCCCGGTAGCTGTATTTCTGGCCTGCGACGGTTTCAATCCGGGCCTGCGTTTCGGCGGGGTCTCCGATGACAACAGGCTCCCACATGTCCGGATGGAAATCAGAGGACTGGGTGCGTTCCCGGATGAACCGCTGGATCGATTCGAGCAACGACGCTTCGTCCAGGTCCGAGGCCACGTCGATTCCCGCGAATCCATTACCCTCCAGCACACGGATGTCCCGGGCACTGCCCGTTTCGGCAAGGTACGATCGGAGAAGATCGATACCCGGGCGGATCACATCGGGGTTGGTGATCTCATGAAAACCCACGACCACCGTCATGCGCGGCGCCGCGGTGTTCCCACGAACCGCTTCGATCTCCCGCTGAATGGCCTTTGCCCTCAGTCCGATCTCGACTTCGGATATCCTGGGGCTCGCGACGGTCAACATTAGGGCAGCCGTATCGCCGAAGTCCTTGATGAAGTTGATGGGCCCGGCGCCCTGCGGGAGATCGCGGATTCCGTCGAGCCTCAGTTTGATGTCGTCGAACTCCTTGCCGGTCTCCTTCACTTCTTCCACCAGCTCGAAATAAACCACCGAAAGGCCTGTCCTCGAGATCGACTCGAGCTTCTTGATCCGTGCGTTTCCGGCAGCGGTTTCCTCGATGCGCTTGCTCACAAGCTGCTCGATCTTTTCCGCGCTCGGCGCCTGGCCATGGCGTGAGGGCCACAGCGACCCGAACCTGGAACTCGGGGTCTTTGCGCTGGGGCATCTTCACATACCCCAGAATCCCCCAGAGGCAGGTCGCGATCAGCAGGACCCAGGTCACGTGCCGGGTTTCGACGCTGTAGCGCGCCGTGTTGTGCGTGTTTTTGATGATGTCGTTTTCGCTTTTGCCGTGTGACATATGAACCTCGCTTACGGGACGATTTGAACGGCGGCGCCGTCACGAACCAGTGTGGAACCGGAGCTGATAACGGTCTCACCCACGGCGAGGCCGCTTTTGACCACGATCCTGTTGCCGAGAGGCTCTCCCAGCAACACGTTGCGTCTTCTTGCGATCGCGCGGCCGCCGTCGAAGTCGATGGCATAAACCGCGTAGCTGTCGGGTGGATCGGGGGAGCGGACAATCGCGCTGAGCGGAACGGCGGCCGCCGTCTCCGCCGGTGATGCTCCGATGTTGACAGAAGCAATCATTCCCGACTTGAGGAGGCCACCGGTATTGACGACGGTCATCTCCGCTTCGAAAATGCGGCTTCTCTCGTCTGCCGCAGGAGAGATCGAAGTGATCCGGCCCGAGAAAGTCTTGGCCGGTAGCGCCTCGCTGGTGATGTTCAGGGCCATGCCCAGCTTCACACTGCGGATTTCCGTGTCGGGAATTCCGAAGACCGCCTTTACGCTGCGAGTATCTGCCAGCACGAAGGCTTTTCGGCCGGCACCCGCCAGTCCGCCCAGCTCGATTGTTCTTTCGACAATGGTTCCACTCATGGGCGCTACAAGGGCAGCGTCCTGCAACGCAAGACGCGCATCGGCCGCTGCGGCTTCGGAGGTGAGGATGCGCGACTGTGCAGACTCGATATCCGCCTTCGCCGATTCCAGCTTTGCGCGCGCAGAGTCGTAATCCGCTTTGGCGGCGTCGTAGCTGGTGCGGGTCAGACTCTCGGCTTCGAACAGCTTTACCGCACGAGCGAAATCCTGTTCGGTTTTCCCGACCCTGACCTGAGCGTCGTCAGCCCGGGCCCTGGCGGCATCCAGCGCGAAGCGGGCCTCCGTGATCTGGGAGTTCACTTGTTCCAGCCGATGTTCGAAGTCCGCCGGCCGCAGGTGCGCCAGGACGGTTCCCTGTTCCACCGAATCGCCCTGGTCGATGGTGTGGCCCGACACCTTCAAAATCGAATCGACGAACCCTCCGTTCCTGAACGCAAGTTCCATCTGGGCCGACGGCCGGATCGTCGCGGAATAGCGCAGGCTGGTGCTGAGGGTCTGGCCTTCGACGGCTTCAGTCTTGACCGGGGTCAGCGGCTCGAGGTTTCTGGTTTGGCCTTCAGTGCAGCTCCACAAGGAAGCAGCCGCGAGTAGCAATGTGAGGCTGTGCGTTGTCTTATTCATAGTCTTCACCCATGGATTTTTCGAATTCGGATTTGGCGGTCCAGAAGGACAGCAGTGCCTGTTGGTATTGAGAGTCGGCCTGGTCGAGCGCCGTCTCGGATTGAAGAACGTCCTTGTATAAGGACGCCTCGGCCTTGTAGCTGTTGGCCGCCACCCTCAGAGATTCGGTGGCGGTTTCCTGTGCGAGTTCCGCGACGCGCAGTTGCTGCGCAGTTCGCTGAAGCTTGCGGTAGTTGGCGTTGACCTCACGGACGACCAGGCTCTCGGCGTCCTTGACAGAGTTCCCGGCTTGAACGATCGATACTTCTTTCGCCGCGAGCTCGTTCTTTTTGCGGCCCCAGTCGAAGAGGTTCCAGTTGACCGCGACTCCCAGCGTCGTCACGTGTCCCGGCAGTACGTCGGAATAGTTGATGGGGGAGGTGTGGCTGAAGTTAAGAGTCACATCCGGAATGAACTCGGATTTCTTGGACTTGCGGTCGACTTCGGCCTGGGCGACCTTCAATTTCGCCTGGCGGATCTCAGGGCGCTGGGCGAGCGCCTTGATCTGAGCCTGCTCGAGATCGGTGAGGAGGAACTCCGCCGGCAAAACGGCCGCCACCGAGAAATCCGTTTGCAGGTCGCGTCCGAGAAGCGCGTTGAAGTTTTCCTTTTGAGAGACGAAGGTGTCCTGGAGCGACAACGCGTCCAGTTCACGCTGTGCCAGCCGTGTCTTGACGTCCAGACTCTCGGACTTGAGCGCGACCCGCTGCAGCACATACTGCTCTGCGACGCGGTCCAACTCGCGATACAGCCGGATGTTTTCTTCCGCAACATGGAGACTGCTTTGGGTCTGGAGAATCGCGTAATACGCGGTTTTCACTGTTGCGGTGACCGATTGCTGCGTCGCGCGAAGCCGTTCTTCGGCAATCTGAACACCGATTTGCGCCTGCTGCACACCGAGCCCGATCCGGCGGAGCTGCGAGAGGGGCTGCGTGACCTGGTTGACGACCATCGCGGAGAAGCGTCCCGGCGACTCGATCGTGACGTCCTCGGAGGGCAGCGGGCCGAACCCTTCGACGGTGCCGAGGTCGCCTTTCTTGAACTTGAGATCGACGCTGGAAAGCTGCCGCGCCCCGAGGACATAAGAGTTGATGCTGGGCAGCCGGTAGGTGCGATTCACCGCCACCTGCAGGCGGGCTTTCTCCACGTCGAGCCTGGCGTTCCGGACATCCCGATTGTTCTCCAGCGCGGCGCCGACGGCCGACTCCAGGGTGAGTACGTCCGCGGCTGCCGCGCTGGCGTTCGGGGGGACAGGCAGCAATCCGAAAAGCAGCGCCGCGGCAACAAGATTGGTGATTCGTGATTGAGTCATTTGGGCCTCCTCGCTCTTCCTTAAGGCAACGGGATGGCCAAATGGGCGGGCAGCCTAAGTAGCTGAAATGATTACGGAAAATGCGGGAGGGTCGTCTCCAGGCTTGTGCCGGCACCGTTCAACCTGCGGCTCCCCGATCAACTTGCCGATTTGCGCACACTCGCAGGTCCCCAAAAACCCAGGAGCTTGCCCGCGGGCTCCGGAGTGCAGTAGCCTGAATCGCATGAAGGTCATCTCTGCTCTGGTTTTGCTGTCGGTGCTGTTGCCGGCGGGAATGCCCCTGGAGCTACCCGCTGACGATACATACCTTTCAGGTACAGTCCCGGGTCCTCTGTCGCGTGCCGTGAACCCCTACATCGCTCCGTTGATGGAACACGACGCCGAGTTCGATTGGAAGAGCCTGCCGCTTCGGGAGTGGCTCGCCGCAGGAGACCGAAGACATTCCCTGGAAAGTGGACATTGAAAACGCTGCGCTACGGATGGACCAGCGAATGGAGGTCCCTTACAGCGCAGAAATTCGGGCCAAAGACCTGAACAAACTCGGGGACTCCCATCAGTTGATTTTCATGAGCGGTGTAAGCAGGCCGGACGGCGAGTGGCTGACGACCGTGAAAGTGGTCCGCTACGACGTCGAGAAAAAGCTGCCCGACGAGGACGAGATTCACTTCGCCGATGCGGCCTTTCTGCAACCGGGGGACTATCTCCTCTGGCTCGTCCTTTACGATCCCGAGACGGGCAAGCACAGCATGGAAAAACATCCTGTTACGGTGCCAAAGTTCGATAACGACACGCTGGTGCACGCCGGCGACCATTTTCCAGTGGCGGAAATTCCGCCGCTTAGCGACCGCGAAGGCCGTTCCCTGCTGGAGTATTACAACGGTCTGTCGCTGCCTGTGTCCAACCGGCGGCCTCTCCAGCTCGAGTTCATTTCGGTTCTGAGCGCCCCGGAACAGTGGGAGGCCCAGCAAGACATTGTTCGTAGCCATAACGAGGACGTCACGGCCGTGCTCAATACGTTGTCCCAGATGAAGCTGTCGCGGGGATCGAGGATGTCCCTGACCGGTCTGGACATCCTGCAGCGTCGCATTGTGTATCAACAGGAGGATCTGACAAGTCTCGACTGGCCAGGTTTTGCGGAAGCCTTCAAGAAGGTCGACAACTACAGCGTCAGCGTCGCGACACTGCAGGCCAAGGGCGGCGCCGGATTCTTACGGGATTCCGTGAGTCAGATACTTTCGCGACCGGGAGATCGGCTGCGCGTGGTTTTTGTTATTTCGAGTTCCTTCGTCTTCGTTCGCGGCTCAGATCGGAACCCGATCGAAATGAAAGGCGCTTGCAACTGCCTCGTTTATCACCTTCGTTTTCGCCACGACCCCGGAGACTCCTTCGACGATCTCGAAAAAATACTGAAACCTCTTCGCCCTAAAACATTCAATCTCTCCAGTCCTCGCGATTTCCGCAGAGCCCTCGCAGAGATCATCCAGGATCTGGAAGTCCTGTAGCGCTTCGTCTATCACGGCTGAGCCTTCGAAGGCCGAGTGATGCCCTATGTTAGGATGGAGTCCTTCTGCAGGTTGACACAATGATCAGAAAGTTGGCCTTTTGTGAGCCCTGCAACCGCTCCTTGGCCGGCGTATCCTCTTGGCAGTCACCCGACATTACCGTGGTAATATCAAGTCCTATGACACATTCAAAAATAACAGCCCAGGGACAAACCTCGGTTCCCCTCGCAATCCGAAAAAAGCTCGGTGTTGGTCCCGGCTCAATCCTTGAATGGGATGAGGATGGCGACCGGATCGTCGTTCGGAAGGCAGGACGATACTCGTCCGAAGACATCCATCAAAAACTCTTTCCAAAAGGATCACCCCAAAGGCGGTCGCTGCAGGAACTGAAGGAAGGGGTTCGGAAGGACATCCGGAAGCGGCATGCGCGCCATTGACACGAACGTTCTGGTGCGTCTCATCGTTCGCGATGATGAGAAGCAAACTCGTGCTGCGGAGTCATTCGTGGAAAAAGGCGCCTGGATATCGCATTTGGCTCTGGCAGAAGCCACGTGGGTGTTGGCCTCGGTATATGACAAAGACCCGTTGGACATCGCGCATGCGGTGGAGATGCTCACACAACACAAGAGCTTGACCATTCAGGACGCCGATGTCGTTGCGCTAGCCTTAACGCACTTTCGCAGACGTCCCTCCCTGGGTTTTTCCGATTGTCTACTGCTCGAGATTGCAAGAAGGGCGGGCCATCTGCCCCTGGGAACTTTCGATCGCGATCTCGCACGGCTTCCGGACAGCGAAAGGCTCGCTTAGCGGTTTGCTCAAGTTGTCATTTTGCACGCCGGAGTTACGTCTCCGGTTTGCAGGTTCGTCCGCAAGGCGACGGCGACGTTGAAACGTGATTCCTAGCACGCCGGAGGCGTGCTGAGAATTTAGCCCCGGGTTAAGCGAGCGAAGCGAGCGCAACCCGGGGTTGCCGCATCGGAGATGTTCGCACCCCGGCAGGGGTGCAGGGATTCCTCGCACCCCTGCCGGGGTGCGAGCGCCCCTCGTGAGATGAACCCCGGGTGTCGCTCGGCTCCACCCGGGGCTACCTTCCTTTCACGCCTCCGGCGTGCAAACTTTCTAAACTCCAGTGCACCGCTCCGCGGTGCCAATGAAATGGAGTCTGCTCTCGAGATCGATCGGAACCCCCTGTGTGACATTTGTCATGAAGTTCGAGGAACTCGCTTCTTCCCGGGTGCAACAAGGTCCCAGGATTTTCGGACGTGTATGCGGAGTGCTTCGTCTCTGATTTGATCGAGCCGAATGCCCACCCAGCCATTCGTTCCGACATACGGCGGCTTGAAGTACGTCTCCGGCGCGTCCTCGATCATCGCGGCCTGAAGGCCCGGCGGCGCCGCGAGCCAGACCGCGAGTTCACCGTCTTCATGGTGATTGTTGGCGAACATGGCGAAGACGCCTTTGTCCTTCTCGACAAAGAAAGTCGGGGAACCATGCGATGGTTTCTCGAAGGAACTCGGCATTGTCGCGCAAATGCGGCGGACTCGCTCGAGTTGCCATGCGGGGCCGTTCTTCTTGCCGTGCCCTTTCTCTTTCTCGGCCAACTGCTTCACTCGAAATCGAACGATGCGCTCGATAAGATCTGAAGGAACGGGCTCGGACAACGGGAAGCGGAGCGTACCCTTGCTGATCGTGCAACCTTTGAGCTCGTCCTTGAATGCTGCGACCAGAGACTCATGGATGGGATAGAGCGAGTAGTGCTCCTTCCAGCCCGCGAAATAAATGACGCCCGTTCCGTTCAGTGTGTACGCAGCAATCTGGTACGCGATTCTTTCCTCCGCTTCCGGAATGCCTTTGCGAATCGCACTGCGCACGCGTTTGAGCGTTGCCTGCACCGAAGGAGGTTTCGATGCGATGTATTCGCCGACGGACTTGAATTTCGTCTTGGCCATCTACTGTTTCAATGCGGCATCCCAGTGTTCCGCGATCTTTCCGTCTTGAATGCTGAACATATCCAGCCCCACTCGCTTTCACGCGCAGAAGCAAGACCGGCTGCTCCGCCCACTTCACATTGGAGAGTATGCCGAATCGCTGCGACCAAGAGCAATTCGTGCGAATCGAATCCTCAATCAAAGAAAAAGTCGTCCGGAAAATGGCGGGAACCGGGGGGGAACCTCCGGGAACCGGGGAACCGGGGAACCGGGGGACAGCCTCCGATTTAGCGGTCAATTAGGAGAATTCAATCTGGACGCTCCACTGCCGGGAACCGCATTTATCGCCGCGCAATTGGCACGCTCGGCGAACATGCCATCGGACTTGCGGTACACGGCCTGGGTCGAGAGTGGCGGCCGATTCCGCAGGCTTCTACACCCTGAAGGATGCCGATCAACTCTGGCCTGAGCACGGCATTGCTCTAATCGTCATTCCGGACAGACCGGCCGCACGATGCGCACCATCGCGTCGTTGAACTTTTCGGGTTCGTCAACAAACATCTCGTGTGCGGATTCGTCGAACCATATCACCTTCTTAGAAGGCGCTGTCAGAGCGTTGAAGTAATCAATGCTGGTTTCGGGAGGGACCCGGCGATCCTTGAAGTGTCGAAGGAAGGGTGTCTCACTTAAACCCGGTCCGCCGTGCAGCACGACCATCAGGGGATTCCGGACGCTCTCGCCCCGAATCATCACCCATTGGTCGACGCCTCCGAGTCTCATATAGGCGACGTCGGCAATGCTATCGGGAATAACCTCGCCGTCCGGCGTGAGAAAAAACGGTGTGTGTCCAGGATGCTTCACAATGATTGCCTCCCCTGCTAATCGAACGCTTGATCGAACTTAGTGTCGTCGAATTTTCTGCGGCGACCTGCATTTTTTGAGCACGAGTGCTCGATGAAAGTCACCGTCCCGAAGCTCGGGCTTGCGGCGCCGCTGGCCGCTTTCTTCCTGCTCCGCAGAAGCGCCTTTCGGAAGCAACGGCATGGATTCGCCCCTGGCAATTGGGAACACACGCGGTCTGGCGACGGCCGCCCCCTCTTGTTCCTGCCGTCCGCCGACGGCGAAACATTTCCGTTCCCGAAATTTACGCTGGATGCGATCATGACGGGCACTCTCTCAGGAGAAATCCATGAAACTCTTGTTGTCGCCGATCTGCGTCATCGTGCTTGTTTCCGGTTGCTCACCGATTTATTACGCGCCCAATACGTTGAATGTCCCAATGATTCGCCAGAAAGGCGAAGGTGTCGTCGCCGGGCACATTGGGGATCACGGCAGCCTGAATGTTCAGGGCGCATATTCCCCGAAAGAAAACTGGGCAGTGACGGTCGACGCATTCAGGGCGGAAGAGAACTCGTCCGTCACAGGAAGGGGACATTTGATCTCGGGCGGAGCGGGTTACTATCGCGCCGTTCACCCGCACCTCATGTGGGACACGTATGGAATCCTGGGATTCGGTAGCGTTCAAAATAGTTACGCTGAACGCAGTGTTTCCTCGGGCTTTACCCGTTACGGCATTCAGCCTTCCTTTGGATTCCGATCCAAATATTTCGATGCCTCGCTCGCTACGCGATTTTTGGGCCTGCGCTATTTCCACACGGGCGGGTCCGATTCCGTCGAGGTCCAATATCTGAAGGACGCCGGGACTCAATTCTTATTCGAGCCGGCGTTAACTATTCGTGGAGGGTACGACTTTCTCAAGGCGCAGTTCCAAATAGGACGCAGCTTCAACGTGACGAACAGGAATTTCAAACAAGAGGACGACATCAGGTCTCTGGGTGTCGTCTTCATATTTAAACGGAACTAACCCAGCCAGCGCGCTATAGAATCGATTCGGAATTTGCGGCAGGATGCGCCCAAAGAACCGACGGCGTGAACCAAGCCGGCTCTTGCTGAACGTTCCGCACGCCCGTTAGTCCCGGCCCGCTTGAAGTTTACCGTCAAGGGGACATTTAACTGGATGATGAGGTCGGTCTTTTCATAAGTACGACCACGTATTCGAGGGGGCTCCGGGAGTTTTTTCTTGCAGTTTTCGGTTGCGATCCTGCGATGCCTCCCACCGCACTTGACCGTAGGGTTGCGCCGGTCTTATTGTCACGCGATGCTGACCAAACAAGTATTTCTCGCCTCCTCTGCCGAACTTCGGGCAGATCGTCAAGAATTCGAAATACTTATCAATCGCAAGAACAAGGAGTGGGTGGACCACGGCGTGTTTCTCAAGCTCGTCGTCTGGGAAGACTTTCTCGATGCCGTCTCAGGGACGCGGCTGCAGGACGAATACAACAAGGAGATTCTCGACACCGATATTTTCGTGATGCTCTTTTTTACGAAAGTCGGACAATACACCCGAGAAGAGTTCGAAACGGCGTACCAGCAGTTTCACGCCACCAAAACAAAGCCCAGGATATTTACCTATTTCAAGGAGAGCGGCCCGGCCTCGGAGGATAGGTCTCAGTCATCGAGCGTCATCGAGTTCCAGAAAAGACTCAGCGCGATAGAACACTTCTATACCGTCTACCCTCACATCGACACACTGAAATACCACTTCAACCAGCAACTCGACAAGCTGGCCGCCATCGGCTTCATCGAACTCGGTCCTGTAAAGGCGGTTCCCTTTCAGGCGCCGCCTCCGGCGGCGGATCATGCGCCCCGGACCACAGAAGTAACCCAGATGAAGGGCTACTTTGTGGACGTGAACGGTCAACTTCAGGCGAAGACAGTCGGACTCCACGGCTTCGGAGGTGCGGGCAAAACAACACTGGCGCGTTTGTTCTGTGCCGATGCCGAGGTTCGCGCGGCATGCCACGACGGCATTCTCTGGGTTCCAGTCGGAAAAAATCCACCGGAACCTCGCGCACAGATTGCCGATCTGGCAATCGCTCTCGAAGGCGATTGCAACGGGTGCACGACACTCCAGGGAGCGAAAGGCAGGCTCCAGGCGGCTTTGGCAGGAAAGAAGCTTCTACTCGTGATCGACGATGTATGGGATGAAGCGCAAGTCAAAGACATCCTCGAAGTGAGCCCGTCGTGCGCGCGGCTGATCACCACGCGAAACACCTTTACGCTTCCGTTCGAAGCCACTCTCGTCGACATTGGCACCATGCAGGAAGGCGACGCGCGACGGCTGCTAAGTGCGGGGTTGCCCGCGGGCGAGGAAGGACGTTTCACGGCGCTCGCGCAGCAACTCGGAAACTGGCCGGTACTCCTGCGCCTCGCGAATCGCGCATTGAGGCGGCGCGTCGGGCAGAACACGCCCCTGACTGGCGCACTTGATGCGGTGGAGCGTGAAATGAACCGTAAGGGCGTTCTGGCCTTCGATCCGGCCACGAATGCGACCGAACGCGACCAGGCGGTCGCGGCCAGTGTCGATGCGAGTCTCGAACTTCTAAGCGTGGACGAGCGCCAGCGCTATGGCGAACTGGCTGTATTCCCGCAGGACGTGCCGATACCTCTGGCTCGTGCCGCGGAGTTGTGGGAACTCACCGCGGGCCTTGCTTTCGAGGAGTCGGAAGATCTGGTCACATCGCGTCTCGAGCCTCTCTCGCTGCTTGACTACGACGGCGGGACAGCCACGATTCAGATCCACGACGTCATGCGCAGATACATGTCCGCAAAGCTGCCCGGCAAAGCATCGATTCATCTGAAGCTCGCCGGGAGATGGGGAGACCGTCCGCGGCAAAGCAACGGCTACGGCTGGCGCTGGGTTGCGTTTCATCTCGCGCGGGCGGCGATCGCGAGCGAACAGCCCGAACGTCACCAACTGACCGAGCACGTGGTGAATCTCGTGTCCGGCAGCAACTGGCAGGAAGCGCATGAGAGCGCACTGGGCGATCTCACGGCCGTGCGCGCTGCGCTCCTGTCCGGGCTCGATGCGGCCACGGCCGATGATGCGCCCGCGGGTCTTCCGCTGCTGGTCAACGCCGCGGACTCCATCGTGCGTTTCGATCGCGAACACTCACGCGCGGAACCGATTATAGAACTCGCGCGTCTGGGAGACCTCAGCGGCGCGCGGCGCCGCACCGGACTATTCGCGGTCGATGATCATTGGCGCCAGACGTTGTTGCTCACTGCGGCGTGGCTCGCACCGGAATCCAGACTCGGCGAGGCGCAGGCGCTGGTGGAGGAGGTCGAAAACCAAATCGGGGGTGGGGCCGAGCGGCAACTGCAGGACCTGCTCCGATGGATCCGTGTGGACTTGTGGAAGGAACCGGAACCGTCGTTCGCCTTTTCGGTGGATCCCAACGAGGCAGACGCTGCGCTCATTGCCGAGCTTCTCAAGCGAGTCGGCGGGGGTCAGTACAACCGCGAGTTCCTGATCGCTCGCAATGTCGACACCAATGTGCACAATCCCGACATGGCTACGCGGGGGTTGTCGCGGAAAGCAGCGCCCGGCGAGGAGGAGACCACCGGATACCTGGCCGAATTGGACGGCCCCTACCTCGCAGCCTACCTGGCGCAAAACCCCACCGCAGGCGTTCGCGCGCTCGAGGGTTACCTGAGCGTGTACACCAACTACAGCTATCTGGAGTACCGGTTCAGCACGCTCTGGCTCCTTCTCGGGTTCATGCTTCAGCTTCCCCTCGCTGGCGGCGGCGTGTGGGTCCGCGAATGCCTGCTGCGGATCGTGGCAGCCGCATTCGCCGGTGGAAGTGTGGAATTCGAGCAGGGACTGCCCATCGCCACGACGGCTTTACGCGCCAGAATGACCGATGCCGCCGCGCGACAGTCCTTGATCGATCAGGCGCATGAGTTGATCAACGAAGCCGCGCGGCTGAAGCCGGGCCGCGACCGCGAGGGCAGCGATATCTGGGCGGATCACAAGCGGCTCATGCTCGCGACAGCGCAGTCGCTCGGCTGGCTTCTGGATGAGGATGCTCTCGCACTACAGGTGCTCCACGACGCCCTGGGTCTCGCCGAGTCCGGATTTGCAGGGTATCAGGCACCGGCCTGCATTGCGCTCGCGGAGGCTTTTCAAGTCTGCGGGCAGGGTAACCCGCACAGGCTCGCCGATATTGAACAGGCCCTGACTTGGGCTCAACTCGCGGCGCACAACATTCAGGATCCAAGCTTCTGCGCGCGTATGACGGCTCGCGTGAACGCCATGCGCAAGCGCTGGTTTCCGGACTTCAACGCCGTCGAGCGGGTTCGATGGCTTGCCGATGGCACACGCTTCGAGATGGCCGCCCTGCATCGCGTGGGCCACGAGTACACGGGCCGCCGGCCCGACGCATTGAAGTTTCCGGGATGGGCTCGCAAAGAGACAAGCTTCGACGGACTGCAGCGCCTCTATAAAAGGCCGAAAACGGACTTCCTCAAACTAAACGGTCAGGACCGCGATTTTGACGTCAACGATGAAGTAGGGGTACCCGATCCCGGCTTTCTTCCGCATATTGCCGCACGTATATCTGCCGAAATTCTGGTTGAAGCCGGAAAGGCGGAGTTGTTACCCGAGCGCCTGCGCCAGCTGCGTTCACTGGTTCCCCACGCGCTTCGAAGTCCAACGGCCCTCGATGCCGTGCTGACGCGGCTCGTGCTCGCACAAGGCCGCGGCCCGGCGCCGGCCATCGCGGATATCGACGCCCTCGAAGCTGTCCTGAGCCGGCGCCCGCCCATCCGGCGAGCGGATCCCGGAACGGAGTTGACGGCGATACCGCGGCTGCCGGCGTGAAACTCTGGGCCGGCCGAGAATCAACTTTTCAGCATCAGACATCAGATTGTCGTCCGCGGAAATAAAGAGAGTTCTCTCCCGTCGCCGCTCCACCGGGGTTGCCTTCGAGCCACCATCGATATCGAGGAGTTGAATTCGGGGCCGTGCTACTCGAACCCCGAATCGGTTGTCGGCGCAAAAGAATTCGGGGGTCGAGTAGCACGGCCCCGAATTCGACGGGGGAAGCTTCAAGGCGCTATTTCGTCCGCTGTGAGAATGCGATAGATTGTGGGCGCAGTCGGATTAGCAAAAATATTGGGAATGCATAAATGACGAAACCAGGGACGCGATCGAGCAGACTGCTCCGGTGCGGGCTTTGCTGCGTTGGATTCCTTATTGTCCTGTCCTGTGCGCGTTCCAGCGCACCGGCACACCCCGACTTCAGCGGGGTGTGGTTGGCGACTTCGCCGAGAAGCGCGCTCACCGAAGGCAGACCGGATTTGACGCCCAGGGCACAGGAAGACCTTAAGGGGTTCGATCCCTTGAAGGATCCGGTGATCCGCTGCGTGATGCCCGGATTCCCGCGTTCCGGCCTGGCCATTTATCCGTTCGAGATCGTGCAAACCGAAAAGGTGCTCGTCTTTCTCTACGAAACTTTTGGGATGGTGCGCCGGGTTTACATGGACGGGAGACAGGTGCCCAGCGACTTTCCCCCGGGCTTCATGGGATATTCGCTGGGCCGATGGGAGGGGAACGACCTCGTCATTGAAACCACTCGGGTAGCTGAAGGGCTGCTCGACGGTGCCGGCTTGCGCCAGTATGGCGACGTGTCGGTGCTGGAGCGATATCGAATGGGCGATGGCGGGAAGACTCTCGAGGCTGAAGTAACGATTACAGCGCCTCAAACGTTTACCGCCCCATGGACACGCCGGTTCACGTGGGACCGCGACCCCGACGGCACGATCTATGAATCAGTCTGCGACCCGGCGGACAGCCGGTTTTAGGAGTTCGACCACCATGAAAGTACGGGAGATTGCCTGCGGCGTTGTCTTGAGTTTCGTCATGGTCGCCGGCGCGAGCGCCCATCACTCGTTCGCCGCCTTATACGATGTGGCAAAAACGATCAACCTGAGCGGCGAAGTGACGAAGCTGGAGTTCAAATCGCCGCACGCCTACATTCACCTCAATGTCGCAGCCGGCAGAGGAAAATCGGAAGCGTGGCAGATCGAGACGACAACCCCGGGCATGTTGATTCGCGCGGGGCTGACTCCGGAGACACTGAAGGCCGGCGACAAGGTGTCCGTGACGGGAAACCCGACGCGGGACGGCCGGAAGATAATCCGGCTGCTGACGATCACATTGCCCAACGGAAAAAAACTGGAACTGCAGTAGGCCGAGCCGAAATTTCGGCGTTTCCGGAGAACGTCCAATGGTACAGATGTAGGCGGGATCAGGGTCATGTGGCCTCGTCCTCGCTCTCTTCCAAGCGGTCGCAGGCCGCCGCTCTGGTGGAGTGCGAGGAATCCCCGCACCCCTGCCGGGCCCTGCCGGGGTGTCGAACCTCTCCGTTACGGCAACCCCGGGTTGCGCTCGCTTCGCTCGCTTAACCCGGGGCTAAATTCTCAGCACGC
Organism: uncultured Acidobacteriota bacterium; assembly: GCA_963836435.1. Taxonomy (GTDB): domain Bacteria; phylum Acidobacteriota; class Terriglobia; order 20CM-2-55-15; family 20CM-2-55-15; genus DASTBJ01. Next base: position 510,466 of record CAWIJI010000011.1, on the reverse strand, counting down.
CTTCGGCGTGCCAGCGGCGGTCGCAGACCGCCGCTGCGATTCGACTTCAGCTGGCTTTCGCCAGTTCGTTCAGCCTGACAATCACGCCATTGATCGCATCGAGACGGATGCGTTCGCCGGTTCTCAGGCGCCGGGTGGCGTGTTTGACGTTGGCCAGGGCGGGCAAGCCGTACTCCCGGGCCACCGTTGAGGCGTGAGACAACACGCCGCCGACTTCCACGATCACACCGGAAGCGAGCGTAAACAAAGGCGTCCATGAAGGATCGGTTGCCGGCGCAACCAGGATGGCGCCCGGTTTCATGCTGCTGAAATCACTCGGATCCTTCACGACGACGACCTCTGCTTCGACGCAGCCGCCGCTGACGGGGTGTCCGGCGAGCTGGCTTTCGTCCAAAGAGCGCAGGCTGACTCCGGCGGTTCGGATCAAGCCGGGGAGTTCCGATTCCCGCATCAAAAGCGGCATGGGAATCGAACGGTACCTGACGGTTTCCTCTCGACGCGCCGCGACGATCTTTTTTAAATCTTCCGGCGCCTCCTGACCTCGAATCACCGCCGCCACTTCTTCCAGACGGATGAGGAAATAGTCTTCCCGGTTCGCAATCCAACCGCGCTCAACGAAACGATCGGCCAGAACCAGACTCCAGGCCCGCATGCGGGCGGAGACCCGCATCAGGTCGGAGCGAACCTGTTCTCTCCAGACGTAGTACTGCTTGATCTTTCGAATGGATTTCCGGACGCGCGGCAACAATGTCCAGGTCTGCCACCGGGATAGCTTCTGCGCGAACGCCTCCCAGGCTTCAACGCTCTCCTGTTCACGCGCGGAGTCGTTGTCGGCCGGCTTCGGACCAGACTTAAGATGGGCTCGAATCGCGTGCAGCAACGCGGAAGGATCTTCGCTGTAACGGGGCAGGGACCAATCGGACTCGTAGCGTCCCCGGTGGCCGTAGATTTTCATGAATCGTTCGAAGACCGCGAGGAATACCGTGCGCTTCAAGGCCCGGCGCATGTCGCCGCGATCGGCGGACCCCTGCGAAAGCCATTCCACGACCGTGGGTTCTCGCCTGGCGATATCCGCAAGCTCGCTGAGATCGAACGCCTGCTGGGCGCTCACAGACCGTTCGCCCACAGCCAGCTGCGGATAAACCAGTTGCTCAAACGAGAAGCCCACGTTGTCGCAGATCTTTCGCAGCGGCAGTTCGTGAATCAGCACTCCGCTGAGAAGGAGAACTGTCTGCATGGTGTCGGGCCCGGTTTGCAGCCAGGAGTCGATCGTGGACCAGATCTCCGCATCAGGAAGCTGGCCCGGATCGGGCGCGAAGCGGTGCATGTCCTTCCGAATGCGTGCGTCATGTTCGCGCATCACGCGCGCAATGTTCATATGTCTGGCAAGAATCCGCATCATGTCCCGAGCGGTCGCCAGGCTTTCGCCAATTCCGGGACGCGCCGGCTTTTCGTCTTCCGGACGGAGGGCCTCCGCGTGACCCATGGATCGCAGCATATCGGCCGGTGCGGTTTTTCCCAGCGCACAGATTCTGCGGACCTGGGACAGGTTGAAGTAGGCGCGGCCGTTGAAGACCCGGAGCATCGGCCCCAAGACGTCGTCGGGCGCCGCCAGCTTTCCAAGATACTGGCGTTCGGCCTGATTCAGAATCTTCTCGAAAGAAGCCAGGGCCTGCGGCGAAGTCAGATCCGGAAGGATTTCCACGAGGTTTGCCCTCGTCCACTCGATTTCGCTCGAGCTCTGGTGTTCCGTTGTCACCGGCCGTGACTGGACAATCCAGAAACCTGACGCGTCGTGGCACCATTCCACATCCTGCGGAGCGCCATAGTTCTGCTCGATCCGGAGGAGCAGACCTGCGAGTTCCCGAATCTGTGCGGGAGACAGCGAAAGCGACGCAATCCCGGGCGACGTCTTGTCCTTTTGTCCGGCCCTGCTCCACAAGAGCGACAGATCCTCCTTGCGTACCACGAACTCGTCGGGATCCACCTGACCGCTGACGAGGGCCTCCGCCACGCCCCACGAGGAATTGATGACAAGTTCATTGCGGGATCCGGAGAGCGGATTCACGGTGAAGGCCACGCCTGCGGCGTCCGGGTGGATCATTCGCTGGATCAGAACTCCCATCCGAATGTCTTCCATCGGGAGGCCCTTGGCGCGGCGATATTCCAGCGCATGTGTGGAATGCGCCGATTGCCGGCAGCGGGCTACGGCGTCCCGAATGCCTTCGCGCGAAACATCGAGGACGGTATCGTGAATACCCGCGAACGACTCGCCTTCGCCATCCTCCCCGATGCCGGAAGAGCGGACGGCGAACAGCGCGTCATCAGGAAAGTCATTGAACCACGGGTGGTCTCCAAGGGAGTCCACATCCTCGTCTGTCGCGTTCGGAAACAGGACCAGGCCGTCGGGCACGCGGAAGCCCGCCTTGCGCAAGCGCGCGCAGTTATAAGCTTTGGCGCCAGCGCGGGATTCGCCATCGTCCGCCAGGTCGTCCAGGGGTGTCATCGTTGTTGGTCGTGCTTTCATGGGTTGCTCCTTTTCGTGGATTGGAAATTACCGTCGTTCCTGAGGCTCACTTTCTGCAGCCTTGGATCCATGGCATCGGCGGCGATCGCCCACAGCGTGGAGTCGGTATTCAACAATGCGTCAACCTCGGTAGGGTTCAGTGAGAATCCGAGATCCTTCAGGTTCTCCAGAACTCTTCTCGGGTTACTGAGAAATTCGGATCGAAACTGTTCGTCCGTTATCAACCGTCCGATGATCGTCTCTACGATTCGTTGCGACACGGCAAACCGCCTTTCGGGTTCAAGCAATGCATTTGGTAAGCCAGTCGAGCCGGCACGAACGGGTTCCTGCCGAGATCTCGCCGCGGTCGCTGTCGAATCAGAGGGATAGAACCGCTGAACGCATGCGGGATCAAGAAGGGAAAGGCGAAGACCCCGGAATTGCCGGGTGACGTCAGACGGGCAGGATGCGCGGATCGGAACAGCTTGCGCGGCCTCGGCGGAAGGCGCCCTGGAGTTTGGTGAAACGTGAGACTTAGCACGCCGGAGGCGTGCTGAGAATTTAGCCAAGGGTTAAGCGAGCGAAGCGAACGCAATCCGGGGTTGCCGTAACGGAGATGTTCGCACCCCGGCAGGGGCCCGGCAGGGGTGCAGGGATTCCTCGCACCCCCTGCCGGGTCCCTGCCGGGGTGCGAACGCCCCTCGTGAGATGAACCCCGGGTGTCGCTAGCGGAGGAAGAGGCTGTAGGTGAGAACCGCGAGTACAGCGGCGGTAAAGAAGAAGTATTTGATGTTTTTCAACACCGCGATGAAGTACACCATTGAAACAACGACACGAAGGTAGGGGGTCAGCAGGAGCAGGGCGATCCCCCCATCGACCAACGTCCGAGGCCGAACCTGGCCCCGAAGGACCAACTCTATCTCCAGCATCACGAACTGAAAGAGGTTCATGCCGCTCAGCTGATGGTCGAGCCACAGCTGTCCCGTGTTCATGTAATGCCAATACAGACCTGCGACGATCAGCACCATGCTCAGGGAAACCCCGCCGAGCAACATGTAACCCAGGATCGTATCCATCCTGGACTCCTTCGTTCCGGAAACCTCGAGGTCTTTGGCCAACTCTATGCTCCTCGCAAGCCGCGAAGGATCATCTCGATCGCCAGAACGATCAGGATGACCAGAAAGAACCTCCGCACGGATTCGTTCGACAAACGCACCAGCACGCGTGTTCCCAGAAAAGCTCCAGCGACGACTCCGAGAACCACGGGGGCGGCCAGTCCGGGATTGATCAACCCCGCAGCCAGGTACACGCTGGTTCCCGCCAGCCCGGTGACACCGATGATCAGATTGCTGGTTGTGGTGGAGACCTTGGGTGGAAGTTGCATGACCAGGTCGTGAATCAGAACCTTGACGGCACCGGCGCCGATGCCCAGCAAACCGGCGATCATTCCTGCTCCGAACATCAATGGGGCGCCCGCATAGGCACGACGGGCTCGGTAGTGGATGGTGTCTCCCAGGGCCTCGTCGTAGTAACTGCCTTCAAGTTCCAGCCACCGCGAGAACCGGTCCTGGGCGCCAGGCAGCGGGGGGACCCCATGGCGGGACTTCAGCAACGCGAGCCACGATCCCAGGAGTACACAACCGAAAACAACGTAGAGCGGGCGGGGAGAGGACGCCAGTGTGATTCGAGCCCCCAGCAGCGCCCCGCTGATCGTGAACATTTCCAGGAACATGCCAACCTTCAGGTTGGTAATGTGGTCGCGAACATAAGCGGAGGCAGAGCCGCTCGAAGTGGCGATGACCGACAGGATGCTGATCGCAATAGCGTGCTTGATATCCACGCCGAGAAAGGTGAGAGCCGGGATGAGGATAACGCCGCCACCCATTCCTCCCATCGCTCCGAAAAAGCCCGCGAGGACTGAAACAGGAAAAAGCAGGTAGAAAGGAACCATCCCTTGCCCGCCTATTCGAACCCGTACTTGCGCATGCGGACATAAAGCTGATGCCGCGTGAGCCCGAGGGCCTTCGCTGCCCTGGATTTGTTGAAGCGGGCTTTCTCCAGCGCCTGCTCGATCATCGAGCGCTCCATGGATGGCAGGTCCGCACCGGGGGATGGCGGAGGCGGAGGCGCGGCGGCAGCTGCCGCGGCGATCGGGCCCGTGACGACTCTTTGTGCGGAGGACGCGAGGGGCGGCAAGGCCGGCGTCACGGTAAGGGCGAGGTGATCCGCTGTGATCAATCCGCCGTCGCACAGGATCGCGGCCCGTTCCAGAATGTTGCGCAACTCCCGGACGTTCCCCGGCCAGTGATAATCCATCAGCATCTGTCGCGCATCGCGTGAGATGCCGGACGGAGGGCGTCCGACGCTTTTACCGATTTCCCCGAGAAAGGCTTCACTGAGTGGAAGAATGTCGTCGCGGCGCGAACGCAACGCCGGAAGCTTGATCGCAAAAACGTTCAGCCTGTAGTAAAGGTCCTCCCGGAACTGCCCCTGGGTGATGGCGCGCTGAAGATCTCGATTGGTTGCCGCCACGATCCGGGTGTCGGCGCGAATAACACGCGTGCCACCCAGCCGCTGAAACTCGCGTTCCTGCAGAACGCGCAGGAACTTCGCCTGGGACGACGGCGTCATCTCACCGACTTCGTCGAGAAACAGCGTCCCGCCTGCCGCCTGCTCGAGCTGCCCGGGTTTGCTCTGCATTGCGCCGGTGAAGGCGCCGCGCTCGTAACCGAACAGTTCCGCCTCCAGAAGGTGTTCAGGCAGGGCCGCGCAGTTCAGGGCAACAAACGGCCCCTTGCTCCGGCTTGAAGCGCGGTGGACAAACCGCGCGATCACTTCCTTGCCTGTGCCGGACTCGCCCAGCAGCAGTACCGTGGTTTCCGTTGCCGCCACCTGCGTGGCCTGCTTGAGAACCTGCCGCCATTCCATCGATTCGCCGATTACTCGGCGGTAACCCGTACGGGAGTCGAGTTCCTCGGTCAACTCACGGACGCGGGCCTCGAGCCGGGCGGCACGCTCGGCTGCTTCGTCGGCACGGCGGGACGCCGCAATTTCGCGCTCTCTCACCAGGCTGACCGTCAGCCGATCTGCAATGCGTCTGGCAACCATGGCGTCGGCTTGAATAAACGCCGACTTCTCCTTCGACAGAAATACCAGGGTGCCGGCAAGCTGGTTTTCCATGCGGACTGGCACCTGGAGCAGGGAACGGAATCCGAGACTTGCAAACTCTTCGTATCGCGGCTCGCTTCGCAGAGTCAGGTCGTCGAAGACATCCTGTTCCCAGTTGGGACTTTCGAGAATCTCCGCCTGCATCTCGACGACCTCGGAACGCCCCGCCGGGAAACTGCGGCTCGCATACACTCTCGCCTTCTTCCCATCGGGCAGACGAAGCAAGAGCAGGGCGGAACAGTCCGTGAGGGTGAGAACTTTACCGGCGATGTCCGAGATTCGCTCCAGCACTTCCTCCAGGCTCCCGGTGTCCATCAGAGCCACCAGCAGAACATCCAACAGCTCCAGGCTCGTAGTCCGTGTGCGGAGAGCCTCCGCATTACGCGCCTCTTTCGCAAACTGCTGCGCAAGATTGTGGTGCGATAACGCCACTGCGACGTGGTCGGCCAGGCGTCTTGCCACAACGACATCGGAACTGCCGTAGTTGCGCGGCTCGCGGGAAAGGAAAGCCAGCCCCCCGATGACGCGGTCGTCGAATCGAATAGGAAGTCGAAGCGACGAACGAACTCCCAGCGTGGCGGGAACCTTGTTCTGCTCCTGAGGGTGGACCGAGTAATCGTCGATGATGTCGAAGTTCCAGGCGCGGGTGACGGCCGGCGGATAGATGTGCGGAACGGCAATATCCAGATCGGCGCCGCCGCCCGTCCGCGCCAGGGTCACGATCTTCGAGAAGTCTTCGGTAAGGAACCGCAGCATCAGCAGATCGTGAGGCAGGGCTTTCTGCGCAACCGCGGAGAGACGGTTGAAAACTTCGCGGACGTCGAGCACCCGGAGAAGCTCACGCAACAACTCCGCGGCCATCTCCAGACGGCGATGCTGCTCCGCTTGCTTGTCCGCCGGGAGCGGAGTCGTGAGAATGGGCGTTGCCCGCCGGGTAATCTCACGAAGGGCGTCTTTCTGGGAGTCCTTCAAGGCGGCCGGTTCCAGGAGTCCGATCCAGAAGCGGGTCGCCGGCTCAACGTCCGGTACTGCCAGCGAGACCACGCGTTGAACGTTTCCCACTCGCAGATGCCACTCGAATACGCCGTCTGCGTTGTCGTAAATCGAGGCGCGATCTGCTTCCTGGATAGCGTTCCCCGGCGCATGGAGAAGGCTGGGGACGTCGGCGGCAGGCAACAGGTACTGGCCAAATCCCATCGGAGTCGAGTAGAGAATGGACACATCGTGCTCCCCCGATCGGTGAGCGAATCCCAGAGTCACGACAGGGGAAATCGCATGAACAGCTTCCGTCAGGGCATAGATGGCAAGACGATCCGGAATGTCGCGCATGGCGCGGATTTTCTCACATCCCTACAGGAAGGACTATGGGTGGGTTGAGAAAGGGAAAGCCAAACGTATTCGTGCGCGTGTCCCCTCCCCTTGAGGCACATCTGTACAAGTTAGTCCTCGCACCCCTCCGGGGTGCTCTGGAGTTTAGACATTTTGCACGCCGGAGGCGTGAAAAGGAATGTAGCCCCGGGTGGAGCCGAGGCATCACGACCCGGGGTTCCACGAGCCGCCTCCGGCGTTCTGCACCCCGGCAGGGGTGCGAGGAGGGACAACGCGACGTCCCCGTTAATTAATCATGGGGTCGCCTTCACGAATTCAAAGTTATCCGTGATCAACGTGAGTTCTTCGCTGGGGTATTGGATCACCGACCGTACGACGGCCGTTGGACCGTTGGGAAGGTCCTGATATTCCGTCACTATTCTCACGGTCTTCTTATCGAATGTTGAAGCGATCTCCACCCTTCGAAGTTTCCGTGAGCCGGCGTCAATCCAGAGGGTCATGGCGTCTCCGTTCTGAAGAACGTTGGTCCCGTTCGCGCGCACCATGGGGGATGGCGTAACTCCACCGGGCACTGCGACGGCCGATTCCATCAGACGCTGGATATCTGCAGGATGAAGGTCGGCGTAGGAGCCGGCAAGGGCCTTCAGGTTCTCCAGCGCCTCCAACAGATCCTCCTTCTTGTTGCGCGCGATACGGCCGCGAAGTCCCCTCTGCGGCAGATCAGCCGATGTTTCCGATATCGGCGTCCGCTGCAGCATCCCACGGGCATCGAAACGGACGAGCGTCAATTGAACGCTCCTGGTCTTGCCTCCCTTCTGAACCTCGGATCTGGACTTCCACGAATATTGCCGAAGACGCTCCTGATTCTCGCGCTGGATCTGGCTCAGGGTCGGCTCCACCTGCGCCAGCATCGTGCTTGCGGTGAGCCATAGAACGATCATTCCGAGCCCGGCGTGCCGTTTCGTTTGTTGCTTCATAAGGTCCTCCTTTGAGTAAGAGCGGCTACTTCCTGCCGGCCTGGTTCCTGACGAATTTGTCTACGAGCTTCCCGATGGACTTGTTCAAGTCCTTGTCGAGATCCTTCGGCGTGATGACACCCGACACGAGGCCCCTCCACACTTCCTGTCCTGTGGACCGGTCGGAGAAGGTCACGACGAGCGTCCCTTCGGTGACCTGACTGACGTTGAGACCGCCCATGCGGTGAAGGACGCCGGTCCGGTTGTCCTGCACGTCGAAGCCCTTGCGGGTCGTGACGAAATAGCGGATGACGAAATCCGGACGGTCGCTTTCGCCGGTGAGGCCGTGCAACTTCAACTGGGAATCCAGGGCGTCGTGGATGCGGCGGTCATTCAGCGGACTCTGTTCGAGCGGATCGCCCGGCGTTCGATCCTGTGAAGCAAAGTCGAAGGACCGGAGACTTCCGAGGTTGAAGGAACGATCGAAGTCTGTCTGGACCGTCTGGGCCGCCGCGGCAAGCGAGAACAGGATCGTCAGGACACTGCAGCCGATGAATAGGCGAAGTGCTTTCATAGTTTCTCCTTTTATGGCGCTCTTTGTTGGCGCCGCGTACCAGCGAAAAGCAATCGCGCTGCCAGAAAAGGTCTCCTGAATTCGCGCAACGGATTCTGCACTTTTCGCAACTACCGCCAATGGGCCGTCCTGGCGTTGTGCGCAAGGTGCGCTGATCGGCGCACCTTGCCGCTCTTTCACGCGTGTTGTGCTGCACACGATCAGGTCGCCGTGTGTCCTCTCCCCTCCCAATAAGGCTGGCGCCGCAACACTTCCAGCGGCGCGTGCCGCTTTTCCGAAAGTGGCTTCAAACATGCTTTCGAACAGGCATCGAACGAAGGCGGCGCCAGACGCCGGTCATCGATAAAAGGAGGAGACCTATGGAATTTCTTACACCGCCCCCGGAAGTTGTGCCGTTCGGTTTGCGCGCCATGAAGACAGTGGCTCTTGCCAACGGCCGGATGGATGAATCTGAAAAGGAAATGCTGTCTGCGGCGCAGGCGGCATTCGGCAACAACGAGGATATCGACAGCCTTTCGCCAATCGAGCCGGCGCAACTGGCGCAGGCAATCGTCGACCCGGGCCTGCGCAGGCAGCTCGTTTCCGGATTGATCGTGATGACCATGATCGACGGCGAAGCTTCGCCCTCCGAGGCTCGCGTCGTGTCGGAGTTTGCAGCGGCTCTCGGTGTCGATCCGGAATATGCCAACAGGTTGCGCCGGCTCGCCGAGGGACACACGCTGGCCGTCCGCTTCGATCTCGCCCGCCGGGCGTGGCCCCAGCGGAATATGGCCGAATCCCTGAAGAACGGCGGTGTACGGTGGCTTGCACGGACCGTTGCCGCAATGGCCGGCATCAGGGAAGATGCTGCCCTTGCCAACCGCCACCGAGCTCTGAAGCTCCTTCCTGAGAGCACGCTGGGAGGCGCCTATGCCGCCTTCATGCGCAGAAACGGCTTCCCATTTCCCGGAGAGAAGGGCGGCGGACCGGAGTTCGTGCTCTATCACGACCTCACTCACGTGTTGTCGGGATATGGCACCACCGCCGAAGGAGAAACGCAGGTGGCCGCCTTTCACGCCGGCGCCCGCAGGCAGGATCCTTTCTGGTTCATCTTTTTCGTGATGCTGCAATTTCACCTTGGCATCCGGGTGACTCCGGCAACCCCGGGAGTTCGAGGCATGTTCAATCCGAAGAAGGTCCTGGTGGCGCTGCGTCGTGGCGCTGCCTGCCGCATCGATCCAACGGAGGGATGGGACCCGTGGCCGGTAATGGAACATTCGCTGGAGAATGTCCGCGCAGAATACGGCATTCCGCCGCTGGCCGCTTGAAGTACGCGAACGCTTCCGTTACGCCCGGGGGCTCAATGGAGAACGGGACGAAGGGGTAGCCTGTCGTGGCCTTGAACTGCAAATCGCCGCTGGAAGCTTGTACGGATTGCCCGTTGAGAATCAGCCGGTCGTTAAAAGGCCGGCATACGTACGCGGAGACCCGACCGTAGCCATTGACGAGGAACGAACCATAGGATCCCGTGGAAGCCTCAAAGCCCGCGCCGCCGAGTCGAGACTCAAGGGACAGCTACTTCTTTCTTTGCAACGGGACTGCGAAGGACCAACTATGACCGTCAGGGTCGACGTAGCTCACGTAGAGGCTGTCCACAGGCATTTCTCTCGGCCGGGCTTCCGTCCGAAGTGGCAGCTGCCCTGCGGTGTTTCATTAACATCATCCCTCTGAGCAGCTGCCACTCGCCACCGGCAGCCGCGACGAGTTGTGCCAGATAGTGATGAGCGTGACGTTGAACTTCGATCGGCATCTCGAGCAACGGTCGGCGCTCGGCTTCTTCCACACGTTGTGAACGTGCGGACCGATAGTGGACTTCACGGCGATAGAGGACATACATCAGCCTCCAGCAGCCGCCTTCGTTCCAGGTTGCCCATTCGATCCTGGCCACATACTGGAAGGCTGTCCTGCAGGCCGAGTCGGGTTCTCTGCGCATGTCTGAAATCTCGTACCCCAAGACATCACGCACAATGTCTTGGGTATCGGCGATGCAGATGCCCACCGGCAATTGAAATAGTTCGTCTAAGTAATGTTCAACGTCCTCGATATCGGCTGAGATGTATTCCTTTTCCATACGATTTCCCTTCTGTTCCAAGGCAAACGTGTGCCTCGACCACTAAAACGGACCACGAAGCAAAGTTATAGTTTTTTGTTAGATGCGGGCGCCGGTTTGTGGCACGGGATGTGCCCCTGAGCGACCCGCGATAGGTGGGAACGGCCTGACCCTCCTGGCCTTAGGCTGAGAAGTTACTCTTCTGCTCCGCTTCAGTCAAGAGTACCGACAGAGTGAGAATTTATCGATCTTTCTAACTCCTGAGATGCCGGTATTACAGACAAGTGAATTCGAACCGACCAGAGTGCTCGTCAACATTACACGATGCCGGTAATATGCCTGTAGCATTGGGGACCGCATGCAAATCGAATTGAAGAGGCATGGAATCTGCGAACAAACATTAGATGACAGAGAGCAAGAATCGCCTCGTTGCGGCCCCGAGACGCAAAGGCCATGAAACAAGAGATGATCCAGGGGATACTCGCTCTTCTTCTGCTGCAAGCACCTGTACCGAACTCGAAAGCGGTGGTTGAAGGTCTTGTCGTACGCGGCGACACGGGCGCAGCGGTCGCCGGAGCACAGATCACGCTTTCCGTCAGTGACACCCCGGACGTTTTCGTCAGAGCACTGAGCAATGCCGAGGGACGATTCACGATCAAGGACATTAACCCTGGAACGTATCGGCTATTTGCAGCCCGAAACGGATTTGCGCGTGCGGAGCACGGGCAACGCACGCCGAGCAGCAGGGGTACTCCCATTTCTATCGCTGCGGGCCAAACCCTGAAAGACTTTTCCCTAAGATTGACACCCGCGGGTGTCATCACAGGACGCGTCACGGATTCTGCTGGCGACCCACTCACCGGATTCTCAGTAGAATTGATAAGGCCTGAGTACAACTCTGCCGGACGGAGAGTCCTTCTTCCTTTTCTCTCCGCTAAAACCGATGACCGCGGCGAGTACCGAATCTTCTGGGTGACCCCGGGGAAATACTATGTCAGCGTCAACCCCGGCGCCTACGGCGAAGACGAGATACTCAAAGCAACACGCGCTGTCGAAACTTTCCGGCAGGCCAATCGGGATGCAGGCCTACCTCCGGGGTCACGCCCGATTCTGGAATTGGCTTCCCTCGCAAACGTCAATCAAGCGATTTTGCGCGAGAACTACCTCCTCACCTACTACCCGGGCACGACGGATGCCGGGCGTGCCCAACAGGTGGATGTCAAAGCGGGAAATGAAATAGGCGGTATTGACGTCCAGCTTGTTCGTCAACCGCTGGCACGGGTTCGTGGGAGGGTGTATGAGACAACGGGACAGCCGACTGAATCAGGCGAAGTTACATTGCGCGCAAACGAAGGTTCACGCTTCTCCTCGCCTATCGCGTCGGATTCGACGTTCGAAATAAGAAGTGTGCCGCCTGGCATCTATACGATTGATGCCAGCGGGGACAAGGGTCATGCGATTTCTCGTGTTGAAGTTGTCGGCACTGACATTGATAACCTCGTTTTAACCAGACGACCTGGAACGCTGGTTTCAGGACTACTTCGAGCAAACGGAGTAGCACTCAACCAGGGGCTGAGCATCGCGCTTGCCGACAGCGCGAATTCAGCGGCGCAATATGAAGCCCGGGTCGACGCCAACGGTACCTTCACATTCGAAAGCGTCGATCCAGGGCGCTACTGGGTCAAACTGGAAAACACAAGCCCGAGCTTTTTCCTCCAAGAGGCTCGTACAGCCGGAACGGATTTGCTTCGCGAAACGCTAATCATATCGGACACAACGCCCACCGTCCTCGATCTTACCCTTAGCAACAAGCCAGGTCGTGTCGAAGGCATGGTCACGGACCAACTTTCTCATCCCGTAGGGGGCGTAGAGATTGTCCTGATACCGAACGAATTGCGGACTCGCTCACATTACTATCGAACTGCGACCACTGATGCCGCCGGACTCTTTCAGGTCGAAAACGTTATACCCGGCGACTATAAGGCCTTCTCGTGGGAGGAACTCGAACCCTACTCGTACTATGAGCCAGACATCATGAAAAAGTTCGAGCAAGCGGGTTCAGCCGTTCGCGTCAGTGAATCGGCTTCTTCTACCGTAAATATCAAACTCATTCCTGCGAACAACCCATGACCTGACGAAGTGTAGCTATCTGAGGTTTGCGGCCAAAGCCTCCCATGTCCTGGGTAGTCGGCAAATCGCAGATGTGAATTTGCATTGCCATGATTCCGCTTCTATCTGTGGATAGCCGGTATTACGTCCACGGATAAATCAAGGCTCGATCGAGCATCGGACCATCCTCTCGACCGCTGTTTCCAAAGTAGGGTACGATCGCACGAATTATGGTCAGACGAATGGACGCCATGGCGGAGCAAACACTTCGATGGTTTAGCACCCTTTTCCCGATCTCCTTAGCCTGTTGTGCTTTTCTGGGATCTGTGTCCGGCCAGACTTCTGTCCAGCGAAGTAGCGTGAGCGGAGTCGTGATCGACGACCTGAGCGGAGATCCGATTCCCGGCGCTACGGTTATCCGCCCCTCCGGCCCCCCTGTCAGCACGGATACAGCAGGGCGATTCCTGCTTGAAAACGTGGAAGCGGGAAGTATGACCCTGCGTTTTCTCACTAACCGTTATGTCGCCCGGGAGCTGCGTTACACCGTCGATGCCGGTGAGACTCTTCGCGATCAGATTGTGCGCCTCAAATCTCCCGCAGTGATCCACGGCCGTGTGCTGAATGTCGATGGGAACCCGGCGGTCGGAATCACCGTGGGTCTGTTGAGATACGTTGAGACTAAAAAGATCGGGCCGTTTCTCGAAGGAAACGATTCGCCGGAGTTGTTCGTTAACTCCGGCGTGAAGACGAACGACCTGGGGGAATTCCGCATCTTCGACATCGTCCCCGGCCTGTATCAGCTCAGTTTTGCAGCGGAAGAAGGGCCTGCTGCGGAGGCGAACAGGTCAGGATTCCCGCCATTCCTCTATCCCGCCGCGAGCCGATCGTCGGATGCCGATGTTCTCGAAATCACGGGAGGCGAAGAGATGCGTCTCCGGGACATCACACCGCCAGGAATCCGCCTTGAGGGCATTCAAGTACACATCGTCAACCCCGGATACGCCAAAGAACTGGACGTGTCTTTTCGATATCGTCAGTTCCTGACGACTCCCGACGGTCTTCGGTTTGTGGGGCAGTCGACAAGAATGGGACTCAACGACGTGGTTCATGCGAGTGCCAGCGAAGACGTCCGGCGAACCTACTGGCCGAACGAACCGGGCATGTATGACCTGACCATCACATGGAAGACTCCGGAAGGCTTTAGCGAAAGTATTTCCAGGAACATCGGCTTCGATGGCACGGGGCTCGATCTAGAGGTTTCGCTTACGACAACCGCGCCCACCTCGGGACGACTCACGGTGTCGGCGGAGCGCATCAACGGCGACGGATCTTCCGTGCCTGTGAGCGGTGTCAACGTCGCGATTAGAAGCCTCGTTTCCGGAATACCGCCCCGAAGCGGTGCGCGGACAGGAGACGACGGAATGTATCGACTCGAGGGAATACCCGCCGGAACGTACTTCATCTATTCTCTGTCGTCCAATGCGCCGGATCTCTTTTTCACCGGAGTCCGCCAGGGAGAGACCGATGCCCTCAAGGATGGCTTCGCCGTCTCCGCTGACGGATCGATCCTGAAGGCTCTTCTGGAAGATGGCCCCGGACTTCTTCGAGGCACGGTTACCGACAGTTCCGGTGCACCGGTTCACGATGCCTATGTCGTGATGCTTCCGGATGCTCCAAGCCCCGCCCAAAGCCTCTCCGCCGCCGCGCTAACCCAGCGAACCGATCAGAACGGCAGGTACGACATTCGAGGAATCCCGCCGGGCCGCTATCGGGTCTATGCGTGGCTGCACAGCGGAGCTCGCTCTTACCTCAATCCGAACTTAGCAGGGCCCTTGGAAGAAAAGGGAACAACGGTGGAAATTCTCAAGCAGGGCAGCTCATCTGCGGCGTTGACAATTCTGGACGAGAAAGCCCCTTAGCGAAATCGAGAGAACGGGGCGGAGTCGCGTTCATACGACACCGAAAACCCACGATCGCGCATCGGAGTCTGTAGGCTGAGGTGGACGTATTGTCGGTATTCTGGACAATTGCCCATGCCGACCGACTGCAGAATCCAGATGACCATAGCCGGTTATCCAGGCATGTGGTTGTTCTGAACGATCGGAATGCGTGAGCGGATCACTCAACGCCAATGGTTGAGAACATGGACTGCGTCGGGAATTGCGACATTCGATGCAGTCAGGTTTTGGATGGTGCGAGCGATGGCACGAGGAGACATGTCCCGAGTTGGATCATTATCCTGCCTAACGACAAGGATCCAGGGTGATGACCGCCGGAAAGTAGCACAAGATCATGGAGCAATGTGAAGTCCTCGTGATCGTGCGTGAGAAGGACGCGACCCGCACGCATGGCGCTCATGAAATGCACTGGGTCGGCGTTGCCGCCCGTCCCCGCTAGCCGGGGCGTCAAGATGTCATGGCCTGAATCTACCAAACGGCGCATCAGGGCAGCGTCGACAGAGTTATCGTCGAGATATAGAAACATCAGGAGAGGAGGCGGGCCCATTCCTCAGGCGATAGCGGCTCTCGATGAGGATGATACTTGTAATCCGGATCGGACTGTCCCGTTGCAGCCATGATCTGTCTTTTACGGCCTGGGGGAAATGCGGGACAGCCTCCGATTTGCCGGTTTTTCAGGCATGTGCCTCGGGGGTCAGCCAACACGTGGCGGTGTCTGTGACTTCGAACTCGAATTTCGATTCCGGACAATCTTTCTTACTCCAATTAACAAAATCTCCGCCAAAGCCCTACGTTACCCGATGAAGTGGAGGCGCTCCCGCTACTACCCGGCAAATCGCTTGACAGCGCCTCGATTATAATCACAATGTAATACTAATCGTGATTGGGGAATTCGAATATCTCATGCTCAGCGCCGCAGCAAAGCTCGGCGAAGACGCCTATGGCGCCGCGATCCGTCTCGAGATCGAAGAGGCTACCGGCCAATCATGCTCGATCGGGGCGCTTTACACCACGCTCGACCGTCTCGAACAGAAGGGTCTCGTGCGCACCTGGATGGGTGATGCAACCCCCGAACGAGGCGGGCGGCCCAAGCGCCTGGTCCGCCTTACTGCCAAAGGTGTTCGCTCTGCGCGTGAGTTCTATGAAGCAGTAAGCCGGGTCAGTCGGGGAGTTTCGTGGGAATCCCATTGCAAAGGGCTCACGCCATGAAAGGAATCGGCCTTCGGTTGTTCACCTTCATATCAGGAATGTTGGAACCTGAGGAAAGGGAGATCGTGCGGGGCGATTATGCCGAATCGCATGAACCGGCGGCACGCGCCCTTGTTGGTGTCAGTGGCTTGGTGTTGAGGCGTCAGATCGGGCTTTGGAAGAGCGGTGGGCCCTGGATCGCGTTGATTGGCATCGTGTGCGTCATCGGCATTCCTTTAAGCGAAATTTTTATCCGCTTTGATCGCGTGTTCTATGAGCGCGCCTGGGGCGTCCTGTGGGGCCATCCGGTAAATCCCTTTAATTTCCCCGGCCATTTGGGAATGACCCTGGATCTGGCGTTCATGGTTTGTCTCACGTTTGCACTTCTGTTTTGGTCGTGGACCGGTGGATTTGTGATGGCATCCTTCGCGCGTCGTGCCACATGGCTGACAGCGACGCTCTTTTACTTTGTGGTGTTCGATTTCGCGTGGTTGCGAGAATACGTGGCGATGCCGAATCCACCCCTTCGGCTAACCTCACGGCTGATTCTCGATTTGCTCTTCGACGCCCCGATGTTGCTCGTCGCCTTGCCGCTCTACTGGGGGGCCAAGGATGCACTCCGCGGCGGCAGCCTCAGGACGTCTTGGATCGCCCGGCTCGGCGCAGCGATCGCCGTCCTTAGTGTTCTCCTCTCGTGGCTTGGCTCCTGGTATGAAAAGTGGGAGACGGTTAAACGAAGCGCCGGAAGGCCACCTGCGCTATCCCTCCTGATCCTGAGTTGGCCCGTGATCTACCTGTGTGCGGGGCCGGTCCGCAAGCTGCTGCGTAAGGACGAATACGAACGTTAGCTTCTGCGCTGGAGCGGAAACGCCAATTGATCCGTCAAGCGTGTGTTGAGCCCGCTTTCATGTTTTGCGATTCCGGGATTTCGCCCACACTTCCGAACTGTTTCAGAGCGTCATCGGGCAGGGGCGGGGAGCCCGGATACGGACAAGATACGGTTTTGTTTTGCCTATCCGCTCACGGTTTCAAGTGGGCGCGTAGTCGGTATGAACGAAGCCGCTGGGCGGCGAACGCTGCGCGTGTGCTGACTGAGGGTGGTGGCCTCGTTCGACTTCCTTGACACTCGTTCTCGTTTCGTCGACTGCCGTTGACCGTCAGTCCGGCGCGGCAACTGGAAATAGGCTGCAAGAATTGCCGTCGAAATCCCGGGAAATAGACTGCCAGCTCCCGTATTGCCGGGCTTATCGGCCAGTAAAGTGCGATCACTGCGGCAAGACGCCTTTTCGCGCTATCGCGCTACGGCGCTCACTCCCTTCGCCTGGCTTTTGCTCATCTTCTTCAACGCGCGGTATGCCAGTAGGACGGCAAACACGACGGCGTAGATCAGCGGGGGCGTCTCAGGGAGTTTGCCTTTCCAGTAGTAGTGGACGACGCCAGCGATGGCGCTTGGATAAATAAGCCAGTGCAGTTTTTGCCAGCGGCGACCGCCCAGCCGGGCGATCCACTTCTTTGTGGAGGTCACGGCCAGTGGAATCATCAGGACGAAACTGAGGAAGCCCGCGGTGATGAACGGCCGTTTGAGCACGTCCTCTACGATGGCGTTCGTGTCGAGAGCGACATCGAGGAGCAGGTACGTGACGAAGTGGACGACGCTGTAGAAAAAAGCGAACAGGCCGATCATTCGGCGGAACCGGATAACGCTGTTCCATCCGGTGATCTGACGAAGGGGAGTGACGATCAGGGTAGCCACCAGCAGACGCAAGGTCCACTCCCCCGTGAAGTTGCGAATGAATTCGGGGGCATTGACGCCCAGCCCCCCGTTCAAGGCGCTGGGTGAGAGCTTTCCCAGGGCAATCAGAAACGCCCAACCCAGCCAGAGGATCGGGAACATGCCGAGCGCGAACACAAACGGCTTGGCAATTCGTACCGGGTCACGGACAGGCATCAATGGTTCTTCTCCAGGTCCATTCCGCTATACATGCGGCTACGTATGCAGTATAGCCATGAACACATCATCGTATCCTGTCGGTGGCCGAGAATGCTGCCGTCGAGTCGGTTTCCGCGGCGTGGCTCCCGCGAGGGTGGACGTTCGGATTTACATTCGAGACTCCTCACGATTAACGCCTAAGTGCTTACGAATCGCAAGTTCAGTGGACTTGTAGTCGGCATCCCGGACTGATGGATTCCGTTGGGGGCTTGGCCAAACCAAATGAAGCGTAGCCGGTTTTACGGCCAAGTGCTTCATAGATCGGTAAACGCTGGTTGACTGACCGCGGCTATCCCCAATCTGGAGTGAATGCATGGTGCCGCCGATTCCCACCCAAGCTAGTACTCCAGGGACCGGACGATCTTAAGCGCAATCAGCAGCAGCATCCCCGACAGCCCGAGCAGAACTGCCATTGCAGTCCACGGCATCGTGTGAGTGTTGAGTGGTGAGGCCAGCGACAATACCAGGAAGGCGTGCATCGACGCCGGTAGCGGAACTCGATTCAGAATTACAAAGGTGCCGACGACTGTGAATATGGTAGCCCAATGCTGATACACGTCGTCAAGAAACGCCGCGAAGAACACTCCGAGTGAGTACACTACCGTGACACAGAAGAACGTGACCACGCCCTGTTTGAACATGTCGAAAGGTGTGGCACTGAGTCGAATAGCGGGGTTCACCAACCAGAGCGCAGACCACGTAAGGACGAGTATTCCCGACGTTTCTGCCAAACCCAGCGAAACTCGCACCTTGAACAGCCGCGTGCGTTTCACCGGCAACGACAGGGTATAGTACATCGACCCATGCAAGCCTTTGCTCCGCTGTAAGCCTCCGAGCTGGGTCTTGACTCCAGCGCCCGCGAGCAAGATGGCGGCGAACATGGCAGGCATCGTGGTGGCGCCTACCAGAGGTCCTAATCCCGCCGCCGCGGGAGGGGGGGGGACCCATTGTCAGGACGGTAATGACTACTACTACCCCCAGGACAATTAGCAATCGAGTGCGTGTTTCGTACCAGCCCTTCTTCCAAAGCATTTAGTCAGCCCTCATAAGTTCGAGAAACAGTTCCCTCAGCGTGACCGGGTGCGTGTCCACACTGGTTCCGGGCAAGGCCCGCGCCTGCGCCATGATCTCTTCACTGTTCCGTCCGGATAGGATCGAGACCATCCGACCCTCGTTCCTGATGCGGTCGGCACCCTGGGTCCAGCGAATGTCAGCGGGGATTCCGTCGGCAAAAACAACCTTGATCCGCTGGTACTGTCGCTTGAGATCTTCCAACTCGCCACTGATAATCGAGCGGCCCTGGTCGATGATTGTGATTCGATCGGCGATCTGCTCCACTTCCGCCAATTGATGAGACGAGAAAAAGATGGTCGTACCATCCGATGCCGCCAACACGATCAGTTCGCGCAAGACTTCTTCCGCCACAACGGGGTCCAGGCCGTCCGTGGGTTCATCAAGAATCAGCAACTCGGAACCGCGCGAAATCGCGAGCAGCAACATCAGTTTGGATCGCATACCCTTTGAAAGATCGGGGATCTTCTTTTTCGGCGGCAGATCAAAGGTCTTGAGGTATCTGCGTTCCAAATCATCGCGCCACTGAGGGAAGAAGGGTCGGCTGAAGCGAATGATTTCCTCAACTGTCATATACGGGTAGAGTTCCTTATCTTCCGGAACAAACCCAATGCGCCGCCTGAGCAATGTACCCGAATCATCATCCCCAGGCGCGATTCCGAAGATCCGTGCCTCACCCTGATCGGCTTTCGCCAGGCCCATCAAGATCTTAATCGTCGTCGTTTTTCCGGCGCCATTCCGCCCCAGGAAACCAAAGACGCTGCCTCGCGGAACAGTCAAATTCAGACCGCAGAGCGCCTCATGCCCTTTGAACGACTTTCGGAGTGCCACCGCTTCAATTGCGCATTCAGTCATGTTCTTCTCCTAATTACTCCTTCTTTCAACTGCGCGAGTTCGTTCTCCAGGAGCCGCCGAATCGCATCTTCCGTCAATCCCGCCGCTGCGAGCCGTTCGACTGCCGATTGCATAATCGATTGCGCTTTGCGCGAGACGAGTGTGTGCCCCGCAGCCGGCTGGCGTACGAATGCTCCGGCACCGTGGCGGACTTCGACGACACCTTCGTACTCCAATTCGCGATAGGCGCGCACCACAGTGTTCGGATTGATTACCAGTTCTCCAGCGAGCCTGCGCAACGGCGGGAGCTGTTCACCTGCGCGCAGCGCACCGGTCTCGATGGCATGTTTCACTTGCTCCATCAACTGGATGTAGATGGGAATGCCCGAAGCGGGATTTACGTGGATGATCATGTTTTCAACTGTACTAGTCTATCGATACTGTATACGCAGGATTCCAATGATTGTCAATCGTCGGTAACGTCGCAGGGTTCAGGGAACGCACTTCAGTTGTTGGGAAGTCGGCAAACCGGACTGATGGAATTCGGAAGCACCTGGCCAGGCCAAATGAACGCTAACGGTAATACGTCAACGGGACGCGTGCGCATTCTCTCAATTCCCTTTGGACTGGCGGGTACGAGTAAGCAAGGAGGGCTGCACCCGCCACTTTGGGTTCCAGGTGATAAGAGGCTTTCACAGGCGTCGCGAACGACCAGGGCCGCCATTTCTGGCGGCCCTGTCTGGCTGAAACGAACTGTCTGGAACCCGCAACGACAGCTGGTTCCTCATTAGAGCTCAGAACGTGAGCCGCAGCTGGCCCTGCTTCGTGCATCCGCCGGTCTTCTTTGTGATTTCCGCGCTCGCTCCAGCGCGGCGGGCGGGCATAGTAGAACGCTACTGCTTCAGCGTCTTCGAATAGTCGATGAAGTTCAGTTCCCGGCACTTGCCGGGATCGAACGGAGCATCGGCGATCAGCACCGTGTCGCTGCCGGTGTACTTGCCTTTCAAATAAACCGGGTCCTCGGCCGTGTAGCGGCGCGTCAGCGTCAGTTTCGCCGGGTCGAGAATAAACTGTTCGACGACGTGGAGCTTCTCGCTGTTGGGGACTGGTGTGTTGAGATAGCCCGGAAGGAATCCCACTGTATCGACCGTCAGCGTATCGCCTTCCCACTTCCCGATCGAATGTCCGGCCCGCGAGAGCTTGACGTTGACCGGATGCTCTTTGAGGTTCATGTAAACGGTCCGCTTCAGCCCGAACTGCCCGTATTCGATGACGATGGTGTCCTTGTTCTGCGTGATGCGATTGACGGGGCCGTCGAAGGTCCAATCGAACACGATGCTCGTCGATTCGCAGTGGAAACGCGGATTGTCTTCGCGTTTGAATGCCGCAGCCGCCTTATCGCCGGCCTCGGTCAACTCGCTTCCTCCGTAGGTCCGAGGTCCTGCAGGAGCATTGCCGCGCCGGGCGCCACCTCCAGCGTTGCCTTGCCGTTGGGCCTGCGGCTCAGCGATCTGTGTGAGTGGGACCAGCCCTCCGCCTGTTCCTCGCGGGTCGACCATGACAACCTGTTCGGGCGCCCACAGTCCCGCGATGTTGGGCTCACCCGTTGGTCGACGTGAAGGACGGCTCGAAGCGGGCGTGGGAATCGGTCCGCGAATCTCCGTCAGGC
The DNA here is from genome assembly GCA_963836435.1 of uncultured Acidobacteriota bacterium. Taxonomy (GTDB): domain Bacteria; phylum Acidobacteriota; class Terriglobia; order 20CM-2-55-15; family 20CM-2-55-15; genus DASTBJ01. The sequence goes on along the minus strand of CAWIJI010000011.1, from coordinate 489,025 downwards.
CACCGCCCGGAGCTTTCACGTATTGACCGTAGCGATCCATGCGCGTGCCGTCAGCATAGAGAATGGTCTGCAGGTAGCACGAAGCAGGATCGGTTCTATTGGGCGACGCTTCGATCGTGGCTTGCTGGCCGACACGAAACAGATCCGCAGTCCAACCGGACCGTCGCAGGACGTGTACCGAGCGCATTTCGCATCGGTGGTGACTGGTCTTGCCGTCTTTCTCGACGACATCGAAGTACAGCCACGAATGCGGATTGATCAACTCCACGCGCGTGAGCTTCGCTTTGAACTCCACAGTTTGATTGAGTGCGTACTCCGAGCCACCGTGATGAGCGAGCGCGAACGACGGCATCAGCAACGCAGTGACAAGCCAGGTTTTCCGTGCCATGGCTGTCGTTATACTCCGGCATGACCGGGGGGTCAATTTTCAAGGAGAGGACAGAATCCGCGCAGGGCTGTGACGAGGGCTACGGCAGCGTCGGCCAACGGCACGTTATCGGCACAAAAGAAGTAAATAGCGTACAGTCTCTGTCCTTATGAGTTCAGACATCCGGCAAGCGGCCCTGGAGTCCAATGCCTGGCCATTTCAGGAAGCTCGTCAACTGCTGCAGAAGCGCCTCCGGTCCTGTGTGCCGGAGAAAGGATATGTCCTCTTTGAGACCGGCTACGGCCCGTCCGGTCTCCCTCACATTGGAACGTTCGCCGAGGTCGCGCGGACCACAATGGTCCGCCGGGCGTTCGAAAGGATCGCTCCGGAAATCCCGACACGCATGATCTGCTTTTCCGACGACATGGACGGGCTCCGCAAGGTTCCCGACAACATTCCAAACAAGGAGATGGTGGGCGAGCACCTCGGCAAGCCGCTGACGCAGGTTCCGGATCCTTTCGGCACTCACGAGAGCTTCGGCCACCACAACAACGCCCGGCTCCGCCAGTTCCTGGACACCTTCGGATTCCAGTACGAGTTCAAGAGTTCCACGGCTTGTTATCGCGAAGGACTGTTCGACGCCGCGTTGCTGCGGGTGCTTCAACACTACGAGCAGATCCTGGCGGTGATGCTGCCCACGCTCGGACCAGAACGGCGCGCGACGTACAGTCCGTTCCTTCCCGTCTCTCCGAAGAGCGGCAGAATCCTGCAGGCGCCCGTCATTCAGCGCGATCCCGCCGCCGGAACAATCGTTTTCGAAGACGAGGACGGAACAAAGGTCGAGACCGCGGTCACCGCGGGAAACTGCAAGCTCCAATGGAAGTGCGACTGGGCGATGCGCTGGTACGCCTTCACCGTGGACTATGAGATGTCGGGCAAGGATCTTGCCGAGTCGGTAAAGCTTTCGAGCCAGATCTGCAGGATTCTCGGTGGCACGCCTCCCAACAACCTGACCTACGAAATGTTCCTCGACGAAAAGGGCGAAAAGATCTCCAAGTCGAAGGGCAACGGCATTGCGGTCGAAGACTGGTTGCGGTACGCGCCGCCCGAGTCGCTGGCCTACTTCATGTACCAGAAGCCCACCGCGGCGCGACGTCTCCACTTCGACGTGATTCCCAGGAATGTCGACGACTATCTCGGGGAGTTGCAGACATTCGCCGCCGCTGAAACGAAGCAACGCCTGACAAGCGCTGTCTGGCACATTCACAACGGGGATGTCCCCACACCGGAAACAGGAGTCACCTTCGGGATGCTGCTGAATCTTGTGAGCGTGTGCCATTCCGAGGACCCGCGCGTGATCTGGCACTACATCACGCGCTACTCCCCGTTCGCGACGCCAGAGAGTTCGCCACAGCTCGACCGGCTTGTTTCGTTTGCCATTGTGTAGCGTAAACAGGCGACGGCCGTAAGTGGGACCAACAGGGCTCGAACCTGTGACCTCTTGCGTGTGAAGCAAGCGCTCTTCCAACTGAGCTATGATCCCCGATTTTCGCGAACCGCCTCAGTCTGAGACAGATTGGCGGCCCTGTCAACAGCGCCATTTCCCGCTTTTCCGGCTCTTGAACAGCAAATCGAAAGCTGGTTCCTGCCCAATTCTTCAGCGACAGGCCGTTAGTCCGTTTCTGTTCTTGAAACTCGGCTCCTTTGCTCGGGCTGTTGCACCGCGGAGCGGTGCCTGGAGTTTGGACATTTTGCACGCCGGAGGCGTGAAAGGAAGGTGGCCCCGGGTGGAGCCGAGCGACACCCGGGGTTCATCGCACGAGGGGGCGTTTGCACCCCGGCAGGGGTGCGAGGAATCCCTGCACCCCTGCCGGGGTGCAACATTCCCTTTACGGTAACCCCGGGTTGCGCTCGCTTCGCTCGCTTAACCCGGGGCTAAATTCTCAGCACGCCTCCGGCGTGCTCAGACTCAAGAATGTCTAAACTCCAGGGCACGCTTTCAGCGTGCGATCTTGCACGTCTTACCCCTTCGGGGTGAGTTTCCCCGAACTGTCCGGATCGCGCGCTCGATCTGAAATCCATTGATTGAGCTTTTCATGGAGGTGGTCCCGCAGTTCGTCGGTCCACACATGCCCTCCACGATAGCGAAAAACCTCCGATCTCAGACCGCGGGCGCGTAGAAATTCCTCGTCTTCATCCACCTTTGCCGGCGTGTAAAACGGATCGTCATCTCCAGCCGCGACAAGGATCGGGGGGAAGCGCTCGGCGGGCAGCGACTTAAGCTCGGGTGGTATATCGCCACCGACGGCAATAATGCACTGCGGGGGGAAAGCGCCGAGGACGCCGGCCCGGTAAGCCATGGCAACACCCTGCGAGAATCCGACCAATACAAGAGACGTATACGGCGTCTCCACCTGAAGTTCCTGCAGGACCCGATGGACATAGCCGATGTTGTCAGCGATCGCCAGTTCCCGGTCCTGACGCGTCATCCAGCTCGCCACAATTTTTTCACTGCGTGTGTAAAACCGGTGCAGCGCCTGCACCGAAACGAGAGTCCAGGGGTTGCTGCCGGCAATCCGCTGCAACTCCGCGAGCATGTCCTCGGCGCTTTGCCCATAACCATGAAAACCGACGAGCAGGGAATGGGACGCAAACGGCGATGTTGCGTCGTCGATCAGAACCCGGCCGTGAGTGGATGTTTCGACTGAAAGAGTTCTCATGGTGTTCAAACCTTCCCCCAATTCGCTTCAATTGAATTGCAAGTTCTGACATTATCCTCTTCAGCCGGAGAGCCGGGCTCGAAAACTCCTGCCATGCATTCCACGAACATTCCGCCCGAACGGATTCAAAGGTCCAATATCCAACCGGTGAACGGGGCCGGTGAATACGTGCTTTACTGGATGATCGCCAATCGACGCCGCCATTGGAATTTCGCCCTTCAGCGCGCCGTTCACTGGGCGGTGGAGTTGCGCAAGCCCTTGCTGGTTGTGGAAGCACTGAGCTGCGACTACCGGTGGGCTAACGCGAGGTTCCACACGGCCCTGTTGCAGGGGATGAAGGAAAATCTCGGAGATTTCGCCGGTTCGGCTGCGCACTACTATCCTTTCGTCGAGCGTTTTCCTTCGCAGGGTTCGGGGATGATGGATGCCCTGTCCCAACGATCCTGCGTCGTCGTGACCGACGATTACCCTGCCTTTGAAATTCCACGATGGATCCGCGTCCTGGCGGCACGCTCTGCCGTGATGGTTGAAAAAGTCGACTCGAACGGTATTTTCCCGATGCGCGCGACGGACAGGGTGTTTACCACAGCCCATAGTTTTCGCCGATTTCTTCAATCCCAGCTGCGTTCTTATCTGGAGCAATTCCCGCTGGCCGACGCCCTCGATGGGGTCGAATTGCCCAAAGCGGTTTGTCCCGCGCCGCTGCGGCAGCGGTGGCCCGCAGTAACCGCAGAGGAACTCTCCTCACCCGGGGCTCTGGTGTCCGCGATTCCGGTGAATTCGTCGGTACAGCCGGTGAGCGCATTCACCGCAGGCTCCCGGCCAGGCCGCGAGCGTCTGAAACGCTTTGTACAACAGGGGTTGGGGACTTACGTGGAAGCCCGCAATCAACCGGAATCCGAAACCACCAGCGGATTGTCGCCCGACCTGCATTTCGGACACCTCTCTGCCCACGAGGTCTTTCGTGGAGTGACGGGCGCAGTGCGCTGGACCTCGGAAAGGCTGGGGGAGAAGGCGACAGGCAGCCGTGAAGGCTGGTGGAATGCAGGGCCGGACGTGGAAGCGTTTCTGGATCAGCTGTTGACCTGGCGGGAACTTGGATTCAACCTGTGTGCGCATTCCGACGCCTACGACCGCTACAGTTCGCTGCCCTCCTGGGCCCGGAAAACGCTGGCGGAACATGCGGCGGATCCCCGTCCGACCCTGTATTCCCGCGAGCAATTGGAGAATGCCGGCACGCACGACGCGTTATGGAATGCGGCACAATCTCAACTGGCCGCAGAAGGCCGGATTCACAACTATCTTCGAATGTTGTGGGGCAAGAAGATCCTGGAGTGGTCCCCCACGCCCGAGGAGGCCCTGGAAACACTGATCGAACTGAACAACAAGTACGCCCTCGACGGCCGCGACCCCAACTCCTATTCCGGCATCTTCTGGATTTTCGGCCGCTACGACCGGCCGTGGGCTCCCCAACGGCCCATTTTTGGAAGTATCCGTTACATGAGTTCGGACAACACCGCGCGAAAGCTGCGCGTCCGGAACTATGTGCGGCGCTACACCGGCACAGCAGTCCGACAGTGAAGGGACAGGACGTGAATTCGGGGCCGTGCACCTCGAACCCCGAATTCGAATTCCGCTAAGCGTTGGCCGAATTCGGGGTTCGAGGTGCACGGCCCCGAATTCACGTCTCTCCCCCGATTTCCCCCCAGGGCCTTGATTTCTATGGCCCGATGCTAGAATCGGCACGTAATGAACACGAAGGTTTCCGCGTTCCACAATGCTGTTGCCCGCACGGTCAAAGGAAAAGACGAAATCATCCGCCTGGCCATTGTTGCGCTTATCGCTGAAGGTCATCTTCTTATAGAAGACGTTCCGGGCGTCGGCAAGACCACGCTGGGGCACGCGATGGCACGCGCGCTGGACTGTAATTTCCACCGCATCCAGTTCACCAGCGATCTGCTGCCATCCGATGTGCTGGGCGTTTCCGTTTTCAACCCCAGAGCCAGTGAATTCGACTTCAAGCCCGGGCCTATCTTCTCAAACATCGTTCTTGCCGACGAGATCAACCGCACGACGCCGAAGACGCAGAGTGCACTTCTGGAAGCGATGAACGAGAACCAGGTGACCATCGAGAACACGACGTATCCTCTGCCCCGCCCGTTCATGGTCCTTGCGACTCAGAATCCGGCGGAACACCATGGCACGTATCCGTTGCCGGAATCGCAACTCGACCGGTTCCTGATGAAGATCGAAGTGGGATACCCCGACGCGACGGCGGAAAAGGAAATCCTGAAACGTTTCACCAACGGCCATCGCAGTCATGTGCTGCAACCGGTGCTGTCGCCGGCCGATGTGCTCTGTCTGCAGGAGGAAAGCCGCAAGGTTCACATCGACGAGCAGATTGTCGATTACATGCTGCACCTGGTGAACCGCACGCGGAAACATCCCGACGTGGAGCTGGGAGTGAGTCCTCGCGGAACGGTCGGGCTGTTCCGCGGAGTGCAGGCCATGGCCCTCGTTGAAGGCCGCTCGTATGCTTTGCCGGACGACGTCAAACGCCTCGTCTTTCCCATTTTCGGGCATCGCCTCGTCATCATCAGGACCGGAGCAAAGGCGCGAACCGATGCTCGCACGGTGCTCCAGGAAATTCTCGACGAAACAACCGTCCCTGCATAGAGGCGCCGATGCTTCGAAAGCTTCTCGCCAAACTTCCAGCCGATCGCGGACACGAATCGATGTGGAAAAGCTTCCTGCAGTCGATGGGACTGCTCGCCCTGGCGATGTTGGCTGCCCTTTATTCCACCAGCGCGGCGGGGATGGGTGATATGAGCGCAGCCGTTACGGCCGCCTTGATTTCGCTGGCGATCGCCGCGTGGGTCGGCATTCGTTTTGTGCCCCGGCTCGCCCGCGGAGTCGACTGGGCATGGCTTCCCTTATTCACGCAGTACAAGATCACCCGCGACGGCGGCATCTTTGCCGGCGTTCTTCTCGTCGTCACGTCCGCCGCCATCAACACGAGCAATAACCTCCTGTACATGGTCCTGTCTGCGCTGCTGGCCGTGGTGTTGCTTTCAGCCTTGCTTTCGGCTATGAATTCCAAATTTCTGGAGATGGAGCTCCTGTTGCCCTCGCGAACCTTCGCCGGCGAAACGATTCCCCTGTCGGTAAGGATCCGCAATCACCGACGATTCTTTCCGGCCTTCTCTCTGCAGACGGAGCCTCCGGGAGGCGGTTTATATTTCACGGTAGTCCAGCCGCAGGGAACGGCGATACTCTCCGGCAAGGCGCGCTTCGCGCGGCGCGGCCGGTATTCGATTGAGAGGCTCAAGACCATATCGCGGTTTCCGTTCGGTTTTTTTTCGAAGGCCTGGAGTTATCCGGTGGATGCAGCCTGCATCTGTTACCCGGAGATCCTGTCCCAGGACCTGCTGAAAGTCTCCGTTGCCGACATCCTCGGATCGCATCAGCGGTCTGAGCGTGGACTTGGCAGCGACCTCCACACGATCCGGGACTACGTTCCCTCCGACAGTGCGCGCCACGTCCACTGGAAGGCTTCGGCCAAGACGGGCGCATTAAAGACACGGGAGTTTGCCACCGAGGACAGCCGACGGGTCATTCTGGCATTCGACCGGTTCGGGCAACCGCGCGACGACGATCGTTTTGAAGCGCTGGTAACGCAGGCCGCCTCGATGGCGTTCCATCTGATCAGGAGCGGTGCCCAAGTGATGCTGGTTTCGGATGACTGGGAGTCGCCCGAGGGCAGTTCGGAGTCCACGCTGGACCATATCCTTCACTATCTCGCGCTGGTGGAGATGTCGGCGTCGGCGAAGGCTCCGGAATTCGATGTCCGGGGCGGAGCGCTGATGTTTTCGCTTCGCAACGACGGCGGAGGCCCTCGATGAAGCGCTATTTCGAAACTTCGATTCACGCCCTTATCGGCACTGCCTTTCTCGCCGTGGCGTTGACAGGGCGCCTAGACGCCCTGTCCATCGGTGTCTTTGTGCCAGTCTTCTTCGTCAGTCTGAATCGGGCAGTCCGGGGGAGACCGCCGCTGTTGACAGCGCGCGGGGCGTTCTATCTCTCGTGTGCCTACGTCCTGTTTTTTCTCTTCGACGTGAACGTCCTTTCGGGAACGTTGATCGGCGCAACCGTCCATATGGTGCTCTTCCTCGAACTGGCAAAGCTCCATCAGGAAAAGGGCGACAAGGACTATCTGTACCTGATCATCCTCGCCTTCTTGAAGATTCTTGCGGCATCGTCTCTCACGGTCGACATGTCTTTCGTGATCACGCTGCTATTCTTCCTTGTCGCACTGGTCTCGACCCTGATGAGTTTCGACATGTACCGTTCCCAGCGGGCGGAACGTGAAACGGCAGTCCAGGAAACCGCGGTGTCTCTTGGCGGTATGAGCTTCTGGACGACGTTTTGCATCGTCGCTGTCGGCTGCGCCCTGTTTTTCGTGATCCCGCGTGTCGGCACCGGCTACTTCACAAGGGCTGCCTCAGCGCCTCTCCTGCTCTCTGGTTTCAACGACAACGTGAAACTCGGCCAGATCGGCGAACTGAAGTTGAGTTCGGCCGTCGTCATGCATGCCAAGCGTCTGGCCGGAACGCCTTTCGCGGTGCTGAAGTGGCGCGGTGTCGTGCTGGATACCTTTGACGGTTCGGACTGGCGGAAAAAGAATCGAGCGAGGGCCGAAGTGCCGGAAAGAAACGATCGCTATCGCTTCGGGACTCCTTCACCCGGCAGCGAAGTGGCGAGCTACGAGGTGCTGCTCGAGCCACTGGCGACAACAACCCTGTTCGGCCACTACCAGGTTCGTGAGCTTTCGGGCCGCATGATTCCCGGAGTGGACGTGGATGACAACGGCGCGATCTTCGCTCGCTTTCAACAATCGCGGCGCTTGCAGTACCAGGTGAAATCAGAGATGCCCCGGCGGCTTACCACGGAGGACAACCGTGGCTACACCGAAGGCATCCCGCAGAACATCGCAGCGACCTACCTCCAGCTGCCGGCGGACCTCGATCCCCGGATCCGGGAACTGGCGCTGCAGATCACGATGGAGGCAAAAACTCCTCTGGAAAAGGCAGTCCGCATCGAGGCCTACCTGAAGCGCCACTACAAGTACACGCTGGAACTCACCTGGAATCCAGGCGACAAGCCGCTCAGCGCCTTTCTCTTCAATGCCAAGTCCGGACACTGCGAATACTTCGCATCGGCGATGGCGGTACTGCTGCGCGCTGCGGGCGTTCCGACGCGACTGGTGAACGGTTTCCTGATGGGCGAATACAACCCGGTCGGCGACGCCTACATCGTGCGTCAATCCGATGCGCACACCTGGGTGGAGGTCTATCTTCCGCTCAATGGATGGAGGGAATTCGATCCCACTCCCGCAGAAGGCCAGCACGACCGTGACTGGATCGCCCAACTTGGAAACTACGTCGATGCGGTGGGCCTGTACTGGAACACGTATATTCTCACTTATGACAGCGACAGCCAGGCGTCGCTCTTCAGAAGCGCCCAGCAAACCGTGCTGGACGTCCAGAAGACGTTGCAGGCAAAGACGGAAGGCTGGGCGGCCGCCGTGCAGGGCCTGGGCGACCGGGCCGCCAGCGCGGTCCGGGGCGCGATCCACAGCGGCTGGATCTGGATTCTTGCAGTGGCCGGCGTAGCCGGGATGGCCCTTTTTCGGAACCGGTTCGATCTGTGGAATCAATGGCTGGCGTTCAAAGCGCGAAACGCTTCCGGCCCTGTGGATGGGAAAGTCGTCGCTGCCCTCTTTTATCGGGCGGTGCGGCTCGCCGAGAGCGAAGGCCCTTATCGGAGCCGTTCCCAAACCTGGAGAGAATGGATTACCAGCCTGCCCCACGAGCAGCGGCGTTCGATTCTGACGCAGGCGGTGGAAGTCTTCGAGAAATCCCAATATGGCCGCCAGCCGACATCGGCATCCGACGTCGCCGCCTTACGACAAGCTCTGAACGACCTGCGCGGCTTGCTCCCCTAAACACGGGGTATCAGCCGGACCACCCCAGCCTGCTACAATAACCGGCTGTGATTGAGAACGAACGCAAGACGCCCCGTATCGGCTTCATCAGCCTCGGATGCCCCAAGAATCTCGTGGATAGCGAAGTGATGCTCGGCACCCTGACCCGCCAGGGATACACCATCACATCAAACAAGGATGAGGCCGACGTCTTGGTGGTCAATACCTGCGGCTTCATCGATACGGCCAAACAGGAGTCCATCGACACGATTCTGGAGATGGCCGAGCTCAAGACCTCAGGCAACTGCAAGCGGCTGGTCGTCGCAGGGTGTCTCGCGGAGCGCTACCGCGCCGATATCCGGAAGGAGATTCCGGAAATCGACTTCGTTTTCGGGCCGGATGAACTCGGAAAGATTCTCGAAGCGGTGAAGCTGGACGACGCTGAAGACGTTCCGGACATCTCCATCGACGCGCTCTACACCTCGAAGGAAGTCCCGACGATTCCCCGCATCCTCACGACACCGTCGTATATGGCATACCTCAAGATCTCCGAAGGCTGCGATCACGTTTGCACCTTTTGCGCGATCCCCGGATTTCGCGGCAAATTCCGCAGCCGCTCACCCCAGGACCTGGTGGCGGAGTCGCGCCGTCTCGCCGATCAGGGCGTTCGCGAAGTGGTGCTCGTGTCGCAGGATACCATGGCCTACGGGAAGGATCTTGGCATGGCCGATGGCGTCACCTCACTCCTTCGAGAGCTTGCCCACGTGGACGGACTCAAGTGGGTCCGATTTCTTTACTGCTATCCGAACACCGTCACGGAAAGTCTCGTCAGGCTCGTCGCCGAAGAAGAAAAACTGTGCAAGTACTTCGATATTCCGTACCAGCATGCGAGCCGCAATGTCCTCGATCGCATGAAGCGCGGCGGCAGCCGGGAGGTCTTCGAACGGCAGATCGAGCAGATTCGGAAGCTGAATCCCCAGGCTGGACTGCGGACATCGTTCATTACGGGCTTCCCGGGTGAAACCGAACAGGACTTTAAGGAAGTGCTCCAATTCATGGACAATGCGGGGTTCGACAACGTCGGCGTGTTCCTCTACTCCGACGAGGAAGGCACCGGGGCGTTCGATCTCGACGGTAAAGTGCCCCGGAGGACGGCAGTGCGCCGCCGAAATCAGGTGATGAAGCGGCAGGCGGCAATCTCCAGGAGAAGACTCCAGGACATGGTCGGCCGCCACGTGGAGGTTCTCGTTGAAGGCACTTCCGAAGAATCCGAGTTACTGATTCAGGGAAGAATGGAGACGCAGGCGCCGGACATCGACGGTCACGTCCTGATCAATGACACTGGCGAGCTTGCAGTCCAGACCGGCGAGTTCTATGACGTGGAACTTACCGAAAGCATGGAATACGACCTGATCGGAAGGGTTGTCCCCTCATCTTGAAGAGAGCAGACCATGCGTTGCCCCACGTGCAATAAAGAAACAGAGTTCAAGGGCAATCCCTTTCGGCCGTTCTGCAGCGAGCGGTGCAAGTTAATCGACCTTGGCCGCTGGGCGGCCGGGGGCTACCGGATTCCCACACAGGAACGACCGCCTGCAGAAACTCAGAACTTGAATGACCACCTCGAAACTGACGGCGATTGACCGTCTCGCCATTCTGGTCGCGACGGCTGGCGGCGCAGGATTCATGCCCAAGGCGCCAGGAACGGCTGGCGCGGCGGTGGGAGTCCTGGTCTACCTGGGGATACAAGCAGCGGACGCGAGTGCATACTTCTTGCATGCTATACTTATTGTTCTTTTTGCAGGCACGCTTGCAGCGCATCGGGTCGAGCGATTCTGGGGACACGATTCTCAGCGGATCGTTATCGACGAAGTTGCCGGTCAGATGATCGCGTATGGCCTCGCAGGCAAAATGCAGCTTTCAGTACTTTATATTTTTGCGGGGTTCGTCTTGTTTCGAGTCTTCGACATTACCAAACCCTTTCCTATTCGCCGCCTCGAAGGTTTGCCTGGAGGCATCGGCGTGATGGCCGACGATGTTGGCGCCGGCCTGTACGCGCTGGCCGCGCTGACCTTGGGACACCACCTTCTTGGCAGCTAGAACGTGAAAGAGATCACCATCAGGAGCGTATCCCCTCAGGCGGCGTTGCCGGGCGGCGAAGTCAGCATCGAGTGCTCGGGCATTACCCTGCAGGCCACAACCTTGCCCGTGGTCCACTTTGGAGAATATACCGGGCAGGTGACGATGGCCTCCGACGAGCGCATCATGGTGAAAGTCCCGGAGTCATCGGCGGAGCAGGGCACGTCCGACCTGCGAATTTCCAAGAATGGGAGCGTGAGCGCGCCGGTCCATTACGAAGTGGGACGCCGCCTCGCCACAAATCTCCATCCTGTAGCGAATCCGGCCATCGATACGGACGGCAACATCTACGTCACCTACAGCAACCGTCGTGGACAAAAGACTCCGGTATCGATCTACAAAGTCACGCCGAAGGGTGCGGTAACGCCGTTCGCCACCGATATCATGAATGCCACCGGCCTGGCCTTTGGGCTGACGGGTGATCTGTATGTCTCCAGCCGGTTTGACGGCAGCATTTATGCGGTGGATCCGGCGGGCAACGTGCGGTTGTTCACCGAAGGCATGGGTATCGCCACCGGGATCGCCTTTGACCGCGGCGGCAATCTCTACGTCGGCGATCGCAGCGGCACGATTTTCAAAATCAGTCCGGAAAAGGAAACCTTTGTCTTTGCGACGCTGGAGCCCAGCATCGCGGCCTACCACCTGGCGTTCGGTCTCGACGATCATCTTTACGTCTCTGGTCCGACCACCTCCAGTTATGACTGCGTCTACCGCATCTCTCCCAGCGGCGAAGTCGGGAAGTTCTATACCGGGCTTGGCCGCCCCCAGGGGATCGCCGTGGATATCCATGGAGCGATCTATATCGTCGCTTCTCACCGCGGACGCCGCGGCATCTTCCGTTTCGCCGGAACCGATCCCGAGCCGGTCGTGGCGGGTGTAAGCCTGGTTGGCCTGGCGTTCGACTATGAAGACAACCTGCTTGTTGTCGATTCCGGATCGCTCTACCGCGTGCAACTCGGCGTAACCGGCAAGCCCCTTCCCTAACCCCATGTTGTCCGCAGAAATCATTGCCATCGGTTCCGAGCTCCTGACGCCGAATTTTGTCGACACCAATTCGATGTACCTCACGCGCCTGCTCAACGAAATCGGCATTCCCGTTGTAATGAAAACGGTGGTCGGTGACGATGAAAGCTATCTGGAGCAGGCGCTGCGCGGCTCGATGGAGCGAACGTCCGTCGTCATCACGATCGGGGGGCTGGGTCCCACGGAAGATGATGTTACAAAGAAGGTTGTCGCCCGAGTCCTCCACCGCCAACTTGTGCTGGACGACGCCATTCTTGCCGCCCTCGAGAAGCGGTTCAAGGCGCGGGGCGCCGAGATGCCGAAGAACAATGCCAGACAGGCACTGGTGCTTACAGGATCGGACGTGCTGGAGAACAAGAACGGGACAGCGCCCGGGGTGTGGATCGGCGCAGACCGCAATCATGTGGTTCTGCTTCCCGGACCGCCCTCGGAGTTGAAGCCCATGTTCGAGGACGCGTGTCTGCCAAGGCTGACAAAGCTCGCGGGCAACACCGCATTGGCACGCCGGATCTATCGGACGACAGGACTGACGGAATCGGCGCTCGATGCCCGGATCGCTCCGATCTATGAAGGATACAAGGCGATTCAGACGACGGTCCTGGCCAAGCCGGGCCAGGTGGACGTGCGTCTCACCGCCCACGGGAAGACCGCGGACGACGCAGAGCGCGCTGTCCAGGAACTTGCCGGGAAGATCGAGCAGGAGCTTCACGATTACATCTTCACCAATACCGAGCAGTCCCTGGAAGAGGTCGTCGGGATGTACCTGGTGATGAAGCAGGCCACGATCGCGGTGGCCGAGTCCTGCACGGGAGGCATGTTGGCCCAACGCCTGACCGCCATTGATGGTAGCTCACGCTATTTCATGTCAGGTATAGTCACCTACAGCAATCAATCCAAAATCGATCTCGCCGGCATTCCTCCCCTGCTTCTCGAGATGCAGGGTGCGGTTAGCGAGGAAGTCGCGCGCGGTCTTGCGGAGAGTGTTCGTGAAAGGATCGGAACGACGCTTGGTGTCGCCATTACAGGTATTGCGGGTCCATCTGGGGGCTCGGAGGATAAGCCGGTCGGAACCGTTCATGTCGCCGTTGCCGGCCCGGCGGAAACCCGTCATCAGCGTTTTCTGTTTCCCGGAAACCGTGACCGCATTCGATGGCAATCTACTCAAGCCGCGCTCAACATGACGCGGAAGATGCTGGCGGACTTGTAGTGCGCGTGTTTATCGCCATCGAGATTCCGGAAGAAATCCGGGGCCGGCTATCGGCCATGCAGGCCGAATTGCGTTCAACCGCCAGTTCCGCGCGGTGGGTTGCGGCGGAATCGGCGCATCTTACGCTGAAATTCATCGGGGAGATTTCCGACAAGCGCCGCGAAGACATTGACGCGGCCCTCGCCGGTCTGAGTTGGAAGGAATTCCCCATTTGTGTCAAGGGGGTCGGATTTTTTCCCGGCCCGCGCTCCCCGCGAATCTTTTGGGCCGGACTTCAGGCGTCGCCGATGGAAGGTCTGACTCAGGAAATCGACGCGCGGCTGGATCGCGCCGGTTTCGACCGGGAAAAAAGAGCATTCCGGCCTCATATCACTCTGGCGCGCGCGAAAACCAGCAGGCTGGAGAACACTCTGGTGCGGGCTGCGGAGAGATTTGGGGAGACAGACTTCGGTTCCTTCGTTGCGGACCGCTTCTTCCTTTACCAGAGCACTCTAAAACCGACGGGTGCGGTCTATACGAAGCTCAAGGAATATATGCTGTGACCGGCCCTCTGGCCATCGTTGGCGCCGGAGGCTGGGGAACGGCTCTTGCGATCACGATGGCGCGTGCCGGCCGCGATGTCCGGTTGTGGGTCTACGAGCCGGATCTCGCTGTCGCCATGACCGACACGAGGGACAATTCGATCTACCTTCCCGGCGTCCATATTCCCGAATCCGTTCGCATCAGCAACTCCATGGGCGATGTCGTGCAGGGTTGCCCGGTGGTGCTGGTCGCGGTACCCTCGAATTTCTTCCGGGCAGTCAGTCAGCAACTCCTGCCTGCAGCGGATCCCGCGGCGATTTTCATCAGCGCTGCGAAGGGTATCGAAGATACGACGTTGATGCGCATGTCGGAAGTTCTGGAGGATGTCGCGAACCCGGCGGCCAAGCCCCAAGTTGCAGTGCTGTCCGGACCGACTTTCGCACCGGAAGTGGCTCGAGGTGAACCCACAGCCCTGGTCATCGCGTCACCTGACGCAGGACTGCGGGTCTGCCTGCAGGAACAGTTATCGACGCCGCGGTTCCGCCTCTATACCAACGCGGACCGCACCGGCGTCGAACTGGGCGGCGCGGTGAAGAACATCATCGCCATCGCAGCGGGCGTAGCCGACGGCCTGGGGCTGGGATCCAACGCGATGGCGGCGCTGGTTACCCGGGGTCTTGCGGAAATCACGCGGCTGGTCGTCGCGTGCGGCGGACGGCGTGAAACAATGGCCGGACTCGCCGGTCTGGGAGATCTCGTGCTCACCTCCTATGGCGGCCTGAGCCGTAACCGGCACGTCGGATTCGAACTCGGCCGCGGCCGAAAAATCGACGAGATCACGGCCGGTATGCGGGCCATTGCCGAAGGCATCCGGACAACAAAGCCTACCGTTGAACTCGCTGCCCGGCTTGGCATCGAGATGCCTATTGTGGAAAAAATGTATGCCGTGCTGTATGAAGGTTTGCGGCCGCAGGAAGCGTTGACCGACCTGATGGAAAGAAAGCTGAAAGAGGAGTAACGGCATGGAATTCATCACCCTGTTTGGAACGCCGAAAAAGAAAGAGCCTGGTGTTTTCGAAAAAATCAAAAATGCCGTAAAGCAAACGCAGGAAAACTTCACCGAACGGATCCAGGATCTCGTCGAAGGCAAGAAGCAAATCGATCCGGAAATGCTCGACGAGCTGGAAGCGATCATGATCGGAGCGGACATCGGCGTAAACACAACAACCGAAATCCTGGACTCGATTCGAGATCAGGTATCCCGTCAGACCCTTCAGGATCCGTCCCAGCTGCGCACTGCCGTAAAGGCGGAGCTTCGCAGGATTCTGAGCATCAACGATGCCGCACCCCGGAAGGTTTCCGGAGGCGAGCCTTTTGTCATCCTCATCGTCGGCGTCAACGGTGTAGGCAAGACAACCACGATTGGGAAACTCGCGAACCGCTTCAAGAATGACGGGCAAAAAGTCATGCTCTGCGCCGCCGACACGTTCCGCGCTGCCGCCATCGAGCAGCTCGAAGTATGGTCCACCCGTTCGAATGTGCCGCTCATACGCCAGAAGCCCGGCGCCGATCCTTCCGCGGTTCTTTATGATGCGCTTCAATCCGCGAAGTCGAAGAAGATGGATGTGGTCATCGTCGACACCGCCGGGAGGCTTCACACCAAACACAATCTGATGTCCGAACTCGAGAAGATGACACGCATCGCGAAACGGGAGATTTCGACGGCGCCGCACGAAGTTCTGCTGGTCATGGACGCCACGACGGGCCAGAACGGTCTCATCCAGGCGAAGGAATTCACCAGGAGCGCGGGGGTTACCGGCCTGGTGCTGACCAAGCTGGACGGGACCGCGAAAGGCGGTGTCGTCACGGCCATCGCGCGAGAGCTGAAAATTCCGATTCGTTTCGTGGGCGTCGGGGAAAAAATCGACGACCTGGTCGAATTCTCCGCCGATGACTTCGTCGAGTCTCTCTTTGCCGCTTAGCTCATGACGGACAAGGACTACATGGGCAGGGCGATTGCACTTGCAAAGCGCGGTACCGCTCTCACCAGTCCCGGCGCAATGGTGGGAGCGGTTGTCGTAAAGAACGACAAGGTTGTTGCCGAAGGCTTCTACACCTGGGACGGGCTGCACCACGCGGAAACTCTCGCGCTGGAGCAAGCCGGCGAAGCAGCGCGGGACGCAACGGTCTACGTTTCACTGGAACCCTGCGCCCATACGGGTCGTACCCCACCCTGTGCCAGGGCCCTCGTCAATGCCGGAGTCGCCCGCGTTGTTGCAGCGATGGAAGATCCGAACCCTGAGGTGAGCGGCAGGGGGTTCGCAATCCTGAAGGAAGCAGGCATCCCGGTGGAATGCGGCCTTCTTCAGGACGAAGCGTCGCGTATGAACGAGGCCTTCCTCACGCGCACGATGAAGAACCGCGCCTTTGGCATTCTGAAAGTTGCGATGACCCTCGATGGAAAGATCGCCACCGCCGGGGGCGAGTCGCGATGGATTACTTCCGAAGAATCGAGAGCTGCGGTCCAGGGGCTAAGACACTCTGTCGATGCAGTGATTACCGGCAGCGGCACGTTCCTCAAAGACCGGCCGCAAATGACGGATCGAACGGGCTTGCCCCGCCGCCGGGAACTGCTCCGCATCGTTCTGGATCGTCGCAGCCGCGTCGAAAAGATTCCGGGCTGGCTGATGGTCCGCGGAGGTTTCAGCGAGCTCCAGGCCGAGATGCAGGAACGTCAGATTCAGAGCTTCGTCCTGGAATGCGGGCCAGATCTGGCTTTCAGCGCGATTGAAGCGGGATTGATCGACAAGATCGTCGTGTTTATCGCGCCACTGATCCTTGGAGGCCGCGATGTTCCAGCCATCGGCGGCGCCGGCATTGAGCGGCTGGCCGACGCTTTCCAGCTTCACGACTGGACCGTTAGCCAGGGAGATCCGGACATCACGCTGGTTGCCTATCTTTAGCGGAATCACCCCGGAAGGTTGCTGCGAGGGTAGTTCTCCATGTCTTGCCGACACCAGGAATCATGAAAATTACTACGATGGCCCGCTGTCATCTCCGTCTGTCCGCAGCTAGTGTGGCTTGTTGCGAGCGCAACGGGCCCGGGTTCTAGGAGCGACGACGGAGCAACGCTCATTCATTGTGACTGAGGAGCGACAACGAAGCCGGGCCCGTTCCGCCGCAACCCGAAAGGCCGATGGGGGTTGCGGGCGATCTCGTCGTCGCGAATCGTCGTTGATGAATGAGCATCGACTCCTCTTCGCTCCTCGACCTCGCCTCGCAAGCCCCATCGGCAAATGTATCGTTATTTAGGAGACGCCACACTAGACGAGGCTCTGCCCCGGACCCCGGCTCGGGCGCTTGCGGCGCCTCTTCGGCGCCTGGCCCGTTATGCCTTGCGAGAACAAAATTCTCGTTACGCCCGGCATGACGAGCTAGACCGGCGCTACTTGCTTCAGGAATGCCCGGGTTGTCGCATGCTGCGGGTCACCGAAAATAACTTCCGGAAGTCCGTGTTCCACGTCGTATCCATCGGCAAACACATGAACATGGCTTGCCACACTTCTGGCGAAGTGCATGGAGTGCGTGACCACGATCATGGTTTGACCTTCTCTGGCAAGTTCGGCCATCAGAGAGAGAACTTCTCCGGCCATGACCGGGTCGAGGGCGCTGGTCGGCTCGTCGAACAGGATTGCCTCGGGCTGCATGACCAGAGTCCGGGCGATCGCCACCCGCTGTTGCTGTCCTCCCGAGAGATTTTTGGGCCGTGCGTCAGCCTTGTCACCAAGGCCGACGCGGTCGAGCATTGTCCTGGCGCGCGCCGACGCTTCATCTCGCGGAAGCTTCAGGACCCGCATCGGCGCTTCAGTCAGGTTCTCCATCACAGTCAGATGAGGAAACAAGTTGAACTGCTGAAAGACAAAGCCGATCCGCCGGCGAATCTGTTCGAGAAGCTTGCCGTCCTTTCGGGGATGCGTGGCCGGAGTAAGCCGGAGGTCCCCGATGCGCACTTCCCCTCCCTGAAACGGCTCAAGGCCGTTGAGACAGCGAAGAAAGGTGCTTTTGCCGCCGCCGGACGGTCCGATAATCGCATCGACGTCGCCGCGGCCGACAGAAAAGCTGATGCCCTTCAGGACTTCTTCCTCTCCGTACCGTTTGACGAGGTTGCTTACGGCGATCATGCATTCGCCTCCAATCCGAGGCGCTTTTCGAGGCTGCTCGCTGCCAGAGACATGGGATAGCTCATGGCGAGATAGAGAAACGCGGTCATCAACATGAGTTCGATCGTCGCCTGCGTGCTCAACGACAGCACCGAAAATCGCTTGGTGAGCTCCACAAGGGTCACCACGGAACACACACTGGTATCCTTGAACAGCGCAATGAAGTCATTGACCACCGGCGGGATCACCAGGCGCACCGCCTGAGGTACCAGAATGCGCCGGATCGCAGTCGGCCGGGACATGCCCAGCGATAGCGCCGCTTCCATCTGGCCTCGTGGAATGGCCTGCAGTCCCGCCCGATAGATTTCGGACTCGTAAGCGGAATAGTTGATGGCGAGTCCCACGATCGCAGTCCAGAATGCGGGAATGGCAATCCCGATCTCCGGCAGGAAGAAGAACACAAAATAGAGCTGGAGCATGAGAGGCGTGCCGCGCAGAAACTCGACGTAGGCTGTAAGCGGCGCCCTCACCACCGCGGGCCCGTAGAGGCGTCCGATCGCAATCACCAGCCCCAAAGGATCGCCAGCGGGAAGGACAGCAGGGAAAGCACGATCGTCAGCCCAGCCGACTGCAAGCAGTATGCCGCCGTAATCCCGCACTACCGTGACAGCCGTGCAAGCGCGCGCTGGCCTGAGTTGCTCTTCTTCGGGGACGACGTTTCTATCGACACGGGCGGCCACTGCGTTTTGATAACCGTAAAATTTCCCGTCCTCAACGATGGTAGTGAGTTCCTGCTGCCGGTCGTCCCAGATGCCGTACTTGCGGTAAATGCGCTCGAGATCTCCGTTGCGGAGCATCAGCACCAATGGCTTCATTGAGGGCCTTGACGAGGGCCGTTTCGCCCTTCCGTACGTACATGACGTAGTAGCCTCGTGCAACGGGGGCGCCGATCTCCTGAAGCGCGGGAAATCGTGGCGCGTAAAACGATGCAATCGGGGTGTCCTGCAAAGTGGCATCGATCTTTCCGGTTTCCACCTCGCGCATGGCGTCAGTGGATCCGTCGTAGCGGACAACCTCGCATGCATCTGCGCAAAACTGTGTCGCGTAAGTGTCTGCGGCCGAACTTGTCAGCACGCCGAGCTTTGGCTTAACGCCTCCGTGGACGGACCGCAGATCGTTCCAGGAAGTAATAGCGGAATCGTTCTTCCTGCCCAGGAGCTGCAGGTTGTAAACGTAATACGGGATGGTCGCGTCCATCACGTCCAGCCGCACGTCTGTAAATTCGTATCCGTTGAGTATGACGTGCACTTTTCGGGTACGGAGCATATCGGGCAGCTTGTCCCACTGCGCCTGAGTGAACTGGGCCCGGACTTTGAGGAACTCGGCAAGGCGGTTCGCGATGTCGACCTCGTATCCCGTGACCTCTGAAGGGCGATCGTCGCGCGGAAAAATATAGGGGCCTCCACCCTCCTGGTCTCCCCCCCAAAGCAAGGTTTTGGCCTGGCGGATCTCTTCCAGGTCATTGGCGGCTGCTGCACTAGGAGCGAGCATCCCAAGGGTGAACAGGAAGACAAGCACTCGGTTGGAACCCATCATGTCGTGCACCTCGATCAAGTAAGAAGTCGAGAATACCGTCAGCTCGATCGCCGAATAGAAAAAAAGTCGCTGGAATTTGCCGGAGCGTTCACGCCGAACTGAGAATTGCAGGGTGTCAAGAAAAGGCATGGCAGTTTCATGGCCGGTCCTGACGGACGGTTTTCGCCGTCAATCGCCGTCAATTACGTCAATCGCCGTCAATCATTGATAAGATCATTGCGTATGTTCACCGGAATCATTGAAGAAGTCGGCGAGATAGCGGGCGTGAGCGACGCCGCTGAGTTTCGAACGATTCGCGTCCGCGGTAAGGAAATTCTCAACGGGGTGTCCGCCGGCGCCAGTGTTGCGGTAAACGGCGTCTGCCTGACGGTTCGCCAATACGACTCCGGCAGCTTCACGGCCGACCTTTCCCGCGAAACGCTCGATCGAACGAGCCTGAAGACGCTCGGCCCCGGGGCGATCGTCAACCTGGAACGTCCGATGCGAGCCGATGGCCGCTTCGGAGGGCACATGGTTCTGGGCCATGTTGACGGCGTCGGCAGAATCCGCAGGTTCTCGCGCGACGGAGACAACTGGACCCTGCAGATCGAGTTTCCCGCCCCTGCGACGTGTTACATCGTGGAAAAGGGTTCCATTGCCGTGGACGGAATCAGCCTGACCGTCGCGGCCGTGAACCCGCCTGTCTTCGACGTCGCGATCATTCCGCACACGTTTGAGAATACGAACCTGAAACGGGCGGCCACCGGAGACAGGGTGAATCTGGAATTCGACATCATCGCGAAGTATGTCGAACGGATGCTGAAACGGGAAGCCGAGACTTAAACGTCGCCAAAGTCCCGTGTGGTGCACGATCGCAGGAAGCGGACAAAATCTGGTGGTGTCCCGATCAGGTTCCCGCGCCGCCAGGTTTCCCCAACCTCAGGGAATATCGAGGGACTGGCCGACACGAATGAGATCACCGTCGAGTCCGTTCTCGGCTCTCAGGTCGTTTACAGTGGTCCCCGTCGCTCGCGCAATGGTTGTCAGCGAATCGCCCTTGCGCACGACGTACTGCGGTCCAGCGGGGTCCTCGGACTCCAGTGATGCAACATAGTTCTGATAGGGATCCGGAAAGACAGCGACGTGATAGTGGGGTGGGTTGTGTTCGCGGGTCGCTTCAAGAACCCGGGCTCCCTCCAGAGATAACAGAACCCGCTCCAGCCATCGCAGGCACGAGTTGCTTCGCGGCACCCGCAGATCGACAGCGATGCCGGTCGGATGGACCGACTGCTCCGACGAGTTCGGCGGCTGTTCATCCTCGGGGCGCGTCATGCTGGTGATCGTAAGTTTCTCTCCGCACGCGGCATGAAACTGCGACGAAACGCGCTCGATAAAGAGTTTCACCGCCGGTCTTGCGAAAGGATAGGAAACGTCACTCAGATCGTAGTCGGCGTTGCCTTCAAGCTTCACCAGAAGTCCGGCAGCGACGAAGCGCTTCACACGAGGCGCGTCCTCCATGTAGCTCAAGCCGTGAACCCGGGCCTGATTCGACTGTCTGTTCAAGGAAGCGTGGGACCCTTGCAGGCTTTGCGCAGGGGCGAGGGGAGCCAAAAGCGCTGCAAGTGCAACAATGCAGGATGTCAGCAGACCTTTCATTCCATGCAATTCACATTACACAATTTCGCCGTCACGGCCATCACGCGGCCTAGTTTAAAACGTTGAAGGCGTTGATGTGAAACACATTCTTACGGATCCCATTAGCTCGCGCGAGAAACGCTTTCGGCCCGCGCCAGCAAATCTTTGCCTCTGAATCGAAAATGTCTGCCGTCCTCCAGACGTACCTGGTAGAGGCGGAGTTCCCGGAGGGCTTCCTCTTTGCTTCGCTCGTCCTTGACGAACGGCTGGGTGATGGCCGAAATGATTCCTTTTTGAAGATAGAATCCCGGAATCAGGCTGATAATTTGAACCTCTTTACCGATTTGCAGACTCGCCATATTATTTTCCCCCTACCCGATGAGTTGTTCTTCCTGATGGACTCGAAAGAGGATTCGATCGGAGTTGCGAGACTTTCTGGGGGGATTCTCAAACTGGATAGCGTGTTCACAGGTCGAGACGGGGAGGGGACTTGATTCGACACTCGTCAAGGCCTCTGCGGACTCTCCACCACGGAACCTGTCTTCCTCGCAGATTTGGACAACGTCTCCGACGTTAAGGGTCATACATCCTCCTGATGTTCCGCCATTAAAGACAACGAATAGCTTTTTGTAAAGCCGGAAAGGACGAGCCGTCCCACATCAGGATTTCACCTCCACATTACCGCCGAAAACGCGGTCCCGGCTCAAGGACGCGGGTGCCTCCAACCCGGCCACACCCGAAATCCTTATCTTTAAAAGACTTAAACTCGCCTGTTCGAAATCCTGCTCCCGTCTTCGGACAGGGCCGGCCGTTCGTACAGGTATAATCGGCGTCCACCAGGAGCGTTTCGTTTTTTCCGTTCTTATGATTACGGCTGTCCAGGAGCGAGAATTTTACGACCGGGCGTATTCACCGTTGCTCTCCATTCCTGAGGATCAGCTACACCTGGACCGTGCCGCATTGGAGCGTGACCTGAGCAATCCCGCCCATCCGTTCTACGAGCGTGCACGTCTTTACCGCTCATCGATGCGTGCATTGGAAGCCGAGCCCCTCGAGGGCAAACGGGTTCTCGACTATGGCTGCGGGGCGGCTGACTTCGGCATCTGGATGGCAACGGAAGGGGCCAACGTCACGCTGCTCGATCTTTCGCCCGTCGCCATCGAGTTCGGATTGAAGCGCGCCCGGCGGAATCAAGTTGCAAGTCGGGTTGCCGGCGTTGCCGCCGACGCGTCCTGGCTGCCGATGTTCGATGAGGGGGCGTTCGATCTCGTCTTCGCCTGCGGTTCACTGCACCATACGATGAAATATGCCGGAGCCGTCGAGGAACTTGCCCGGGTGATGCGTCCCGGCGCAAGACTCGTCCTGTGTGAAACCTGGGGCGGCAATCCCGCCCTGAATCTGGCCCGGCATATCCGTGCTCGTCTACAAAGGGAAGAGGAATCGCAGGGTGAGGACATTGTGATGTCCGGAAAGCAACTGCGAAGACTCGCCCCGTGGTTTGATGATTTTGACCTCCAGCTTTTCAACTTGATCGCCATGGGGAAGCGGTTGCTGCGCGGAAGACTGGATTCGCCGGCTGCAGGGTATATCTTCCCGGCGATGGAAGCAGCCGACCGGTTCCTGTTCAAGATCATTCCTGCATTGCGCGGCTGGTGCGGCGAGGCGGTCATCACCGCGCGCCGGAAATGACCGCGCGCCGGAAATGAAAGGACAGAGGTTTGGTCCAGCGTTCCTCATCCGACGCCCCCAAACACCGGAAGATCGCCAAACGCGCCGGTCGTGCCGCCCAGATGCCGGAGCCGGACACGCCCCGGTAGGGTCCAGCGTCCTGTGACAGGGGCGCCAGTTACAATACGAGTGGCCCCTCCCGTATTGCGCTATATTTGTGAAGACGCGGGGAGCTGAATCGAGACACCGAATGGAATTTGCAACTATTGAAGACGCGCTGCTTGACCTTCAAAAAGGCAAGATGGTGATCATCGTCGATGACGAAGACCGTGAGAACGAAGGCGATCTTATGGTCGCCGCGGAGAAGGTCACGCCGGACATCATCAACTTCATGGCGACGCACGGGCGCGGATTGATCTGCCTGGCCATGGAAGGACAGCGGCTGGATGAACTCAACATTCCGCTGATGGTTTCAGACAGTGCGAACTCGTCGCCTCACGGCACGGCATTCTGTGTGTCGATCGAAGCGCGACGCGGCGTGTCTACCGGCATTTCCGTGTTCGACCGCGCTCAGACCGTGCTGACAGCCATCGATTCCAGGACGCGGCCCACGGATCTTACGCGGCCGGGCCACATCTTCCCCCTGCGGGCGCGCGATGGCGGTGTGCTGGTTCGCGCGGGTCAGACCGAAGCGTCTGTCGATCTCGCCAACATCGCGGGACTATTCCCCGCCGGTGTTATCTGCGAAATCATGAAGGAAGACGGAACGATGGCGCGCGTGCCCGACCTTCTCGAATTCTCACAACTGCACGACATCAAAATGATTACCGTCGCAGACCTGATCCGCTATCGCCTGCGCACCGAGCATTTTGTCCGCAAGGTGAGCGAGCATATCCTGACAAATCAGCATGGCGACTTTCAGGTTCTGGGATTTCAGAGCATTCTCGGGAATGAAACGCACTACGCGTTGGTAAAAGGCGATCTCGGAGACGGGGAAGATGTCCTCGTGCGCGTCCACACGCAATGCCTGGTCGGCGACGTCTTTGGATCGGTAACCTGCCACTGCCAGAAGCAAATGGACCGCGCCCTCGAGATCATAGAATCCGAAGGCCGGGGCGTGCTGCTCTACCTGGCCCAGATGAGCAGATCAGGAGAGCCGAATCTCTCCGCAGTCGAAGCTCATGGCAAACAGGGCGTCGACCCTAACGAGACGATCGGACTGCGAGGGGAACAGCGTGAATACGGCATCGGTGCACAGATCCTCGCTGCCCTGAACATCCGTTCCATGAAAATCCTCAGCAACCATCCCCGCAAGCTGGTCGCGCTGGAAGCTTACGGCCTGCGCATCCTCACGCAGGTTCCTTTCACCTACGTCAAGACCGCGCGCTAGATCTTGCCTTCAAACTGCCGGCGAGTTTGGAGTGACAGTGGGTGTGATACGTCTTGTCACGAACCGTGACCCGTTCTTCGTTTGGAGCAATACGGATACTGCATCGATCGCACCAGATTTTGAACGGGACCTCGGTAATTTCGACGACCTTGGCTGCTGCCTTCATTAAAAGTGCCTCCAGTTTCAGTTATTTTTGAAAGCGGGAAAACGTCGCCCGGCTGTAGTCCGCCTGGTGACGGCAGTTGATTTGTGAACAGGTCAGAACCAGTTTTGCAACCGGCACGAACTCCTGATCACTTTCACTGCGGTCCAGCGCGAACAGAATCGGCGAATCACATTTCCTGCAATGGACGCCCAGGTACCAGGCTGCTTCAGTCTTGGACCAGGTGGAAATACGCACGAATTCCCCTAGTACCTGGCGGTCTTGGGCCGGGCCTCGTTGACCGTCAGGGCCCGTCCGCCGAATTCCTTGCCGTTGAACTGGGCGATCGCCTTGGCCGCATCTTCATCCGACATCTCGGCAAATCCGAAACCCTTCATCCGTCCGGTTTCACGATCTCTCACGAAATCTACGGATTCGACAGGACCGACCTGGCCGAAAAGCGCCTTGATTTCATCTTCGGTTGTGTTGAAGGACAGATTGCCGATATACAGTCTCTTGCTCATGAATTTCCCCTTGTGAATGGACGTGCTGGAATCAACATTTCTCGCTTGGGAAGGTACTTGGCGCCGAACGCTCGTGGCGGAACCGATCCAGGAAAGAAGTCGAGACGACAGAGTTATATTGTAACTCCGCCGCGCCGATTGTCCTACTTCGAAAGTGTGAGCCCACCGAAGGTCCCGTATACTGACGCAGGGGAGCAAGGGAGTAATGATGAAACCAGAAGATTGTGTCTTGTTCAGCGGCGCGGCCAACGGTGCAGAAGCTGCATTCGGGGCTGCCGCCGAGCGTCATGGCATCGACGAGGTCAACTTTACATTCAGCGGCCACAAGGATTCCCGCACCAGGGGCACGAGGGTTCTGACTCACGAAGAATTACTGCAGGGCGACGTCAGTCTTGAATACCTCAGCCGTCTCATGAATCGCAAGTACCACGACACCGCTCTGATGAGGAAGATCCTGCAGAGCATCTGGCACCAGGTCAACAGCGGTCAGGAAGTCTATGTCGTCGGCGAGATCCTGGAAGACGGCACGGTCAAGGGAGGGACGGGCTGGGGTGCGGAGTTCGCAAAGCTTTGCAACAAGCCGCTGTTCGTGTTCGCACAGGGGCAGAATCAGTGGTTCCGGTGGACCGGCGCCGCGTGGGCCAAAGAAGCGGCGCCGCGCATTGGACATGTCCATTTCACCGGCACCGGAACCCGGTCCCTCAAAGACAACGGGCTGAAGGCGATCAACGAGTTATTTGAGCGCTCGTTCGGATGAGCGGGATTCAGTGTCCGCACTGCAAGTCCACTGTGGCACTCGACCGCATCGGGGTGCACTTCCAGAAATTCTGTTCCGGGGCGAAGACCGAAGCCGTGCGCGAGGCCAGCCTGAAGCAGTTCAACAAGCTGTATCTCCAGATGCAGGCCCACTCGCGTGGAGAGATCACGATCGAGGAACTTCAGGCGGAGGCGGATAAGATATTCACTCCCTTGCGACGCTGAGCGTCTTACGGACCTTTTTCGTAGAAGGTGTCAATCCCGAGATTTTCGGATGCAGCAGCAGCGCGGGCGAGGACGTCGCAACGTTCGTTCTCGAGGTTTCCGTCGTGACCACGAACCCAGTGGAACCGCACCCGGTGCCACGAGCAAAGATCCAGCAGCCGAGCCCACAGATCCGCGTTCAACGCAGGAACCAGTTCGTTATCCACTTTTCGGTTCCAGCCGCGGCTTCGCCAGGTCTCAGCCCACGATTTGGTTATCGCATCGACGACGTACCTGGAGTCGGAGTAAAGGGTGACGTCGCTCGGTTTCTCGACGGATTCCAGGCCCACGATGCATCCCAGAATCTCCATCCGATTGTTGGTGGTTCGGCGGAAACCCGCGGAGAATTCCTTCCGTTGATCGCCCTGCAGTACAACGGTACCGTAACCGCCGCGGCCGGGATTGCCGGAGCAGGCACCGTCGGCATAGATCACGACGTGGCCTGGCCGAACATCTGCGGATGAAGACGGTTCGTGGGAAACCCGGGGTCGTGGCGGCGTAGATACGGAGTTCTCTCCGGCCAGATAACGCTTCGCATCTTCGCTGGTAGAAAAGCTCTTGTACTGGGCGCCTGCGAATCCGTCAACCTGCTCCTTGCAGGTGTCCCAATCCTGGTAGATTCCCGGCTGTCGTCCTTTGCGAACAGCGTAGTACTTCTTTTTCACGGGACGACGGTGAACTGCACCCGGTTCGAGACCACTCTCGCGTCTTCGTCCTCAACCCACGCTTCGAAGGTACCGAGGTCGAGCATTACGGTATCGATCTTGTGAATCAGCTCTCCACGCGCGTTGGCCCGCAGGCGAAGCGGGTTGTACTCCATGCCATTGGGCTTGAGCAGGTGGGAAAGGACGGGCCGATCGGGAGTGAACCCCGCTCCGTTCAGCATCACCAGGTCACCAGACTTGACCCGGGACGAAGAAACACGGATTTCAGGCTTCTTTTGGGCGACGCTGAAAAAATATGCCATAGCGAAATAGCGAAACAGCACTCCAGGACCACTTCATGTTAACCGATCCCGGCGCTAACTTGACGGGGCTCTGCCCCGGACCCCGGCTCGGGCACTTGCGCGGCGCGACAGCCGCGCGCCGCGCCCTCGCGGCGGCGCCTTCGGCGCCTGGCCCGTTATGCCTTGCGGGAACAAAATTCTCGTTACGCCCGGCATAACGAGCTTGACGGGGCTCTGCCCCGGACCCCGGCTCGGGCACTTGCGCGGCGCGACAGCCGCGCGCCGCGCCCTCGCGGCGGCGCCTTCGGCGCCAAGCACGCCGGAGGCGTGCTGAGAATTTAGCCCCGGGTTAAGCGAGCGAAGCGAGCGCAACCCGGGGTTGCCGTAACGGAGATGTTCGCACCCCGGCAGGGGTGCAGGGATTCCTCGCACCCCTGCCGGGGTGCGAACGCCCCTGAGATGAACCCCGGGTGTCGCTGCGCTCCACCCGGGGCTACCTTGCTTTCACGCCTCCGGCGTGCTGGCGCCTTCGGCGCCTGGCCCGTCATGCCTTGCGGGAACAAAATTCTCGTTACGCCCGGCATCACGAGCTAACTTGAGTCGGGAGAGAATCCGCGCTAGTGTATCGGGCGACTCCCTCGAAAAAGGCATGCCATGAAACTAAAGGTGATTATTCCCGTTCTCGCAACTGCGTTTTTCCTGCTGGCGCCCGGCTCCACGGCTTTTGCCCAGTTGAGCATCGTCGGGGAATGGACCGGCCGATATCACGAAGATTTCAACGACCGCGTTCCGGGCGACGTCCAGGGCGACTTCGCCGGAGTTCCGCTTAATCTGGCCGCCCAGCGTTACGCGGAAGCCTATGACGTGCGCCGCGTGAGCCTTCTCGAACACCAGTGCGAGCCCTACAACCTTCCCCACATTTACCGCGGACCTCTGCAGTTCCGCATCTGGGAAGAAAAAGATCCGGCGACGCAGGAGATCATTGCCTACAGGATCTACATCGGCACGTACATGCAGTACCGGACAATCTGGATGGACGGGCGTCCGCATCCGCCTGACTATGCACCCCACACGTTCGCCGGCTTTTCAACCGGAGAGTGGAACGGCGACGTGCTCACCGTCAAGACCACGCATATCAAGAAGGAGTTCTACCGGCGCAGCGGCATTCCCAGCAGCGACCTGACCACGGTCGTCGAGCACTATATCCGTCACGGCAATCTGCTCTCGCATGTGATGATCATCACCGACCCCGTTTACCTCACCGAGCCGTACGTGAACAGCGAAGAGTTCGTGCTGATGGATCGCGGCAACCAGAACTGGCTTTACAACTGCGAGTACGTCGTTGAAGTCCCCATGGACCAGACAAAGGTGCCGCATTTCCTGTCCGGCAAGAACCCGTTCGTGGACGAGTGGGCAAAGAAGTTCGGGCTGCCTCTCGCTGCAGTGTGGGGCGGCGCCGAGACCACCTATCCGGAATTCATGACGAAACTGAACGCGGGTTCGCCCCCTGCTCCGCTGCGCGACACAGGTCCCGCAGTTCCCACGGGCGACGCGGAAATGCGCAGCGAGATCGAAACGTTTCACGTTCAGGGCAACGTCTACATGCTCGTCGGTGCAGGTGCAAACATTGCCGTGCAGACAGGCGATGAAGGCGTGCTTGTGGTCGATACCGGTGTCGCCGCCATGCGCGATAAGGTTCTTGCCGCCATCCGAAAGCTCTCGACCAAGCCGATCCGCTGGATCGTCAACACGAATGCAGATCTCGATCACACCGGCGGCAACGAAACGGTCTCGCAGGCCGGCGAGACGGTGAACGGGAACCCCGCGGCGATTATCGCGCACGAGGACGTCCTGGCGCGGATGACGGCGACGTCCCGCTCGGTCACCGAGCGTCCCTTGAATACGTTTTTCGTACCGTCACGGGATTTCTCTTTCAATAACGAGGCCGTTTTCCTCTACCACTTTCCTGCGGGGCACACGAATGGCGATTCCTTTGTCTACTTCCGCGGCTCTGATGTGCTCGTCGCAGGAGATACCTTCCTGACGACCACTTATCCCGTCATCGACGAAAAATTCGGCGGCGGCGTTGACGGGTTCATCGCCGGCCTGAACAAGATGCTCGAGATTGCCGTCCCGAAAGCGCTTCAGGAAGGCGGGACCTATGTGATTCCCGGCCATGGGCGGGTGGGCGACGAAGCCGACCTCGTGGAGTACCGCGATATGGTGGTGATCATTCGCGATCGCATCCAGGACATGGTGAAACGTGGTCTGACTCTGGACCAGGTGAAGGCTGCGCGGCCAACGCTCGACTACGACGGCCGCTATGGCGCCGAGAGCGGCGCCCGGTTCGTCGAAGCCGTCTACAGGATTCTGGCGGGGAAGAAATGAACACGAGACTTGCAGGATTTATCGCAGGAACTCTGGCCCTGTGGGCAACCGCATCCCTTGTTCAGGCGCAGCAGGGGCGCGGCGCAGCCCAGAACGCACGGGCATCGGCCCCTGTGGACCTTACCGGCTACTGGGTTTCGGTTGTCAGCGAGGACTGGCGCCTTCGCATGGCGACTCCCCGCAAAGGCGACTTCGAAAGCCTGCCGAACTTCACCGCAGACGGCCGCCGGGTCGCCGATTCCTGGGATCTCGACAAGGACAATGCGGCCGGATTGCAGTGCAAGGCATTCGGAATCGGCGGCATCATGCGCCAGCCCGGCCGGCTGCACGTGACATGGCAGGACGACAACACCCTGAAAGTGGACTTCGACGCCGGCACACAGACGAGGCTGCTTCACTTCAACCCGTCCTCGCAGCCGGAGGGCGAAAAGACCTGGCAGGGATACTCCACGGCGGTGTGGGAAGGACCAGCCGCCGGACGCGGCGCAGCCGGCGGACGCGGCCAACCTGCCAACACGGCCCCGGTCGCGCCTGGAGGCGGGGGCAGAGGACAGCGCGGGGGTCCGGCGCCTTCACTAGGCTCGATCAACCAGGGTGGATCTTTGAAAGTCGTCACGACGAATTTCCGCGAAGGCTACCTGCGCAAGAACGGCGCCCCCTACAGCGAAGACGCCTCGATCACGGAATATTTCCATCGCCTGCCTTCGGAGCCCGGTGGCGATACGTG
The DNA here is from genome assembly GCA_963836435.1 of uncultured Acidobacteriota bacterium. Lineage (GTDB taxonomy): Bacteria > Acidobacteriota > Terriglobia > 20CM-2-55-15 > 20CM-2-55-15 > DASTBJ01. The sequence continues at coordinate 458,892 of CAWIJI010000011.1, read as the reverse complement.
GCTCCTCGTCATCACCGTCGTCGACGACCCGAAATACATGACACAGCCCTTCTACACGAGTACTCAATTCAAGCTCGAGCCGAACGGCGCGAAGTGGGCGCCCACTCCGTGCCGCACCGCGCCGCCACCGAAGTAGAAGCGCGTCCAGGCCCCGCGTGAGCACACCAAAATCCATTGGCGTTGTTTCAGATGCCTTGCGTGACGCGTCGAGGGAGCGGTAAGGGACAGCTATCCCGGGGGCACGGGTTCTCGGCATCCGCGCTCCCATCTGTAAGGAATATCTTCAATATAGAAGGCATTAGCCAGCACAGCATGGCCCTGCCTGAACGGCAGGGATTCAAGAAAAGTATTCCTGTGAACCTGAACTTCCAGCGGCTGGGGATTCCATTTGGTGCGCCGGCCCAGCACGACAACCATGGAATTGGTTTCGGGCTCGTAGTCAAAGGTGTACGGCAGCGGCGCAGTAAATGCGCGCGCCGTTTCCACATCGCGAAACGGTGAGCCCGCCGGCAGTGGCCCAGGCAGCGTGGCGACATCTCCGGTGAGGTCGAGATCGGCTTCGGCATTGGGCGTCACGACTTTGAAGTGCAAACGGCCGTGAGCCTTCGTGCATTCGACTTCGGCCTTGCAATAGCCGTACCGTGTCAGCCGGTTGCCCCAGGTGACCATCGAGGCACTGTCGGTGTCGCTGCGCAGGATGCGCAGTCCTCGCAGAACTTTTCCTTCCATCGTCTTGAAACGGGTGAAAATGCGATATCCCGTGAGAAAGAAATCACGGCCAAAGGCGCGAGGCAGAAACGACGGGCGCAGGTCCCTGGTTCTCACCGTGGCCACCGCGAGGAATGCCCGTCCTTCATAGGTGTCCAATTCGAGCCCGGGCGGGAGCAGCGGAGCGAGAACCTCTGGGGGCAGTGCGTAGGTCAACACAAGCTGGTGTTCGAAGCGTGCCGTGATAGGAAGAGGATGCCGCTTCAAAAGGTAAGACATCAGTGTGCGACATTTTAGCAAACTGCGATTTGGTGTAGGATGCGCGGTAAAGAATAAACAAGGAGCACCCGAATGCGAAAGATAGTTGTCGTTCTTCTGTCCATGGCGTTGGCGTCGTTTTCTCTCTGGGCACAACAGCCGGCAGGAAGAGGGCAGAACCAGGCGGCTGCACCGTTACCCGGAGGACAGGTGACTGCCGCGGACTTTGCGGCTATCGTTGCGAAACAGCCGAAAGATCGCAATGGCAACCAGACGTTCCTGCAGCTCGCGCCGTACAACGTGAATATGGAACACCGCGTGAACGTTCCCCAGAATGCGAGCGTTCATGACAAGGAAGCCGAGCTCTTTTACGTCGTCGATGGAAGCGGAACGCTCGTTCTCGGGGGCAAGCTGGTAAATCCCACCCGCAACGGCGACAACGCGACTGCGGCGACGGTTGAAGGAGGGACGGCCAGAAAGGTGGCCAAAGGCGATTTCATCCTCGTTCCCGAGGGGACTCCGCATTGGTTCAGCAAAATCGACGGTGAACTGACGCTGATGTCGCTGCATCTTCCACGAACACCGGCGAAGTAATCCCGACAAACAGAACGACAGGGCGTGGTCTACGCTTTCATGCCTCGAGGGAGGAGCCTTTGAACCGGCGAAACTTCATGAAAAACACTTCGGTGTTGGCTTTGGCAGCGACACCCGCGGTGCGGCAACGGGTTGCACGCGACGCCTTCTGGCCGGACGGCGCCCGATTCGTCGTCTCGCTGTCGATGCAGATGGAAGCAGGAGCCCAGCCGGAACGCGGCGCAAATGGTCCATGGGGAGCCCTCGACGAGCGATACCCCGATTTGCCGACGCAGAAATGGTACGAGTACGGCTTCAAGGAAGGTATCCCGCGGTTGCTCGACATGTACGATCGAAAGAAGGTCCGGATGACCTCCCACATGGTGGGGTTGGCCGTGGAAAAGCATCCGGCCCTCGCGAAAGAGATCGTGCAGCGCGGCCATGAGCCGGCAGCTCATGGCCAGACCTGGTCGCCGATCTACGCCAGCACGCCGGAGCAGGAGCGGGCATCGTACGAGGCCAATATCCGCGCCATCGAAAGCGCCACGGGCGCACGGCCGGTCGGTTTCAATGCGCCGGCCATGCGCGCCACTCCCCGCACGTTCGAAATCCTGCAGGATCTCGGGTTCTTGTATCAGACCGACGATCTCAGCCGGGACGAGCCTTTTCTCATCGCCGTTCGGAACAAGCCCTTCGTCGTCGTGCCATACACGTTTCAGTTGAACGATCTTCAGAACTACGAGAATCGCTGGCACACCTGTGACGAATTCGCCTCCGAATTGAAGCGGGAATTCGATGCGCTTTATGCGGAGTCGGCGCGCAAGCGGCGCATGATGTCGGTGAGCTCACACGATCGCGTCGCCGGCCGCGCCTCGCGCACGGCCGTGATGGAAGAATTCATTACCTATGCCCAGCGCCATCCCGGCGTGGTCTTCATGAGGAAGACGGAGATCGCGCAGTTTGCCTTGTCGAGTCCGACAACAATTCGAGAAGACGGCCTGGCATGACTCCCAATCGAAGGGATTTCCTGAAAACGGCGGCAAGCCTTGCAGCCGCGACATTTGTTCCTTCCCAGCGACGCCAGGTCTCGATCGGCAATCGCCGTATCAAAGTCATTGATGTACACGGGCATTTCATTGCGGCTGAAGAACTGGACGTCATCAAGGATACGAACCTGGCGTCCAATATCTCGAGCCAACTCACCGGTCCGCTGGTTCTTGGACCTGCGCGACTGAAAGCTCTGGACGATCGCGGTATCGACGTTCAGGTGCTCAGTCATCAGGGAGGCTGGTGGTACAAGACGGATCGCGACCTGGCCGGCCGTCTCATCAAGGTTCAAAACGAAAAACTCGCCGCCTGGTGCGCCATGCACCCGGACCGCTTTGCAGGGCTGGCGTCGGTTGCCTTGCAGCATCCCGATCTGGCCGTGCAGCAATTGGAAGAAGCGGTGAAAACTCTCGGGTTCCGCGGAGTAGGAATTGCGGGTCACGCCGGAGGGGAAGTGCCCTCCTCGCCAAAATTCGATCCGTTCTGGGCCAAGGCGCAGGAACTCGGAGTTCCCGTGTTCGTGCATCCGGGAGGCGCCGAGAACGTGCTTCAGGAAGGAGCCTTGGACGGCCGCGGCGACCTCGGAAACATCATCGGCAACCCGCTGGAGACCACGGTGTTTCTGTCGCGGCTGATCTTCGACGGTACCCTCGACCGTTTTCCGCGCCTGCAGTTCATCGGCGCCCACGCCGGAGGGTATCTGCCCTCCTACATCGAGCGTACCAATGTGGCGTGCGAGGTCCGGCCTATGGCAAATTGCGCCAACAAGAAAAGCCCGCGCGAGTATTTCAAACAACAGATCTCGGTCGACTCCATGGTCTTTACACCGGAGGGGCTTCGGCATCTGGTCGCGGAACTTGGAGCCAGCCATGTCGTCTTCGGCACGGATATCCCGTACAACTGGCCGACACCCGTGGATCTGATCCTCAAGGCTGCGTTTCTCACCAACGCGGAAAAGGAATCCATCCTGAGTGGAAACCTTACCCGCCTGCTTCGGATCGCAGGCAGGTAACAGGAGTCTGTTGTGCGAAACCTGCGGGACTTGCTGCACTTCTGGATGAGTCTGAACTCGCCCATTGGCAGGCGGGCGTATCTGCAGAATGGGCTCGGACTCGCCGGTGTGAAGTATGCCGAATTTCGGGGACAGAATTTCGGGGACAGACCCCGAACTGGATTCAGGAGTTTCGGGGACAGCCCCACGATCGAATCGGATTTCGTTGTCGTCGAATACTTCGGTTCGGCGGCGTCTCGACTATCTTTGAGTCTCGGGGACAGCCCCGCGATCGAATCGGATTTCGTTATCGTCGAATACTTCGGTTCGGCGGCGTCTCGACTATCTATGGATTGAATCCTCTGTCCACAGCAGCGGTTGGGACTCCATCTGCCGCTTCGGCTTCGGTCCGAGCTTGCCGGGAGCCAATCGCCGACCCGTAAGGGCTTCGATTTGACGGACGAACTCTTCACTTCCACAGGGCCGGCCCGTGTAAGTTCGAGCACGGATGCGGGGTTCGAGTGCCACGTCAGGAGTTGGGGCGATCCTCGTTGAGTACTATGATGCGGGAAACCAGGGCAGACGACCCGAGCCATTCGCGGCATAGCTGCAGGAGACTCTTCATGAACTCCGCAGCTACGAACGACAAAGGGCGAGTGTGTCGGATCCAAGCGTGCAAGGCAAGTCCGATTTCAATCGCGAGGCTGTCCCCGAGACTTCAGGCAAGTCCGATTTCAATCGCGGGCGTCCCCGAGACTTCCCCAAGGAAGGAGAATGCGCCTCTGGCGCTGCCCTTCGGGGCGCACGCGAAAAATTCCTCCCGCTGCTAAACCGTTAGCAATTTTTATTGACCCTCCCCACGGCCGGTGTTAGCGTTCGGGCACTATGTCAAGTTCACACCACACCTTAAGCCGCCGCGAGCGGCAAATCATGGATGTTCTTTATCAAAAAGGAAGGGCGACGGCACTTGAGGTGCAAGAGAGTCTACCGGACCCGCCGAGCTATTCGGCGGTCCGTGCGCTGCTGAGAATTCTGGAGGACAAGGGGCACGTCCGGCACGAACAGGACGGACCTCGCTACATTTTCGCTCCCAGGATGCCGCGCGATAAGGCCCGCCGTTCGGCAATCCGGCACCTCATGGAGACGTTCTTCGAGGACTCTCCAGAGCAGGCCGTTGCTGCCCTCCTTGACGTTTCTTCGTCGAAGCTGTCTGAAGAAGAACTCGGCCGGCTTGCAAGGCTGATTGAGAAGGCCCGAGTTGAAGGCAAGAAATGATTTTCGCTTTCAGCGTCATCATAAAGACGACGATCCTGCTGGCTTGTGCCAGCTTGATGACGCTGGGTCTGCGCCGAGGCTCCGCATCTGCCAGACACGGGATTTGGGCCGGTGCACTGCTCTGTGCACTGGTGCTTCCGTTTGCATCGGTGATTCTCCCGGAAGTTAATGTGGCGGTTTTACCGGAAAACAGTCCGCCGCTCCTAAGCGCAGGTGGTGAGCGGAGCGCGCCGGAGGGGGCCGGAGAGACCGAACTGCGACCCACGCCGGACCACGCTGGCCGTTCCCTTCCGGTCGCGGCACCTCCTCAGGAGGAGCGCCCAACGGCCCCCCTGGCCGCCGGGCAGTGGCTTATTGTTCTGTGGGCGGCGGGAGCATCCATCGTTCTTATTCGCCTGGTGATTGGGGCGGTGACTGTTCGGCGGCTTGCCCGTCGTGCAGCGCCAACCGAAGGCGCGGCGTGGCTCGACATTATTGACGATGTCAAAGCCCAGCTTTCAATCTCCAGGCCGATTCGGCTTCGCATTTCGCAACGCACCGTTCCGCCCATGACCTGGGGCATTTTCCGTCACGTGGTGCTGCTTCCCGACTCGGCAGCCGAATGGTCCCCCGAACGGCGACGGATGGTGCTGACCCACGAACTCGCGCACGTGAAGCGTAACGACGGCGTTCTGCAGATGCTTCTTCAGGCCGTGTGCAGTCTGCACTGGTTCAACCCGCTGGTGTGGTACGCAGCGCGCCGGCTGCGCATCGAGCGCGAATGCGCCTGCGACGATCGCGTCCTGCAACTCGGCGCCGACCCCGACGACTACGCCGACCACCTGCTGCAGGTGGCACGGACGATCAAGCCCGGCGGCAGCCTGTCGATGGCCACTGTCGCCATGGCTCATCGGTCGCAGCTGGAGACCCGGCTACTTTCTATTCTCGATGTGCGTATACGGCGCAAATCCGTATCGCGCGTGGCAACCGTGGCGCTGCTCTGCGGCGTCGCTGTCGTCACGTTGCCTGTGGCTGCCCTCCAGATCACCGCCAAACCAGGCAAAATGCGGTTGGATCTGGATTTCAAGGTTCCCGGGCTGCCCGCCGGTCCGGACATGGCGACAGACCCGGTCGAACAAATCCCGGTTGAGGTTCAGGGTTGGGTCCGCGAATTCGGCACCGAGGACGGTTTAGGGAACGTTCTGCTCACGCTGGTCCCCCTCCTGCATTCCGCAGACTACGAACCCCTCGTGGGCTACGACTCAGAAACCCACCTCGACGGAACATTTACGGTCAAGGATGTTCCGCCCGGCCGGTACCTGGTGACTCTTTCGCGCCATGATTTCGTCGAATTGCATAGCTCGGCAGAAACCATGCAGCTGACGATCTTCAACGGACAGGCGCCGGATCCAATGCAGCTGCACATGATGCGCGGCCCGGCAATCTCCGGACGCATCTTCGATGAGCGTGGCGCATTAAAGAACTCGGCCACTGTCGAATTGATGCATCTGGACGTGCGGGACGGGCAGCGCGCCCTGCTGCCGAACGATATCACCACGTTCACCGACAGCAACGGCGAGTATCGGTTGCCGGCACTGCAAGCGGGCGAGTACTACCTTCGCGTCCGGCCCAAGGCGGGAAACGCGGACTTTCTGCCGGTCTACTATCCGGGCGTGACAGACTCGAGCTTTGCCACGCCGATTTCCGTGAGAGCCGGCGCCGATATCAGCGGAATCGACCTGTCCTTGACGCGAGGCGATCTACACTCGGTGCGCCTGCAGCTTGAAATCGCAACGCCGGCGCCGCCGAACCCCCAGCTGTCTTTCTATATCAATCCGCGCAGCGGCAGCGGGACCGTCGAATCGGGCGCCGTGCAGTTCCATTCCACCGGGGGTAACACGTACATCAGTCCGCTGCTCGCGCCAGGATCTTACGAGATCGAAGTGTACCTCCGGGATCCGGATCCGATTCGGTGGGCGCGCACCAGCGTGGAGATAGAGGACCGCGACGTCGATGCCGGCACCCTGCGGATCGGTCCCGGCGTCTGGATTCAAGGACATATCACGGCGGCGGAATCGCTTCCCGTGAACGTCCATCGTGGGCAGCTTCTTGTGATTCTGCGCCCGCTGGACGGTTCGGTCTTCCTGCTTCCTTCCGCCCAGGTTGCGCCCGATGGGTCCTTCGTGATTCCCAGGGTGCCCGAACGTCGCTTCCGAGTGGATCTGACGGGGCTGCCTCCGGAAATCTACCTGTCCTCGGCGCGTTATGGCGGCAGGGAGGTGCGGGACAGCGGATTCACGGCCTCCAGCGCCGCGCCAAACGTTCTCGATATTGCAATTGCAAGTTCCGGCGGCGTGGTCGCCGGCGTCGTCCGCAACACAAAGGACGATCCCATCGCCAACGGAACAGTTCTGCTGATCCCTGCCAACAAGGACGATCCCAACCTTTACCGCACGGCTTCCACCGATCAGTTCGGCGTGTTCTCGATTGCCGGGGTGCCCCCGGCGAATACGGAGTCCTGGCCTGGAAAGACGGTCAGGCAAAGGCCTACCTCGACCCGGTCTTCCTGAAGGCGGTGGAGAATCAGGCGACCAAGGTCGTCGTACAAAAGGGCTTCACGAATACCATCAATGTCCGCGCGATCGCGCCTTAGTACACCGTTTCATCATTGCGGTCACGTGATGTGCGGTGGGCACCGCCCCGCTGTGCCCAAGCACGCCGGAGGCGTACTGAGAATTTAGCCCCGGGTTAAGCGAGCGCAACCCGGGGTTGTCGTAATGGCAATGATGGTGCACCCCGGAAGGGCCCGGAAGGGGCCCGGAAGGGGTGCAGATTCCTCGCACCTCCTGCCCCGGAAATTGCAAAATCCGTTGGAGTTGCTCGCTTGGAGGAGTATCGTTCGATTAGCTCCAAGAGCGCGAATCGGACGGAGCAGGCAACTACTCCAGAGGCGGTGGATGGCGAGTGGTGAGGCCTGTTGCCACACCTCAACCTTTCAAACCAGGTAAGGACTATGCGCGCCAAAAACATTATTCTTTGTTTGCGAATTGCTTTTCTGGCCAGCCTGGCCGGCTCGCTGACGGCCTGTTCAAGGACCTCAGCGGAGGACGAACTCCCCCCTATCGTTTACATGTGCCCCATGTTGAAGGACGCCGCCGTGCTCGAAGACGCTCCGGGCAAGTGTCCGGAGTGCGGTATGGAACTGAAGCCTGTCCGCATTGTCACGGCGTATTCGTGTCTGAGCAATACGGCATTCATCCAGGAAGCTCCCGGCAAATGTGTCACGGACGGCTCGGATCTGGTCCCGATTACGGCGTCCATGTTCTGGTCGTGCCCCAGTTCCCCCGACAAACACGAACTCGAGCCGGGAAAGTGCATCGACGGTACCGACCGGATCAAGAAATTTGAGCCCCGCCTGCATGGAGATCACAACCCGAGGCACGGCGGACAATTCTTCATGGCCGATGATGCGTGGCACCATATCGAAGGGACCTATCCGAGCGCGGGCCTCCTCCGGGTATTTTTCTATGATGACTGGACGAGGCCGCTCGCCCCGGAAGCCTTCACAGCCCGGGCGATCGTCAAAGATTCGGCGGGCAAGGAACTGGCAACAATCCCCCTGAAAGCCGGCCAGATTTCGAACGTCATGGAGGCGACGATCCCGAATCCCTCCTTGCCGTTGATTGCCACCCTGCGCGTGAGCTTCAAGGCCGGAGAACCCGAAAAGTTTTTCGACTTCACATTCAAGGAATATTCGAAAGAACCTGTCGCACCCAATCCGATCACAACAAAAGCCGCTGAGCCCGCGCCTCCGGCCCCGCTCTCAGCGGTTGCCGGACCGGAGCCCGTCGTGAGCACGGCAGTGGCTCCCGCGCCTTCCGATCGCCCGTCCCAGGCGGCGGGCCAGACGCCAGGCCAGGCGGAAAGCCAGCCCACATCTGTCGCCCCGCCTGTAGCGATGGATCTGTCCACACCCATCCCCTTTCAACAGGATCCGATTCCGGGCGCCGCCAGGGACGTCCTCTCGGAACTCACGGCACAGAGCGCTGAACTTGCATCGAGAATTGAGCAGGGGGCGCCTCTCGGACAGCTCTGGCGACCGGCGCTGCAGACAAAAAATCTCGCCCTGGCGCTGGTCAACGATCACCTGAGTGAGATTCCCGCCGGGCGTCGGGCCGCGGCAGAGAACGCAGCGAACCGGGTGTTGCGTTCAGCGTATGCGATCGACAATTTTGGGGACCTGGGGGACCGAGGGAAAATCCTGGCAGCTCACGAAGAGTTCGTGTCGGCTGTTAACGATTTGAGGGCGGCGTATGCGTCGATTCACTAAACGCCGACTCTTCGTTCTACCGCCGCTGGCTCTGGTCCTCGCTTTTGGCTCGGCGAGCCTGGACGTACAGGCGCACAAGGCCGTCACGTCACCCTACACCTACAACACCGACATCTTTCCGATCCTCCGCGACAATTGTGGCCGCTGCCACGTGGAGGGCGGCCCTGCGCCGATGGGCCTTCTGGCCTGGAACAACGGCCCCAACTCGGCGACGCCGTGGGCCGAAAGCATACGGGAGCTGGTTGTCGATGCGCAGATGCCGCCGTGGTACGTGGATTCTCAGGGCCCGGCCATCCGGGGCGGTTTTGGGCTGACCGCCGCACAGGCCGACAAGTTGCTGATCTGGGCGACCGGAGGCACACCGGAAGGGGATCCGGGAAAGAAACCGGGGCCGGTGACCTACCAGGCACGCTGGACCGGGGGACCTCCCGATCTCAAGCTCCCCATGGAGTCCGATTACACTCTGGCGGCAGACAAGACTGAAGAAACGAAGGAGTTCGTCATCGCGACCGGATTGAAGGAGTCCCGCTGGGTGAAGGCCGTGGATCTGCTGCCGGGGGCGCCGGAAATTGTGCGCAACGCCTCGATCACGCTCGACGACGGCACGGTTCTCGCCGTGCTGGCGCCGGGCGACAACCTGGTGTCTGCGCCGAGCGGGGCCGCCTTCCGTGTGCCTGCAGGTGCAAGACTCCACCTGACGATCCACTATAAGAAGCAATGGCAGAACAACGGAAAAGCGATCAAGGATCGCAGCGTTGTGGGTCTCTATTTCACCACGCCCCCCGCTGCGGGCATTGAGATTCAGTCCATGGCCGTTGATGGCCCGAAGGGAACGGGCGCGTCGAATACGTTCGGCGGCGCTATCGCCGTCGGTGCTCGCGTCGTCGCAGTTCGCCCCTCGCTCGATCAAGTCTACGGGTTGTTCACGGTACAGGCGGTCACGCCGGCCGGCGCCAGGATCCCATTGCTGAAACTCCGCACCCCGCGTCCGGAATGGCGGCGCCGCTACTGGCTGGCCACCCCCGTGGATCTTCCAGCCGGCAGCAGGATCGAAGTGACACGAACTCCTCCCCCCGGTTACATCAATCTGGCAGCCGCTCAGCTTATGCAGACGTATCCGCTCCAGGTCGCGCTCGATTTCGTGCCGCAACGCTATAGTGTCCAGGAATTAGCTGGGCAGTATTCCGAGCGCAACGGCGTCGGATTCTAGGAGCGACGAAGGAGCAATGCTCATTCTTTTTATGAGGAGCGACAACGAAGCCGGCGCTGTTCCGCCGGAAGAACTGCCCCGCTATTCCTGGACTACACTAGCATTGCGGCAAAGCGGCCAGACATCCGGACATTCACGTGCAAGCAAACCCGAAGAGGAGGACTTATGGATAACATGGAAACGTTGCTCAAGACATCTTTTGGCGAATTCGAAAAACTGATAACGAGCAAGACGGTGGTTGGTGAGCCGATCTTCGTTGGCGATGTCACCATCATTCCGCTGATCTGCGTCGGATTTGGCATTGGCGGCGGTGGGGGCGACGGGAAGTCGAAGAAATCAGACGAGGGTTCCGGCGCGGGTATCGGAGGCTGTCTTGGCATCAAGCCGGTCGCGGTCGTCATCATCGACAAGAACGGCGCACGCGTGGAGTCCTTCAAAGGCAGACTGGGCGAAGGTCTGGGTGCTTTGATCAGTCAAGTCATGGGGAAGAAAGCCGAGGAAAACCCGGCCGACTGAGATGTGGATTGGCCTTTCAGTCCTTTGCGTCGTTGCAGGGATCGTCGCGTTGCTGGCCGTACCCGTTGACGTGTGTTTATTCGTCGATACGACAGCCAGAGAACGGGATTCTGTCCGGCTCGTCTGGCTATTCGGACTGATCCGGCGGGAATTCCGGACGGTTCGGGCACAGCGGCGAGGGCCGCGCGTCAAGAGAGTGCGGTCCACAAAGCGGGGCCGGAATACGCGTCAAAGAATTCTCGGAGCCCTGCGAACCAAAGACCTGATTGCAACCTGCTTGTCTTTTCTGCGCCGTATATTACGTGCGCTGTCTTTGCGAAAGATTCGTCATGCAAGCGAAGGTCGGGCTCGGGGATCCTGCGGACACGGCAATGCTGATCGGCGCAATCGCACCATGGCTGCCTGGCGGGATCTCCCTTGAGCCGGATTTCGACAATCCAGGCTGGAGTGGACGGGGAGAACTCCTTGTGCGAGTCCACCTACTACGTCTGGTCTGGGCGGCACTGGCATTTCTTCTATCGCCCGCCGTAATCAGAGCCGCAAGTGCCTTCTTTCGGAGAGGTGTCGGGAATTCCGAGCCCGACGTCGAACCGACGCTCCACGACGCGCGATCTGCCTGCTAAATGGCTAGCAATTTCTATTGACCCTTCCCGGGAGCGGTGTTAGGGGATCGCCGCCCAAAGGGTTTCACGAAGACCATCAATGGTTGCGCTATCGCGCCGCTGGTTATGGTAGGCTCTGGTCCATTCGATGTCGGATAGAGATCTTATTCTTCAGTTCCTCGAAAGGGCTGCGAAGCGTGCCCGATCGAACAAGCGTTTCAATGAGATAGCGACGTCTCTCGCGATCGCCTTCGTCATCCCTGTCGGCTTCAAATTACTGGATCTGGTCTTTCTCTTCCGCGCTCGGACGGTCAGCCTTTTCTTCGCCCTGTGGTCGGTTGCGACGGTGGTATGGATCCTGTGGCGAATTCGCGACAAGAATTCCCTTACCCAAATCGCGGCAAGCATCGATCGCAGGGAGAGTCTCAACGATCAGCTGAAGACGGCCTACTGGTTTATTCGAAATCCGCGGCAGTCCGCCTGGGTGGATGCCCAGATACAGCGCACGGCGAAACAGGCAGCGCGAATTCGCGTCGATACCCTCTATCCGCGAAGATTTCCGCGCACTTCGCTGCTTGCCGCCGGGCTTGCGCTTCTGCTTGTCGGGTTGAACTTCGTGCCGCTCTCATTGAATCACAACTGGGTTTACCTTCAGGCCGCGCCGCCGTTCTCGCTCACCGCCGAAGAACGGCTGAATCTGGAAAAAGCGCTGCAGCTTCTGGAAAAAGCCAAGGCCGCTGAGAATGCTGAACTTGCGCAGAAAATTCAGGACCTTATCGACGACCTTCAGCAGGGAGACGTTTCGCTCGACGATGCGATCAAACAGCTCGACGCGTTGAAAGACGAGCTCGAGTCCGGCGATCTCGACAGCGCCAACACGGCGAATGGCCTCGAACAGATGGCGGCAATCCTCCGGCAGGCGAAAGCTCTCCAGCAGGCCGCTCAACCCATGGGCAAAGGAGATCTCGACCAGGCCGCCGCCGAAATGCGCCAGTTGGCGGAGCGCCTTCAATCTTTATCTCAGGACGATCTCCGGGACATGTCGCAAAAGTTGCATTCCGCTTCTGAGAATCCGCGCAGCGGTCTTCAGGATCTGGCCCGCGCCTTCGACTCCACGGGCACTGCGATTCAGAACGGAGACAATCTCGCATCACAAACCGGTCTCGACAAGATCGCCAGAGAGCTGGAAAGCATCAAGCAGCGCCTCGACGATCAAGCGTTGAGGAGCGAAGCCGGCGATGAGCTTGCCGATCTCGTAGATTCCCTGGAGCAGCGGGATGATGGGGGTGCCACTGCAGGCGAGTCGGGAGGCAAATCCGCTTCCCAGGGAAAATCCGATCAGAAGGGCGCCGCCGCCGAAGCCGGAGACAAAGGTGAGGCCCAGCAAGGTGGAGGAGGCGATCCGGGGCAGGATGGCGAAGCGGGCGAAGCCGGGGAGCCCGGCGATGCAAGCGCCCAGGCTGGTGACAACCCGGGAGGAACTTCCGACGACGCGCCGAACGGCAAGGGCGGTAATTCCTTTGGCGGTTCCACGAAGAGCGCCCCGCTGGAAGGCGACGCCACAAGCCTCGACGTGCTGCTCCAGAAGGAAGCTCTCGAATTCGAGCCCCAGGGGGGCGAGCAGGCCGACAAGGACACCGAAGCCGCAGGGGAGCGCGAACGTTCCAAGCTCGACTATCGCAACGCGCCGTCGGACCTGACTCCGGCCCAGAAAGACCTTCTCAACCAGGACCGAATTCCCTGGGACAGCAGGCAATTGATAAAAAACTATTTCGAGGCGGTCAAACCAAAAAAATAAGTGAGCGGCTGCGAATAGCGGAGCGAATGTGAGCCCGATAGCGCGAAACCATCAAGTCATACAAGCCCGCGCGAAGCGTAGCGCGCTGGCGCGAACCCTGAACGATCGGCCGCAGCCGGTAGGTAAATAAAATGAGCGCAGCAATCGAACAACAAGTCGAAGGATTCCAGAAGCTCTTCAACCTGGTGAAACAGGAAGTCGCCAAGGTGATCGTCGGGTACGACGAGATCATTGAATGCGTCATCATGGCTCTGCTCGCGAACGGGCACGTTCTCCTTGAAGGCGTTCCGGGCCTTGGCAAGACTCGCCTCGTTTCAACCTTGTCCGACGTTGTCCATCTGAAGTTCTCACGTATCCAGTTCACGCCGGACCTCATGCCCGCCGACATTACCGGCACCAACGTGGTCCAGGAGAACGCGGATGGCGGCAAGGTCCTGCAGTTTCAACCCGGTCCAATTTTCGCCAACATTCTGCTGGCGGACGAAATCAACCGGGCAACGCCAAAGACTCAGTCGGCGCTTCTGGAGGCCATGGAAGAAAAGACCGTGTCCATCGGCAAGCAAACCTACAAGCTGGATCCGCCGTTTTTCGTGCTCGCAACGCAGAACCCGCTCGAAATGGAAGGAACCTACCCGCTGCCGGAAGCGCAACTGGATCGTTTTTTCATGAAGCTGAAAGTGGACTATCCCACTCTCGGCAGTTTGCACACGATCCTGAACCGGACGACTCAGGCACAGCAACCGCAGGTCACGCGCGTTCTCGATGGCCCGCAGATACTCGAAATGCGCAAAACCGTGCGCGCCGTGCCCATCGCGCGGCCGATTCAGGAATATGCGATCCGCATCATGATGGCAACTCATCCCCACACCGAGCATTCACACGCGCTCACGAACAAATACCTGCGCTGCGGAGCGAGTCCCAGAAGCGCGCAAGCCATGATCATCGGAGGCAAGATCCGCGCGTTGTTGAACAACCGGGTCTACGTATCCAATGAGGATATCCGTTCGGTGGCTCTTGGAGCGTTGCGTCATCGTATTCTGCTGAGCTTTGAGGGCGAGGCGGAACGGATCGATCCCGATTTCATATTGAAGGGGATCCTGGAGAGTATTCCAGAACCCAGCTAGACAATGGCCACAGCAGTTTCTTTATTCAATGACGAGTTTCTCAAGAAGCTCGAGTATCTGAGCATCCTGTCCAAGCGGCTCTTCGCCGGCCAGTTCCGGGCCGAACGGCGCGCCAAGAGGCGAGGAACCGGGCTGGAGTTTGCCGACTACCGGCAATATGTTGCCGGAGACGACTTCCGCCATCTGGATTGGAAGGCTTATCTGCGGCTCAACCGCCTGATCCTCAGGCTCTTCGAAGAAGAGGAGGATCTGCCGATCTATCTGTTCGTCGACGTAAGCCAGTCCATGACCTATGGAGATCCTTCCAAACTCGACTACGCGCGGCGTGTTGCCGCCGCTCTGTGCTATATCGGCCTGTCCAACCTCGACCGCGTTCACGTTGTGGCATACGCGGACAAGATCAAGGGCGAACTGGCTCCGCAGCGCGGCAAGGGCCGCATCTTCCGCGTCTTCAAGTTCCTGGAAGAGATCCCGACCGGCGGTGAAACCAACGCCAGGGAGTCCTTCAAATTCTATTGCACGGAAACCCGCCGAAGGGGCCTTGCCGTCGTCATCTCCGACTTCTTCGATCCTGCCGGTTTTCAGAGCGGCCTCGACATCCTCAGGCATTTCAAGCACGACATGTTCATACTCCACATCGCCAGCCACGAAGAAGTAGATCCGGCACTGAAGGGCGAGCTCGTTCTGGTGGATTCTGAAAACAACGTCAGCCGGGAGATAACGGTGACGCCTTCCCTGCTTGCCTCCTACAAGGAGGAATATGGGCGCTTCTGTAATGAACTGGAGAGCTATTGCAGCAAGTACCAACTGGGATACGTCCGCACGGTCACCGATTTCCCCTTTGAGGAACTGGTCTTGAAAGTTTTCCGGCAGGGTAGATTCCTTAAATGAGTTTTCTTGCGGTCACAGGGTTGCAGGCGGCGCTTCTTGCTCTGATTACCGCAGCGGTGATCATCGCTCTCTATTTCCTGAAACTGCGGCATCGCCGGGTCCTCGTCGCATCGTCCCTTCTCTGGGGCCGGGTGCTGGACGAACAGCAGGCGCATTCACTCTGGGAAAAGCTCCGCCGCCTGATTTCAATCCTCCTCGCCGTCGTTATCGGACTGCTCATCGCGATGGCGGTGGCGCGACCGGAGATTCACTGGCTGACCGGGGGAGGCGAGCGTACGCTGCTCGTTCTCGATACATCGCCGTCGATGCTGGCCCGCACCGAAGACGGCCAGACTCGCTGGCAACACGCCGTGGATGCCGCTATTCGACTGCGTGAATGCGAGCGCGCCGAGTTCAGAATTCCGCGTTGCGGACACCGCCGGACGCGTCGATGCCGCGTCGACTTCAGATCGTCGCGAAATACGCGAGGCAATCCAGCGCATGAGGCCAACGGCCTCTCGTGCACGATTCCCGGACGTCGATGCGGACAGCACGCAGGTGCGCTTTATTACCGACGGTGTAGTCCCCGTGACGCTGCCCCGGGGAACGCAGCGCGTGTCGGTTTTCCAGGGAGCCGAAAACGTCGGGATTACCGCATTCGAAATTCGCTCAACACCGTCTGCGGGCCTCGCCTATGAGGCGTATGTGGAAGTCCATAATTTCGGGAAAACGGCGAAGAGCACAACTCTGGCGATCACCGGCGTGGGCAATCGGCGGATCGATCGCGAATTGAGTCTCAAGGCAGGCGAGGAATTCAGCCAGCCTTTCGACCTTTCCAGGTTCGAGGGCGGGCCGATTCGCGCAACCCTGCAAACCGCAGGCGATGCGCTTCCCATCGACGACGTGGCCTATGCCTATTTGCCGGTAAACCAGAAGACGAAGACGCTGGTTGTCACCGCCGGGAACTCCTACCTTGAAACGTTGTTGCAGTTGGACTCTCTGATCGAACCCACGATCGTCAAACCTGTTCAGTACCGGCCGGATCCGACATTCGATGCCTACATTCTCGATGGGTTCGTTCCTGCCGCCGCGCCGCCGCGACCTTCGCTGATTATAGGCAGCGATCTGAATGCTGGTTGGCTGCCGAAACCGTCCGGAACGATCTCCAACCCTCGATTCAGTGTGTGGGCCGAGGACCACCCCGTGATGCGTTACGTTTCGTTGCATGACGTCCTGGTGGACAAAGCCTCGCGCGTCGCTGCAGACAAGCTGACGGTCCTTGCAGAGACCCAGGACAAGTCCCCTCTGGTTCTCGCCTCAGACGAGCCAGGAAAACCGCGATGGATCCTGCTCACTTTCGGTCTACAGGGCTCGGATTTCCCGCTGCACCCCGGGTTTCCCCTGTTTGTGGACAATGCCCTTGCATGGCTGAGCCGGGAACCTCTGGCATTGCGCCGTCAACCCGGACTCGTTTCGGTGCCGCTGGAGCAGGCGGAGATCAAGACCCTCGATGGCGCCGTCGTCGAGTCTCATCGCGATGGCGATGCGACCGTCTTCGATGCGCCGGAGCCGGGCCTCTACTCCGCAACACAGGAAGGTTTCAAGCAATACGTGGCCGTCAACCTTGGGAGCTCCCTCTATTCCAACCTCAACAAAACAGTCTCGCAGAAGGATGCGCCGGCATCTCAGGCCGCCGGCTGGTTTCAGCAGGAACTCTGGGTCTATATGCTGGGAGCGGCTGCTCTATTGATCGCGGCCGAATGGTTTACCTATCATCGAGGGATCACGCTGTGAGGTCGATCGCCCGATGAGTTTGATCTTCGAAAACTACTGGCCGCTTGCGTTTCTCGCCGTCATCCCGTGGCTCTGGTGGGTACGAGGGAGATCTGCGGTAGACCTCAGCCCGAAGCATCTCAAGTTATCCACCCTTTTTCGCTCCGCGCTGATCGTGGCGATAGTTCTGGCGCTCATGCAGCCCACGATCCTGAGAACATCTGCACGGATCTCGATCGTTTACCTTCTCGATGTTTCCGAAAGTGTGAGCCCCGGCGCCGTTCAGGAAGCACTCGCATGGATTCGCAAGACGGATTCGGCAGGCGGCGCGTCAGACTCGAAGTTTCTGGCGTTCGCCGCAGATTCCCAGGTCTTCGACAATCCGGCGGATCTGGCGAAGGTGAAGGTATCGAGCAAACCGCAACCCGGCGCCATTGACCAGAGCAAGACGCGTCTTGCAGCAGCACTCGATCACGCGGCCCGCTCTTTCGCGCCGGACCACATCAAGAGACTTGTCCTGCTGTCCGACGGGAATTCGAACTCCGGAAACCTTACCGCCGCGCTGGACCATCTGCGCCGCCAGAATATTCGCGTTTACACGCATTCCCTGGCCGCCCGATCCAATCATGACACGTGGATGGAGGCGATGCTGGCGCCGGAGTCTGTCACCGCAGAAGAACAATTCCCCGTCGAAGTCCACGTCTTCAGTCAGGCGGCTGCGCCGGCCGAAATCGAACTGAAGAATGGCGACAAAGTTCTGGGGAAGCGGGCCGTTGCCCTGAAGGAAGGGCTGAACCGCATCGCATTTGAAACGAATGTGACGGAAGACAGCTCCACCGCCGTTTTCGAAGCCACCGTAAAGGTTCCCGGAGACCCGCTCCCCGCCAACAATGTCTTCAGGAAATCCGCGGCCGTGCTGGGCAAGCCCCACATCCTTTACGTTGAGGGCTACGCGCCAAGCGCGCATTACCTGAGAGACGCGCTGACCATTGAAGGATTTCAGGTCGAAGTGACGGCAGCGGAGAAACTGCCGGCCACCGCGGAGAAACTGGATGCGTATGACGCGGTCATCATCAGCGACGTGGACAAGCGGAACCTCACGGACGCCCAGATGGGAGCCATCGCAACCTACGTTCGCGATCTCGGGGGCGGGTTCCTGATGATTGGGGGCGAGAACACTTACGGCAAGGACGGCTATACGGATTCCACAATCGAAGAGATTCTTCCGGTAACCTTCGAAACCGACAAGGAAAGAGATAGCGTGGCCATGGTCGTTGTCCTCGATCGTTCCGGCAGCATGGCCGGCTCAAAGATGGACCTGGCGAAAGAAGCAACCAAAGCCCCCCTGAATCTGTTGAAAGAAGATGATTACTTCGGGGTGCTGACATTCGACTACAACTACCAGTGGGCCCTGAAACTCGAACAGGCAAAGAACAAAGACGAGATGCGCGAAACAATCAGCCGCATCGTCGCGACCGGGAACACGAATATCTATCCCGCATTGCGCGAAGCCTACGAGCAGTTGATGCAGACGCCGGGCGAAACCAAGCACATCATTCTGCTTTCCGACGGCCAGACTCCCGCAGAAGACTTCAAGGGCCTGGCGACCGAAATGGTGAAGAACAAGATCACTGTTTCGACCGTCGCCGTCACGGCGGCATCCGATCGCGTGTTGATGGAAAACATCGCCAACTGGGGAGGTGGCCGCGCCTATTACGTGGACAACCCTCAGAATGTGCCCCAGATTTTCCAGGACGAGACAGAGTTGGCGGCCGGCAAATCTCTTCATGAAGAGAACTTCAAGCCGGTGGTCAAGAAGATGGTCGATGCCTTCAAAGGCATCGATTTCAACACCGCACCGGAGTTGCTGGGGTATGTGGCAACCAAGCCGAAAGCGACTGGCGAACTTATTCTGGAGACTCCGGGCGACAAGCCGCTTCTGGCCCGCTGGCAGTACGCCCTCGGCAAGTCCGCCATATTCACCTCGGACGCCAAGGATCGCTGGGCCGCGGAATGGCTCAAATGGAAGAGCTATTCGAAATTCTGGGCTCAACTGGTGCGGGAAACGATGCGGCGGCGGGACAACGACGAATTCGATCTTCAGGTCGAACGCGATGGCGACGATGCGCTGGTCACGATTAACGCCGTCGATAAGAACGGTCAGTTCCGGAATGCGCTTCACCCGCAATTGCGCGTTCTCAGCCCGTCACAGACCGCATCGACCGTGGATGTGCAACAGGTCGGCCCGGGCTCCTACGAAACGCGCGTTCCGCTGGCCCAGGACGGCACCTATGTATTTCGCGCCATGGGCGATGTGACGGGCGTTCCGTCGCGCACCCTCGAATACTCTTATCCGGACGAATATCACTTCTATCCCACAGACTTCGCACGGCTGCGAACGATCAGTTCGGAAACCGGTGGGGTCTATCAGCCGGCAGGACCGGAAATCTTCGATCCGCAGGGCGAAACGGTTCCCGTCCATTCCAGGCTGTGGCCCTGGCTGACTGCGCTCGCGTTGTTGTTGTACGTCGGGGATGTGTTCCTGAGACGCCTGAGACTCTTCGAGTAACATCGATCCATTTACCTGCCGACGCCGGTCGTTGACCATCCAATCGAATTCGATCCTGGGGATCGGCAGCAGGAAGCGGGGGATACGGATCCTCGAAGGCTGCGCGGAAACAAACCGGATGGAGCTGACTAATTATCCACAAACGGCTGCCAAGTCGTGGCACACTGCTTTTTATGAGTAAAGACAAACAAGGCCGCGAAAAGAGAAAACCCAAGCAAAAGAAGTCGCCGAAGAAGTAGTTGGCGACCAGACTCAGCGCCGGATCGGACCTTGTGCCCGATCCGGCGGCTGCGTCAAAGGGCACCTGTTCGTCGTCTTCAGCCCGCGAAAATCCTATTTCGATCTTTTCAACCAACGACTGACCACGGGCGATGTCAGTGTGGTTTTCCAAGATCGCCGTTGGTTTTCGCCTTGTGGACAAGACGGCTGCGGGTTATCTGTTCCTCGAGCTGGGCCACAACCTTTTCCAGGTCCGCTGTCAGCAACTGTAGACGGAGCACGGTGGAAGTGGTTTCAAGCAATTCCTGCTTTCGAGCAGGAATAAGATCAAGGACATAGCTGACCATGTAGGACAGGCCCAGGGCCGAATCCGGGAGGTCCACTTTCGGGATCTCGGTTTCTTTCAGGCGCGACGTCAGTTCGATGGCTCTCGTGTACAGGACGGACACGGTGTCAAACGCCTCCTGCAGGGCATCCTGGCTTTCCGGAACATCTTCGAAATATTCCACGATACCGGTCCAATAGGGGGTACTCGAGGTGAATCTTTCGATACGGAATCGATCCTCTCCGGCACAAAGAATATTCATCCTCCCGTCGTCCAGTCGCTCCACCTGGACGATTCGTGCGGTGACACCCACGCGGTGAATCGTGGTTTCGTCCTCATGCTCGGCGTCTTCGTGAAGGAGAACAAGACCGAAGATGTCATCGTGGTCGATGCAACGATTGATCAAGAGTCTGTAGCGTTCCTCGAAGATGTGAAGTGGAACCGCTACCTGCGGGAACAGGACAAGATTAGGCAGCGGGAATAGGGGAATCTCCATCGGTCATATGAAGAGCTCTTCATCCTGATGCGCCTGATCGACGGTGCTCTTTTGCCGGCGGAAGAAGAAGGTTTCAAGACCGCGGCCAAGCCCTTTCGCAACGGCGGCGACTTCACGGACGGGGCGGACCACGGAGTCCTGCAGGACCTGCGCCGTGGCGTTCACTCGTTCGACAACGTCGCGAGTCACAGAATCCAGGCGAGCGAGTTGCGTCTGCAAGACCTCGCCCGTATCTGTGACCATGCCTTCAACACGTCGAAACTGTTCGCGCGCCGACATGCCGATCTCGACAATGTTTGCAGACGCCTCCCGCAGGTTCTCGGTTATGGCCTTCATCGGCGCCATCATTTCGCGGGTCTCGCTCATGAAACGATCGACCTGTTCGGTAAGACGCTTGGACTGCAGGTAGATCGCAACAAGCACTGCCGCCTGCGTCATGACGCCAACAGCGGTGAGTGCAACAAACAGCGTGAGTAGACCTTCCAAGAATTCCCCCTCGGCGCGACGGACTATTGTTCGGAAACTTCCTTCTCCGACTTGTATGCAGCTTTGCCTGCCTCAAAGGCGGCTGACAACTGTTCCTTCTGGCGGTTCAAAGCTTCTTTGCTTCGATCGACAAAACTTGAAAAGTCGTCTGTCACCTTGCGCGTTGTTTCATCGACAAATTGCTTGCCATCCGACACTTTGTTCGTCAGGAACTCCCGACCGTCCGTTGCGGTTCGGGCGATGAGTTCGCGAGTCTCGCGGCCGGACTTGGGAGCGAAAAGCAGTGCCAGAACAGCGCCGATACCGGCCCCTGCCAGCAAGTACAAGAATTTATCACCACCAGAACTGTTTTCACTCATGACGTACTCCTTTGCTGATGAGCCGATCTTAGCACACTGTTCAGTCGGGCAATTGCGCGAAGTGCTTGAAGATTGCTTCGGCCACGCGGCGGGGCGCGATTTGCGCGAGTTCGTCCACCGACGCCGCACGGATTATCGTCAGCGACCCGAAATGGCTCAGGAGTCTTTGCTGGATGCGGGGGCCGACACCGGAAATTCCGGATAACTCGGAGGCTTTCTGGCGCTTCGCCCGCCGGGCGCGATGGAACGTAATGGCAAAGCGGTGGCTCTCGTCACGAATCTGCTGGACCAGGCGCAGGACGGGCGACCGGCGATCCAGAATGATGGGTTCGTCCTCTCTTCCGGCGACGTAAATGATCTCCTCGCGTTTGGCAATGCTGGCCAGAGGCTGATCGACGATGTTCAGGGCATCGAGCGCAGACTGCGCAGCGTGAAACTGGCCGACTCCACCGTCGATCAGCACCAGGTCCGGCATCGCCAGGCCCTCTTCCTGAACGCGCTTGTAACGCCGGTTCACGACCTCTCGCATGCTCTGAAAATCGTCCGGAAGGCCGGAAACGGTGCGGATTATAAACCGCCGGTAGTCGGACTTTTTCATCCGGCCGTCTTCCCAAACCACCATTGATGCCACGATGTCGCTGCCCTGCAGGTTTGAGATGTCGAAACACTCGATGCGGCGGGGCGGCGCTCCAGATCGAGCGTCTCTTCGATTCTCGCGCGACATTGCGGCAGGCGACGGGGCGCCGGCGCGAAACCGCTGGAGAAATCCACAGACGGGCGTTGCGGTGCACGAGATCCATCATCTCGCGTTTGCTGCCGCGCTGCGGCGTCCGGATCTCCACCTTGCGGCCGCGACGAACGCTCAGCCAGTCTTCAAGCAGGCCGCGATCCTCGAAATCTGCCGGCACATGAATCTCGGCGGGAATAAACGCCGCATCCAGATAGTACTGCTTGAGAACCGAGCCGAAGAACTCGCCGGGATCGAAGGTTTCCTGATCTTCCCAGAAGAGTTCCCTCTTATCGACAACACGGCCGCCGCGCATGTGAAAGATGGAGACGGCAACCATAGTATTCTTCGCGGTGATAGCCGAAAATGTCGATGTCGTCGTATCCCGCCGACGCCATCTTCTGACGCTCGGCGAGAGATGCTCCATGGTTTCGATCGCGTCACGGTAGTGGGCCGCCATTTCGAACTGCTCGCCGGCGGCTGCCTCGTCCATCCGCACCCGCAGTCGCTCGATAAGATCGCCGCGTGCGGCCTTCGAGAAAGAGTCTGACATCCTTGACGGCCTCCTGGTACTGCTCGCACGTCGTCAGCCCGTCAACGCAGGGCCCAAGGCATCGATGGATGTAGTACTGAAGGCAGGGCGGGGGCGCTTGCCATCGATCGGAATATCGTGCAATTTCGAATCAAGAAAGTAACGTTCGATCAGGCTTGAAGCGTCTTGCGCGCAAGCCCTGCCGGGGAAAAACGGCCCCGCGTAATAGGCGCCATCCTTCCTGACGCGGCGAGTGATCATGGCCCGCGGATACGGTTCGTTAACCGTAAGCTTGATGTAGGGGTATGTCTTGTCGTCGCGCAACAGGATGTTGTATTGTGGCTTGTGCTGCTTGATCAGGTTGTTTTCCAGGGCCAGGGCCTCCCCCTCCGTGTCCGTCACGATGAATTCGACGTCTTCGATCGACTTATCATCTGGCTCATCTTGCGGTCTCAGATTGCGCGAATGCTGAAAGTAGGTTCGGACCCGGTTGCGCAGGGATCGGGCTTTGCCGATGTAGATCGGCATGCCGGAAGAGTCCTTGTAGACGTATACGCCCGGCCCCGGGGGGATGTTTTCGAGTTTGGCTTGCAGGGATGAATTCATGGATCAGGGGGGCTCCGCTGTCTTAAGTATAACGGCTTGACCCCGGTATGCCCCTAACGTACGCTCCGCTTTGATTTTAGTGGAATCTGATGGCTAGAATTTTTCGTTCTTCGTCGATCAAGAGTCCCATTCCCACGATCATCGCGATCGTTATCACGGTGGTCTTCGGGAGTCTGGCGTCGATCCACAAGTCACTCTCCGACGACTCCTTCCTGACCCGCCTGGAAACGCGCTGGACCGATGCCAAGTTCAAGTTCCGCGGAACGAAAATCGCGGGCGACGAGGTTGTCATTGTGGGCATCGACGAGAATTCCCTAACCGACCCGCTTTGGGGACCCGCCGCCAGCTTACAACACGACAAGCTGGCGACCGTTGTGCGAAATCTGGCAAAGGCGAAACCCAAAGTCATCGGCTTCGATATTCTGCTTGACGATCCGGACGGCCCGCCCCGGAAAGACGAAAGCGGCAGCGAAACCCTGTCCGACAACGACCGGCTGCTCGCTGATGCCATCAGGGAAGCCGGTAACGTCATTCTGGGCGCCTCTCTGGACCTGAAATCGGACGCCGAGCCCGCGCCAGGACTCGAATCCACGAAATTGACTCCTGAACTCGAGGCTATGCCGGCAGTGCGGCAGTCTTCACCGTCCGAGGTCTGTCTGAAGCAACCCTGCAAGCCAAACACGGCCATGGAAGGACGGACCCTGAGGCTCAGCCTTCCCGAGTTCCTCGATGGAGCGAAGGCTTTCGGATTTGTGAACTTCCATCCGGACAGAGAAGGCCGGCTCCGCGAGCAGCCGGAGGTGATCCGCTATCTTGGCGCGTACTACCTCTCACTGGACCTTCAGCTGGTGCGCACCTACCTCGACCAGAACCCCGTCATCCTCCGCATGGACAAGGACCGAATCCGTGAACTCCAACTCGGTACCGGTACGGTCCTTCCGGTCGACCAATCTGGTCGTTACATGCTGAACTTCAGAGGAAAAGGCGGAACGAGCCCCAAAGGATCCCGCCGGATTGTCTCCATCATCGATGTCCTGAAAGACCAGGTTCCGCCGTCTGTTTTCGCCGGCAAGATCGTGCTCCTGGGGGCTGAAACCAGCCCGGAAGACCTCATGGCCACGCCCTACGACTCGCATTACCCGGGCGTCGAACTTCATGCCGACATTATCGACAACGTCTTGCGCGGAAACTTCCTGCGAAGGTCCGGAATGGAGTGGTTCGATGTCCTGACTATTGTGTTTTGCGGGGCCCTGTTGGGGATTTTCATTCCCCGGATGAACACATCCCGGGCGATCTTCTGGTCCGTCTTTCTTTTTGCGGGATTTACCATCGTCAATGTCTTCAGCTTTACGGCCGGCGGTATCGTGCTGGGCTACATCTACCCCGGGGTATCTCTCCTCTTCACCAGCGGCAGTTTGATTTCGTATCAGTACCTGACCGAGGAACGCGAAAAGAAGCGGTACCGCCAGATCTTCCGACCCTACCTTGATCCAAACATGATCGACCAGGTTATCGTCCGGACCGCCACATTGAAGCTGGGGGGAGAGAAGCGGGAGATGTCGGTGCTGTTTTCAGACATCCGCGGGTTCACCAGCTTCTCCGAGAAAATGGCACCCACCGAGGTCGTTAACTTCCTGAACCAGTACTTCGATCGGATGACGGGAGTTATCTTTCAGTACCAGGGAACGCTCGATAAGCTGATTGGTGACGCTGTGATGTGCTTCTGGGGACACCCTCTGGAAATCAAGGACCACGCCGTTCGATCCACGCTGTGCGCCCTTGGCATGATTCAGGCCGTGGAAGACCTGCGGCCCATGCTGTTATTGCCGGGCGGAGCGCGCTTCGACATCGGAATCGGCGTCAATACGGGTCCGATGGTGGTCGGAAACATGGGATCGCAGAGCCGGTTCAGCTATACCGTCATGGGGAACAACGTGAGCCTCGGAACACGGCTCGAGTCTTCTGAACAAGTATTACGGCACGAGGATTCTGATTTCCGACGCCACCTATCAGGAATGCAAGCACGTCATTCTCTGCCGCGAGCTGGATAAGATCCAGGTGAAGGGAAAATCGCAGGCCGTCACGATTTATGAACCCCTGGGTGTACGGCGGCGAGACGAAGACCGGCGGGGCGCCAAAGAACGGCGCAGTTCATTAACGCTCGCCAGGAAGCTCCGGAGAGCATACGTTTCGCCCGCTACGGGGAAAGGCGCCGGCAGTCTCGGCGGGCAGTTTCGGAACGTCTGCTGGTTACACCCCTGCAGGAAGAAATCGCCACGATTTACGAGCACGCGCTGGCCCTTTACAGATGTGCAGACTTCGATGCTGCGGAAAAGGCCTTCGATCACGTCCTGTCGCTCGCTCCCTCGGACGGGCCTTCCCGCCTGATGAAGAGTCGGATTCAGAAGTACCGAGCGAATGACGAGGGACCGGACTCCTCGTTCGATCCGGTGTACAAGTTCGACGAAAAATCACGCTGAAGAACCGTTCCTACCGAATCCGACGATAGATGTTGAAACCAATTTTGAAATAGTCGTCTCCCTGCACAGCGTACTGGGAAGTCGTCATCGGAAGCTGCCGAGTCACCACGAGTTCGAACGTATGGCGATAGGTCGACTTCTGTAGTCCCATGGACACGCCCGGCCGATCCTTGATCTCTCCGTGAAAGCCCCAGAGCCGGGGGATGTATTCCCCTACGACGGACGTTGATCGGAGCATGCGCACGCCGGCGCCAAGCCCAATGCTGACGGTACTGTTGTGCTCCTCTCCGAACTGGAGATCGGGAGGCAGGAACGAGGCCTCGTCACGCGTATTGAAAGCGATTATCGGGGAGGCCGAAAGGGACACCCGATCGGCGAAAGTACGGGTGACGACAGGCTGCAGAAACGGCGAGTATTTCTCGTGAAAATTCGATCTTCCTTCCACGCCGCCCCGCACCGCCAACGTCACCGGCGACGACGCACTTTGTCGGACGAGATGAAGCATGGAGCTGAATTCGATGGTCTTGAAGAGATTGGTCCGCATGAAGCCCACGCTCAGCCGATTCGTCAGACCGACGCGAACGCCATACGCCACAGTCGCTCCGCTGTCGAACCCGAATGCGCCGCCAAGTCCCGCATCGGAAATCGCCTGGCTGAAACGGTGTTGGATCGCAAAATCCACGCCGCCCTTCTTCATCGGCTTGCCGTTGGGAACATTCACAACCTGCATCCCGAAAAAGGCTCCCTCGCGAGCGAATGGATCGACCGGAACGCCGGAGGTCGACGCGGCCGGAGCAACGGCCTGCGGCGGTGCCGCCGCACTTCCATCCACGCTCTTCGCCTCCAGATCAACCAGCATCCGCGCCGCGCCATTTTCGACAACCATCTGCCTGCTGGCCGGATCCGAAAAATGAAAGACGAGGCCCCCGGCGCCACGCACCGTAGGGTAGTTGAAACGATCGGGAAACTGGGCGCGAAGCAACGCCGTTATCCTTGTGCCGTTCTGCTCGAATGCCTGACCGAACGTATTGCGAGCGTCTCCACCGGCGGCGCTCATATGACAGGTCTGGCAGCCATCCACATCCGGCCGGCGAAAAGGATCCCGCCGGAAGTCTTCGAGAAAATTGGGATAGGCAAAGGCGGAGTTGGCCAGAACGAAAACCAGAGCTACCAACAGAGCGAGTCGCAGCGCGCCGGGCAATCGGAGCATTGTCTTCAGTTTCGCCACTTTCGTCATCCTTTCGTCATTCCTTCATCATTCTTTTAGCAGCGAGACCCCTTGAATTTCACCCGCGAAACGTGCGGGTTCCCTCGAATGTAAAATCTCCAGGGTTTGTCTCTGTAGTCTCCTGCATAATCCACACCGACGCGCGGACTCGCTTCTATTTCGTCCACCGTCAGCTTTCGATCTTCGATCCAGAGCGTGTTTCCTGCAAGACTTACCCCATTGAGACGCTTATCAATCCCCATCGCCATGCAAAGTTTTCCTGGCCCGCTGGCGATATCGCGATCGCGCGAGGGATTCCCTCGCCGCCTTCGCATGGAAGAGACGTGATCGAGCGGTTCGACGGCCCGAATCAACACGGCCGCAGGATAACCTTCCACTTCAGTAACCGCATTGAGACAAAAATAGAATCCGTAAATCATGTAGACATAGGCGCGGCCGCCACTCTCAAACATGATCGCTGTTCGGGGGGTCTTTCCTTTGGATGCGTGACAAGCCAGATCGCCCGGCCCAATGTACGCTTCGGTTTCGACGATCTTACCTGCAAGGTTCTTCCCGTGCAATCGGCGAACCAGTACCTTCCCGAGCAGATCCCGGGCAACGTCAAGGGTCGGTTTGAGGTAGAAGGAGGGGGCGAGTTTCACAGGTGAAGATAACTCGGGGCCGTGCACCTCGAACCCCGAATTCGGTGAGGACAGCATAGAGTGCTTTCCATTTCGCGAATTCGGGGTTCGAGGTGCACGGCCCCGAATTATCTTCGTCGTGTTTAGGCGGCTTCAGTCTTGCCGCGAGCCTGTCTTTTGATCTTCCAGTGTGAAAACAGATACTTGTGGCCGCAACGCGGGCACTGCCAGGCTCCCTTAACGGGGTCGGCGCCACGCTCGTGGAACATCTCCACAATGAGGTGACAATGGAGACACATCGTCGGATGGCTGTGAATCCGCTCTTCCTTCAAAACGAGTGGCTTGAGGGCCGCCTTCGATGATTTCATCGCTGCTTTGAGAGCTGGCTTAACCAGGGCGGCCTTGATGCCAGGTTTTGTCAGTTCCACGGCCGGTTTGATCGCCTTGACAGTCGCCTTTATTGCAGATTTTCGAGAAGTCTTAACCGTCAGCTTTGGGGCCGACTTGCGCGACAATTTTGTCGCCTTTTTCGTTGCCATAACTGTTCTTCGAGAACCTCCTTGTACAGATTTTCGGGCTCTCTTCGACTTGGGTCGTTTTAGAGACATAATTCCCTCTGATTCCTGGGGGGTAGAAAACAGTAGGTATCCCCAGACTGCACTCTCTGACTCTGACGTTAAAGAAAAAGAAAAGCGTCAAACACCGCTTGGGCGGGTTCTGCTGCCGAAGCCCGTTGGGCATTATAAACGGAAACCCGCGAGAATGCGACTACTCTGTTTCGGTCTGTAGTAAGATTCCCGCCGGTGAGGGCGAATATCAAGATACCTGTGATTCCCCTGGTGGTGGCAACGACGTTGATCGCCATCGTTCTATATCTTTTTAATTCAACAAGTTCCAAGCAGCTCACACTAGGCGAACCACGCCTGGAAAAGCTCGTGGATTTCGCAGGAAGTGAAACGGAAGTCGCCGTTGCTCCGGATGGATCCCGGCTGGTCGCGATCGCGTCAGGCGACCTCTGGCTGCTCAATCTTGCTGATGGATCTCGTCACCAGCTTACACAAACCACTGATTCTGAAAGCTTTCCAGCTTGGACACCGGATGGCAAGCGGGTTACCTTCACCAGAGGCAAGGATACATTCGCGACTTCCGTGAATAATTTAACTTCTATACAATTATTCAAGGAAGATGCGACGTCCATGACCTGGTCTTCAACCGGGCGTCAGGCCTATGTTCGGAACCGAACGTTATGGATTACCGACGCCGGGGGCCTCCACGATCGCGAACTCCTCGCTCCCGAAGACAATCCTGACGTCACGGCGATGCAACCTCATTTCTCCCCCGACACCTTACAGTTGTCCTATCTCAAGACGACGGTGGGGTTGCGTGGAGAGGTCTGGGTAGCAGATGCCACGACGGGCTCGACACGAGTCCTGGTTGCGGATCGTCCGGCGGAAAACCCCCTCGATACAGGATGGCTTGCGGACAGCAGGAAACTCGTTTACCTGACAAATCGGTCGGGAGCGTATGGTTTGTGGATTATCGACTTCGATGCCAACACGCTGGGTCCGTTGACTGGCCCGCTCAATGGAGTCCTGCCCGGCCGTATCGGTCTGGCTGTTTCGAAGGATCGAATCTTCCTGCCCAGGGTAAGCGTGAATTCGGACATCACGTTCTCGGATGGAACGCCCGTCGTGCATACGAACGAGACGGAATTCGAGCCCGCAGTTTCGCGCGATGGCAGCCTGGTGGCGTACACGGTCCAGAAAGACAACAAGTACGAAGTGTGGACTGCGGGAATCCATGGGGAGAATCCTACCTTTCGGGCTCTGGGAATGCAGCCACGATTCTCTCCCAACAGCTATGAGATGGTGTACACGCACACCGACGTTGAAGGTCGGGTCGATCTCCGGAAACTCGACATCAGGGATTCGTCTTCCGAAACCATCACGGATGCCGTGGAGACAGATTTTCAGCCCGACTGGTCACCGGACGGGCGCACGATTGTGTTTGCTTCGGGCAAAGGCGGATCGACGGCGATCTGGAGCGTGCCCGTGACAGGGGGCAAGAGAGTCGGCCTGAACGAAAACGGCTACTATCCGCGGTTCTCTCCGGACGGACGGTCGATCGCGTACTGGAGTCAGGGAGCGTTATGGACCATGGATGCGAACGGAAAAAATCCTCGCCGCGTCCGCGAGGGTTTCGCAGATCCCATACCGGCCGCATGGGTGAATGGCGCGCTGAAAACCTACCTTGACACCGAAGTCAACGGGGGGAACCCGATCCTTCCGGCTTTCGATGTCTCCCCGGACAACAGGTTGCTCACCGCGGCAATCGCATCGCAGGACACGGCCATCTGGACGGCCGACCTGACCTATGTTCCGAAGACGGTGAATTCGGGGCCGTGCACCCAATTCGGGGCCGTGCACCTCGAACCCCGAATTCTGCAATTCGAATTCGGGGTTCGAGGTGCACGGCCCCGAATTGGGTGCACGGCCCCGAATTCACCGCTTACCCCCTTGTCGGCAGGACAATCACTCGCCGCCAGGGAACTTCCCCGCGGCTCTGCGACCCGAGACCATGCTGTTCGACCAGAAGATGCTGTAACCGCCGGACGTGAGAATTCTGGGGCGAGAGTTCAACCGCTTTTCCAAACGACATCACGCGATCCACGGCCTGCTCGGCCTCATGAAGAGCCTCCTCTTCCGCGCTCTGTTGATCTTCCAGCCCAAACGTCTGTTGAAGAAACAGCTTCATCTGGCTCACCGTGTTGCTGCGCAGGACTGAAACCTCCAGGCCTTCCTCCTCCAGTTCCTGCAGCGTCCGGGGCTGTCTCTTCTCCTGAGCTTTGAGGGTGAGCACGACATCGGCCTCCTTGGGATTCCGTGCAACCGTCGCAGGCACGTGCAGATCGTTGATCGCGCGCGCCAATCGATCCTTGCTGACACCATAGGGATAGATGCGCACACTCTTGCGAGTGTCCTCCCGTGCGGCTTCACGGGCCGGACCCGGCCCTTCCCGCTTACGCTTCGCCGGAGATGCCGGCGCCTCGGACTCCCGGACTTCATAGCCGCCTTCCTTGCGCACTCGGACTTCGGGCCGCACGCTTCGGCCGCGAAGGAAGGCATCCACGACCGTAGCCGTATCGTGAAATACGGAGAACTCATCGCGGGTTCGGATCTCCACAAGGGTGTCGAATGTCGGAGGGGCCTTGCGTTCAAGGACGGTCTTCTGCGTTCCACGGCGCCGCGCTTCGTCGTCGCCCAGCGTAACGGAATGGATGCCGCCGAGGAGATCCGCAAGAGTCGGATTCATCAGCAGGTTGTCGAGGGAATTGCCATGGGCCGTGGCGATAAGCTGAACTCCCCGCTCAGCGATCGTCCGCGCCGCATGTGCTTCCGCTTCCGTGCCGATTTCGTCGATAACGATGACCTCCGGCATGTGGTTCTCCACGGCTTCGATCATGACGGCATGCTGCAGATCCGGTCGCGGCACCTGCATGCGCCGGCTTGTTCCGATCCCGGGATGGGGGATATCGCCGTCACCGGCGATTTCGTTCGAGGTATCGACGATAATCACGCGTTTGCCAAGGCCCGTGGACAGCACCCGGGCGCTTTCGCGAAGGAGAGTTGTCTTTCCGATTCCGGGACGCCCGAGCAAGAGAAGGCTCTTGCCGGATTCGATGACGTCGCGCAGGACGTCCACGGTTCCGTAGACGGCCCGGCCCACGCGGCAGGTCAACCCGATGATCGTGTCTCGACGATTTCGAATACAGGAAATGCGGTGAAGTGTCCGCTCGATACCCGCGCGATTGTCCTGGGTAAAGGCTCCCACGCGATGAACGGCGTATTCGATATCCTCGCGGGTGATCGTCTGGTCGCTCAGGTAGATCGCCCGATCCGGGTACCGTCCTTCGGGCGGGCGCCCGAGATCCATGACGACCTCGATCAGGCTGTTAAAATCGGCCTGCTTCTGCAGGGCGTCCTTGATCTGGGGCGGCAGCACGCCGAGCAGAAGATCGAGATCGTCTGTGATTTCCTTGCCCGGCAATTCGTCGCTCCTCGTTCCCGCTGCGATCTGTTAACGCTACAATCGATGGTCATCGAACTCCACCAGGAGCAGGACCTGGAGCAGCTTCTTGAACGATCGCACAAAGATCCAGTCGTGATTTTCAAGCATAGCACGCAGTGTTCGCGAAGCGCGGCAGCCTACGAAGAGTATGAGACCTTCATGGCCGGCAACCCCGGTATAGCCTGCGGTACCGTTCTGGTGATCGAAGATCGCGGTCTTTCCGACGAACTGGAGGACCGGTTTGGAATTCGTCACGAGTCGCCACAGGCGATCGTGGTTTCCAATGGCAATCCGATCTGGCACGCCAGCCATTTCGCGGTGACGGCCAGTGCTCTTGAAGAAGCGGTCACGGGAAGCCGAACACCCCGTCGATAAGCGCGATAGAAAACCATGCCCAACCGATTAGCCCGGGAAACCAGTCCTTATCTGCAGCAGCATGCCAACAATCCGGTCGATTGGTATCCGTGGTCGGAAGAGGCGCTCGACCGCGCCCGCAGGGAAGACAAACCGATTCTGCTGAGCATCGGCTACTCTGCATGCCACTGGTGTCACGTGATGGAGCACGAGTCGTTCGAAAACCCGGCGATCGCCAGGGTGATGAACGACCATTTCATCAACATCAAGGTCGATCGCGAGGAACGTCCGGATCTCGACCAGATCTACATGAGCGCCGTTCAGATCATGACAGGAAGCGGCGGCTGGCCCCTGACGGTCTTCCTGCGGCCCAACGGCGAACCTTTTTACGGCGGCACGTACTTTCCGCCTGACGATCGCTACGGGCGTCCCGGCTTTTCCCGCCTGCTCGGCAGCATCGCGGAGGCGTACCGCACACGTCAAAAGGACATCCAGGAAAACGCCCAGTCGCTTCGGCAGCATCTCAACCAGCGGATGGAGGCGGGACCCGGCGAAGTATCCATCGGCCCGGAAACCCTGGATGCAGCCGCTGCTTCGCTGATGAGCCGCTTCGATCGCAGCGAAGGCGGATTCGGCACCGCTCCCAAGTTCCCGCCGAGCATGAGCATCGACTTCCTGCTGCGCTATCACCACCGGACCGGCAATGGGCAGGCGCTCGAGAGCGCCACCTTCACGCTGGACAAAATGGCCGGCGGCGGAATTTACGATCAGGCGGGCGGCGGGTTCCACCGCTATTCGACAGACGATCGCTGGCTCGTCCCGCATTTCGAAAAGATGCTCTATGACAACGCGCTGCTGGCTCGGGCTTATCTGGATGGGTACCGGATCACCGGGAAACCGCTCTACAAGAGAATCACGGTGGAGATCCTCGATTTCCTTGTGCGCGAGATGCGTGACCCGGGCGGCGGATTCTACTCCACCCAGGATGCAGACAGCGAAGGCGTCGAAGGCAAGTTCTACGTCTGGGATCGCGATGAGTTTGACCGCATCGTCGGCGACGACAGCGAACTGCTCGCCCGCTATTTTAACGTCACCGAATACGGCAACTGGGAGGGACACAACATCCTCAATGTCCCGCGCCCTCCGGAGCTGTTCTGCCGGCTCGAAAACATTCCGGAAGCAGACCTGGCGGCAAAAGCGGCAGCCGCATTGCCCCGGCTCTACGCGGCGCGCGAAAAGCGGGTTCATCCCGGACGCGACGAGAAGATCCTGACGGACTGGAACGGGCTTGCGTTGCGAGCCTTCGCCGACGCCGCCGCCTTTCTGGAGCGCGACGACTATCGGCAGGTCGCCGAAGCCAAT
Source organism: uncultured Acidobacteriota bacterium (assembly GCA_963836435.1). Classification (GTDB taxonomy): domain Bacteria; phylum Acidobacteriota; class Terriglobia; order 20CM-2-55-15; family 20CM-2-55-15; genus DASTBJ01. The sequence goes on along the minus strand of CAWIJI010000011.1, from coordinate 425,407 downwards.
GCCGCTTTTCTCTTCGACAAGCTGTGGGACGGCGAGCGTCTGCTGCACAGCTTCAAGGATGGGCGGGCGCGTTTCAACGCCTGCCTGGACGATTATGCGAACGTCGCCGACGGACTGCTTTCGCTCTACCAACTCACGTTCGATGAGCGATGGCTCCACCGCTCGGAATCCCTGGCAGACATCATCGTGGATCGATTCGCAGACGAAAGTCAGGGCGGCTTGTACTTCACGGCAACCGATCACGAGGAACTTATCGCGCGCACGAAAGACTTTTTCGATAACGCCACACCCTCCGGAAACTCGGTGGCGGCCGATGTATTGCTGCGTCTGGCTGCGCTGCTTGGGCGTGAAGACTTTCGACGGCAGGCCGAGCGAGTCTTCTCCGCTGTGGAAAGTCATCTCGGCCAGTACGCCTCCGGGTTCGGCCGGATGCTGGCGGCCGTGGATTTCGCGATCGGCCCTTCATCGGAAATTGCCCTCGTCGGTACGGCGGCAGGCACCGGGCATTTTCTCACGGCCTACCGCCGGCGTTACCTCCCCCGCACTGTCATCGCCGCCGGCCAGAGCGACATCCCGCTGTTGCGTGGCCGCTTTCCCCAGGACGGAAGCCCGACCGCCTATGTTTGCGAGAACCTGTCCTGCAAGCAACCCGTAACTCGTCTTGCGGACTTCGAGAAACTGCTCTAGCTCGTTATGCCGTTATGCCGGGCGTAACGAGAATTTTGTTCCCGCAAGGCATAACGGGCCAGGCGCCGAAGGCGCCTGGAGTTTAGACATTCTTGAGTCTGAGCGGGAGCGGAAACACGAGGTTACGTCTCCGGTCTTCAGGTTCGTCCGCAAGGCGATGGCGACGTTGAAACGTGAGTCTGAGCACGCCGGAGGCGTGCTCAGAATTTAGCCCCGGGTTAAGCGAGCGAAGCGAGCTCAACCCGGGGCTACATTCCTTTCACGCCTCCGGCGTGCAAAATGTCGAAAATCCCAGGCGCCGAAGGCGCCGCCGCGAGGGCAGCGGCGCGCGGCTGTCGCGCCGCGCAAGCGCCCGAGCCGGGGTCCGGGGCAGAGCCCCGTCTATTTAGGAGGCAACGAAAGCCACTCCCGGCCGTCCAAAAAATTGTCCGTCAACAAAAGCGCTCCGATTCCCCGCGGATTTCCAGGGAGATTCTTCTTGAATTTAGGATGACAACAACGTTATTTGATAGGGCGCTGTAGAGAATCGATCTGCGGACTTAGGGGAGATTTGGTAATGAAACGAGCACAACGAGTCCTCTTCCTGGCTGCATTCCTGACCCTGACCCTCGGCACGGATTTCGGGGCATCGCAGAAGAAGGGGCAAGTTCAGGATCCGGTCTGTAAACTGTGGGTGGACAAGGCGAAAGATCTTTCATATACCTACAAGGGTGAGACGTACTATTTCTGCTCCGGCACAGACATGAAGAGCTTCAAGGACAACCCCGACAAATACCTTCCTAAGAAGTAACTGCCTGTAAGCAAAAGACGGAAACTCAAATAACATAAGGGGTTTCCCTCTTTCGCTGTGATAGTATTCCGCGATTTTGCTCAATGGAGGACGTGTGTTGATGGAACAGTCGAAGCTGCTGGAGAAACATCCCTGGACGCAGCCGTGGTGGAGGGCGGAAGGCGAGAATGTCTCTGTTTTCTTTTACATCCTGCTGGTTCATGTACTGGCTGTAGTCGGAATCGTGCTTTTCCCGGCTCCCGGGTGGAAAGTATTTCTGGCTACATTCATAGGGATAGCGCTCGGAGCGCTGGGAACGACCGTGGGGTACCACCGGGGGCTGTCACACCGCGCGGTCAAACTTCATCCCGTCGTGGAACAAATTCTGATCTTCTTTGCCGTATTCAATGGCTCGGGCGCACCGAGCACGTGGATCGCAAATCACCGCAATCACCATGCGAATTCCGACACGCTTGACGACGTCTCCAGTCCCCGGCACGGCGGTTTCTGGTGGGCTCATCTGCGCTGGCTCTACCAGTGGGAACCTTCCAGTATGGAAAAATGGTGTCCGGATCTTATCCAGCCTCGTTATCTTTTCTGGGCAAAGGCTCAGCCCTACCTCATCGCAATTTCACTGACTTTTGGCTACTTCCTGTTTGGGTGGGCCGGGCTCTTCTGGCTTGGCGCAGTCCGTATGGTGTATTGCCTTCACATGCAAGCATTTGTGAACAGCCTGCTGCACCTGAAGGAAGGCCTTGCGGATGGCGCCGATACCAGCCAGAACATCTGGTGGCTTGGCCCGCTGCAGGTCTCGGCGTGGGGCGAGAACTGGCACGGCAACCATCACGCCTATCCAGCTTCGGCTTGCTTCAGCCGTCACTGGTGGCAGGTGGATATCGGATGGTATGTGATCTGTGGCCTTGAGAAATTGGGCCTGGCAACCCACGTCAGAACTTACAAGAACGACCAGGGATAACGCCTTTTCCAGGCTCCGACACTTTACGCCGGGGAAGCTCCTTCAGCCGCGACGGGTCGACGGCTGCGCCGGCGTAGTGCGGTAACGGGACATGCAGATCCATGCCATGACGGGCTCGGGCGCGTCGCGAAACTGGGCCGACTGCACCGACAATATTTCGAGGTGCGGCTCGATAGCATCTGTCACGTCACGCAGCGAGCGTCGCGGCGGGCCTATCTCCCGTGGCGGCCCTTCGGTGCTGCCGATCAGGCTCAGCCACATCCCCCCTGGGGTGAGCACTGCAGCCACCTGAGCAGCGAATCTCGTCCGGTCGCCTGGCTCGTCAAACACGTGGAAGCAGCCTCGATCGAATACCAGATCGAAGGGCCCGCCTTCGGGCCGTCCGGCAAGAAAGTCGAGGACGGCGAAACGGCAGTTCAAACCGGCGGCGAGCTTGGCGCGGGCTTTTTCGATCGCCAACGGCGCCACGTCCACGCCGCAAACCTCGTAGCCGCGCTGTGCCAGCCAGATCGCGTTGGTGCCGGTCCCGCACCCCACATCCAGCGCCCGCCCCAAAGGCAGCGCACCTGACGCGACCACCTGAATGAGCAACGGATCCGGCACGCCTGTATCCCACGGCATGAAACCCTGCGCGTAGTTTTCGTTCCACGAAGACGCCATACCGTAATTATAAGCCCACCCAAAAGATACCCTGCCGTGTCAGGACGGCCTTGCTTCCAGGATGATATTGAATGGCGTCTCGGTGGCTCGCCGAACTCGCGAGAATCCTCCCTCTTTCAACACCTTCCGAAGTTCCTTTTCCCCGGCTTGCGCTCCAAGCGCGGGGCCGCCCTGCGCAAGCGAAACACCCACGCAGATCATGGTCGAGGCGCTATAGAAGACGCGGCCGATCGCATTATGATTCTCTTCGGGAGTATCCTTCGCGTTGGGCTCCACAATCATCCACGTTCCGTCATGTTTCAGCACCTTGCGCACGTGTTTCGCCGTGCCGACAGGATTCGCCATGTCGTGCAGACAATCGAAACACGTCACCAGGTCGTAACCCTTTCCCGGAAACTTCGTGGAGTCGGCAACCTTGAACTCCGTGTTCTTTGAAACTCCGGCCGCCCGTGCCCGCTTCTTCGCGGTCTGAATCGATGGCTTGTGATAGTCGAAGCCCACGAAGGTGGACTTCGGAAAGGCCTTCGCCATGAGAATTGTCGAGGAACCGTGGCCGCATCCCACGTCGGCGACGAGCGCGCCGCGCTCCAGTTTTTCACGCACGCCGTCGAGAGCGGGAATCCACGATTCCAGCAGGTTGGCGTTATACGCGGGACGGAAGAACCGCTCCGTCCCTTCGAACAGAAAATGATGATGGTTTCCCCAGTTCACGCCCTTGCCCGTTTTGAAGGACTTCGCGACCTTTCCTTCGTCCAGCCACATGGAGGCGATGGTCTGAAATCCACCGGGCATGAATGCCGGACCACCCTCTTCGGCGAACGCCATGGCTTGCTCCGCATCGAGAGAAAACTTTCCCGACGCGGGTTCGTAGTTGGCGTACCCGCTGGCAGCCATTCCGTTCAGCCATTCCCGAACCAGACGTTCATTGGTCTTCGTTCGCTTCGCAAGTTGAGCCGGGGTCTGCGGACCACTGGCGGCCAGCGCCTTGAACAATCCCAGCCGGTCGCCAAGCAGCACGAGCGCGCCGCTGGCCGCGCCACCCATGTCGTCGACAACTTTGTTCGCGAGTTGATGAAGCTTGTCCATGTCGACAGTCATAAGAATTCCCCCTGTGATGAAGTGACGGGAAGTATATGCCCGGTCCGCCCTCACAAAAAACTGCGGAAAGCTGGAGGCCACGGGCTCCGCTATCTAGACGGGGCTCCGCCCCGGACCCCGGCTCGGGCGCTTGCGCGGCGGCGCCTTCGGCGCCCTGGAGTCTAGACATTTTGCACGCCGGAGGCGTGAAAGGGAGGTAGCCCCGGATGGAGGGCAGCGACACCCGGGGTTCACCTCATGAGGGGCGTTCGCACCGCGGCAGGGGTGCAACACTCCCGTTACGGTAACCCCGGGTTGCGCTCGCTTCGCTCACTTAACCCGGGGCTAAGTTCGCGCGCCTCCGGCGTGCTCAGGCTCACGTTTCAACGTCGCCATCGCTTGCGGACGAACCTGAAAACCGGAGACGTAACCTCGTGTTTCCGCTCCCGCTCAGACTCAAGGATGTCTAAACTCCAGGGCGCCTTCGGCGCCTGGCCCGTTATGCTTGCGGGAACAAAATTCTCGTTACGCCCGGCATAACGAGCTTTCCCTTTTGCCTCCACGTCTTTCGCCCCGCTGGCGATGACCCGGTGCAGTGCGAATATGGATCTGCCTGCGTGTGCTTCGCATCGCACGGCTTTCCCAATCGGAAAGCTCTGAGGCGCGCGGCCTGCCCCACTACAGCGACTCTGTTCCCGGATAGTAGTGCTGGAGAATTTCGCGGTAGGTCTTCCCCCGGCTTGCCATCACGGCAGCGCCGATCTGACACAGTCCGACGCCGTGACCCCAGCCTTTCCCGCGCAAAGTGAAGTTCTCCCCTGTTCGCTCGACATCGAACGCCGAACTGTAAAGGTGGGAACGCGAGAGTACCCGGCGAATCTCGAGTTCCTTGCCGACGATCAGAGATTTCGCTTGCCCTTCGATCCGCAGCTTGATGATCCGGCCGGACGGCCCTCTCAGCAAGGGCTTCAACGCCAGGACAACACCAGGGTCTTCCCCCAGGCGCGTCCGCACGAGTTCGCGAATTTCATCCCCCGAGTACGTCACCTCCCAGCGATAGAAATCTCTGGTCTCCTGATCGAAGCCGGGCAGAATTTCGGCAAGCAGCGAGCGATCCTGCGTATCGCAGTAGACCTGACCGCTCGCATCCGTGTCGGGAACTGAAACAAGATATGGCACAAAGCGATCGTCCCAGGCCGTTCGGTACTCCTCAGTCACGCCGCCGCAGCACTTCGAGAAGCGGGCGTCGCAGATCTTTCCGGCATACCTCAGCATTTGTCCCTTCGTGGCTTCAACCGCCTGCATCACGGCCTGCGAATGAGCCTTCGTGATTCCCTGATAGCGCTGACAATGATCGTCCGCACAGACGTCGAAATCACGATGAGCTTCACGGCCGTACCAGCGGATGATCTCGTCGCCGCGACGGGTCGCAAAGCTGCCCGCCCCGGCGTTTTCCGGATGGAGTTTGGGATAGCAGAGCCAGCTGCGGGAAATCACGGCATGGGCCTTGAGCAATTCTACCGGACAGGAGGCGCTCATCTCCGACGAGATGACGCTGGTGACGTAGTCCTCGAGCGAGACGTCGTTGATGACGGTCAACTTCCCGGCTTGAAGAATTCGCACCCCGCCGCGGAAAACCTGCCGTTCCTTTCTCTCCCAATGGAAACCGATACCGATGGTGATGTCGTCGAGCGCAAACGCGGCGTCAGCAGCGTTTGCGCCACTGGGTTGAAGATCGATCGCCGCATCGAAGCGATGCCGGCCCGGAGGAAAGATGCGCCCGGAGCGGTCCGTAAAGCTTCCGAGCAATTCCAACTCGACCGAATCACGTCCCTCGGCCAGCCCCACCGAGAGATTCACGGCTTCCCTCCAAGCCGCGCCAGCACCGCTTCGAATGGATCCGCCGGCAGCGTGACTTCCTCGAAAATTCCCTGGATGTCGGCACCCCGGATTCTGCGGAAGTCGTCGGGTTTCGGAACGACGAAAACTCCACACAGATCGATCGTCGCCGGGCTGACCGTCAGCTCGCCCGTTTCGAAAACTCGTGGACGGTGTTTGCCTCGTGGAAAGACGAAAACACTCCATTCTCCGCGGGAATGGAAACCCGCAACGTTGATCAGGGGTTCGAACATGGGTTCTGTGACATCACGGAGCGCTTCGACCAGGGCCTCCAGGCGTGAAACCAGCCGCTCCGCTTCGCGATCGCGCAAGATAAAGACGCGGGGCACGTAACCTGAATGGATGTCGTGCTCGATCGGGAAGACCGTGCGCGAGCACGCCTGGAAGTGCAGATGATCCGGGGCGGAAGCGCCGCATTCCGGACCGTTATAGATCACAAATGAATCGGGAAGCGCTTCAGCAAGTTGCAGGAAGACTCCGAACTGTCCGGCAATGCGCTGATGCCGGTGCGCGACGTTAACGATCGTCAGATGACGCTCCAGGATCGGAAACGGATTGCAGTAGATGATGAATTCTTCATTGAACGGCAGCCCCTTCTCTGCGGGGTCCAGATGCATCGGACAGAGAAAACAGATCCGTTGCGAGACGGAAATGGCGTCCACCGGGGCAGTGGTGCTCCCGATGCGGTGCGGGATATGCCGGACAAGGACGTCGCGGCCGAAGACGCGTTCCACACGGGTCTGGCTTTCACGCAATCCCTGGAGGCCGCGGGCCAGCAGGGGCCAGGCGCCCGCCTGACTTTCCAGCAGTCGATCAATGTCGCTGACGAGCGAGAAGTTCATCGGTGCGCAATCCATCTTTGTAGAAATCGTAGCGATTGGCCGTCTCAAGGGGGAGCGCGCTGTCGCTATTGCCCTCCCACCGGCGGCAGAGATAGAGCGAATCGTAAATCCGGCCAATCTGATACTCGCGGGAGATCCGCAGCCCCACGGCATAATCCTCACCGTAACTGACGTTGGGAAATCCGATGCGCCTGACAACAGCCGTGTCGAACGCCCGCGGCGCTCCGAGACCGTTGATCCTGAGAGCATTGTTGCGGCCGTTCTCCGGCGTCCATTCGAGATGGTCGATCAACCCGGGCGGAATCGTTTCCAGCTTGAAATTTACCATCGTGTAGGACCCAATCACCATGGCGTAGGGCCCCCGCTTCAGCTCCTCGACCAGACGCTCGAGGCTCGAGACCGACGAATAAAGATCGTCGGAATCGAGCTGGACCGCATAGCGTCCACAGGAAGCAGAGGCGATCGCCTCGTTCCAGCAGCCTCCGATGCCGAGATCCTGGCGAGCGGGAATCCGATGAACGAGTCGTGGATCGGAAATGCCCCGAAGAATCTCCGTGGTACGGTCGGTCGAGTGATTGTCGATTACCAGAACATTAAAGGTGAAGCCGGCGGATTGCCCCAGAGCGCTCTCGACCGCCTCGAGAATCGTGCGCTCACGATTTCGGACAGGAATAACGACGCTGGCTTCAACCGGAAACGGATCGCAGGATCGAGACACCGGGAGGAACCCGGGCGCCAGCCAGGCGCCGATTCGCTGGAGATGTGATGTCGCGACCTGCTCCATTTCAATCTGATACTCGCGATTCTTCGGGTCCACGTAGTCGAATTGTTTCTCCCCCGACGATCGTGAATCGGCGATCGTCGAGGCGTACAGAGCTTCCGGAATGCGAACGATCGGGAATGCCTCGGAGAGTCTCAGCCGGAGGTCGTAGAGCCCCCCATAACGGTATTCTCCACCCTGCCAGACCTTCCGTGCAGCCGGCACGGAAACGGCCACGACCGGGCCAAAATCGAAGCTGTCACGCAAGCTGCCGAGTTGATAGTCGATCCGCGGATGTCCCTCGCCGTCGGAATAGACCAGCCCTGCACCCGACTCGCCAAGCACCTGCCGCATTTGCTGGAACATCACGGGACCCGGCTTTATCTGCAGGCGCGGGTCGCCGAGAAATACCACGTCAGCGCCAGCACGCTCCAGAATACCGCCGATGGAGCGGGAGGAGAGATCCGTCGGATACGTCAAGTGGTCTGGTGTACCCGCCGATCCAGAATTCATGAAGCCGATTCTAACACGCTGTCTTTTGTCGCTTTGCTCGGGCGCAAATACCGCAAGACACTGCAAATCGCCCGGTACATCCAAGGTGGGAATGGCCGCCGGGATATTGAGTCGGCGGCCTCTTTCCGGCAGCACATGGCGAAAAAACCCGGCGAGACTCCTGCCGTCAGGGCTGGAGACGGGAGGCTCACCCGATGCGCGCTGAGCCCCCCTTCTACGAAAGTTTTGTGAATTTGGTGAACGTCCCGGCTCAGACTACTTCTTCAAGGCCGCGGAGAGTTGGGCAACCAGTTTCTCGGTATCGAGCAACCCGCCGGACGAGTCCTTCCAGATGATCTTTCCCGTCGTGTCGACCAGGTAGTAGTACCGCAGAGCGCTGCGGCCAGGATTCGAGGCCCCGTACTTGGGAATGATGTTGTATTCAAGATCGCTGACGAACGTGTTCTTCGCTCCGACCTTTTTCTTGAACTCTTCCAACGACCAGATTCCGTCACGTGAAATACCGATCATCTCGACATTGAGCGCCGTGAACTTGTCATAGTGAATACCCGCCTGGGTGAACTCGGTCGTGCAGCCCGGCGAAAACGCAGCAGGGAAAAACATGATCAGAACGTTCTTCTCCTTCGTCATCTGAGCCAGGCTGCTGGCCTGCGCTCCACGCTGGCCTGGCGGAGGCGCGATCGGGAAATCGGGCGCCATATCGCCAATCTTCAGGGAATTGTCAGGGCCGGTAGCCCGCAGCTGGCCGACGACCGGAACGGCCAGAACCAACAAGAGAATCACAGGCAATAGTTTCCGCATTGCTCCTCCTCCGAGAGAGATCTAATGCCATATCGAGCGACACTCCGGCAACTTCAAAATAGTGCTTGACTAAAACCCGGCCGTGCATAAATATTCATCGTCGAGAATAAGTATTCAAATGCCGGCCCCCACAACAACGAAGAAGCTCCTGATCGGAAACCTTCCGGACAGCACACAAACGGCCGCCGTTCTGAACCTATTCAGCGTGGTGGGGCGTGTTCTGTCCGTGGCCGTGGTGAGGAACGGATTCGCGTTCGTCGAAATGACTGCTGAAGATGCAGACAAAGCCCGGCAGCGGCTGAATGGCCACCGTATCAACGGCAAAGCGATGATGATCGACGAGGCGCATCCGCGCGGCAATTCGAGGTTTTAGTGCCGGAGGCCATTTCCCCGGAAACCTTCAGGGTTGCCGGCTTCAAGATTGCTGCCACCGCAGCCGGCATCAAGAAAAGCGGCCTGGACCTCGGGCTCCTCTATTCCGACCGTCCCGCAACCACCGCCGCGGTGTTCACCCGGAACGCGTTTCCGGCCGCCCCTATCCTCGTCACCAGAGCACACCTGAAAGAATCCGGAAACTCGGTCCGCGCGATCCTGGTCAATGCCGGTAATGCCAATGCGGTGACGGGGGAGGCCGGAATCGCCGCGGCGCGGCAATGCGCTGCCGAACTTGCCAGACAGATAAACTGCCGGCCCACGGAAGTTTTCGTCTCTTCCACTGGAGTGATCGGCCGTCCGCTGCCCGTAGAACGAATATGCGGAGCCCTTCCCACGCTGCTGGCGACGATGAACCCGCAGGGGGCAGACGTCTTCTCCCGAGCCATCATGACGACGGACACGGTTCCCAAAGTGGCCGCTTCCGAAGTGAATGGAGTGCGCATGCTTGGCTTTGCAAAAGGTTCAGGCATGATCCATCCCAATATGGCGACGATGCTGGCCTACGTCCTGACGGATGCAAAGGTGGACTTCTCCACCCTGGACAAAGCGCTCCGCGACGCCGTGGACCGCTCCTTTCATTCGATTACCGTGGACGGCGACACCTCCACCAACGATACGGTTGCGGTGCTCGCCAATGGCGCTTCCGGCATCACGCCCTCGGTTGAGGCCTTCACGGAGCAGCTCACCGGCATCTGCCAGACCCTCGCCAAGGCGATCGCGCGTGACGGCGAAGGCGCCACCAAGTTCGTGGAACTGACCATCGAAGGCGCCCCCACCGACGCTGCCGCCCGTGAAATCGGCAGAACCATCGCGCGCTCCCCTCTGGTCAAAACCGCAATTTACGGCTGCGACCCGAATTGGGGCCGTCTGATCTGTGCTGTGGGAAATTCCGGGATACCTCTGGCTGGAGAAGCGGTGGAGCTCTTCATCGACGATGTTCCCCTGATCAACGGGGATTTGAAGCTGGCGTCGGAGAAATTGAAATCCAAGGAAGTCCGGATTCGGGTGTCGCTGCATTCCGGGACAGGACGGGCCACAGTGTGGACCTGCGACCTGACTGAAGAGTACATTCGCATCAACGCCGACTACACGACGTAGAAGAAATTCGGGGCCGTGCACCTCGAACTAGACGAGGCTCTGCCCCGGACCCTGGCCCGTTATGCCTTGCGGGAACAAAATTCTCGTTACCCCGGCATAACGAGCGAACCCCGAATTCGCTGAGGACAGCATGAAATGCTTTCCATTTCGCGAATTCGGGGTTCGAGGTGCACGGCACCGAATTTCTTCCGAATTTTCCCGCTTCTTTACCTAGAATACGGTCTTGCCGTCTGCGGTCGTGATCCGAGCCTGGCCGACGTTCATCGACTCGGGGTTCTTCGCTCTATTCCCCGTCACGGATACTGTTTCGCCGGGCTTCAGCGTATCGGGCCTCCAACCCGCGCGATAGAGCGCGTTCGGAGCGGATCCTTCAACCCGATAGACAACGACCTTACCGGTGTCGTCCTTCGCCTCGATCAGGGTGTAAATGTGCGGGTTGCCCCACTCCACCTTCTTCACCGTACCGGTGAAGGTGATCTTCTTGCTGGTATCGAACTCCGCTGTGACGGAGTGATGGGCGAAAACTGACGACGCCGAGGCAACCACCATGCCGGTACCCAGCAGCAACGCCGTCCAAAACCCTTTTCGCATAAGTGCCTCCTGTAGGATTAGTTATCGATGTCTTCCGGCGGTGTCCAGCGTTTAATCGCCCCGTCGTAAACGCCAAGGTTGTTCTCCTCGCACGAGTACTCCATGAGCACGTCTGTCGCGGGTTTGAGTCTCCACGTCCGCACGTTCATCCAGTCCTTAGTATACGCCTTGGGATCGTGAACGGTTACGGTATGCAGGATCGTATTGGAGTCGGTTCGCAGCAGACGTATTGATGAGCTTCATGTCCTTGCTGTGAGGATGGCCCGTGGTGTCAAGACGTGTATAGCCATTAAAGTTCGTTGTCTCGATGACCAGGGTATCTCCGTCCCAGTGTGCTGTGGACACGCCGTTCCATGCGGGCGGCAGGTCGGCGGGCCATTTGACCGAGTCATTGATCGGCACGAAAGTGAACCACGTATTCTGCTCGAAAAGGATCGCCAGCGCGTCTACGTTGTGCACCATCTGGAGGCCGTGAGGAGAATTGATATTGCGCGACATGCCAAACGGCAGGCAGCTACCGGCATAATCGCCGTCGGCGACGGGATCGTAGTCGGCCCAATGCTTCTTTCCCCAGTCGGTATAGGGAAGATCGAAGTTTTTCGGGGTTCCCCTGAACTCGGTAAGCGGCTCACCCTGATGTTCCCAGGTCAGAAGTTCGTAAGTCCCGTCTGCCTTCTTCTTAGTCGGATCGTAAACGCTGCCGCGACCCGCCATATTGTTGGCGTAAGGGTTCGCCCAATGACCGCTCAGGTCCGGCTTGCCGTTGGGCAGCCGGGGAACAGGACCCGCAGGAGCAGCCGGGGCTCCGCCTCTGCCACCGCGTCCACCGCCGCGTCCTCCGCGGCCAGGCGCAACGGCCCCTCCCCCTGGGCTGGGGGCGCAGCACGCCAGCGCCTCGCTGGCCTCCCGGGGCCTGAACGGCGGGCATCACTTGCACGAGAACCAATACTGCAAGGGTTGCCGCCACGATAACGATTGAATTCCAACGAATTCTCATCGCTGAAGCTCCTTTCTTGATCCCAAACAATTGTAAATATACCGATGGCAACGTTAGTCGCGACTCTGTCCAGTGTCAAGTACCGAAGTTGTCGCAGGGAGTAGTCTTTTGCCCGGAAACGGAGTCTGGTTTTTCGGCGACGGCCTGGGATATTCTTCTTCGGATTAACACTGCAAAAGGAGCAGGCACTTATGTCATATCGGCAGAAAGTTGGAATGGTGATGGCGGCTGGGCTTATCGGCCTCCTGGCTATCGTGGTATTGGCGGAGGACGTAAACTTTGCCGGAAAATGGAAGGGAGAAATCAAGGCCGCGCCGCCGGGTGCCCGTGGTCCTGCGGGCCCGCCCGCGGCTGAAGGGGCGCCGCCTGCAGAAGCGGGCGGTGGTGGCGCCCCCGCAGGGGGTGGATTTGGCGGTGGCGGCGGACGCGGCGGCGGCGGCGGCGGTGGACGCGGCGGCGGTGGCGGCGGCTTTGGTGGAGGTGGCGGATTTGGAGGCGGCGGCTTCGCCGGCGGTGCCCAGAAGGTCTCCCTGAATCTCAAACAGTCGAAGGAAGGCAAACTCTCAGGGAATATCACCTTTGGCGAGGGCAATGCCGACGATGTCAAGGACGGCAAGGTCGAAGGCGGCAGGATCTCCTTCAGCGCCGGCCGGGCGCCGCAGACGGTTTACGCTTATACCGGAGAGATGAAGGACGGCCAGTTGATCCTGACGCGCATTGCCCCCGCGGGCGGCCGGGGCAACCGCACCACCGAATTCGTCCTGACCAAGAAGTAGCGCCGCTTATTGGCGGCCGCGTGGCGCAGGGGGCTGCCCCTGCGCCATCGTCACGAGAAACAGATTATTCAACTCGCGCACCAGCGCGACGCGCAGGCCCGACATGTCGATGGGCCCGCCGTTCCCACCCGTCGTGATGACCGTTCCGCCGGCAGCCGTCAGCATCTTCACGGTCGCATCCGTGTCGCGCACCCGGAGTTGAAGCCGCGTCGCGCCGGAGTCCTGGATGCGGGCGCCGATCGGCTTTCGGTCAATACCTTTAAACTCCACGAATTCCACCGCCAGCCGTGAGCCGGGAACCACTGCCGTGCTGAACCGCATCTGGGCTCCGGGCGTCGACATCAGGTCCGTGACGGCCTTATCGCCGGAAAACGCTCCTCCCACCTCGGGCCTGAACCCGAGCAGATCGCGATAGACCTTCATCGTCTGGTCGGTATCCGCAATGGTGAGACCGAAGCGGGCATCGATGATATTCGTCCCGGCAGCAACCGCGGTCTCCGGCAACGGGTCCGGCTGCAGCAGTTCAATGAAGAATCCATCCGGATCTTTCACGATCACGGCACGGCCCCGGGATCCTGGAGTGTTCACACTTACCGGCGCGCCGCCCGCCGTCACAACCGGCACTCCCCTGCCCTTCAAGTGTCCGAGTAACATTTCAATATCTCGAACCACGAGAATGAGCCGCACCGCGCCAGGGTCCTGAAGCCGTGGCTGCACCGCCTTGCGCTCGATGTCTTTGAACTCCACGATCTCGACACGCATCGCCGAACCCGGGATTCTGACTTGAGTGAACCGTACCTGCGCACCCGGCACCCCGAGAAAATTCAGCAGGGCCGGGTCGGCGCCCCAGGCCGGAGCTGTGGCCGGCGGCGTGGCGCCGAGCAGATCGGTATAGAAGGCAAGCGACTTATCGAGATCCTGGACGATGGGGCTGAAGTTGCCCGAATTGATCACGACGTCGCTTGCCGGAGCCTGCCCGAGCGCGATAGCCGAGAGGGTCATCGTCGCAACAAGGATTGCCATTACTGAGAGTCGCCGCATGATTCCTCCTGTCCCTCACCCAGGTGGGGATAAAGTTCGCCTACAATGTCACATTTTCCAACCGATGGGCGTTCTAATTTGTATGGACGCCGGCAGCGAATCGCTCAAAAGGGAGCGGAAACACGAGGTTATGTCTCCGCTTTGCAGGTTCGTCCGCAAGGCGATGGCGACGTTGAAACGTGACGCTGTGCACGCCGGAGGCGTGCTGAGAATTTAGCCCCGGGTGGAGCGCAGCGATATCCGGGGTTCATCTCACGAGCGGCATTTGCACCCCGGCAGGGGTGCGAGGAATCCCTGCACCCCTGCCGGGGTGCAACATTCCCATTACGGTAACCCCGGGTTGCGCTCGCTTCGCTCGCTCCACCCGGGGCTAAATTCTCAGCACGCCTCCGGCGTGCTCAGACTCACATTTCAACGTCGCCATCGCCTTGCGGACCAACCTGCAAACCGGAGACGTAACCTCGTGTTTCCGCTCTCGCTCGGACTCCAAAATGTCTAAACTCCAGTGCAAGCCGGAGGCGTGCTTGCGCCGAAGGCGCCCCGCAAGCGCCCGAGCCGGGGTCCGGGGAAGAGCCCCGTCTGGTTAGATTTCAGGCGGACACAGACCTACGGCGCATTCGGATTTTTCAGCCGATACAACACATGCCTTCGCAGCCGATGCCCCGGCGGCAATTTGGGATGCTCGAAGTCATCCTTGGGATCGTGCGTCATCCCGAGCTTTTCCATCAGCCGGCGGGACGCCATGTTTTCGGGCGCCGTAAACGACACCAGACTTTCCAGCTTCAGGCGGTCGAACGCGAACCGGATAACCGCCTGGGAGCCTTCTGTCGCCAGGCCCTTACCCCAATAGGGCGCCGCGATTCGCCAGCCAATCTCCACACAAGGCGTGAAGTGCGCCTGGAAGCCGGCGACGTGCAGGCCAATGAAGCCGATGAGCTTCGCCTCCGCCTTCAACTCGGCGGCAAAAAGTCCAAAGCCGTGATTGACGAAGTGGGTCTCGATGCTTTCGATGAGTTGATCGCTCTCCTCGCGTGTAAGGCAGTCGGGAAAGAATTCCATCACGCGCGGGTCGGCGTTCATTTCCGCGAATGGTTCACGATCCGAGATTTTCCAACGTCGAAGAAGCAGCCTGTCTGTTTCCAACATAACTTCACGAACTATATCAGGCCACTGGCGGGTATTTCGGAGATAAGGGGACAGACCCCGGCGGGATCTGTCCCCTTATTTTGGCGAAATTGCTCTCTGTCCCTCTCATTTCCCTGTCTGGTATATTCCCGCAGTCCATGAATTTCCTCAGTGGTCTCTTTAACATCCAGCCCTGGGGCCTGCTGTTGCGTGTGCTGGCGATCATTCATTTCATTCGGCGGCGGCCGGACGGATACTGGCTCTGGGTCATCATTCTTATTCCTTTCGGGTCCCTCATCTACATCGTCGTTGAGGTGATTCCCGACCTGGGGCTGCTTCGCCAGTCGTTCGATGGGTTTTCGCAACGGAAACGCATGCGTCAACTCGAAGCCCTGGTGGTGGATAATCCCGCGGTTGGAAACCTGGAAGAGCTTGGCGACCTGTATCTGGATGCGAGGGATTTTCCCAGGGCCCGGGAAACCTTCAACAAGGCCATTGCCGCGCGGGGTTGCTCGGACGACGCGTTCTACCGGCGCGGTATTGCATGTCTGGAAACCGGCGACTTCGCCAACGCCGTCACCGATCTGGAATACATCACTTCGATAGATCGCAAGTACGATCTGCATCGGGCAATCGGGCTACTGGCGCATGCTTACGCGAACTCCAACCAGCCGGAAAAAGCGGAAGCCTGCTTTCAGGAGGCCACCCGTGCATCAACGATCTCAGAAACGTATCTGAACTACGCCGATTTTCTGGTCTCTCAGGGACGCAATTCCGAAGCTCGGGAATGGGCGCAAAAAGTGCTGCAGAAAAAGCCGACCATGCCGAATTACCTGCGCCGCCGTGAGCGCCCTTTGTTTCGCAAAGCAAGTGCGCTGCTGAAACGCGTGCCGGCAAAGTAGCTTTGCTATCTTGGCGGCGAAAATTCCGGAGGAAACGAACCATGAAACGAGCCGTATTGTGGATGCCGTTGATCGCCGTCCTCGCTGCGACAACGGTCATGCGTTATGGATTTGGACAGAACGCCCCGGCGGGGCCCAATCCCGATACGTTCTACAAGCTGGGGCCGGATTCCCTGGAACAGGAAGGCGTACCGAAAGGCCGGATGCGCGGGCCATTCACCCTGTCGTCGAACGTCTTCCCCGGAACCCAGCACACGTACTTCGTCTATGTTCCGGCGCAGTACAACGCCGCCACACCCGCCAGCCTGACGATCTTCAATGACGGGCAGGCATTCATGGCGCCTGCGGGCAACCTCCGCGCCCAGAACGTCCTCGACAACCTGATCTATCGGCGCGAGATCCCGGTGATGCTCGCCGTTTTCATCAACCCCGGGCGGCGCCCCGACCAACCCGAACCCACGCCGCAAAACTGGGGAGACCGCGACACGAACCGGCCGGTTGAGTACAACTCGCTGGACGATCGCTATCCGCGCGTCGTCGTCGATGAACTGATGCCCGTCCTGTACAAGGAATACAACATCTCGAAAGATCCCGACCAGCACGCCATCGGCGGCGCGAGTTCCGGCGCCATCGCGGCCTTCACCGTTGCCTGGGAGCGTCCGAATGATTTTCGAAAAGTGCTGAGCATCGTCGGCAGTTTTACGAATATCCGCGGGGGGCATGCCTATGCCGATATCGTTCTTAAGACCGACAGGAAGCCTATTCGCGTTTTTCTGCAGGATGGGCGCAACGATAACCGCGCGCTGAACGCCAACGGGAACTACGACGAAACCCGCGATTGGTTTTATCAGAACGTCCGCCTGATGGAGGCGCTCACGAAAAAGGGCTACGAAGTGAACTACGCGTGGGGAATGAACCGGCACGGCCAGTCGATGGGCGGCGCCATCATGCCGGAAATGATGCGCTGGCTGTGGCGCGACCAGCCGGTCTCGACCGATCCCCGCGATGACGTCGAACGTTCGTTCCGGGAACCGGCCGCAAAGAACTGACCGAATGCTCTACGGCGTTGTCGCGTCGCCTTCGGACGATCCGGCAAACAGGCGCTTTCCGCTCTCCAGCGTCACGGTGCGTGTATTCCCGACATAGGGCGCGTTTTTCGCCAGAGTGCCGTTGACGACAACGACATCCCCGATCTTCAGAGAATTCCGTGTCCACCCATTCCGCATCAGTCCGTTCGGACTGGCGAGCTCGAAATTCCAATTGACCATGACGCCGTCCTCATTCTTGGCGTCGAAATAGAAACGCGCGTGAGGATTCGCCCATTCGACCTTGGTCACGGTGCCGGTCAGCGTGACCACTTTCTTGGCATCGAATTCCGCCGCGTACGAGTGATGCGCAAGAATCGGAGCCGCACCAAGAATCAATCCGGCAAACGCGGCAAGCAAGGTTTTGGAATTCACCGTCATCTCTCCACTCCTTAAACGGGTCTACTTATCATAGAACTCGGACGACCTTTCGTTTTCATTACAAATAAACTCGATCAGGTCGGTGTTGAGCATTATGCGATGCTGGACGCGCACCGTGAACGGTTTCGTGTACGCCTTGGGATCCTCGATGGTGATCTCGGTTTCCAGGGTCCCGTAGTTCAGGCGTCTCATGCGTTCCGTCATCTTGCCGGTCGAGGTCAGCGGACTGCCATTGATATCGAGCCAGACATCGTCGCGAAAGCCTGTCGTTTCGACAACGAGGGTGTCTCCCTCCCAATGTCCGATCGAATAGCCATACCACCACGGCTGGGGATCGTTGTCGGGCAGTTTTCGTCCGTCCATAAAGATCTGCCGCACGCCCCCCTGGGCTTCGTAGAGCATCACGATCAGGCTCGGCGTCTGGATGATCTTGCGCGGCTGCGGATGAAGGTGCATCTGCGTCAAACCAATGGGCAGGCAATGAGCGTCGGGGTTGTCCTTCATGTTGTTCGCCATCCGCTCTTTCTTGAGCTCGGCGGCCCAGGGCGTGTACGGGACGCCCGCGGCATTGCCCCTTCCCCCGATTTCCGCGAACGAAGCAAACGGAAGCCCGGCAGGAGCAGCGGCAACCGGTGCTGCCGCTGGTGGTGGCGCAGCCGCGCCTCTGGCTCCCGCACCCTGCCCGCCGCCTCTGGCACCCCCACCGGGACCGGCGCCTCGCTGTCCGCCTCCCTGATTTCTCAGCGTCCAGACTCCCGAGAGGTCCGGTTTGCCATCCGGCGTCCGGGGCGCAGGGCCTTCCAGGTTCGGCTGACCATCCGCGAGCTTGGGAACATTGGGCGTGGGATAGTCGGGCCACTGGGCACCCCGCAGCGTGGAAAAC
Source organism: uncultured Acidobacteriota bacterium (assembly GCA_963836435.1). GTDB lineage: Bacteria > Acidobacteriota > Terriglobia > 20CM-2-55-15 > 20CM-2-55-15 > DASTBJ01. The sequence goes on along the minus strand of CAWIJI010000011.1, from coordinate 407,109 downwards.
ACAGCCAAAACGACAACCAAACCCGCTGCCTGCAGCAACGATTTCATTTACACCCTCCGGTCCAAAGACAGGTCAATGTATTGAAGAATTCGGGGAAAAGCAAGACAGCCACCTGAAGGGGTGATTTTCCAGACTGGTATCCGTCCTCACGGAAGTTATGGTCTACTTCGAACAGGACTTATGCGATCGAAGCCGCCATTAGACAGCCCCTTCACTGAAGCCAGTGAATCGCGAGGCTGGAACACCGAAGCGGTTCTGCGGGACTACCGCATTGCCTTCCGAAGCCGGCAGTGCAGCCTGTTGGGACGCGGCGAAGTCTTCTCCGGCAAAGCGAAATTCGGCATTTTCGGGGACGGCAAGGAAATCGCGCAGCTCGCCCTGGCTTATGCCTTCCGGAAAGGCGACTTCCGATCGGGCTACTACCGCGACCAGACACTGATGTTTGCGCTCGACCTCCTGACGCGTGGAGCAGTTCTTCGCGCAGCTTTATGCACATGCCGACATCAATGCGGAACCTTTTTTCGGCGGCCGTTCCATGACGGGCCACTTCGCAACGCGCCTTCTCGACGACAACGGCAACTTCCTTCCACAGACCGATCGTTACAATTCCTCGGCCGATCTCTCGCCCACGGGCTCCCAGATGCCCCGGCTGGTCGGGCTGGCCTATGCGTCGAAACTCTACCGCCAAATGCCCGGGTTGAAGGAACACGCGCAGGGCTTTTCCGAAAACGGCAATGAAGTGGTATTCGGAACCATCGGCAATGCCAGCTGCGCTGAAGGTTTGTTCTGGGAAGCCGTCAATGCCGTTGGCGTCCTCCAGGTCCCGGCGCTGATTTCGATATGGGACGACGGCTTCGGGATTTCCACTCCAAACGCCTTTCAAATGACGAAAGGCGATATGTCGCGAATCCTCGAAGGATTCAAACACCGCCGGGGCGGAAGGCCGGGTCTGGGCCTCTATGCGGTGTGCGGCTGGGACTACCCTGAGCTCTGTTCCACCTATATCGAAGCCGCAGAGCACGTCCGCCTGAAACACGAACCGGCGATCGTTCATGTCACGGAACTGACGCAGCCCTTCGGCCACTCGACTTCCGGAAATCACGAGCGCTACAAAACCGAGGAGCGGCTCGAATGGGAAAAGGAACACGATTGCCTGCTCAAAATGCGTCGGTGGCTGATCGACTCGAAGGTCGCCACGGCAGTCACGCTCGACGAGATCGAAGCCGCCGAAACAAAGGATGTCGGCGAGGCGCGCGACCGCGCATGGGAGGCTTTCCGGGCGCCGATCGAAGCAGAACGCAAGACTGTCGTCGCCATGCTGGAACGAATAGGCAATCATCAACTCGCGGAATCGCTGGCTGCGATGGAGATTCCGCTGCGACGACACGTTCTGGCGGCGGCCACCGAAGCGTTGCTGGCCGCAAGAGAGGCGCCGCCAGAGCAGACCGCGGATTTGCGCCGATGGAAGCAGGAACAAACAGCGATCAATCAGCGGCGCTACAACTCTCATCTCTACAGCGAGTCTGCGGAATCTGCGCTGAAAGTTCCGGTTATCCCTGCAACGTATGCGGAGAGTCCGCCGATCCTGAAGGGCTTCGAGGTCCTGAATGCGTGCTTCGACGCTGCGTTTGGCCGGATCCCCGAGCTCATCGTGATGGGAGAAGACGTCGGCCATCTCGGCGGCGTTAACCAGGGCTGGGCGCATCTGCAGGAGCGGTATGGCGTCCAGCGTGTGATCGATACCGGCATTCGTGAAGCGACGATCGTGGGACAGGCGATTGGCATGGCATTGCGGGGACTCCGCCCGATCGCCGAGATCCAGTACCTGGACTACCTGCTCTATGCGCTGCAGATCCTGTCGGACGATCTGGCCAGCCTGCGCTGGCGCACGCATGGGGGACAAAAAGCGCCCGTCATCATTTGCACGCGCGGGCACCGGCTGGAGGGCATCTGGCATTCGGGCTCGCCGATGTCGGGGATCATCCACCTCGTTCGCGGAATTTACGTCTGCGTGCCGCGAAACTCCGTGCAGGCCTCTGGCTTCTACAACACGCTGCTGCGCTCGGACGATGCCGCGATTGTCGTTGAAGTTCTCAATGCGTACCGGAAGAAAGAGCGGATACCGGACAACATCGGCGAGTACACCCTGCCCCTGGGCATTCCGGAAATTCTTCGCGCGGGGAAGGATGTCACCGTGGTTACCTACGGGGCCTGCTGCGAGATCGCCATGGAAGCGGCCGCGTTATTGGAAACAGCCGGCATCCAGATCGAACTCGTCGATGTGCAGACGCTGCTGCCTTTCGATCTTCACGGCGCCATCGTGGAGTCGATCAGGAAGACCAGTCGCGTTCTGTTTCTGGATGAGGACTGCCCCGGCGGCGGTACGGCGTACATGATGCAGGAAGTGCTGGAGCGACAAGGGGGGTACCAATGGCTGGACGTCGCACCGCGAACGCTTTCCGCCGAGCCGCACCGGCCGGCCTACGGATCGGACGGCGACTATTTTTCCAAGCCAAATCGTGAGCAGATCGTTGAAAAGGTTTACGACATGATGCGGGAGTCCAATCCGAAACGTTTCAAGGAAATCCTCTGAGCCCTGTTCCGGTGCGAGCGACAGCGAGCCGGGCGCGGAGCACGAGGTTATGTCTCCGCTTTGCAGGTTCGTCCGCAAGGCGATGGCGACGGCACGCCGGAGGCGTGCTGAGAATTTAGCCCGGGGTGTAAGCGAGCGCAACGACACCCGGGGCTACCTTCCTTTCACGCCTCCGGCAGGCAGGATGTTTAAACTCCAGCGGCGCGCCACGGGCGTGCGCCGTCATGCCGCAGGAACTTACAACCGGGGAGACTCCGCGGGCACGATCTCGAGTTCGACCTTTTCGGTACCGCGCAACACCGTCAGAGACGCCCGGATTCCAACGCGATTCTCCGTAAGAATGCGGTGGAGACTGTCGATGTCTCCGATGGGATGGTGGTCGAAGCCGACCACAATATCTCCCTCGCGGACGCCCGAAGTGACTGCGGGACTTCCCGGCTCCACAGAGACAACGAAGATGCCGCTGTTGACGCCAAGGCTGTGTCCACGCACCAGCCTGCGATGCAGCGGGACGTTCTGTCCCGCAAGGCCGATGTAACCCCGGCGAATCTTCCCGTCCTTGATCAAGCGGCCCGCAAGGTAGTTCGCCGTATCGATGCCGACCGCAAAGCAAATGCCCTGGGCGGAAGGAATGATCGCGGTGTTGACGCCCACAACTTCGCCCCGCGAGGTAACAAGCGGTCCTCCGGAATTGCCGGGGTTGAGCGCCGCATCCGTCTGTATCACGTTGTCGATCAGATGGCCGGATTGCGAACGCAACGAACGGCCCAGCGCACTGACGACTCCGGAGGTAACCGTGCACTGAAATCCATACGGATTCCCGATGGCAATAACCAACTGTCCCACGCGCAATGTCTGTGAACTCCCGAATGCCACGGGAATCAGGCGGGAGGCGCTGATCCGCAGGACCGCAAGGTCGCTCGCCGGATCCTCGCCAACGCGGTCGGCGACAAACCGTTGACCATCGGGAAATCCAACCCGAATGTCTGTCGCCCCGTGAACAACATGGCTGTTGGTGAGGATGAATCCGTCCGGCGTAAAGACGAAACCGGACCCCGACCCGCCGTGCTGATTGCCGCGTCTGACGTCGACATTCACCACCGAAGGGCTGGCGCGCTCCGCAGCCTGGATGACAGCCTCGGAGTAGGCGTCAAGAGGATCTACAGCGGGCAATGTGAAGGATTCGCTGCTCATAGATGCCTTTATACATATGACTCGATCGGCGATCGTCAATGGACCTTGCTCCACGGTGTACACTGTCGCGATCCGGAGGAGGCCCCATGAAGAAAACCCTTTTCATCCTGACGTTTGCTTTCATTCTTGGATTCTCGGTCGCGGCTCAGCCTCAACTGCCGACGCGTACGCAACCCGACTGGGCGTTTCCCACAATCAACGGGGCGCTGCCCGCCGAGCCCGCTGGACCGAAGACCATACCGAACAGCAAACTGCAGTTCACTCAAGCGCGTATCGACGACATCAACAATCCTCCGGACTGGTTTCCCGATGAGCACGCACCGGCGCCGCAGATCGTCAAATTCGGCCATGGCGACGCGCTGGCTTGCGGCGCGTGCCACCTGATGTCCGGATCGGGCCATCCGGAATCGGCGGACCTCACCGGACAGACCCCGGCGTATATCCTGCAGCAACTGGAAGACTTCCGGACTCAGGCTCGAAAAGATTCCTCGCGAATGAATGCCATCGTCATGGGGCTTTCGGATGAAGAAATGCACAAAGCTGCCGAGTGGTTTGCGACACTGAAGCCACAAGTATGGACGAAGGTCGTTGAAGCCGCCATGGTTCCGAAGACGTTTGTCGGTGGAGGGCGCATGCGCTTCGCTTCACCGGAAGGCGGAATGGAAGCAATCGGCAACCGCATCATCACATTGCCGCAGGAACAGGAACGCGCGACGAAGCGCGATCCGCACTCCGGATTTACGGCTTATGTCCCGCCCGGCAGCCTCGCGAAGGGCAAGGCGCTCGTCGACAACGGCGGTAACGGCCGGACGATCCAATGCACGATCTGCCACGGCGACAATCTGCTGGGACTTGGCAACGTGCCGCGGATTGCGGGGCTGCACCCGATTTACATCGCCCGTCAGCTCTATCTCTTCAAGGATGGATTCCGAAACGGACCGGATGCGCAGTTGATGAAGAAGCCTGTGGAAAAGCTTACCGAAGACGACATCGTCTCACTGTCCGCCTATATCGCGTCGCTGCCGCCCGCAAAATGAAGTCGGGGAAACCGGGGACCGAGAGCAATTGGCCGAGCGTAAATCCGGAAACTCGAAAAAGGCTTTGGCTACTCTCTGTCCCCAATTCCCCTTCTCAGTGGGTCATTGCGTAAAGGACGTAGTTTACGCCGAGCTGATAGGCGAACGCCGTCATCGGTAGCGGATAGCCGGGATCGTCCGCGTGTTCCCACGCGTCGCCGATATCCATGTTGTGGTTGGCGATGACGATCAACCGGCCCTCATCGTCATAGATACCGCGCCAATGCGGCGGCCCCTGCATTTGAACCTGGCCCCCATAGCGCAGATGGCGGTCGCCGGGGATCTGTGTCCGTTCATCGATGTCGAAGTAGAGGTGCATCACGGAGTCGACTGGCGGGAATATCGACAAACGTCTTGTCGGGGAGGACTCTGCTCATCACCGATGCGAACCAATCCCATTCGGCTTCGCCATGGAAGTCATCGACCATCAGGAAACCCCCGCGTGCCAGGTACTCCCTCAGGCGTTCCGCTTCCTGCGGCGTGGGATTCCATCCTCCCGCACCCGGCTGCTGTAGCCACAGGAACGGAAACTTGAAGAGAAGATCGTCGCTAAGTTCCAGGTGGCGTGTATTCTCCGCCACGTCGACTCTCGTATAACGGCGCAACGTAGGCAGAAAGTGTGCTTCAGCCAGAGGGTAGTCGACCGCCCACATCGGATTGCTGTACCCGTGAGAACCGGCGTAGCGGTTCGTTCGATAGATCATGCGGGCCATGTGGAACTCGGCTTCGGGCCGGTCACCGACCATGGGATCGCGGAATCGCTCCTGGCCGCCGGCAACTCCGGGAAGAAAATAGAGCAGAAAGCCTGCACAGGCCACGCTCAATGTGAGTTTCATCGGGCGGCCCCAACCATTCTGCAGGTTCATGCGTCTCCTACCGCGAGCGAGAAATCGACAACGGTGCCGACATTCTATTACAGCAGGGAAGCGTTGGGCTGCGAAGTTTTTGGCAAGTTACCGAAATTTGCGCGTGCCCCTTGCACTTCGCTATCCTCTAGGCGAAACCCACGGCAGAAAGGACACCCCATGAACCTCATAAACAGGCGAACATTCTTCCAGACCACCGCTGGCGCAGCCGCTTTTGGGGCAGCGTTTGAGCGCACGCTTCTCGGAGCACAGGACTATGGCGGGAAGAAAGTTCCGATCGCGCTGCAGCTCTACACCATTGGCGCCGATCTGCGCAGGGACATGGCGGGCTCGTTGGCGCAGGTCGCGAAACTCGGTTACACGGGCGTGGAGTTTGCCGGATTCAACAACGTCCCGGCGCCAGACATTAAGAAGATGCTCGACGACAATGGGCTGAAATGCGTCGGCTGCCACACCGCGCTCAACACGCTGCAGGGGGACGAGTTCAACAAGACCGTGGACTTCAACAAGACGATTGGCAATCCACGATTGATTGTCCCCAGCCTCTCGGCAAACTACGAGAACAGCAAGAAGGCTATCGAAGATGCCGCAGACATATTTACAGCACTTGCCGCGCAACTGAAGCCTTTAGGGATGCGGACCGGTTTCCACTGCCATCCGGGGGAATTCCGGGAAGTCGAGGGCGCGACCATCTGGGACACCTTCTTCACGCGCGCGGGCAAAGACGTCATCATGCAATGCGACCTGGGACACATGGGAACGGGAAAGGCGGACCAGGTGGCCTACATGACCCGTTATCCCGGGCGCGCCACCACCGTCCACGTCAAACCCGCCAACGCCGCCCCGCTACTCGGCGATCCGGCCGATACCAATAACTGGCCCGCGATCTTCAAAGCCTGCGAGAGTGTCGGCGGTACCGAGTGGTACATCGTCGAATACGATGGCGGCTCGATGGATAAAGTCATCAGGACGATGGATGTGTTGAAGAAGTGGGGGAAGGTCTAGTGTGGCTTCATCGCAGATCTTCCTGGAACGAACGTCCTAGGTTCGTAAATCGCTTTGTAGTATAAAGTTCCGGCATGCCGAGGGCTTTCTCATTCCTGCTGACTGGCGCGCTTGTTGCCGCAGGCACGATTGCGCTCCTTCTCATTTTGACGGCAACCCCGACCAGGAAACCCCCGGCTCCTGTGATACCAAAGCCGGCTCCTCTCCGCAAGTTCGACGTCGTCGCGGAATATCCACACGATCCGAATGCATTGACTCAAGGCCTGATCTACGCTGGAGGTTTTCTCTATGAAAGCACCGGACGGGAGGGCCAATCCTCGATAAGGAAAGTGGATCTGAAGACGGGACAGCCCGTTCAACGCCGGGAAGTGGATAACCGCTTTCTGGGTGAAGGCCTGACGGAGTGGCAGGGGCAACTCCTTCAGTTGACGCCGCCGCGAGCGAACCCCACCGGCATACGCTACGTGATGGCGAACAACGGTTTCCTGCGTTCGTGGTTCGGCGGTTCTCTCGACTTCAGCAACGGCGTCCGGTATAGCTTCAACTCGCTCAAGCCCAATTCCAGGTTCTACCTGGTAGGCGCAGGATGGGGGCTGACTCACGACGATCGTGAGTTGATCATGAGTGACGGGACATCGATGCTCCGGTTTGTGAATCCCGACACAATGGAGTGGCAGGGGCAGATCGGCGTCACGGACAACGGGCAGGGAATACGGTGGTTGAACGAACTCGAGTTCGTCCACGGCAAGGTGTATGCGAACATCTGGCAACAGGATCGCATTGCGATTATTCGGCCGGACTCCGGAGAAATCACGGAATGGCTTGATCTTTCTGAACTACGGCCCCGGCTGGTTCCACCGCCCCAGGACGTCGAAGGCCTTGGCGCCTACGGGAAAGCTGTGGCTAACGGTATCGCCTATGACGCCGCGAAAGACCGTCTTTTCGTGACCGGTAAAAACTGGCCGCGTTTGTTCGAAATCCGTCTGCGCCATTAACAATCCAAACTAGACGGGGCTCCGCCCCGGACCCCGGCTCGGGCGCTTGCGCGGCGCGCCAGCCACGCGCCGCGCCCTCGCGGCGGCGCCTTCGGCGCCGTGGAGTTTAGACATTTTGCACGCCGGAGGCGTGAAAGGAAGGTAGCCCCGGGTGGAGCGCAGCGACACCCGGGGTTCATCTCACGAGCGGCTTGCACCCCGGCAGGGGTGCGAGGAATCCCTGCACCCCTGCCGGGGTGCAACATTCCCGTTACGGTAACCCCGGGTTGCGCTCGCTTCGCTTGCTTAACCCGGGGCTAAATTCTCAGCACGCCTCCGGCGTGCTCAGACTCGCATTTCAACGTCGCCATCGCCTTGCGGACGAACCTCAAAACCGGAGACGTAACCTCGTGTTTCCGCTCCCGCTCAGACTCAAGAATGTCTAAACTCCAGGGCGCCTTCGGCGCCCGGCCCGTTATGCCTTGCGGGAACAAGATTCTCGTTACGCCCGGCATAACGACTATAGGAAGTGAAATGCGCCTGGCTGCCGGAATTGGCCGCGGCAGGAGCACTCGCCGAGGATATCGAGCAGAAAGCTGCACTCGCTCGAATTCAGACACCCGCCCCAGGCGAAACTATTCCTGCACCTTTAAGCGAGGAGTGAACTGATTGCTGGCATTTTCTGGCGTTTTTCATGCTCCTCAGGTGCAATGACAACGACGCCATGAAGAAACAGTCCTTGGTCCTGCGGGGTCTGCTGCTTACTGTTTTACCCCTGATTGCCACGGCGATGCTGGCGCAGCAAGTCGCGATTGCTCCGGTGGACGAAGCTCCGTCCAACCCCGATTTCCTCGCGTTTCGGACACGACTCCTGAACACCATTGCGCGACACGATACGGATTCGTTGCTGGCCGTAGTGCATCCCGAAATCAAGGCCGGTTTTGGAGGAGAAGAAGGAATCGAGGCGTTCAAGGACATGTGGAACATCGCTGAAACAAAAAGCGAGATCTGGGAGAAGCTTGGGGCTGTCCTCGCCCTGGGAGGAACCTTCGACAGTCCCGATGAGTTCACGGCGCCCTATACCTTCTCCAGGTGGCCCGGCGACGTGGATCCCTTCGACTATGTCGCCGTTACAGGATCGAATGTCCGCATCCGAAAGGAACCTGCGCCCGATGCCCCCATTCTGACCAGTGTCGGCTATCTCAGTTTGAAATTGGACGAGGAGGCGCTCCAGACGGACTGGACTCAAAAGGACTGGACCTCGGTCCAGATCAACGGCCAGAAGGGATACATCGCCACGCGTTTCATTCGCAGCCCGATCGATTATCGCGCCCGGTTTTCCCGCGTTGACGGAAGGTGGCAACTCACGATGTTCCTCAGCGGCGACTAATCTAGATCTCGTTCAACTTAAGCAAGCGGCAGATGAAGTGCGACACGATGAAAGTTCGAGGACAGCCCCGAGAGGTGTAGCTATGTTGAGAGCTACGAGTCTGAAGATTGATATTTCGGGTCTGTCCCTTCTATTCCCTTCTATTCTGCGGCCGCAACCAAGCGTCGGTCTAACGGCGTTCAAGGAGCGTCTTTCAGCACTTTGCCGCTCTCCAATGTGATGGAAACGAACTTCCCCGACTTCTCGCTGGTTCTCAACGGATTGATCATGACCGTCACGGTTTCGCCGGGCTTGATGGTTGTGGATTTCCATCCCGCCTTGACCAGGTAACTTGGAGGATTCATTTCGATGGACCAGCCCTCCAGGGCACCGCCCTCACCGCGAACGTCCAGGTCTATCCACGAATGGGGATTGCCCCATTTGAACTCCTTCACAACTCCGACCAGCTTCACTTCCTTCGTGCGATCGAATATCGCAGGCGAGTGGTGAGCAAGCGCGGACACCGTGATCGAAAACCAGGCCGCGCACAGGAATCCCAGGAACGTCCTCTTCATAAGCGCCTCCATCAGCGGATCTGTGAACTGGACGAGGTACTGCGGATGTGATCGTTCAGATCCGGCAGGCACTCGACTTCGGTGATATCGGTGTCATCGGCACGCTTCCATTGCTTCGTCATCTTCCACTCGCCCTCCCAGTTTTTCGGATCGGTCATGGTGTACTCGATCTCGAGCGTTGCCCCATTATTGACCATGCGAATACGTTCGATGATGTGGAGCTGGTCGCTTGCCGGGATCGAGGCTCCGCCCTGATCCATCCAGTGGTGATCGTCGTCGACGAAGTACTGGGTATCCACGACGAGGGTATTGCCTTCCCAGCGGCCGATCGATTCTCCATTAAAGGTGCGTACGACGATATCCGGATCGGAATGCGGACGGCCGTCGATATATATGATCCGCATGCTGTTCATAAATGCACTCGTCATGTAGATCACCGTGGGAAGCTGCACCATGGCGATCGGCCATACGCGGGTCATGATCAGCGGCATCCCGGCAGGCCAGCACTGGCCGATATCGTCGCGATACACCTTCCCCTCTTTAGCCGCCCTCTGGGAAGCGTCATAGTGTTCCTGTGCGTTCGGCGTGAGCTTGAATGTCGGGGGAACGAATCGCCACGAGTTCGACCCGCCGCTGTTATCATGGAGCCACGTTCCCGTGAGATTAAAGGGCGGCGCCGGGCGGGGTTTGTTCAGATTTGCGGGTGCCAGAGCGCCCAGTTGAGTTGCCTGAGCCTGCGTCGTCAGCGGTAGCAACAAGCAAACAAGGCTAACCGCCGCGGCAGCGATCGTCTTCGATCTGGACATGTTGCCTCCAGTTTCCTGACGTTGGACGATTGCGGGAAAAATATCACACCTCTTTGGAGGATCGGGAGCGATACCTTGGTTCACGATGACCTCTAATGTGCATTTAATATCCGGACTGCAGTCTCAAGGACGACGTCGTGACCGTCCTTGAACTGAGCGCGTACCGTCTCGGCCGTTGTCGGAATGCGAATGTCCGGCGTTACACCCCTTCGAGACGCCAGTCACTGTCAAGTTGCACCACACCGTTTTCATCGAGGGACTGGCCGCCCGGATATTCGACAGTAAGGCCGCCCGACATAAGCACTTCCGCTCCCGAGTATTGCGTTCAAGTCTCTGGCGGGGGACGGGAATGAAATCGTCGTGTTACTTTTTTGCTTAAGCGGCAGGCATGATAGTTTAGGCCATAAATGAGCCAACAAAAGTCGGAGTCAAACGTACAGCAGACTGTACCGCTACTGAATGTCTCAGACATTCAAGAGTCGCTGCGTTTTTATGTCGATGGCCTCGGGTTTGAAATCATACATAAATGGGAACCAGATGGTCGGATTCAGTGGTGCTGGCTTCAGCACGGCGGCGCAGCGTTAATGGTTCAAGAGCTTCCCAAGAATGGGCCTGATTCGTGGAATCCTGGTGGGCGGGTCGGAGAAGGCGTCTCCATCTGCTTTATGTGTAAGGACGCGATAGTCTGCCAGGAGCTGTAGTGCCGACAGATCGCGGACCGACTCCAGATCCCGGACATCCTCTCGAAAGAAGCGGTCGAGGTGGTCTTTTTGCCATCGGCGGTGCGTTCGTGCGGACTGGGCCAGAAAGGGTTCCGGGAATCCGCTGTATTGCATCAGCCCCTCGAGACGTTCCCGTCCGGCATGCGCGAATTCAAGCGCGGCTCCGGGTTCGATTTCAAGCGCCGCAGCGCTTTCCGATTCTGCAACAGAAAATGGATGCAACCGGTAGTGGTGGTAACGGCCCTGGAGGGAGTCTCCGCCCCGCCGGTAAACATCGAGCCGCGCCGATCCAGCGACGAGGAAGGAGAGGCTTTTGTGATGAGCGTCGTATTCGCCCTTGAGCCATCCCTTCCAGGACCGCCACTTGTGCAACTCGTCGAGAACTACGAGCGAGCGCTTGCCGGGCCAGTGCGCGGCGCGGATTTCCTTGCGGTCTGAACGATTGTCCCAATTCAGGTATACGCCTTCCCGCTCCGCCAACAGACGCTGGGCCAAAGTTGTTTTGCCCACCTGCCGCGCACCGGCGAGCAGCACCATTTTCCGCCCCAGATCCTGGCGGATGGGTTCCTCAAGATACCTTGGCGCATCCATAGTGAGAAATTATGCCGTAAGGCAATTTTTGATGTGAGTTTTTGTGCTCTCACGTAAATTTGGGCAGTGCTGCAAATGCGCCTGCGCAGCCACAGGAATCTCGCGACTACTGATATCTATTGCGCGCAGGTAAGATCGCGTACCTGAAAGCTGATCCTCCCTCATCCCGCCGCGGCCGATCGGGGCGCTTCCAGGGCGGAGCAAAAGCTGTACGACACGACTCGAAACGCCGGCGAATGGATGGGTTTCGCGAAACTCGAATACCCGAAAGCCGCATGAGCGTATGATGCTGCGCGGAGGCGAACATGAAGCGGACGATTTGTTTTCTGCTGCTCGTTGCGGTGATGTGCGGCGTTCGAACTGCGGCCCTTGTGGCGCAGTCCGCGCCCTGCACACCGGCCGGCGGGTTGAATTTCATTTGCGGAATCCAGGCCCCTGAAGACCTTGTCCTGGTTCCCAACACGCGATGGTTGGTCGCCAGCGGGATGATGTCGGGCAGCGGACTGCATCTGATCGACACGCAAGCCAAGACGGCGGCACCGTTGTTTAACACCGCGAATGCAGCGTCGCGCCCCGACAAAACGAAGTTTTCGTCCTGCCCTGGACCGCTTGATGCGAAACAAGCGATTCTACATGGCCTGAGTCTGCGTCCCGCACAAACCGGGCGATACAGCTTGTATGCGACGAATCACGGCGGCCGTGAATCCATCGAGGTTTTTGAACTGGATGCTCGCGGCGCGAAACCGGTAGTCGCCTGGATCGGCTGCGTGCTCATGCCCAACAATTGGCCGGCAAACAGTGTCGCCGTTTTCAACGATGGCGCCATCATCGCCACCGTGCTTGTCCTCCCCGGCAAAACGTTTGAGGATGTTTGGGCGGGGAAAAACACCGGCCTGGTTGTCATGTGGACGCCGGGTGCGAAGGATTTCAAGACCCTGACTGGGACCGAATTGCCGGGCAACAACGGCATCGAGACCTCACCCGACGATAAAGAGTTCTACGTCGCCTCGATCGGATTGCATCGAGTTGTGGCGTATTCGCGCGCGAACCCGTCGAAGCCGCTGAGATTCGCGCAACTCAAGGAGTTTGGTCCAGATAATGTCCGGTTCGTTGGCGATAGGCTGTACACCGCAGGAGTCATTGAGAACGAAGCGGCGTGCGGCGGCCCACCGAAGAAGCCGGAAGATATTCAATGTCCTCGCGGGTGGGTTGTCGACGCCATCGACCCTAAAACAATGGCAGTCACGGAAATTGCCCGCGGTCCACGCGCGGCGCCGTATACGGGAACAGCAACGGCGATTCCTGTCGGTGGCAACCTGTGGCTCAGTTCCTTCAATGTGGACCGCGTTGCCTACCGTGCGTTGAAGTAGTTGTGAGTGGGAAGGCGCTGCTGCCGTTCATGGCGACTATCGACCGGCCAACTTTGCCTGCACCAAAAACGGGGAGGCGATTTTCGGGAGGTTTCCCGGTTTGAGTGGTGTCGTATAACAGGTTTTGTGTAGGTTTCGGCTCGGGGGGTCGCTGTTTTCGGGGTCACACAGCGTCCGGCTGCGGTTCATTAGCGGCCTCGTCGATTTCGATTCTCGCGTCTCCGGCGGTTTGAAGCCGTCGATTGCGATCCTTCTGCAAACATCGCCGCGGAAAGTCGTCGGATTCCCTCGTGCGTTCCCGCGGGAAGTTTTCGCCAATCCGGTTCCGCGCGGATCACGGCTGCGAGAATAGCGCTCGCCGTCTCGCCCGAAAACGCCGGCTGTCCCGAGAGCATTTCATACAGCACTGCGCCGAACGTAAAGATGTCGGTCCGGCGGTCTACCGCCAATCCACTCGCCTGCTCCGGAGACATGTAAGCCGTCGTTCCCAGAATCAATCCGGGTGTCGACGACGACGCCAGCCTCGGCGGATTTGCGGGAGGCGGATCCACGGATTCGACAGCTAATGCTTTCGCCAATCCGAAATCCAGAACTTTTACTTTGCCTTCGGGGGTCCGTTTGATATTGGCGGGCTTCAAATCGCGATGGATGATGCCGCGTTCGTGCGCCGCCGACAGGCATCAGCGATCTGTGCCGCAATTTGCAATCCTTCATCGAGAGGGATTGGGCCTCTCTTCAACCGCTCCGCCAACGTCTCGCCTTCGACGAGTTCCAGTACGAGAAAGAAGTATCCCCGGCCTCTTCCAGATCGTAGATCGCAGCAATATTGGGATGATTCAGAGAGGCGAGAACTTCGGCTTCGCGCTGGAAGCGGCCGACGCGATCCGGATCAAGAGAAGCTTCGCCGGGGAGGATCTTGATGGCAACGTCGCGTTTGAGCTTCGTATCTTGCGCCCGATATACTTCACCCATCCCGCCAACACCCAGCAGCGACTGAAACTGATAGCTGCCAACTCGACGGTCGGTCCAGGACGGCCACGCTGAGTCCTCCTTTGCGGCGAATTCATGCGCGATTTCCCTCAGGGCGGCCTTCTCCAGAAAACTTTCCGCCTTCGGCCCTTTCGCGAGCAACCCCTCCGGGTTCCGCTGCAGATCACGATCAGCGCCGCAAACTTGACGAAGAAAGGCTGCCCTGTGCTCCTGGTCTAATTCAAGAGCGCGGTTGTACAGACTTTTCGATTTCACGCCACCGCGCCGGTTTCATGCTTCACCTCTCCGGAGTTCAGGGCGCAATTTGTCAAGGCCGTTGGGGTTGCCAGCGGCTCCGAAGCCGACCGGGGAGGTCGCTATTTTCCGGGCCGGGCGGGCAACCACGATCGAAGACGAACTCAAACGGCCCGCCGCGGGGCATTCCACCAGAAAGTCCAGTGGGGAAAACCGGCAGTTCAAACCTGCAGGCAGTTTATTTCGAGCCTGTTCGATCGCCAGCGGTGCCACGTCGATTCCAACAACGTCGTAGCGGTGCTGCGCCAGCCAGATGGCAATGGTGCCGCACCCCACGTCAGCCACGGAATGGGGATCTGGCCCCGGGTCGCGCTGTCCGCCTCATCCCGCTTCTCCTCATCGCTGTAAGAGCCCCCACAACGCACTCCCTTTTTTTGGAATAGGAGCCCCCGATTCCTGAGTTAGACTTGTCCATCAATTGCAACCATGAGGCATGTCTACTCCACGATCATCGGATTTCTCGCTTGTTTCGTCGCGTCCACTTGCTGTTCCGCATTCGCAGCCGACATCGCTCAGGCGAGATACCTCTCTCAGAGTGAATTCTTCCATTCGCTGACTCAGGTTTCCCTTTCGCTGAAGGCGACAGGAGACCCGTTCGCCGAATATCTGCCGGCGGAAAATGCGAGGGACATGATTCAGAACGCACTGGCCAAACGCGGAATTGCCGTTCGTCCGAATTCGCCGGTAGCGATGGAGGTCGAGGTTCGGCATGACCAGGGGAGTGCCGGTGACGAGGTCATACACGACGTCCTGATAACCGTGAGTTTCTATGTCCGGGGAGTGGCCCTCAGAAACGGAAAATTTCACGTGCTGCCTGTGGCCGCCGCCAGCGCCTGGTCGACCAAAGCGGTGCTGGAGCCCAACGATCTGCAACGCGCGCTTCTATACGAAACCACGCGCAAACGCATCGCTGAACAATTCGCCGATGGAATAGCGTCGACGTTCAAAACCATCGATTCCAACACCAGCATCGGAAACGTTCCATGGCCGCCTGCCGCATGGACGGATAAGGAGAAGGCTCAGGCAAACACCGATCTTGCAAGAGCGATGCGCGCCGACACGCCGCTGGATTCCAGTCTGACGCTGGGTATTGACGAGAAACCCACGCTGCATCTGGAGTCCCAGGCATTGGATTCGTCCTGTCCGAAAGACACGGAGTTGATTGGACTGTGGAATCAGGAATTTCAGGCGCTGAAATGGACGCGCATGGCCGCGCGCCCTGGCCTCACGGTACGTCACTTCACCGGTTGCGAAACCATCAAGACCTCCGGGATCAGTCCCTACCTTCGCGTGATCCATCACGTTTACCTGACGGAAGCCAATGTTCTGTTCGAAATGAAGGGCGAACTGGTCCGACAGAATGCCGCGCTGGACTTCAGCCAGTCGCTCAACTCCAGAGACCGCAAAGACGATGAAAGCGAGAATCGCACATGGACTCTCAAGAGAGCCTCCAATGCGATTCGATTGACATTTGACGATTCGATTCTCCACGACATGGGTGAACGCCCCGATTTGCCGGGTGCGGCCCTGGCAGCGATTGCCGGGAGTAGCCCGAACGCGGCGCCGGCGGGCCGCGTCATTCTCGGAGGAGACGTTCGGATCGAGAACGGCGCGTGGCATTACACGAATGGAAGAGAGGTTCCCTCGACGTTGCTGGACAAGTCCACCGGCGCGCCTCCCTTGATGCCCAGGGTACAGCGTCCGGCAAACCAGGCGCCGGCTTCGACATCTATTGCAACGATCAAAGCCACTCTTACGGCGATCAAGAGTTGCCAGTTGTACACGAGCGCGTCGAAAGACAATCTGTTGTGGTCGGTGCTGGCTCCGGCATTCGAGATGGATGACTCCGGAGTCATCGTCTCCCGCTATGTGTTGTCGACACGTCCCGGTCAGGGATATGCACAGGGAGCATCGCTGGCAAACCTCGCGCTCCTGAGCGCTCAGGTGCAGGATCGCGGTGGCTGCAAAATCCTCAGTATTCCCTGCAAGAACGGGCAGTGCGTCCGCTTTGAAGACAATGCCAATCCGTCTCTTTCGTTCTTCGTGGAGACAGCCGACCAGGCAAATCGGATTCTGAATGAGCTGAAAACGCTGGCCCCGCTATATCCCGATGGAGCCGGCGAGTTGAAAAAGTAAATCGTCGGAACAAACCTGAGGTGTGATGATGCGAAATCCGAAACCGTGTCTGCTGACTATTCTCTTTCTCCTCTGTGGGCGTTCTTCCCTTCAAGCGCAGTCCACGCCGGTCTGCGACATCATCGGCAAAGCGGCAATGGAAGCGATTCTGAACTCACCGCTCAGCCAGCAGAGCCAGGAAAACGGCGCAACCTGTTTTTACAGCAATAACATTCCGAACCAGCCCCGGCCCGCGAAAGCAATGAACGTGTCCGTGCGGTTGATCACGGCCAACGCTCCGGATCGATCCGCAGTGGACCAGTTTCTGAAGCGCATCGATGAAAACACGTATGACGATCCTACCGTCGTCGCCGATTATGGCGATGCAGCATTCTGGTTCGCACGGCCTGGCAGCGGTGATCTTGCGGTGTTCAGCGGCGGCAAGACCTTGCTCCATATTCAAAACGTTTCAACGCAGGAACAGGCAAGGACGATTGCGGCAAAGATTCCGGGCGCAACAACCAGAACCGGATTTGTTTATGGAACGCCGGGGCCGTTCCAGAAGCCGGTATTGGGGACACGACCGGCAAAGCCAACGCAGATCGAACAGCTGAAATTCGATCTCACCGGCAAAGCGGAAACCGGCAGCGCCAAAGCGCAGTTTGCTCTCGGCAATTTTTATGAGTACGGCATGGTCGGACCCGATGGAATCGCCAGGCCGGACTATCCTGCCGCCTCGTACTGGTATCAGATGGCGTCGGACCGCGGCGAACCCGCGGCGTCATTTGCACTCGCGCTGATCTACGCCGAGGGGCGCGGCATCATGCAGGACAACCTCATCGCGCATCGCCTGTATCAACGCGCCGCAATGTCGGGATTTACACCGGCGATGATTCAGCTCTCCTACTCCTACGGCATCGTAAAAATGGAAACCAGTCTGAACCACGCGCAGACCTGGGCAAAGGCGGCCGCTGCGGCCGGCGATCCCGAAGGCGATGTGATGATGGGCTATCTCTGGAACAAGGGGTATCTTCTCCCGCCGGGAGCGAACAGGCAGATCGGCTATCAGAATGCGATGCAGTTGTTTCTCAAAGCGGCCAATGCCGGAGATTGCGTCGCGATGATGAACATCGGCGGACTGTACTTCAACGGCGATGGTGTTCCTCAGGACAAGAATCAGGCACAGGCCTGGTTTGCCAAAGCACAGTCGTGCGGCGGAGCGAACCTGGACTGGATGCGGGATAAAGCTGCCAAATACCAGCAGCGTGCGGCGAACGGCAAACTGCCGGCGATCCCGACTCCGCCGCCTGGCGAACCGCTGGTGAAGCTGGGGACCAGTATTATGTCGATGATGTCGCTGACGCTGGGATTCGATGTCATGGCTGCCGATTCAGAAGACAAAATGAAGAATCTGAATTTTCTCGACGTGATGCGCTTGGTGTCTACCAATGGGAAATCTGCATGCGTGCTCAGCGGACTCCCAGCCAATCTGGGCCTGCCACCGAGTATCTGCTGAAGGGTACGTGGGGGAATTGCGCCCCGGGACCATTGTCACCTGGACCGGAACGCATCGGACTTGCTTGGCGCGGATGAGAATTGTGATCGCCAATCCGACGTTGTCCTCGACCTTCCCGTGGAGCGAAGAACGGACCTCATAGGTCGCGTCGTTGTCGATGGGACGCCGGGAGAGTCAGTCCGCCCCGCGCCGGGCGTTCAACTGAGACTCAGCGATCCCTCAGGCCTTCGCATTCCCGACATTGTTTTAACCAGCCGGGAGGACGGGTCCTTCGGCAGCGCAGGTCTGCCGATCGGCCTATTCCCGGGTTTGTATATCGCAAACCTGCCGAACGTTCCGGCCGGCATGTATCTGGCAGCGATGGTCGCAGGGGATCAAAACCTGCTGACGGAGGCGCTTGAGATTCGCGGCGACACGGCTGCAACGATCGAAGTTCACCTTCGGGAACCTTCCGGCAGGATAAAGGGGACAGTACGTAGCGACACAGGCTCTTCTGCGGTCGGGGCAGTGGTCACACGCATACCCGACGATGTTACGCAGCATCACCTGTTTAGAGCGGCCATTACGGGCTCCCAAGGCCTCTTCGCACTGGACGCCGCTCCAGGGCAATACTCGTTGTACGCCTGGCTGGCACTTGATGGACCCGCTTACCGGAACCCTCAGTTCATAAGCAGGTACCAAAGCAAAGGGCAACGCTATCTGCCTGACTGCCGATGGGCCTCCATGTATTCCCGGAGGAGTGAGCCTATGCGCGTTTGATAGCCAGGACCTCGGGATCGGAACCACTCGAGCACATCACTGTCCAGGCGCACTGTCAGCTGGACCTTGCGCGTTCTCTCCTTTAGTCCGCGCCGAGCTACCGCTCGCGCGAATATCCGCGGCGTAATCTCGGGGATATCGGATAGGTCCACATCGCTATCCTTCATCGCCTTGACCTTCTTCCAATCTGTGGCCGACTTCTTTGAAATAGCTGTTTTCTTCATTTTTTGTCGCCTTTCGCATCGAAATGACGCGTATTTCGTCGTCTTGTTCTGTGTGAGCGATCACCACTACGACAGAGTGACATCGTCCCACCGAAACGAAGGCAGGGAAAAGGGGACGTTCACCACAATTCGACATCACTGAATTCACGTGAACGTCCCCCTCATTCGAGCCTCAAATCGTTCCCGAATTAGCAGGGCCCTACCGGCTGACTTGGACCGTCACACCACCGCTATGGCCACCCAGGCGGTCGTCACCGGGCGATACCAGCTTGACCCACAGCGCATCCCTGGCCTTGTAGTACGAGGTTGCACTCGCCTTGCGCAGCGCATCCAGGCTGTCCACTCGGCGTTCCCGAGGCGGCCTTGGTGAATCCCGGAATCTCGACGATCACCCACCCGCCGGCGTCCAGTTCAATCACGTGGAGGTCCATGGTCGTCCGTTCGGTGGTCGCCTTGAACTCAATGCCGGATCGCACGTTGGTGCCCACAGGGATGCTGATTTCCTTGCCCTTGCGACTCAGGATCACGGGCGGCAGGGCATCCCCGCCGCCGCCGAGACCGCCGCCGCCGATCGCGTCAAAGCCAAGGCCACGACCATTCACAAAGCTCATGCGCCCGACATCGCCCTTGCACAGCTGCGGCGTTCCAGCTGGGCTTGATCTCACAGGCTTCCGTGTCGACGGCGATGCTGTCATTGACGCCGTCATGGATGACGACGAAGGAATTGGGCCCAAGGCCGAGCGAGCCGTCCCGATCACTGAATACGGCGGTCTTGTAGGCCGCACTGCCTGACATTATCGTTGCCCCACTTGCGCTCCATCGGCGGGTAATACACCGGCTTGGCATTGATGAACTTCACGTTCTTGATGGAGTTGTTGGAGCTGGCCCCGAAGCTGGTGTACAGCAGGTGGGAGATCGCTCCCGTCTTGCGGGTGGCGTTGTCCTGGAAGTTCCGGAACGTGGTGTTCACCACGTCATGCCGGTAGTCGTAGTACTCGTAGCCGCGGATCGGGAAGTCCGGCATCGTGGGCTTCGGCAGGCTGCGGCCGTAGGCCTTCTCCGCCGTCTGTTCGTGGGGTTGCCGATGTTCTCGGTTTCGCCCACGAACAGCGAGTCGACCACCCGTGAGGTGTACTCGTGTCGCCCCCCGCCAGCGGCGTGGGTGAAGCCCATGGCGTTGTCGGCGAACTTGATGTTCCTGAACAGGTGCATCTCACCGCGGCCCCACATGCCGTCATTGCGGTTCTTGTAGGTGGTGAGATTCTCGAAGACCGATACGCACGCCTTGCTGTTCGGGTCGGCAGGGTTCTCGAGACCGGTATGCGAGCTGCCGGTCACACTGAAAGTGTTATTGGCCGCAATGTTCCGGTCGAACATGAACCCGTCGTAGTTCGAGTGGGCGATGTTGCCGCTGAACTCGCGGAATGGCGTGCGACGCGGCCAGGTCTTCGCGGCTGATCTCCGAGCCTTCGAATTCGCCGTTCGGGTGCTCCGGCAGGGACATCCAGAAGCCGTTCTAGTCCGAACCCGCAGCCACGTTGTCCACGTAAGTGTTGTCCGGATTGGTGATCCAGTAAGCCGCCACCGTGTTGTCCGAAGGCATCAACACGTCTTTCGATTGCTGACCTCTCGGTCCGGACGCCTGGCGCTCCGGAGTGGCCTCTCCCGGCCGCGGCGAGATTGGTTGGCACGCAGGGCTTGGACGTGTGGCACTTGGTCTGGATCGCCAGGTTGTGCACGAACTCGTTGCCGTGCTCGCGCCGTCTTCAAGGAAGAAGCAGTGACCGACCGATGTTGTAGGTCACGTTGTTCTCAACGCGCACGTAATTCGTGCCGTGCACGGTCACGCAACGGTTGTAGGTGTCGTGGATCGCGGCGTTCTTGATGTACTGGCCCCTGGCATCGCCGATCAGATGCCAGTGGATCGGATACCGGGCGAGAGTCAGGTTCTGACCCATGCGATTGAACTCGACGCCTTCGACATACATCTTGCTTCTGACCATCGCCATGACGTGACCGCCGAAGAAGGACTCTGCCGCGTCGGCCGATGCCTGGAGCTTGATATTGCGCGTCAGCAAACCGACTTCGCCGCGTTCATCCACGTCGAAGGTGATCTTGCCGAAGTGCATGTAGTCCAGCTTCTTGTCGAGCGTGATCGTGTTTCCGCTGATGGCGGAAATGGTTCGCCGCTCGGCCTGGCGGGGATCGTAATCCGTGGACGCGAGGACAATCTCGTCGCCGGCCCGCCAGCCTGCGGCGTTCAGGACCTGAATGGAGGTGGCACCAGCGTTAGCGGTGCTGGACAGCTTGGTCCAGGTGTTGGTCCGGTCACCGTGCAGGTTCAGGGTTCCGCCCATGAGCATGATCCCGCGGTCAACCTTGTCCGTCGTTCCACCCACTCCACTGATATCTTCGTCTTTGACGTTGTTCGTGAGGGTAATTGTCGCCTTGCGGGTGTGGGGAGCCTTTTCAGTCCCAATCTCCAACTCGCCGTGCAACATGATCCACTCGGTGGTCAGTTCAAGATCCTTATTGTTGGCGAAGCTCAGTTTGCCGTTGATGGTCACACCGTTCAGCGCCGGCGGAGTGACGTCGAGAACCACTTGCTTGTCTTTCTCGATGGTGACCTTGTCGCCTGCGACGGGCACCCTGCGGCCGGGCCAGGTGGCCGGATCCGACCAGTTCGTCGCCCTGGCTGCCGGCGCTCCAGCATTCTGGGCATGCATGACAGTGAACACACCGACCAGCAGCGATGCTGAAATCAACGACATCAGAAGGAACGAGCGATTCTTCTTCCTCATGACAGGAACCTCCGATACTTGAAGAATGACCAAAGATCTTAGCGGCAGAGAATAGCGTGAAACGGATAGGGTTTCAAAGACCTCTCACTTCTGCCGATCCCGTAGCCTGGGCCCCGATTTCCAGACGCTTTCCCGTTGTGTCGGCCCTGTAGCTTGAACTCGCCACCCACTCGTCCAGCCGCCGCCTTGGGCTCAGCTGTGTATAATTCATTTTTATGTAGGTTTCGGCTCGGGGGGTCGCTGTTTTCGGGGTCACACAGAGCGGATAAGGCAGGTTTCGGGCAAACGAATCCCGCGGACTGGGGGCAGGTTCAAATCCAAGCTGAATCGAGTTGGGATTCCGATCGCGCAGGTACGATCGGCGGAGGGCGCGAGGGCAGGCCCTCGAGTCGAGAATCTTTCGAGTGGTCTCCGGGGGATGAATCGCCGAGACGATTCTAAGCCACCCGCCGCATTCGCAATCGAGAACATCGAATTCCCAAACTCTTCGCATCAGTTCAGCCCAGGAATAGTTGCGCGGAGGCCGTGCAGTAGACTCCTGGACAGCGGGGGGCTGTCCAGAAGTCTGCTCGTCCCTTGGCGGTGCGATTTCCGATTCATGTGTTCGATCGGGCGGGATCACCTACGTCATCGTGCAGATGTACATGAAGGAACCGGCGGAAGACTTCGCCGACGTACGCATGACTCCCGCGCTGGGCTCCGCCCTGGCTATTGCCGCCTTCGGCACGCTGTATCTGGGAATCCTGCCAACGCGTCTCTTCGAATGGACCGCCACCGCCGCCCTCAACTTCCTCCACTGAATTCAGGGCCGAACTCTTCAGGTTTTCGCTCCCGACCCCGTCGACGCTCGGCGACGGGGCGTGCTACAACGATGCGCGCGTAGAGAGCGAGAAGGCCTGATTCGGCTGCATGGAACAAAAAAACGGGGGACCGGAACTTTCGACGGACACTTCAGACGCGTCCACGTGAGGCGCGACGCCGAACAGTCAAATCTGGACGATTGCCGCCTTCGGATCGAGTCGCCGCACGTCGTCTGGGTCACTGGTGACTATAACGTCGCGCCGCCTTCTGGCGAGGATCACAACTGAAGCATCAATGACATCCGATGTGCCGGTGGCGCCGCAGAGCTCCCCGCAAGACCGGGAGAGCTGTTCATCAAGTGGAACAATCTCGACTTCATCGGTCCGCAGAAAGCGCGCCAACGCAACCTGAAGCCGGCCATCTCGCCACGCCTGCCCCACAACGCCCGACGGGATTCGAAAGGTGCGGCGTTTCGCCAACGCCTGGGCCAGCAGGGCGATCATCCGTTTGTCACCGCGATCCAGCGCGATCAGAGCTCCGGTGTCCAGAGTTATCCCCTGCGTTGCCGTGTCAGCGCGTGTTTTGCCCATTTGATGTCCTCTTGTTCCGGCTGACCATGTTGTGCGATTAGATCGTCAATAAGCTCGCGAAGAGATTCCCGTCGCTCCTGTTCGGCAAGCGCCCGGGCGATGTAGCCGGACACGGAATCCGCCCGGCCCGCGCGCACCTCTCGCTGAACTCGGGAGAGTTGTTCCCTGGGCAGAGTGATAGCGATCTTCGAGGTTGTCATACCTGGATCATACCGATTTGCATTCGACCAAACAATCGTTCTTCAATGCAGCACTCTTCATCTATCCGCGTGTCGATCGCTTCGATCTCATGCCTGGTCCGGCGCGCCATACGGAGAGCTGGATAACCGCAGTATCCCTTTGCGAGTTTGTGCGCGTGTCAGTTCTTTCACGGTGTTCACCAGGGCGATATCACCAATTGGGAAAACGTCCTTCGCCTGCAGGCAGAACATGAGATAGATGTCGCTCGTCCACACGCCGATGCCTTTGATGGCCATCATCTGAGCCCGGATATCGGCCTCTTCACACTTCGAGAGATGTTCTAATTGCAGCTGCCCTGAGAGTAGCGCAGCAGACAATTCCCGCAGGTAGATCGATTTCTGCCCGCTGATCTGGCCCTCCCGCATTTGAGCATTGGAGAGTTTCAGGATTTCCCGCGGAATAAATTCCTTGAGCATTCCGCTCAGCTTTACAAAGTGAGCATTCGCAGAAGCAAGACTAACTTGTTGCTCCAGGATAATTTTTGAAAGGGATACAAATCCTTCAGGTCGCGACCAGTTCGGCGGCGGCCCGTATTCTTCGTGGATCCGCCGAAACAGTGGATGTGCCTCCGTTAACGAACGCACATCCTTGGAATTAACGATACTCATTGGAGAATTCCTGGGACGGAATCTAATTCCCGTGCGCCGAATTCGTCACGTCCCTCGAATCGTGGTGGATCGAACTACGTTCCTTAAATTCTTCGCTATTGGCGTTCCCATACCTGGATCGCTAGTACTTTTCCGCTCGCATCTCGACCGGTTGCGATGTGAGTTTTCCCATCGGTGCTCAATACTTGCGTACTTGTTCCTGTCATCTTTCCCGCCGCATCGAATCTCGTGATGACTACCGATCGGCCGTCGGCAAGCATGTATGTATTTGTGTTTGGTTTGCTGCTGGCAGCAGCAAATTCAGCCAGGCTGGATTGCGTATATTCGGCATATTTCTTCCCATCCAACTTGTAGCTCGCCTGGATGAAGATGGGATTGCCTGCCCGGTCCAGGCCTACTTGTGTGAACACAATAAAACCATCGGGCCGGGACTCCACGCGCCGCACCAGCATTTTGGGCTCCTGAGGACCAGCTCCTGCAGTGTATTGCGATTTTTCAAGATTGAGTGTCCACGTCCCTAAACCAGGATCGGCGTCAGCCTTGGGACCCTGTGCATAGACGATCGTGCAACATGCGAGTAACAGGGTGGCTGTCAGAGCGCTATTTAATCTTGTCATCTTGCTCCTTTCGAAAACGTCAGCTGGGATTGTGTGCGACCACTGTAGGCGTTAGAGCCAAACCGAGCTTACCATCCTCCTCCGCCACCGCCGCCGGATGTTCCCTGCCTTTCTCCCTTTTTCCGACTGAGACGAAGACGTCGCACCACAAGTGTCTGGGAGGGAACAATGAGATCCCTGCCCAATAGCTGTGTGCTTTCGGCAAGCCTGCGTGACTGCCGCCGTGCCACCTGAAAAATAGAACGACTCCTGGAAACATCACGTCATCGCTCTTATACGACACCATTCAAACCGGTCTCTTTCCATACATCCAGAGAAACACGCTCAAGCCCAGAATGACGATCTGAGCGACGAGCGTTTCCCGCGTCGGATAGATGCCGAGCCAATCCGAATGAAACGCGAAAGGCGACAGGGTCACCGAAAGAACATCCACTTCCTGAAATGCGTGGAGGGCCTTTCCGGTGAGAATAACGGCCAGGGCGACCATGATGAGCGAGGAAATGTTGAACAGCATCCGTATTGGAATGCGCTTAAGGCGAGCAACAACCAGCCGAGAACGAGAATCAAAACGAACGCGGTCGCCACGCCGCCCGCCATCGCGGGCTTGCTGCTGGCGCCGCCTTCGAGCCAGATGGCGCGGAGAAAGAACCATAGGGGAAGTACGCGGTGAGACTTCCATTCGCTGCAGCCGTACCGGAATCGGCTGCTGATTCGGTTGAGTCGCCGCTGCGACCGGATTGGTCGAAGACACCAGACGGATCAGCAGATTGCTGCGTGCGGCAGCTTCCAACGGCAAGCCGTCGACACTGAGCTGGCCAGTGATGACCGCCGAAGACTCCAGCGCCAACACGCCGAGATCGATGTCGCGATCCACCACTGTAACTCTTGCGCCTGGCACTCGCCCCTGGCGCCCCGCGATTCATTGCAGCTGTGGGTATACCCTGGCCATCGTATGCAGAAACGCTGATTTCAAAGACGCCGGGCACGAGGCTCGTGAATTGCAGAGCTCCACTTCCGTCGTCCCCATGGTTTGACCTGTCTAAAGGCGGCGGCTAAGATGGATTCGCGATGAACGCGGACGAAAGAACACGGATGCTGGCAGACCTTGAAGCGAGCAGACAAGTGCTCACACAAACTTTGAGTGGGGTGACCGAAAACGTGGCTCGTCGTAGTCCGGGCCCTGGACGGTGGTCTGTACTGGAATGCATGGAGCATGTGGCAATGGGCGAAGCTTACATGCTGGCGCAGGTCGAAAATGCCACGCGACTTGAGGCGGCTGTTGTGAATTCGGCTCGTGAGCGGGCCATCCTCGAACGTGGAACAGATCGCACGACGCGCTTCGAATCCCCAGACGTCGCCAAACCGGCAGGACGCTTCGCGACACTCAGGGAAGCCTTCGATCATTTTGACGCGTCACGGACCCGCGCACTGAAGCTGGTCGAGAATTGCAGCGAGGACCTTCGAGCTCGTCTTGCCCACCATCCTGTCATCGGAGATGTGAACTCGTATGAGACCCTGCTGCTCATGACGGTGCATCCGCTTCGGCATACCCAGCAGATTCGCGAGATCCTGGAGGCGGTAAAGACGCCACAGCAATGAGCAAGCTGGCGGTGCGTCCTCTCGAGCGCGAGGACATCTTAGTTCCGCTCCATGCGCCCTTCCCGGCCGGGCCCGGCCGGGAGGACGCTCGCCTGCGCATTTTCAAACTGAGTCACCATCCTTCAGGGTGTGGCAGGGTTGCGGGAAAATCCTCTCTTGCAGCCGGCAATGGCACATGCAAGCATGTGCCGCCGTCCTTATGAGGGCGTGCAGGGTTCGTCAATGTTAAAGTGCCTTCGACAAAAGGGAGTGGGAATGTTCGTGTCTAGACTAAGAGCGCTTATGATCGGTGTCGCCACACTCGGCGCAGCAGTCGCAGTGTCCGTTGTTGTGTCCGGACAAGGCGGCGCCCGTCCGTCATCGAGCGAGACGGAGTGGAGATTCTTTGGCAGCGACGCGGGCGCGACCCGGTATTCGCCCGCCAGCGAGATCGACGCCACCAATGTCCGCACCTTAGCGTGGCGTGGCGGTGGTCGGCGCGGAACTTCGGCCCGAGGCCCGCAGCCTCTATGCAGGTTAGTCCCGTGATCGTCAACGGCGTGATGTACACGACGGCGGGGATCAACCGCGACGTCGTCGCGCTGGACGCAGCCACCGGCCAACAACTGTGGCACTGGCGCCCTACGGATGAGCTGCTGCGGTGGTCCGATATCATCGATCCGCTTCGAGGAGCTCGGGCCGCGGCGTCACCTACTGGAGCGACGGCGCGGGTGATGAGCGAATCTTCGTCGTCATGCCCAGCTACATGCTGGTGGCGCTCGACGCCAAGACCGGCCGCCAGGTGACCAGCTTCGGCAAGAACGGCGTCGTCGATATGACGGGAAACTTCCGGTGGAACGAGCGGCCCGGGCTGCCGCGTGAAGGGCGCGTGGCCAATACGTCTCCGCCGGCAATCCTTGGCAATGTCCTGGTGGCCTCGGTCTCCATGCACACCGGCTCGACGCCGAATCTGCCTGGGGCATCAATCAACGAGAAGTGGCCCATGAACATCCCGGGAGATGTCGTCGGCTATGACACCAAAACGGGCAAGATGCTCTGGCGCTTCAACACCATTCCCCGCCCGGGAGAAGAAGGCGCCGAAACGTGGCTGACGGCCGATCCCAAAGTCTGGGACGTCCCGGGCGGTCTGAACGCCTGGGCGAAGCAGCATCCGGAACTCCGCCAGCGGCCGTCGAACGAGTACACCGGCAACGCCGGCTTCTGGGCGCCGGTCACCGGGGATCCCGAACTTGGTATGTTTTACATCGGGGTGGAGGGTGCGACGAGCGACTATTACGGGGGATACCGGCCCGGGAACAACCTGTACGCCAACTCGGTGCTTGCGCTCAACGCGAAGACCGGCAAACGTGTCTGGCACTTTCAGCTGACCCACCACGATCTCTGGGACTACGACCCGCCGACCGCGCCAATGCTCGCGGACCTCACCGTCGAGGGCCGCCCGGTCAAGGCCGTGGTTCAACTCACGAAACAGGGATTCGCCTTTGTGCTGGACCGGGTTACAGGCAAGCCGGTGTGGCCAATCGAGGAACGGCCCGTGCCCAAGTCCGATGTGCCGGGTGAGTGGACGTCGCCGACGCAGCCGTTTCCCACCAAGCCGGTCCCGATCGAACGACAGGGGGTGACGGAGAATGACCTCGTGGACTTCACGCCGGAGATCAAGGCCGAGGCGCTTCGCGTGGCTCGCCAGTTCCGCCTTGGCGGCCTTTATGCGCCGCCATCGCTGCCGAATGCAGCCGATGGCACGATGGGCACGTTGACAGCGCCGTCCGCCACCGGCGGAGTCAACTGGCCCGGCGGCGCGATCGATCCAGTGGACGACGTGCTCTATGTCGCCACCCAGAACCTCTTGTTCCGGGCGCAGGTGGTGGAGGGATCGCCGAATACCGGAGTGCTCTATCACGACCCCCGCGGTCAGGCCGCGGGGCCCGCTACCACAGTGTTCGGCCTTCCGCTTCTCAAGCCTCCCTTACGGCACCATCGTCGCGATCGACTTGAAAACTGGTGATCGCCTGTGGAAGGTGCCACATGGCAACACACCGGAGGCGATCCGGACGAACCCCAGGTTGAGCAGGCGTGGAGATTCCCAACACCGGCGCCAACACCAGAGGTACAGGGCTGCTCGTCACCCCGACGCTCTTGTTCGGCGGCGAGGGCGGCGCAGCACCTGTCCTTCGGGCATGGGACAAGAAGACTGGAGCGGTGGTCGCAGAGATTCAGCTGCCAGGGCCAACCACCGGATTCCCTGTCACCTATACGAACGCCGGGCGGCAGTACATTGCCGTCGCCGTACGGGTCGCCAACGCCGTAGAGATCGTGGCTCTCGCACTACCGGAGCGGCGCCAGGCGGACGGGGAGGACGGGGCGGCCGCGGCGGGCGTGGAGGACAGTGACGTCGTAGAGTGCAAAAACTAATCTTCGGATCCCAGAGGCAGCGTGCTGACGACTTTCCCTGATATCGTTCCCGACACCGCCGTCGCTATACGAATGTCCACGGACCGCAGGTCCTACCGTCACCGACATTGCTCGGCGCTGCCGAAATCGAATCCACTGCGTTGGGATAGAACGTCCGGATTCGTATATCGCGTGTTGCGGCGCAATGTCCGCAGTGAGCGTTTCGGTGCTGCTTGGCGGATCAACAGCAAGGTAGTAGCGTCCGGGCGGAAGCGTATGCACCCGGTATTCGCCATCCGTCGTTTCATGGCCTGCATTTACCAAACGGCGCATCAGGGCAGCGTCGACAGAGGCCGCGCTCGCAATTGACATACCCTGCACTACGCGTCGACGGTGTAGGGCGCTCTGAGCGCAGGATCGTAGTCTTTGAAGTCTGGCAGGTTCTCATTTGCGCGCGCGGCGACGAGGTTGTCCAGGTAGTACTCCCAGCCGGGGCCAAAATCGCGCGCGAGCTTGCGACTAGTCAGATGATGCACGAACCGCAGTTTCGTGCGGTTGCCGGTTTGAACGAGCGTGATCTCGATGGATACGCCCCAGGGGCCGCTCGACGACAGCGCCAAGTGCCGCGGAGGCTCGCACGCCTCGATGTTCATCTTTGACGGCGGCCCGTCCCCTTCGAACAGCATCTTCACCGCGATTGTGTTGCCCGCGCCGGGTGTGCCCGTCCACGTGCCGTACCACCGCCCCGTGCGCTCGCTTTCTGTGATGCTTGCCCAAACGTCTTCAATTGGCGCTTCGAACGTGCGAGTGATCACCAAGTCGTTCCCTTCAACTTGTCCTGTTGCTTTCTTCATCCGGCTTTCTCCTTGTGACTATGGATCACGCGTGCCGCCGCGCGTTTCCTCGATTCCCGCTTTGCGCGATGAACTTCGGTTTCGAGAGCCATGAATCGGCGATCCCACTTGCGGCGATCCCCGGCCATACGCCCGCGCCACAACTCGTCGATGAAGGCGTCGAGTTCCACGAGTGGCGCGAGTTCTAGGCGGTAGAACCTCTCACGGCCCTGCGCTTCATCGACGACTAGACCCGCCTCACGTAGCACGCGCAAGTGCCGACTGATCGCCGGGCGCGTCACGCTGAACGCGCTCGCAATGGCGCCGGCAGTGAGCGGGGCATCGCGCAACATCCGGAGGATGCTCCGCCGGATTGGATCGGATAGGGCGTTAGCGGCATCGTTCACAAGCATTCTTGTAACCGACTTGTTACGCATTGTCAACCGGTGCTCGTCAGCCGCTATTTCTTCGGAGGAACGACCTGGACGTCGTAGAGTCTGTAGTCGTCTTCGTAGACCTTCGCCGTGATCTGGTCGCCGGCCTTGACGCGCTTGATCACGTCGTCGGGCTTGTCCACGGCATAGCCCATCGTCATGGCGCCCATCCAGCCCGGGATCGCCTCGTTGGCAACGTTCAGGCGCTTGGCCTTCGCATCGACGGAAACGACCTTCCCGCGGAACTGAAACTCCTTCTTTCCGCGCTGCTGCGCGCCGGCCGCCGGAAGGCAAAGACCGACCGCAACAACAACGATCGCCATCAAGAATAGATATCTTCGACTCATGGAAGCTCCTTTCTGAAACCCGGGATTCGAGTCGTGCCGCTCATCGATTCACCGAAAAGAGAACGAAAGAGCCGCGCAACCTGCGTTCCGGTGGATGGCGCAGTCTGGACAGCCGAAGGATCCTGTGCCACAGAACAGATAGCTTTCATGTATCTTTCGGCGCGGTGGCCTCTATTTTCCGGGGTTACACAGCAACGGCCATTGGCGGCCAGACACTTCGCTGTACGCGAGTAGATCTCAAAAATGACCAAGATCAGCGGCGCTCGTCCACATTCTTAAACAGCCGTTCCAATCGTGGCTCTCGGTCCGGCGCAGCTTTTCGAACCGCGTCTCTCAGGAGTTCACGATCGGTTCCGGACTCGATGATGGCCTCCACATCGGCCATATCCTGCGAACGGCCTGCAAGCAGTTTCATTACGACAATGGTATCGACCGGCGCGATGGGCACACCTTCACTTCGGTGAGCGCGGTCCAAGCCGTCCTGGATCACCCGCAGAGACTCGGTTAGCGGCACTTGATCGATGTCGATGCCGTCGAATTCAACGAGAGGGACCTTCATTGTAACGAAGCCGCCGGGGTGTTTTTCGAACGCCTCGTCGCCAACAAGGAAATCGATATCTGCTGTCGTACGCGGGCGGTCGCGATAGGCGTTGGCGCCTAGAGCGCCGACCAGGGCGTGTCTAATGCCCGCCTCGGCGAACATCCTTGAAGCCTCGCGGACGGCATGCTCATAGGCCGGCACCAGTCGCAATGCATGCGCAAGCTGTGGTTTCGCGTCTGACTTCATGCGAGTTGTCCTGTGGAGGGCGATTTGAGATCTCATCAAAGTCTCAGCAAGAATACCATGGGTTCAGGACGACGGCCCCCCTGCATATAGACGACATAGGTACGGGATGTGGTCGAACGGAGCGAAGGCCCGCAAAATAGCACACTGCAAATAGCGTCGATAGCCCAGACGCAACAGTCAGGGGTTTCGGAAGATTCGCGGGAGGCGGCGAGTCGAAGCCGCACGGACGAGGATTTGGGCCGGTCTTACGAGTCGGCAAAAGACAGGGATATTTTCGGGGAATAGTTCGACGAGCCACGCACAGATGGTGAGCAGAAAGGTTCGTGATCAGACGCGAACACCGGCCCGCTTCGAAGTCAATGTGACTGTCGTGGAAGCGGTTTAGAATCTCGAGGAAATTGATCGCCATGGGGTTGCTGCAGGCATTAGGCAGAATCATCATGCTTGTAGCGCCGGAATCAAGCCCACGGAGATCGTCTGCATCGCTCCTCAGGCCGCAGGTGTACGCTTCAGTCCCTTGAGGGAGCTTAGATTGAGCAATTGAATCTCAATTACGTTGCCACTTTTGTCCTCGCAGAAAACGAACCCTCCTTTTTCGTAGGACCGCGCCTCTACGCCGGGAGCAATTTTAATTGACGCAAAATCGGCGTCGGGATCAACAAACACCTGGGGAAACGTGGTTGTCTTTACTTTTTTCCTTCGAACTGGACCATGACTGTTACGACGACCCATAGGGATTTCTCCTGACGCTCAAGCAAGACCGCAGCGACAAGATTGTCGGACCGGTCAGGAAGAGCCTTTGCAAATATCCATTTCGGCCCCTGGGCAATAGTGAGATCGGGATCGGAAATCAATAGACTGATCTCAGCCAGACTGATGTGTCGCTCTTCCATGCGAGACACAGCGTGTGGGGACAGAACCCACTTCGTGATCTTTGGTACGCCCTTCAAGTGACCTCGTCGGTAATATAGCGGACTAGAGACGTAATCTTGAAATTGAAAGGTTCTTGGGCGAATCTGCCGCTATGTCCGGTTTGGACAGGCGTGGATCCGGTCGACAAAGTAAAACGAATCCACATCGGATTGACCGCAGGAGTGAATTCCCGCCCATCCGGCCCGCTTCGGAACCGCTCTTCAGGGCAAAGCACCCAAACTTAACGGAATGGCTTTTATGCGACTCCCAAAACCCGCTTCCGGGCATCGGAATAGACTCTCGACCGGCCTCTTAAAAAGGCTATATTCAACTCAGGCATGGACTGCAGCGTAGTCGAATCTCGCAAAATCTGGAACGCGCATTCGCGCGGATGATGCTATGCGCGGCCCGGCGAGTGTGCAAAAAAATACGTTTTCAGATGATCGGATGATCGCGAACATCAATGAGAATCAGTAGGAAGAATTATCGGCTGCAATCTTTGCATCGGGATAGAAGGATAACCGGGGATTCAGTAGTCGAAATTGGAATTCTGCTCGATGTGGAAAGCGTGGTTAGACCAGGTTAGACCACGCTTTCCACAATCGTGCTTTTGGGGAGATCAATTCCCCTTGCGAATGAATATGGGAGTCAACATTGCCTTACCATTCTGCGTTACTTCGGCTTGCGCCGTACGGTAGCCGAACGTGTAACCCAGACCCGGCATGTACTCCACTTGGAAGCTGGAAACACCGCCAGATGGTGTCGTGAGAACTCTTGCCAAGAGTTCTCTAGCGGATTCATTCCGAGCACCAAGCCGAATCGTTCGAGACCTCGCACCACCGCGACCGGTGGCTACCGTGAGCACAGCCACAGTCAAACAAAGGACCGCGATCAAGATCGTCGCCAGCAGCATCAAGCGCTTGTGTATTTCAGGCTTTGATCTGTAATAAAAGCCGAGAGCGAAGAAGACAAGGAAGAGGAGCAGATCCCCGAGGCCAATGATCAGAAAGGCCAGCGGGTCCGATGGCGAACCCGTTTCATTCGGAAACTGACCCAGGAATCCACGCCTCGCGCCGGCAATTGCAATCTCGTAACCTAAGACGATCATTAAACATGCGAGGCCCGCTCCCAAAGCTCCCAAGCGGCGATGCATGTCGATGCGGTCTCGGCCTATGAAGACTGACGGATAGCCCGGATAAGCGAGGGGCGCCAAGTAGGAGCGGCGATTTTCGGGAGGTTTCCCGGTTTGGGTGGGGTCGTATAAGAGGTTTTATGTAGGTTTCGGCTCGGGCGGTCGCTGCTTTCCGGGTCACACAGAAATCGTCCGCAGGCGGGAATTGAGACCCCTGGCCGGCAGGCTGCTGAAAAAGCCCAAGAAGGACGTTTGCGCTGAAGCGCCGAAACTGACAAGCGACGTGCGTCAGGAAGCGGCGACGATTTCTAACAGTGGGCTTGGTCTTTGCGGCGTCGGATAACAGGTGGTTTTATGTTTTCCCGGGATCGCTCTATTTTTCTTTCCGGTTGCACAGAGTATCGCTCCCGGCAGGGGTGTCGCATCAACGGACTCATCCACCGCACAAAAAAAAGCCCCCGGCTTGCGCCGAGGGCTTCGTTCCGTTCGCGAAACAGATCCTATCTGCTGACCGCTATACTGGCTTGCAGATCCGTTGGACGAACAATCGGCAACGGAGGCTTGGTCACGACCAGTTTGACCCAGAGGGCATCCCCGCCCCTGAAATAAGACGTCGCGTTCGCCTTGCGCAATGCATCCATGCTGGGCTGTTCCGTTCCGGAGGCTGCTTTGGTGAAACCCGGCAGCTCAAATATGACCCATGACCCCTGGTCCATTTCGGCCAGACTGAGAGAGACTACCTGTCTTTCGGTCTTCACCAGGATCTCGGTGCCGGCACGCACAGTGCTCTGGTTGCCGGTGATCTTGAAGTCCTTGCCATTGCGGCTGAGCACGATGGGCTGCTGAGCAGCAGCTCCACCGCCGCCGCGAGCGCCGCCGCGAGCAGCAGGAGCAGCGCCGCCTCTTGCGGCCGGTGCACCGCCGCGAGCAGCCGGTGCGCCCGGAGCGGCACCACCGCGAGCGGCACCAGCGGCTGGACGATTTCCACCGATCGTAGAGAGGAAAGCGAACCGAGCGGTCCGAGTTTCGATATTGACCGTGCCTGCAAGTTCTCCTCTACTGTCCGAGAGATTCAGGCGACCGACATCACCCTTGCACACAGAGGCGTTCCAGGTGGGATGAATCGCACAGGTGTCGTCAGTGACGACGCTGTCGTTCTCGCCGTCGTGGAGCATGATGTGGGAATCGGGGATGCCGGTCACCGAACCGTCCAGGTCGTGGATGGACAGGGTCCGGTAGCCCACGCCACCGCGGTTGTCGTTATCGAATCTGGTATCGATTTTCGGAAAATACACCGGCTTGGCATTGACGAATTTCGCACCGCTGATGGAGCTTCCGGTACTGACCCCCGAGCTCGCGAACAACAGCCAGGAAAGCGCTCCCGTTTTTCTCCGATCGTTGTCCTGGAAATTTACGAACGTCGTGTTCACCACATCATCGCGGTAATCGTAGTATTCGTAGCCGCGGATCGGGAAATCCGGGATCGCCTCTTGGGCAGGCTGCGGCCATAGGCGACTTCCTCGGGCGTCCTGGGATTGCCGTTATTGTCGGTCTCGCCCACGACCAGCGAATCAACCAGCCGTGTTTTAAACCGTGAGCTGCCGAGGTCGCCAGCGGACGGCGTCATGCCAATGGCATTGTCAGCGAGTTTCAAGTTGCTGAATACGAAGAGGTCGCCCCGGCTCCAGAGACCACCATTGCGGTTCTTGTAGCTGGTCAAGCTCTCGAAGTGCGTCTCCACCACTTCGCTATCCAGGTCAGCAGGATTTGTCAACGGCAGGAACGGGATGGTGGCCAGACCGAAGGTGTTATCTTCGTAGATGTTCCGGTCGAACATGAACCCGTCGAAGTTGGAATGGGCCACGTTGCCTCTGAATGCGCGCAGCGGCGTTCGGCGCGGCCAGATGGTCTTGCTGACTTCCGAATCCTTGAACGCACCTTGAGGGTGTTCCGGCAGAGACAGCCAGAAACCGTTCTCGTCGGAACCGGCCGCTACATTGTCTATGAAGCTATTGTCCGGGTTGGTGATCCAGTAGGACGCCACCGTGTTGTCCGAAGGCAGCAGGGTGTTCCCGCTGTGAAGCTCATTTCCCTGTAGGCCTGACGATTCGCATACTTGGAGTCTCTCTCTCCGTTGGCGGCGAGATTCGTGGGCACGCATTCCAATGTCGGATGACATTTGGTCTGGATTGCCAGGTTCTTGATGAATTCATTGCCGTGCTCGATCCCGTCTTCGAGGAAGAAGCAGTGGCCGACGGTGTTGTAGGTCACGTTGTTCTCCACGCGCAGGAAGTTCGTGCCGTGCACGGTCACACAGCGGTTGTAGGTGTCATGGAGCGACGCGTTCTTGATGTACTGCCCCTTGCTGCGTCGCCGATCAGATGCCAGTGGATCGGATAGCGGGCGAGAGTCATGTTCTGGCCCATGCGATTGAATTCGACGCCTTCGACGAACATCTTGCTTCCGACCATCGCCATGACGTGCCCGCCGTAGAAGGACTGTTCCGCGTCGGCCGATGCCTGCAGCTTGATATTGCGTGTCAGCAAGCCGACTTCGCCGCGTTCATCCACGTCGAAGGTGATCTTGCCGAAGTGCATGTAGTCGAGCTTCTTGTCGAGCGTGATCGTGTTTCCGCTGATGGCGGAAATGGTTGCGCCGCTCTGCCTGCCGGGGATCGTAATCCGTGGATGCCAGGACAATCTCGTCGCCAACTTTCCAGCCCGCGGCGTTCAGAACCTGTATCGAGGTGGCGCCTGCGGCAGCCGTGTTGGACAGCTTCGTCCAGGCGTTGGTTTGGTTACCGTGCAGGTTCAGGGTTCCGCCCATGAGCATGATGCCGCGGTCGACCTTGCCCGTCGTTCCACCCACTCCACTGATGTCTTCGTCTTTGACGTTGTTGGTGAAGGTGATCGTAGCCTTGCGAGTGTGAGGGGCCTTTTCAGTGCCGATCTCCAACTCCCCGTGCACCATGATCCACTCGGTGGTGAGTTCAATGTCCTTATTGTTTGCGAAGCTGAGTTTGCCGTCGATGGTCACACCGTTCAGCGCCGGCGGAGTGACGTCGAGAACGACTTGCTTGTCTTTCTCGATGATGACCTTGTCGCCTGCGACGGGAACCTTGCGGTTGGGCCAGGTCGCCGGATCAGACCAGTTCGTCGCCTTGGCTGCCGACGCTGCAGAATTCTGGGCCTGCACGATAGTGAACACGCCGAGGAGCAGCGATGTTGAAAGCAACGACATCAGAAGCAACGAGCGATTCTTCTTCCTCATGACATGAACCTCCGATACTTGGAAAATGACCACGATCTTAGCAGAAGAGGATAGCCTGAAACGGACATCGGGGCCAGACTCGATGCGACTGGCGCGACTGGCCGGGCTGTGCAACCCAAAAATTGTGGCTGCCGAGCCGCAATAAACGTAACGCCCGATATACGGCATTCCAACAGAATGCTACAGCCGCGGAGCAGGCTTCACTCCTCGAAGTCAAAGCCGGCGCAGAATTGTCCATCGATATGCGGGTACCGAGGCAGGCGCAGACGTATCGCGTGCGGGGCCGCATTGTCGATGCCACCGGTGTGGGATTGCCCACGAATACGAGCGTGATGCTGGCCTATCGATCCCTCAATGGAGCTGGTTCGTTCAGCTCTGGGCGCAGCTTCGACCCCGCGACAGGAACCTTTGAGCTTCAAAATGTGGCGCCACGTTTCAGGTCGTCGGCCTCCGCGAAGGGGAATATCGCGTCCAATTCCCCAGCGCCGCGATTGGCGGTCTTTACGTGAGGAGTATCCAATACGGCGGCGATGACATTTTGAACAAACCCTTCAAGTTCAGCGGGTCGGGTTCAGGGACTTTCGAGGTCACGCTGAGCCCGGGCGCTGGGCAGGTCGCGGGTACGGTGACGGATTCGAAATCGCAACCGGTCCCGGGAATTCAGGTCGTCCTTATTCCGGGACAGCGGAATCGAACCGATCTTTATCGGTCTTCGGCCACCGATCAGAATGGCCACTTTTCGCTGACGGGTATCGCCCCAGGCGACTACAAGCTTTTCAGTTGGGAATCCATCGACAATGGTGCTCAGTTCGATCCCGATTTCCTCAGCCAGTACGAGCAGCAGGGGAAGACCGTCCGTGTTGCGGAGTCCTCCCCTCAGAACGTCGAGGTGAAGCTAATCCCCGAGCCCTAGCTGTCTAATTCGGGGACGCTTTCCAAATTCTTCACAATCTTCCAAGCGGCAAGTAGACGTTCGGGTGATTCCTGCGTCAGGCATGGGCAGCGCGTCAGCGGCGGCAGCAGAAGCCCGACGTGTCTTTGACCGGATTCTGCCGATCTCTTTCGCCGAATACGATGCGCGAGTAGACCACGAATACGCCCGTTGTTCGCCGTAGTCGTAGTGCGTCATTTTGAATTTTCCTGCTGCCTTTGCAGCACTAACCCACCGTGGGTAATCGGCCCTCGGCATCGGTCTTAAGTTCCGGGGGAGAATTCGCGGCGGTGATGATTGTTCCTCCAGGGCTGTTCGATCAGGCTGGTGTGATAGCCGGACCGGACAGAATGACATCGCGGATTGCAGGCGCCCGTGAGTCCGTCAAGAACAACGCCTTCAATGTGAGCCTTAACGGTGGAATCCGGCACAGGCACTGGTACCTGTGCAGTCAGCATACCCATCAAGACCAGCAACAGAGGAGCGAACCGCATTTATGGCGTCGCCGCCGGAATAACGCGAAGACTTGCAGTACCCGTCGTTCCGCTGTTCACCAGGATCTTCGTTCCGCGTGCTTCGAATGGTTTGAGGAACTCCAGGTTTCGAACAGCGTTGGGCTCCACATCTTCTTCCCAGGCCAGCAAAATGTACTCCCCCGGCGCGACACCGCGAATGGAGAAGCGACCATCCTCGTCAGTTTGCGCGGTCTTAAAAAGCAGCAGATTTCCTCGACGACTTTCGGATGGAATCAAAGCAACCAGACTGTCCGAGGCCGGGCCGTCTTTGGCGTTTCGAACAACACCGGTAACCTGGCCACCCATGCGAATCGTCAACTCCAACGGCGACACCGGCGAACCGTCCAGAACAAGTCCGCCGTCGAGAGTATCGCGTCCATCGGCCGCCTTGGCCGAAGCGAGATACAAATCTTCATCGAGGCCCGAAGAAAACTCGTACAGATAACGCCCGATGGGGAAACTCCCCCCAACCCCGCGCATTCCCAGTTTGAATGTTCCGTCGGCATCGATTGGCGGGCTTGGCTGGACCATGTACAGGCCTCTTATATTTAGAGGCACAATGCGGAGGGTTAAACGGGCTGGAGTCCAATCTTGCGGCAATGGACCTTCACCTCTTATGCGTCCCTGGACCAATGTTGCTGCCGGAATGGAAAGAGTGCCGGCGTCCAGATCCCGATCTACGATTTCGAATCGCATCAGCCCAACCTCGCTTGCCAAAACCCCGGTGTCAGAGACTTCGAGTTCATAGGATCCTGGCGGCAATGCGGGGCTGGTGTAGGTGTCGCCCTCGAATGTTCCTGTGCCCGCACCCTGATAGACCATCGTGCGCGTGCCGTCAGGACTGACGCGCGTGATCTTGACGACCGGCGGCTGTTCGAAAGGATTGGGCGCATGGATGGGTTTCTCGATCTTGAGTTTTACAGTGTGCCGTGTCGCGCGCGTGAGGCGCAGGTCTATACCGTTCGCGTCGGAACTCTTCAGCGCGAACGGAACTGCGTCTGCAGGATCCCATACGCCGGGATAGAGCAGATTGCTGCATCGCGAATCCGCCACTTTCGTTTGAGGCACTTCACGACCGCCAATCACCGTTGCTGATCGATAAACCGGCGAACTCGGCTCCGCCGTTCCAAGGTAGTAGGTTCCCGGTTCGAGGCCAAACAGGCGATACTCTCCCCTGTCATCCGTCGTCGCGTGATAGGTTGCTGAACTACACAGATCCAGGACACGTTCGTTGATTTCATACATCAACCGCCCAGCTCTGACGGCTGCACCGCGAACCGGCATGCCATCTTCATCGAGAACACGGCCGGTGATCGACAATGTGGGTGCGAGCTGAATGCGAACGTCTTTGAGCGTCTGTCCAGCCCTGAGGTTGAGCGTGGTTAGTCCCCCGTTCTGTTTGGTTTCTACGAAGCCCGCCCGGGCCGCGCCCAGCCGGTAACGGCCAGAAGCGACCCCGACAATCTTGAACTTTCCATTTTCATCGGAGGTCGATGTCAGCCCAGCTACCGGCACCGCACTCCTTGTAACTATCCTCCCTCCTAGCCTCAGTGCCGTGGTGGTGTCCTTTCTTTCTGGAGTGAGAGTCACCGAGACGTTTTTCATCGGCTCTGTCGTTCCCTGTTTGACGACAATTCCTTCAATCGTGGCCGCTTGTGGTATCGCCGCCTGAAACAGAAGTGCGAAAAGCAGCGCTAACATACTTTAGTTTCCCCCAATTTCCTCGGCTGAAACTGAGCTACAGTGACACGTTTCTAGCATTTCTAGTTAAGAATACAATTCTGACAGATTCCAAACATCCGTATCTTCTCGAAACGTCATGCTCAAGCTAGGGCCTATAGTTTGGCATTCTCCGGAGTCACTTCTCGGATCACGTTTTGGAAAACAGATAGTGGCTGAGCGCCGATAATAATCTTTTGGATTGCCGCGTGCCCTCCCGAATCAACGCGTCCCACCGTGAATGATGAAGTACCCTGCAACTCCAGTTTGCTCAGCGCACGACGGTTGCGGAATGGACGATCGCCAATTGTTACGACGAACCAACGGACGACCTGCCGTTGGCCTCCCCGTCCAACTCGTTCGACGAAGTTGGAACCAGACCGGACCCCGAATTCCACCGAAACGTGTGCCTATCCCTCCATTTCCCTCCATTTCCAAAAGAAGACTAGACTAGCGGTTTGCAAAAAAGAACTCGAAGGCGACGCTTTTCTGGAGGAATGACCATGCGCGACCGCTACTTCTCAACACTGCTCTTGTTGATAGTCGTTGCCCTTGCGTGCGCGGGATGCACGAACCAAGCCTCCCCAACTCTGCCCCCTGGGGTGACGAAGGCATTCAGCGAGGCTGAAAACGCTCCGCAACAGCCATTTTTGACGAATTGGCTGTGGCTAGCCGGAATCGCGCTTGTCATGTCGACTATCGCGATGCTGCCCTCCGATGTTAGGGGCGCAGCCTCTACGGCAAGCACACGAAGTTCGAATGTCCTCATCAAGGTCACGTTCCGTTTCGCGGCAATCTATTGGTGTATGTATTGCCTTTTTTCGAGCATACCGGATTGGTATGGAACTCCTATCCGACCGGTCGTCGAGTGGATGGCAAACCATCTGTTGGATTTGACCCACGAATTGGTGCCGCCGAATGGCAGCGGCGACACGACGTACAACTATCTGGAAATCCTGGCCTACTTCGGAATTGCGTTTGTCGGAGCGCTTGTCTGGTCTCTGTTCAGCCGGAGGGAGTCGGACTACTCGAACATGCGGGATCTGTTGCGCAGCACACTTCGTTACACGCTGGCCTTGGCGCTGATGGAGTACGGCATGATGAAGGTGACTCTCGAGATGAATCAATTTCCTCCAAATGGGCCGTGGCAGCTCGCCAAGACGTGGGGCGACTCATCACCCATGAATGTTTTGTGGGCATTCATGGGCGCCTCCCGACCGTATACGATTTTTTCAGGGTTGTTCGAAATGCTGGCCGCTCTCTTGCTCATCTGGCGGCGTACAGCCGTCTTAGGTGCGCTGGTCGCACTGGCAGTCACGACCAACGTGATGCTGTTGAACTACTGTTACGACGTCCCGGTGAAGATCTATTCCACACATCTTACAACAATGGCTGTGATGATCCTGTTGCCTGACGGCCGTCGACTGTTGAATCTCTTGGTGTTGAATCGAACGGCAGAACCATCGGCGAAGAGTAGCGTTTGGCAGGGACGCCTGCTGTGGTGGGCTCACGCTGCCGGCAAGACAGCCGTCCTCGGATTGTTGTTCGTACTCCCACTCGGGAAACACATCTGGGACGTCTCACAACAAATATCCCATCCGATCGCGAATAGCCGAACAGACTCGAAGTACCTGTTGACCCGCCGAGGATTTCGATGGATCAATGAAGTGCCGTTCAATCGTTAGCTGCTTCGCGAATGAAGGTGAGTGTCAATTTGCCGTGCTGTGGCTGCGGGCTTGTGAGTTCTCGAAGATGAGCCGGATGAACGGGCTCACTAATTCACCTGCATAGTACAATCCATCCCCTGCGAGGTGCCTATGTCGAACAAGACTTTGATCCTCGGTGCGTCCGCCGTGCTGGCGTTGGCTGGCTCTTCAATGTCGCACAGCGGGCGAGTGTTATCTCAACAGCGGGCACCGTTGGCATTTGAAGTCGCCACGGTGAGGCCGAACGTTTCGGGAACCGGAGGTTCGAGCACCAATAGCACGAACGGCCTGTTGCGAATCACGAACCAGACCCTCCGCAGCATGATTCAGTACGCCTTCAATGTCCGAGACTTCCAGATTTCGGGCGGACCAGGCTGGATGAGTTCGGATCGCTTTGACGTTACAGCGAAACCGGAGACCGGAGCTCACGACCAGGAGATGAAGCAAATGCTTCAGACGATGCTGATAGATCGGTTTCAGCTGCAATTCCATCGGGAATCGCAGGAAGGAACCGTCTACGCCTTATTGGTCGCGAAGAGCGGAGCGAAGCTCAGGTCCGCAATGCAGTCCGATATCAGCGGTATCACCTCTGGCAGGAGTCCAAAAACGGGCCTGTCGACCCTGAAGGGTGAACGGATAGCCCGGATAAGCGAGGGGCGCCAAGTAAGAGCGGCGATTTTCGGAAGGTTTCCCGGTTTGGGTGGGGTCGTATAAGAGGTTTTGTGTAGGTTTCGGCTCGGGGGGTCGCTGTTTTCGGGGTCACAGCTAGCCATACGCGGGGACACTCAGAAGAAGTGGGAATTGTGCTATTTCAACCACTTTGCCTGTAACTCAATTTAGTTGCAGGTTTTCCATGCGCGTCATCCAAGACTTCAAAAAGAAACGCCAAGCATGAATTCGGCCTGATTCGAGATTAGGCCTGGTTGCTTTGTGTCCGCCTGCCAATGCGTGTACCGAAAAGTGGGTGAGACCGTCAGCTTCCTAAATAGAATTTCCACACCTGTTCCCGCCGTGATTCCATGAAGGGACGGGTCAAACCCGTTGTCATTTCCGGTTGCTCGGAAAGAAGGTCCAAACTCAGTGAATGGTTTCGAACTACCCGCACGCCATTTGTATTTCCCCAAAATCGGCAACTGCCAAGTCAGGATCGAGAAACTCTCACTTGTATGAACGACCCCGTTCGGAGTCAAGAAGTCCTTACCTGTAACGTGCAATGGCCTGTACATCGCATCTGCTTCAAGAAAGAAGCTATCGGTCAGGGCAACTTCCAGAGCCAAGGCCGCCACGGGATTCATTGATTCCCGATATTTAACCGATGCGATCATGTTTTGCACGATGCTGGTACTGGTGCGTAACCCCGGAGTTAAGCCCGCGCCCACTAGGATTCCCAGCGAGTAGCGTTTGCCCAGCAGGTTCGCTGTGAGCGAGTT
The DNA here is from genome assembly GCA_963836435.1 of uncultured Acidobacteriota bacterium. GTDB lineage: Bacteria > Acidobacteriota > Terriglobia > 20CM-2-55-15 > 20CM-2-55-15 > DASTBJ01. The sequence continues at coordinate 364,407 of CAWIJI010000011.1, read as the reverse complement.
TGAGGCTTGGCCGACTCCAACCAGAAGAATCAGTTGGTCTTGCGAAGCAGGCCGGGAGTTGTTGTCTGACCAGTAGTTGTATCGGATCCGCGGAGAGAGCCTCAGCATTCCGAATCGAAATTCCGCACCAACTCCAGCGACGGCTCCATGCTGTGCGGATTGACTTGGCATGAAAGCAGGGCCTCCTTCGATAAATGGCTTTACGGCAGCCGAACTATCGAGCGCGTACTTTAGCACGACAGGAAGTTGCCACTCAGATCCAGTGCTGGACAAGCTCACCAGCTCAGAACCATTCCCGGTATTAATGACAGTCCTATACTTAATAGACCGGTGTAGCGCATCGGCTTCGACCGACAATTCACGAGTCAATCTGAATTCGAATGTTGGGCCAAGACTAAGTTCATCAGGATGTGGCTCCGAGAAAAGCGCGCCCCCGCTGGACGGGGCAAGGCGGAAATGATCTGTGAGGGTGGTGCCTGCAATGACTCCTAGATTGATTCTCTGTCCGAGAGCGGCACCAGCGCAGGCGAGCCAAAATCCCACCGAGACAGCGATCCAGCGCAGCTTATCCCCAATAGCCCGCCGGGGAGAAAACCTAGAGGTAACGGGTAACCTTCTTCTAAGTGAGTTCACGGTTGCGTAAGTCCAATCCCCAAACCGCTATCCCGTCAGAGTATCAGATAATCTGCGGCCGGATAGTTTCTAACTTTGGATGGGAGTGATAGAGATCCTCGATCAGGAATACAATCAGAGCTTTCACATACCCCGAGAACTGCGGTTAAGGAGTAGTCAATCATTGTCAGGAATAACTGCCACGTTTAGGTGCCGGGTTTCGCCTTGCCGAGCAGATCTAGATCCTTGTGCGCCTTTAAGGAGTGATCGTAGCCGCGCTTGTAGGTAGGGTACGGCAATGCCAAATAGCAGATTTGGAGGTAAAATGCTTCAGGGTAAGCTTACATGCTTAGGTGTCGCCGAGTCTCTGTGCATTCTGCTGAAGCCAAATTGGTGGGCTGTAGGGTGGATTCTTGGGCTGCTTTTCTGGGCGGGAACCGGTACTGCGCAGCAACAAACAGGCAGTAGTCTTAGGGTGCAATTGGTGGATATTGCTACAGGTGCGCCAATTACCCGCGCATCGGTGTCTGTCGAGCGTCGACCATCGCCGGAGTTTCAATCTTCGCTTCCGTTTTCTGTAGCTAGTCAACCTACTGATTTGACGGGGAACGCCGCATTCACGGGATTGCCTCAAGGTCTCTACTGGATATCTGTTGCTGCCCAGCGATACAGGCTCATCGACGAACGCTTAGTTCAGGGAAATACGGTTCGGGTAGTGCTGAGAGATAGCAGTGTCGATGTAAGCCTGCGATTGACACCTGGAGGCGGAGCAGTGCTGGGGGCCGTGACTGATTCCAACGGCAGCCCTATTGCGAACGCTAAGGTATCCCTGTTGTCTCGAGACTACTCTCAACTCGGGGAAGTGAACTTGGCTGATCAAGGCCGAGTTCAAACGACCGATGTGCGCGGAGAATTCACCTTTGTCGGCCTCCCAACCGGCGTTTACTATCTAAAGGTTTCTTTTGATGTGTTCTCGCCACTCTACTTAACGCAAATTCCGGTGTACTACCCCCGGGAAGTCGGTCCTGAGACAGCGGTGCCGATTTCGATTGGGACCCCGAACACGACGGTTGCTGGTCTTGATGTTCGGTTATTACCACCTACTGGCCTATATGAAGTGGCGGGGAGGATTATCAGCAATGGTTACCGAGTGGATCCCCTAACAGGATTCTATCTCTATGCGGTTGGCGCGCAGAATTCCACGGTGCTGAACCGCGCAAACGAGTCTTCGGGGCCTGATTCGTTTCTGTTGCGCAACGTGCCGCCTGGGGCATACGACGTCGTCGTTGTATCCAACTCGCGGTCGAGTGCCTGGAGTGCTCGTGCTCGAGCTGTGGTTAGCAACGTTGCGGCACGGACCGACCTCACAGTCTTACCCGATAGCCCGTTGGATATCCGGATCCAAGGATCTGCCGGGATGCCTTCCATGGATTTCAGCACCACTGGAATTCAACTGCTCCCCACCAGCAGCGCATTCAACCTGTACAGAAGATTGGTGCGATTCGACAAGGAAGGTCATGTGTTGGTCACCGTTCCGCAGATCGACTACTTCATACAAAGCCTGGTTCCCCTGGCAAGGGGAACTTATGTCAGTGCCGCGGTCCTGGATGGGCGCAACGTCCTGAATGAGGTCTTTTCAGTAAGTGGTCCGGCCGCCTTACGTGTTCAGTTGAAAGACGATGGCGGAACCGTCACCGGACATGCTTTGACTGAAAACCTCGGCCAGCCGTTCGCAGGTCGGGGCCGGGCAGTCTTGGTGCCGATGTTACGACAAGGGAACAATCCGAATTTTAGTTTTAAAACGGCCCCTCTAACCACGCAGGGAGAATTCATCTTGTATTCCGTTCCACCTGGTGAGTACCAGCTTTTTGCGTTCGAAGAAAACACCTTGCAAGGAGTGGGGACCGGGCAGTCCCTAGGTAGATATTTCAATGATGGGTTTCTCATGCAGTTTCAGTCGCGTGCGGTCCACGTAAATGTCCAACCGCACTCTCGAGTGACACAAGATCTTAGGATCGTGTTAGAGAAATAACTGTCCCTAAGATAGAACCATATGATGGCTCGCTCAAAGGTCGTAGCTCGACGTTTCTTATGTATCGACCTTTTGTCGACGCTCGCCGTGGAATGTGTGAGGGGTAAGCTGGTCCATAAACCGCCGGAGGGACTTCTCGCGCGGAATCGCATACAGCGCACCAGACTTGGCTCCACTGCCCTTGCGTTTTCGCTAACCCTTCACCTCCATCAGGTTGGGTAGAAGACTTTCACTTCCGAACTGCTGAACATGCTCGGCACACCACTAACCCGCTAACGCGGCAGGGGAACGGGGACAGGACGCGAAGACCGGTCACCGTCACCGAGATTTGTAGAAGCGGCAGCGGCCCCCGGTGCGGGCTTCCTCGCGGGCGTTTCCCGCGACAGGATAGGACGCCTATCTGCCTGGCTGCCGATGGGCCTCCATGTATTCCCGGAGGAGTGAGCCTATGCGCGTTTGATAGCCAGGACCTCGGGATCGGAACCACTCGAGCACATCACTGTCCAGGCGCACTGTCAGCTGGACCTTGCGCGTTCTCTCTTTTAGTCCGCGCCGAGCTACCGCTCGCGCGAATATCCGCGGCGCAATCTCGGGGATATCGGATAGGTCCACATCGCTATCCTTCATCGCCTTGACCTTCTTCCAATCTGTGGCCGACTTCTTTGAAATAGCTGTTTTCTTCATTTTTCGTCGCCTTTCGCATCGAAATGACGCGTATTTCGTCGTCTTGTTCTGTGTGAGCGATCACCACTACGACAGAGTGACATCTGTCCCACCGTCAGGAATCTCCTTTCGCCGTAGTCAGCGCCTTCGTCGGGAACTGTCAGAGTATCCTCATCGAACACTGCTTCCGCATCGCGGAAATCAAGACCATCTTTTGCAGGTTTTGCTTCCGCTTCAGCTGATTCCACGTGAACTTCACCCCAAAATTGTACCTACATTCTGTAGTTACAGCAAGATCAGGGAAAGTCTGGGTAGATCGTGTTTCGAGACTCCACGAAGCCGCGCTGGCTGTAGTTCTGCGGCGACAGGAGCATTAGGGCGAGAAGGAGGTCCACGGGTCTGCGGGATGTCCTCTACCGCCGGATTGCCTGCAGGGTAAAGTCCTCGTCTTTCATTGGAACGTAAGAAGACCGCGCCTTGGACGCATGTCGAAGATTATACGGTGGACGGTCCCAAGGACCATTGAGAGTCGATTCTATTACTCCCGGTTTCGCGTCTTCAACGTCGGTTGCGGACGCCAGACGAGTCTCAATCAGCTGCTTTCACAATTAAAAGAGCTCACGGGAAGCTCGGTCACACCCACCTATAAGGCACCTTGACTTGGTGAGGTCCGGCATTCGCTTTCCGATATTTCGCGTATCCAAAAGGATCTTGCATACCTATTCGAGAAATCTGTGAGGATAATCTCCGTTTCTTGGCGCACCTAACTACCCGGGGGCTCTGCCCCGGACCCCGGCTCGGGCGCTTGCGCGGCGCGACAGCCGCGCGCCGCTGCCCTCGAGGCGGCGCCTTCGGCGCCTGGCCTGTTATGCCTTGCGGGAACAAAATTCTCGTTACGCCCGGCATAACGAGCTAAATAAACCAGCTAATTACTGGGGCGACATTTTCGCTTAAAAAATGAAAACAAGATCGACAATCAGCAGAAGCTCAATACGCGCGCGAAGCCGCGAGCGGCTGGCGAAGATGACGGACGCTAGCGTCTATCTAGCTCCAATCCCATTGCGCTGAAAACACTTCGAACGCGCTCGGCCGGTTGCTGATCTGCCCAGGTTGTCCGGACGGTTTGCATTCGAAATTGGGTGTTGAGCGGGAACCTCCGAAGGGTGTTTCGGATCTCCTGATTGCTCGAAGCGGTGAAGGGACCGATGCGAACCGCAGCGGGCCCCGACAGGCTGCCCTCAATGCTGACGGTGACAGGTGACTCCAGCCCCCGTTCTATGGACTGGACTTCCGCAAGACAGGGATTCCCGGCACATGCCGCCCTTAGCCGGAAAAAATCATCAGCCGTAAGAATCCAATCCCCTGGCTGGAGGATTGTCCTGACGAGGCTCGCGGCGGCACTGCTCCCAGCGGCGGATTTTTCGAGCCGTTTTAGAAGGCCGTCTTTTACGGCTGCAGAACCTCGGGCCAGGATGGCCAAAGCGGAGTCGCCGGGATCGGAGACGGCGCCTTCGATCTCTTCAAGCACCATGGCTTCCAGCGCGGGGCTGCGGGTAATCGGGTAGCTAAAAGAGAGAGGACAGACGAGCCCGGTTTGTGGATCCATTCTGCGAGTTGCTGCAGCATCAGGATCCACGCGAAAGAAGTAGGAAAGAATCTCTCCACAGTGTTCGGCGCGTTGCTCATACGCCACGAGGACTCTAGGATAGATGCGCGCTGTGGCGTATCGCGCGATCAGGCGTTCTGAGGCGCGGCCTTGCTCGTAGGCTGTTGCGAGAATGTCATCGAGTTCCGGAATAGTCTCGTCGGGAAGTTCCAGGAGCACGTTAGGAAAATTTCCGTGCACGACTTCATAGTCTCCCTTTCGGACACGGTCGACGACGACCTGCCGCGCTTCATCTACGCTGAATTCGAGAAGCCTCCTGAGGGCGTCATTTCGCGCATCCCCCATGCCCTCGGCTGCCGCCAGCACGACGGCGTGAGCCGCTGGTGATGCCCACGACCGCCAATATCCGGTTAGGAGATTGCGCTGGTCGCCATCGGGGAGGTCGGCAAAAGAGTTCATGAGTGCGAGAATCGTGGCTTCGTCCGGAGGCGTTAGCCCGCGCATGCCCGCGAGGACCAACGTCTGCAAGCTAACCGCCCGCGCTTGTCCTTTCTTGTTCGGCAGGCTTTCCGCAAGCTTGAGCCGGTATTTCTCCGCTATAGCCCTGAATTGCGTGGTATAGCTGCTGTCGTTGCCTCGCGGTCGAGGCCCGAGCGCAGCAGCGACTGCGACTCGATCGAGGGTGTCGATCCAGGATTCGCTTATAGGAACGTCAGGCGCAACGAGAGCGGCCTCCAGTTGAGAGAGTACCTCCGTGCGATGCGGGGAACTAATCAATCCGGCATCGATGTCCTGTCTGTAAGAGAAATCGCCGCTCAGAAATTGGATGAGGGCCGGCACCGCGTCGAGCGTGCCGAGGTAGCGCAGCGTGGTCGCTCCGGTGGACAGACTGGGCCTCCTACCCGGGGTCCCTTGCAAAGCCGCAACGGCAGCTTGCTCCTGTGCAGCGGCCCATCCGGGTTCGGGAGTCACGATGTCGATGTCGAGGGTGTTCGATGTCAGCGTCAGTCCAGCAATCTCGCGGGTCGTCACCTGAACTCGGTAATGACCTGGCTGCGTGAACTGTACCCAGTCGTTGAGGATTCGCGAGCGCTTTTTTGGCGCCGAGCCAAGGAAGTCGGGTTCGGTGGACATAACGCAGGAGCCCGCCCCTCCGTCCATGAGGTAGCTGCTGTCGCGCAAAGGATCGATGGCTCCTGCGGCTGGCTCAACACTGAACTGATCTGATGAAGACACCACGAAACGCCTGATGGGATAACACGCCTCCGCCACATACTTCCGCGGTGTGTCCGTTGAGAAGTTCAACTCGAGATCGATCTCTTCGCCGATGCGAAAGGTCGTCTTCCCATCCTTCGTCGCGAGATTAAAGCGGACCTCTGAATCCTGAGCCTGGGGCGCAGCGAGAAGTAGTGTCATGAAGATCAGACTAAAAAAGCGCATAAGTGAAGAGTTCTTACACTATGCGGCGGTACTCGAACGGATTGCAACCTCCCAGTACAATGGGCACCCGTTCAACGGAGCGCGAAGGGGGTGTGGCGATGGAGATGGCGTATTGGGAGCGGTGGAAGCTGGAGATTGCGGAGATGCGGCGGGTGCTGTCACGCTTTGCGTGTTTGGAACGGGAATACCCGGGTTAACGAAATGAAACAGCGGGGCTTTGACCCAAATACGAAGATTCCTGTTGAAGTGCTAGGAAACTGACATATCGTCAGTCGTTCAGTAAGACGGAAGAATAGAATCCAGCAATATGCGCGATAAGGGGCTTAAATTTGGATCAATAGTCCGTGGCTTGGAAAGCTTCATCTCTCAGGTTCAAGAGGCGAGCACCTGCACGTTGCGTTGTTTTCAATCTCAGTTTCAGAATGTAAACGCGGTCCAAGTGAAACTGATTGCAGTCCGCGATGAAGACGCGGAGGGGCATGTCGAAGTCGACCTCGGTGGCGGTCTTGAGAGACCGCCGCAGGCGCCACCAGTCGCGAGTCAAGGGAAGTGAGTTTTTGGACTCATCGCCATGCGCTAAGGCAGCGAGATCGCGCGTTCCGTCGGACGCTCGAGTTGTGGAATCCAGTCGTAAGGGACCCGGTACCCTCGATAAACGGAACTTGCAGTTTGGCCACCGGAGAACTTGTATTCCCAGACCATCTTGCCTTCTTTGGTGACCTCGATCAGCCTTCCGCTGGCGCCTTCCGTGATGAGAGTGTTGCCGTTGGGTAAGCGCTGCGCGCTGCTGATATTGGAACTGTACAAACCCGGGTCGTCATAGGACCAGACGAGCTCAAGCGTGACGGGGTTGATTTCGAGAACGCGCGAGTTCATGCGCGAAAACATATTGGCGCCCGTGGGCCCGTAGCCGCTGGCGCCGCCGTTATCGAATACCAGCAGATTGCCGGCGCCGGACAATCCTTTCGGAATGATATGGGCATGATGCTGGCCGATGATCTGGCCGATCGCGCGGAGTTCCTTCGATTCGGTGAAGTCCGGACCGATCCGCCAGACAATCTTGCCATCACGGCCGATAATGGCCACGAAGCTGGCCTGACGGCTGCTGATGATGACATTACCGGGAGCGAACCGCTGGTCTCCTCCGTCGAACCAGTGATTCGGCCCGACATAGGTTGCGGAGTTGATATGCAGCCAGTCGAAACCGCCGCCGCCTCGAGCACCGCCTCGAGCTGGTCCGCCGGGAGCCGCACCAGCAGGGGCCGCGCCTGCGGCACCTCCCGGAGCTGCACCTCGCGGTGCGGCTGGAGTTGCACCGCGAGGCGCTCCCCCTCTGGCACCGCCTCCCCGGGCGCCGCCGGCCTTGATGGCGTTCCGGGCGGCGGGAACGAAGCCGAATTCGTCGATATGGTCGCTCGCCACCCATTCCCAGAGGAGATCTCCGTCCGCCGAGACTTCGATGATGCGGTCGTCTTCAAGCGGCGCGTCGGAAACTTCGGGGCGGGTGTGGTTCGTGTGGGTGAGAATCAGCGTCTTGCCGCCCCCCGCCGCAGGTTTCGCATCCGGTGAAAAATAGCCAGCCGGAAAATCTTCCCGCTGCCAATCGTGGTGTTGGCGTGTCGACCAGATCGTCATGCCGTCACGCCTGATCTGCTCGTTATGATCGAAGCGCCAGAGGACATTCCCTTCAAAGTCACGCTGGATAAGCTCCACGGATTCCTGACGCGGCGGATTGGTCCCATTCGCGGCCATGACCACGCCGTTCGGAAAGACCCGCGCGGGCCCGCCCGCGGAGTTGACGAATCCGTCCCAGCGCTTGACGACGCTTCCGTTCATGTCGATCACAATCGCCGCCTGCGTTCCCAGCGGCGACAACACCGTATAGCCGCTCCATGCCTGTTCCGGGTCATAGAGAGTTGTGCCTGTCGTCGGAGCAACCGACTGAGCCGAAAGGATCAGGGTCAAGGCAAACAAGGACAGGGCTGCGGCGCACAATCGTATAGATCTGGTCATATGGGTGTTCATCCTGTAGTAGAGATTGAGCAAAAGCCAAACTTTCTTAGTGGTTGCTGCAAGAGCTTTTTCCTCTTACGGCAACGCATAGGCAAGGACCTCCGCGCCAGCGTTCGCGTGGTCCGGGATTCTCTTCCAAACCTTGCGCCCAATCAAATATCAAATTGTCACAAACTGTCCCGATGGCGAGGGATCGATCGCATGTCAGCACCGATATTGGACTGCGGCGGACGGTCGTGCTGATAACGAAGGGGGTCGTTCGGAGGCACTGTTTTGGCTCGACCGTTGTTTCGTCATCGTGCATTGAGAGCCAGGGAAAACAGCGCCAACAAAAACAGAGAACCAACTCGGAAAGCGATCGTCATTTTCATTTCGAGATCTCCCCGTTTCCGGTAGTTGAAGACAGTTCAGACGTTGAGGTTTTCTAGGTTGGGCTATCAAACGGTCGATTTCAGTGAATGACAGGAAGGCAGTCATCGTTTTTTACTCATGGACAGCCCGGAACTCCAAGCCAATTTGTGACCCGAGGCGAAGTCCTTCGTCGGCCTGTTGACGCGGCTGACGATGCTAATTTCCAGAAGACGCTCCGCAGTGTTCGACAGAGCCATATCCCCGTCTACTTCGTTGCTGTCAATACGGACTTGCTAACCGGGAAACCTCCCGAAAATCGCCGCTCCTATTTGGCGCCCCTCGCTTCCGAGTAGAGGAGGCCACGAGACAGTCCGTAGGTGTTCCTTGGCTGTGTCCGCCGTTTCCAGCTTCGTGCCCGTGTAGGTTCACCGTAACCGAATCGTGACCGCCTCCCTCACAGACCCGAGCGTGCACGTTTAATGCACTCGGTTCCTCAAACCGAACTCACCGGCGCAGGCGCAGGTTGCCAAGGACGCGACAATCGGGGTTTCAACAGCGGATACCGCTTAAGAAGCCGCTCATAGCTTTGCCAGTTCAGGGGATGTCCGCGACTTCTCCGATTGAGCCATTTCTGCCAGATACGCCGGACGCGCTGCTGAAACTCCAGCAAACTGCGGAAGTTGGTCGAACGCCCGTAATACTGATAGTGGCCACGGAGTTTCCGGTTGATCGCCTCCTGTTGCGCGCCAACCGGATCATGCCGATGCTCCCGGCACCACGCCGTCATAGCTTTCAGACTGCGTCGTAACCGTTTACGCATCGTTCGGACATGCACCGCGAAATTTCCCTTCCGGCTTCGCTTGCAGATATGCGTGAATCCAAGAAAATCGAACGTCGCCGGTTTCGCTCCGCCCGGTTTCTCGGCCTTGGCCAGGGCCTTGCGCCCAAATTCCATCAACCGAGTCTTATCCGGATGCAGCGTCAGGCCGTACTTCCGAAATCTCTTCTCCAACACATCGAGCACTTTCTCGGCGTCCTCCCGATACTGAAAGCAGAGAATGAAGTCATCGGCGAAACGGATTTCGTAGGCTTCGCCTCTCAGCCGCGGCTTCACCACCGTCTCGAACCATTCGTCGAGCACATAGTGAAGATAAACGTTGGCCAGCAGCGGGCTGATGACCTGCCCCTGTCCGGTTCCCGTTTCGCTGATGAGCAACCGCCCCTGATCCATCGCACCGATGTTGATCCACTTTCCAATCAGTCTCAGGATTGTTCCGTCACTGACCCTTTTCTCGACCATCTCCATGAGTAAGCTTCTGACGATCGCGTCGAAGTAGCCGGAGATATCGGCTTCCAAAACCGTCGTGATCGGCCGGGTATTCAGAATCCGGCCAACCTCGTCCAGCGCGTCATGGGGTCTTCGCCCCGGGCGGAATCCGTGCGAGCAATCCAGAAAATCCTGCTCCCAAATCGCGTTGAGCAAGTCGGCGGCAGCCTTCTGCACGATCTTGTCTTCCAGCGAGGGGATCGAGATCGGCCGTTGCCGCCCGTCCTCCTTCGGAATATAGATCCTGCGAAGCGGCTCCGCCCGGTACTTCCCTACTTTAAGCGATCCTGCAGCGTCCTGAGATTCTCCCGGAGCGCCACGGCGTATTCCGCGTAGGTCTTCCATCCACGCCCGCGCTGGCATCCTTACGTAAACCTTCGAATGCATCCTGCAATGCGTCCACCGTCAGAAGGTGAGCGATCGATGAAAACTTTCGATCCCTGTCTTCCTTCGCCAATTCGGCTATTCGGATGTGTTCTGGTGACATGCTTGTTCGATCTCTGAGTACCGTCATGTTTCCCTCATCCGATGCGTTGTTTGTTCGCCCCTTCCCTCCACTGGGTCCCGTGGCCGCCACAACTTCCGTGGCCCTGCGGTTCCCCACCTTCATCGGTACTTTGGGCTCATAAGAGTCCTCTCAATCCGTCGCCAGCGGTCTCTGGTTGCCCTCGACCGCCGATTACCCACCAAATTTCGATGGGAGACTGAGAGGCATTCCCAAGTTCCTGGAGAATCCCTTTGAAAGCGTGCCTCGGGCTAGAGACTCCGGCGGCTTCTGGCATCCTCGCGATAGCGGCTACCCGAATGTTGCCTTCGGTCAGAATAAAAACCTCGGCATCCGCAATGACATAGATTTCGGAGCTGAATCCTCGCGGCCCACTTTCTCGCTGTCTACGCTTCACTCCCGGCGGTCGCCCGCCGTGAGGCAAGACTCACTACCGGCCTGCCCTGCTATGGCTTTAACCGGACTGGACTTTCACCAGTTGGACCCTTTCGAAAGGTTTCATCCACTCATTCGGAATTCCCCTTCCCCAAGCTTTGCTTGGCGCAATATCCGGGCTATCCATAGCATCACGTCAGGATTACGACCGAGGCGATATGATGAGAGGTATAGTTTCACTTGTCAGCACAACGGTTTGGGCATCAGCCGCGGCGCGTTTTTTGATGTGAGGTGTTGGACGAGCGCCTCAGCGTCAGCGTCCTGAGTGACCGCTACCGCGAGGTCCACATCTTTTGTAAATCGGGGCTCGGTGCGAGCTGAAACCGCCAGTCCGTCGATAACTGCGCATGAAGCGCCACTCTCGGAAAGATCGATGATGATGCGACGGAGGACGGAATGGAGGCGTGTTTCGCTCATTCAGCGGGACATAAAACCTCTTATACGACCCCACCCAAACCGGGAATCCTCCCTCGATTTCTGAACTGACGCAGTCGATGAGTCCCACGGCACGCTGAAGATAGCTCCAGCAAACCCAAGGAGACGATGGTGATGAAAAAGAACTTTCTCACGGTTGCTACGATCATGCTCTTTTTGTTGACGTTCGTTCATCTTGTCAGCGTGCTGATCAACCCTCCGGTCGTCCGTGCCGACTATGCTTCCGACTACTATTTTGGGTGCACAATGTCCGAGTACTGCAAAAGTGACCGTGGACCATGTTTCACTTGGGAGTGGACAAATTGCGTCGCATATCTTTGCACATATGTGGAATATAGCGGTGCTTGCGGGCTGGGAGCGCAAGATCACTGTTACGATATCTGCTAATCACAGGGCGGACGAGGACATAGCATGAGGATGACCCGCGGGGCCATCCTTATGTCCTTGTTGGCTACGGGCGGTCTTATTGCGCTCGCTGCGCAGGAGGAAAACCCGCGCTCTTGGATCGAGGGTACTATCGTTGATGGCCAGACTGGGGCGCCCCTTCCCGCCGTTCGAGTGCGACTAACACCCGGGCCCATGGTGACGTTCACTGACGAGAATGGCAGATTCCTCATCGAGGGTCTCTCTGCCGGCGCCTACCACTTGAATACAGAGCGGGTTGGATATCTTTCCGGCATCCTGCCCGGTCGCCGACTCCCAATCGCGGGAGGCATTCCCATGATGGTTGATCCGGGGCTGGCGCTGCAGCAGACGATCCAGTTGTTCCGCGCGCCTGTCGTTTCTGGAAGAGTCATCGATTCGCAGGGACAGCCGGTCCGGAATGCAACAGTAGCGCCCTACCGGCGCGTGTTTACCGATAGCGGTGCGATTGGGCGTAAATACTCTCCCGGAACGACAACAAACGACCTCGGCGAATTTCGCGCCACCGTCGATACCCCTGGTCGGTACGGCGTTGAAGTCTGGCCTCCCATGATGCTGGGCCGAGATACGCATGTCTTATTTCACCCAAGCGACGACCGCCCCGGCAACGATGACACGCCATTTTCGCTTGAGATAGGGGCGGCGGTCAGAGTTCCAGATGCTATCTTGCGCGAAGGCGCCGGCGGAAGAGTGACGCTGCAACTTCAAGGTGCCGGGCAGCGGGAAGGGAGCGCATTACTCGTTCTTCGCCGCCACGGTGAACCAACTGCAACACGATTGACGACAGCGATTTCCGCGGGGACGTGCGAGCTGCCGCGCCTGGCGCCCGGTGCTTACGAAGTCGAGCTAAGCTTCGCCATGGGAAATAGCAGGGGCCGAGCGACGTTTGAGGTTGAGGACCATGACGTTGTCCTCGACCTTCCCGTGGAGCGAAGAACGGACCTCATAGGTCGCGTCGTTGTCGACGGGACGCCGGGAGAGTCAGTCCGCCCCGCGCCGGGCGTTCAACTGAGACTCAGCGATCCCTCAGGCCTTCGCATTCCCGACGTTGTTTTAACCAGCCGGGAGGACGGGTCGTTCGGCAGCGCAGGTCTGCCGATCGGCCTATTCCCGGGTTTGTATATCGCAAACCTACCGAACGTTCCGGCCGGCATGTATCTGGCAGCGATGGTCGCAGGGGATCAAAACCTGCTGACGGAGGCGCTTGAGATTCGCGACGACACGGTTGCAACGATCGAAGTTCACCTTCGGGAACCTTCCGGCAGGATAAAGGGGACAGTACGTAGCGACACAGGCTCTTCTGCGGCCGGGGCAGTGGTCACACTCATACCCGACGATGTTACGCAGCATCACCTGTTTAGAGCGGCCATTACGGGCTCCCAAGGCCTCTTCGCACTGGACGCCGCTCCAGGGCAATACTCGTTGTACGCCTGGCTGGAACTTGATGGACCCGCTTACCGGAACCCTCAGTTCATAAGCAGGTACCAAAGCAAAGGGCAACGCGTCATGCTTCGTGCTGCCGAGCAGACACAAATCGATCTTGAGGCGATTACTCAATGAATGTGCGGAATCTGAAGACCCGTTGAGGGCTGCGCCGACTGGAGGAGCCAATGAGGACTGCAACGACTATTCTTCTAATTGTGGCCCCCGCTGTTCTCACATTGGCGCATCCCGGGGCGCCGCAGGAGCCGTCGGCGGATACATCGTTTGCTGGCGTCGTTACCAACGCTAAGAGCCACGAACCTCTGAGCCGAGTGGTGGTCACTGCCGCCGTAGGGGCCGGGCCCGAGCAGTCGACTGAGACGGATCAGAACGGTACATTTGCTTTCACACGCCTTCCACCTGGGCTCTACAGCATGCGGTTTGCGAAACCAGGATTTGCCCCGGCACAGTACTCGCTGCAGGCTTTGGGGATCGCCACTGTGGACGACAAGCGACTCCGAGAGCTGAAGATCCCACTAATGCCTACCGCCACGATAACTGGACGAGTATTCGACGCCGATCGACAGCCAGTTGAGGGTGCAGCGGTCGTCGCTGTAGCGCCGACTTACGTCAACGGCCGCCGAGTCCTTTTGCCGAAGGGAGCTTTTACGACCAAGTTTCTGTTGCCGATCGGTTTGGAATCTCCAAAGCAACCTGTAGGCGCAGTCACCAACGAAGGAGGCGAATATAGGCTTTTCGATGTCGAGCCTGGAACGTACTACGTAGCGATAGTTCGTCTAGGTGCGGACTCCCGGACTTTCGGTACAGGGGCCGACCAGTCCCGCGCGGCAACCTCTACTTACTATCCGGGTGTCACCGACCCGGCGCAGGCCATCGCCCTTCAGTTAGAAGGAGGAAGCGACCTGACGGGCATCGATCTGCACATGGAACGGCCGGAACTGCACACTTTTCGATTCACCGTGAACAGCCCGACGGGTCCACCCTATGACTGCTCTATTGTGCCGGCCTTGTTTCGAGGCTCTAAATCGTTGGTCTTGGTACAGCACACCGCCGGTCTGGACATTGTTCAGTCTGTGAGTAATCAGGAAAACACGGACTTCAAACAGACAGCCGAGGATTCGTGGGTAAGTCCCGGCTTGCCGGCAGGCTCCTATGAACTGTTTTTCGATTCCTGCGCTTTCGGAATAAGCGCCCTTGTAGGTCGTCTGCGCGTTGAACTCCGGGACCAGGACTTCGACGCAGGCACATTGGTTGTATCGCCGAGTGTGAGAGTGGATGGCTACCTGCAGCGTTCAAAGGCCCCCTCAGCTTCCGTGGACGGCATTAGAGTGCGACTGCGTCCTCTGGATCTCCGAAGCGTTGCTGCGCCCATGGTTCCCAATGGCGCGAAGGACGTGACCGTGAGTGCCGATGGACGTTTTGCCTTTGTATTTCGCTACGATGACGCGTACAACGCCATCGGTACGGTCGCAAACGGCAACTACCAGCTTGATTTCGCGGGGCTGCCACCGGACGCCTACGTCGCTTCAATACGTTATGGCGGACGCGAAATACGCGATAGCGGCATCTCGATCGAAGGAGAGCCCGCGAGTGCCATCGAGGTGATCATCGAGGAGCCAGGTGGTACTTTGCAAGGGACTGTTGAAGCTGCAGACAACAAACCGGCCCCAAACAGCCAGGCTGTCTTGATCCCCGTCACAACGGACCGAGTAACTTCGAATCGCTTCAAAACCGCTCAAGCCGACCAAAATGGCACATTCACGATGAGAGGAATCGCACCAGGAGAGTATCGAGTGCTGGCCGTGGACACGTTGCAGGGGGAAGAGTTTCGTTCTCAGGAATTCCTGGACGCCTTTGAGACTCGAGCGACACACCTGACCGTAGAGGCGGGTTCCTTTGCGAACCTTACGTTGCCACTCGTTTCGCGCTGAGGCAGAAACGAATGCCCATAGTCCTCCTGCGAATCTTGACAGAAGGAGGAGGGGACACAGGCATGTGGATGAACTGTCACTCAAGCGAATCGGCCAAGGTTTGGCCAGACTTGGTCCTCCTACGGTTTGGATTGAGGTTACTCATCCCCGACCCGAGAACGCCATCTCAACCCTAATCTTCCACTCGTTCCCGATATCTAAGAGGGGCCACTCTCAGTGAGTGCGCTCAAGCTTACGATCCGCAGCGTGTCCGGCGACAATTGTTTTTTACGGCCGGGAGTTTTATTGTCGCCGATCAGCAGCGGAAGCGCGGAAGCTGTGTGACCCCGAAAACAGCGCCCCCCCGAGCCGAAACCGGATGTGTGTTGGGCGACCGACATACCGTATATCCGGTTACGGCAGGGCTTCGTGTATCTGGTGGCGATCATGGCCTGGTACAGCGACATCCCTCCGCGCAAGCGAGGAGGACCCTCAGCGTCTGCACGAGATCGTCGGTTAACCATGCGCTCCGTCAGCATTTGTCAGTTACCGGGACGCCGGTTTAACAAGTATGTGCTTGTCTGGATCTGTAACTTTCCAATCCAACTCGCGGTTGCGGATTGCTCCACGTTCTACCAGAGCCATCCCCCGGCGCCATGAATTGCGCCTGTTCCTGCACTCTTTCACTTTGGACCTCGAGCCTTCAGGATCTGCTCCCAGGTCTGGTTCCACTGCTCATAAGAAACGGCAGAGGCCTTCGCGTCGGGGTTTTCCCGCTTGAAGGCCACACTCTCCTTCTGGGGAGTGACTGTCTCGTCATCGATCCTCTTTCGGGTCAACGATCCCGATATGGAGTCCTTGTTGATGCTTCCTTTGAATTCGTAGAGGTTCTTAGCCGGTGTCCACGCCTTGCTGCCCGGTAATTGAACAACGCCTATCGACAGCTTCGCGGAAAACGAAATTGCGCCCGCGTTCTCATCGACCCGGAGATCGCTCAGTTTTCCGGATGGCGGATCAAATCCCGGCCCTACGAATTCGCTGATGAAGCCGCTCCAACTCGCATCATGTTTGAACAGTTGGATGTTTATTCCGTAAGCATGTGGATCTTCCCCCTGGCTGACCTTCACGTCGGACCATTCCAGTGGACGCTCCGACGGCAAGCTGGGGTTTTGTGGCGGCGTGCTCGCGCATCCAGGAACTGCTGCGAGGATCGAGAACAGAAGGACAAGCTTGTCGAAACTCCTATTGGGCCTCAAAACATCTCCTTTGAATAGGCGAGAGATGATTCTACGTTCCATGTTCCATCGGCGACAACTGATACGACGGCTCTTGATAGCAGTTGTTTCACTTGAGTTTTGCATGAATCGCGAAATCTCTGAAAGGCTGTAGCTTCATGATGCGTTCAGTTGCTGAGAAGGAGAAGAGCACCCCCGGGCGATGTTTGGACGTGGACGGTCATCGATGCGGATACCAAGCTTGTTCCCTCACGGCTTGTGGGAAAACGTGATGGGCGCTGCGCCATCGAATTCGTTAACGATTTGGCTGGACGCCTTCGCCATCGCGTGCAGATCACTTCAGATGGCCACAAGCGTACCCGTGGATCGGGAGCTGACAAAAAACAGGCTCTATAAGCTAAGGCTTATAGAGCCTGTTAATGCATGCCGAAGGCGGGACTCGAACCCGCATGCCTCGCGGCGCCACCCCCTCAAGATGGTGTGTCTGCCAATTCCACCACTTCGGCTAGCTGAAAACCTACTTCGTCGTCGGAGCCGCGGGCGCTGCCGGCGGTGTCGCCTCAGCCGGAGCCGCTGCGGGTGCGGCGGCAGGAGCGGCGGCAGGAGCGGTGGCGGGCTTGTTCCCGGTCGCGCCTGCAGGAATCACTGAATTGGAGCCGACGCGGCCGGCCATAATTGTCAAAGCCAGCGACGTGACCATGAACAGAATGGCAGCCCCGGTTGTTGCTTTCGAAAGCAGTGTCGCCGTTCCGCGCTGGCCAAACGCCACCTGGCTGGATCCTCCGCCGAAGGCGCCCGACCAGTCGGCGCTCTTGCCCTGCTGCAACAGTACGACGAGGATCAGGAAGATACACACAATCACATGAATTACGGTCAAAAGTATCATCATAAGTATTTAACGATTGCTGCGAAGGACGCGGGATCCAGACTCGCACCGCCAACCAGCGCGCCATCGATGTCCTCGCGTTGCATCAACTCCGAAATATTATTGGGCTTTACGCTGCCGCCATACAAAATGCGGATCGCTGCGGCAGCTTTCGATCCCCAGACATCTCCAATGGTTTTGCGGATCTCGCCGTGCATCCCGGCCGCCACTTCCGGCGTTGCCGTACGCCCGGTGCCGATCGCCCAGACCGGTTCGTAAGCGACGATGATAGAGGAAAGGCCAGACTCCGTCAATTCAGCCAGTCCGGTCCGGACCTGGCGGCGGACAACCGTCTCGGCCTGGCCACCGTCACGCTCCGCGAGGGTTTCCCCAACGCAGACAATGGGTCTGAGGCCTCCGGCAATGGACGCGCGGGTCTTTTTGTTCACGGATTCGTCGGTTTCACCGAAAAACTGGCGGCGCTCGGAATGCCCGATAATCGTGTAGGTGCAGCCCGCATCGAGAAGCATCGGGAGGGAAACCTCCCCCGTGAAAGCCCCTTCTTTTTCGAAATAGACATCCTGGGCGGAAATGGCGACTTTCGACCCTTTCGCTGCCGCTGACGCTGCGGCGAGCGCCGTGAATGGCGGCGCAACAACAACGTCGCAGTGGGAAACGTCAGAAACAGCGGGGAGAAACTGCGTGAAGAAAACGCGGGTCTCCCCGATATTCTTGAACATCTTCCAGTTACCCGCGATGACGGGGTGTCTCACTATTGCTCCTTAGTAGCGTTTCGTTTGACTGACCACTCGCTGCGTCGCCTATCGGGCCCACGCCCGTCCGCGCCGTCGTTCGGCGCGACCCCCTCTTCAACCCATCCGCGCCTTCGGCGCGTTCACCCTCCTCAAGCGGAGGCAACAGGTTTCTCTGAAAGTGCTTCCACTCCGGGAAGCTTCTGGCCGGAGAGAAACTCCAGCGAGGCGCCGCCTCCGGTCGAGATGTGCGAAATCTTCGACTCCATCCCGGATTGCGCAACGGCGGCAGCAGAGTCGCCGCCGCCCACAATCGAGAAGGCGCTCGACTCCGCGACGGCGCGCGCGATCGCGAAGGTGCCCTGCGAAAACCGGGGATTTTCAAACACCCCCATCGGGCCGTTCCACACGATGGTGCGGGCTCTGGAGATAATCGCGCTGTACCGCTTCACGGTCTCTGGCCCGATATCGAGGCCCATGAGATCTTCCGGCGTTCGATCAATCGCCGTCACCTGTGATTCGGACGCCTCCAGGCCAAGAGCAACGACATGATCGACGGGTAGCTCCAGGGCGACGCCCTTCTCTTTCGCGCGCAATAGCAGGTCTCGGGCGAGTTCGATTTTATCGACCTCCACAAGCGACCTCCCGGTGGCGATATTTCGGGCGCGCATGAAGGTGTAAGCCATGGCGCCGCCTATCAGGATATCGGTCGCCAGATTCAGAAAATTTTCGATCAGTTCGATCTTGTCGGAGACCTTGGCTCCTCCGACAATGGCGACATACGGTTTCTCCGCCTTCGTGAGCGCGTGCCCGAGCGCATCGAGTTCCTTCTGCATCAGGAAAGCCTGCCGCTGCGGGCTGCACATACGCCGTGATCCCCGCTGTCGAGGCGTGTGCGCGATGAGCGGCGCCGAAGGCGTCATTCACGTAGGTATCGCAGAGAGAGGCGAGCTGCTTTGCAAAGCCGGGATCATTCTTTTCTTCCTCGGCATGGAAACGAAGATTTTCGAGAAGCAGGACGCCGCCGTCCTGAAGTGTCCCGGCCAGCCTATCGGCTTCCGGCCCAACGCAGTCCGACGCGAAAAGGACCTCGCGGCCGAGCAGTTCCGAAAGGCGGTCGGCCACCGGCTTGAGGCTGTACCTGGGGTCCGGCTTGCCCTTCGGCCGGCCGAGATGCGAGGCGAGGATCAAGCGGCCGCCTTTCTCCATCACATAAAGGATGGACGGCAGTGCGGCCGTGATGCGGTTGTCGTCGGTAATGACGCCATCGTGCAGGGGCACGTTGAAATCGACGCGCATGAAGACGCGTCGATGGGCAACGGGAATATCCGAAAGAGAAAGCTTCATAGGGTTCAAAGCAACCTGAGGTGCCCGCACCGGCTGCGCGGGCACCCTATCCCGCTAGGCGGGGAGGACCTTCTTGATCAGGTCCCGCATGCGACAGCTGAATCCCCATTCATTGTCGTACCAGGAGAAAACCTTCACCATCTTGTCGCCAAGGGACTTCGTCAAGCGCGAATCGAGAATCGAAGAGTGCGGGTTATGGAGAAAATCAACCGACACCAGTTCTTCATCGCAGTACTGCAGGATACCTTTCATCGGTCCCTCCGCCGCAGCCTTAAACGCCGCATTCGCGGATTCCATGGTGACCGGCTTCGAGGTTACAACCGTCAGATCCACCAGGGAAACATCCGGCGTGGGCACCCGGATCGCGATGCCGTCCAGCTTGCCCTTCAATGCGGGCAAAACCAGACCGATCGCCTTGGCGGCGCCGGTCGAGGTCGGAATCATCGACAACGCGGCGGCACGGGCGCGGCGCAGATCCGAATGCGGCAGGTCCAGCAGCTTCTGGTCGTTCGTGTACGAGTGGACGGTGGTCATCAGGCCGCTTTCAATCCCGAAGGTCTCGTGCAGCACCTTGGCTATGGGCGACAAACAGTTCGTCGTGCACGACGCGTTGGAAATGATGTGGTGTTTCGCCGAGTCATAGGCCGAATCATTGACGCCGACACAGATCGTAATATCCTCGTTTTTTGCAGGAGCCGAAATCAAAACCTTCTTTACCGAGCCGCGCATGTGCTTCTTCGCGTCTTCGGCATTCGTGAAGAACCCCGTGGACTCGACTACCAGATCGACGCCGAGCGAAGGCCAGTCGATCTTGCCCGGATCTCTTTCCTTGAAGACTCGAATGGACTTCCCTTCCACCGTGATGGCGTCTGCCGAAGAACCGACGCTCGCCTTCAGGCTTCCCAGGACCGAGTCGTATTTCAAGAGGTAGGAAAGAGTCTTCGGGTCCGTGATGTCATTGACTGCAACGATATCGATATCCTTGTCGCCCATCGTTGCGCGAAAAACATTGCGTCCGATGCGGCCAAATCCGTTAATGCCGACCTTGATAGCCATCGCCACTCCTGTTTGAGATTCAGACCAAACTCGAAACCTCAAGTATAGACGAAGACCCAAGGTATACTCACGCGGGAATGTATCTGGTTTACACGCTGGCTCTTTATGGCGGTCTCCTGGTCGCCCTGCCCTGGTACGCGGTTCGCTTTCGAAAATACGTTCCCACCTTGAGAGATCGCCTCGGCTTTCCGCGCATTCCAAAGCTCCGGCGTAGTGTGTGGATCCACGCCGTCTCCGTCGGCGAGGTAAAGGCTGTTCAAAAGCTGGTGGAGAGGCTCAGGTCCTCACACGACGGACAGCCCTTTGTAGTTTCCACGATCACGCCTGCGGGGCAGGAACTGGCGCGAAACACCCACGGACTGGCGGATTACGTCATCTACTTCCCTCTCGACCTTCCAGGGGCGCTGCGCCGCACGCTCGATCTGGTGAATCCCGAACTGGTTCTAATCGCTGAAACGGAAATCTGGCCGAACTTTCTCCGCGAATGCCGGAAGCGGAACATTCGCGTGGTGATGGTAAATGGCCGAATCTCCGATCGCTCGTTTCCACGTTATCGATTCGCGCGGCGCTGGCTGAAACGGGTGCTGGACGACTACACGCTGCTGGGCGTTCAAACCGAAGTCGATCGCGAGCGGATCGAGTCCATTGGCGCCGACGGCCGCAAAGTGACGGTCTTCGGGAATCTCAAGTACGACGCCGGTCGTGCCGGCAACACCCTGGCACCCGAATTTTCGGCCATGCTTGCCCGGCAGTCGTCGTTGTGGGTTGCGGCCAGTACCATGCCTGGCGAGGAAGAGCAGGTTCTCGCCGCGTTTGCAGAGTTGCGACAACGGCACCCGCAGCTGACGCTTCTGATCGCGCCCCGCCACCCCAATCGCTTTGATTCGGTGGAGCAACTCATCCAGACGCGGGGTTTTTCCTGCACGCGGCGAAGCCGCCTGCAGACTGGCGCCGACGTCCTGCTGCTGGACACGATTGGCGAACTCGCTTCGGTATTTGAGCACGCGAGCGTGGTTTTCATGGGGGGAACCCTCGTTCCCCGGGGCGGCCACAACATCCTCGAACCCGCGGCCTTTGCGAAACCGATCGTGTTTGGCCCCCACATGGAAAACTTCCGAGAGATCCGCACCCTGTTCCTGGAGGGGGACGCGGCGGTGGAAGTTCGCGACGGCGCGGAACTGGTGACGGCAGTCGACCATCTGCTGTCCAACGCCCGCGAGGCGGCCGCTCTCGGTGAGAGGGCGCGACGGGTGGTCGATCAAAACTCCGGAGCCACCGAGCGGGTGCTCGCGTACCTGCGATGAATACAAGGAGAAGTGGCGGTGAGGAACAGCCGTGTTGGTCAGGGATCGGGAAACCTGCATCGAGACTTCGTCTCATCCCTGACCAAACACGGCTGTCCAAATTTGACCTCGCACCCCTGCCGGGAGAGGAGGGGAAATGAGTCGCGCGTTTCGGTTCCTGGTCGGCGCCCGGGACGCTCTTTACAAAGGCGGAGTCCTTCAAACCTACCGCCTCCAACATCCGGTCATCAGCGTCGGCAACATCACGGTTGGGGGAACCGGCAAGACTCCGCTCGTCATCCTCCTGGCGGAGCGATTTCGCGACCGGGGCTATCGCCCCGTCGTCCTGTCGCGCGGATACAAGCGCAAGAGCGCTGGAGTCGTCGTGGTCAGTACGGGTAAAGGACCGGAAGTTCCATGGCATGCTGCAGGGGACGAGCCGTATTTAATTGCGCGACGCGCCCCCGGCGTTGCAGTGGTCGTGGGAGCGGACCGTTTTGCTGCCGGACTCGTGGCGGAGCAGCGGGGCCTGGGCAATCTCTTCATCCTGGACGATGGCTTCCAGCATCGACGTCTGTTTCGGAACGTGGATCTCGTCACCATCGATCCCACCGAATGGATGGCCGGAGAAAAGCTCTTTCCTTATGGACGCTGGCGGGAACCCCAGGATGCAATTCTGCGCGCCGATGCCGCAATCGTTCAGACATCGAGTCCGTCGAACAACGATATGCCGAAACTTCCCATTCCCGCGTTCCGCATGGAAACGGTCCTGGACGGCCTCTATAGGCGCAGCGAACCGGTTCGCGCCGAGACGCTGCGGAATCACTCCGTCACGGCTTTTGCGGGCATCGCAAAACCTCACCGTTTCTTCGCTGCGCTGGAAAGCCTCGGCATTCCCCTCACCCAACGCGTCGGGTTTCGCGACCACACGACTTACTCCCAGCGCGACATGGATGATCTTGGCGGAGAAATACGAGTTACAACGGAGAAAGACGCCGTAAAGCTGGAAAGCCTCGCCGGCGACTTTCTGCACCTGCGCATCTCGGCGCGCATTCCCAGGCTCGATGAACTACTCAAACTTATTCACGAGCGGATATACTTGCCGCTTCCGAGGGAGGAGAGACAATCGTGAGAATCGTTTATGTATCGACGATCGTAGGGCTGCTCGCCGCATCGCACCCGAGTTCAGCGCAGCAAAAGGTGGAGTTCAACCCGACCTTCAACATTCCCGTGGCGCCCACTGGCTTGACCGGCAAACCGCTGCCGTTGAAGCCCGTGGACTACGACACTGCCGAAGGGCAGAAGATTCGCGTGTCCGTCGTCGCGAAGGGTTTGACCAATCCCTTCGGCATCGCCTTTTTGCCGGACGGCGCCATGCTGGTCACGGAGCGGATCGGTCAACTGCGAATCATCCGCAACGGGGTCCTCGATCCCAAACCGGTGGAAGGTGCGCCTAAGGCCTACTCCGCGGGAGAATCCGGCATGCCGGGCGCAGTCCATGGATATATGGACGTGGTGCTCCATCCGAACTTCGCGACCAACAAATACGTGTACATGACCTACACGAAGCCGCTCAGCGCCACAAAACGCGCAACGGCAATCTCACGGTCGAAATGGGATGGGAAGGCTCTCACCGAAACCAAAGATATCTTCGTTGCCGATCTCCAGACGACGTCGCGCATCGCGTTTGGGAAAGACGGGATGCTCTACATGACCACCGTCAACGACCCCGCAGATGCCGACTCGCCGCAGAAGCTGACGTCGCAGGGCGGCAAGGTGCTGCGGCTCAAGGATGACGGCACGATCCCTGCCGACAACCCTTTCTACAATCGCGCCGGTGCGAAAAAAGAGATCTATACGCTCGGCCATCGCAGTTCCCTGGGCCTGGCGCTTCATCCAACGACCGGTGAAATGTGGTTGAACGAGAACGGGCCGAACGGCGGAGACGAGATCAATATTCTCAAGCCGGGCAAGAATTACGGCTGGCCTTTGCTGAGCTTCGGCCGGACCTATCAGGGCCCGTGGCAATCGACGCAATTCGCACGCGAGGGCTTCGAACCCCCTCTGGTCTTCTGGACACCTGCGATTGGCGTCTCCGGCATGGCGTTCTACACGGGCGACAAGTTCCCCAAATGGAAGGGCGACGTGTTCGTCGGCGCGCTCCGCACTGGAGAAATCCCAGGCACCGGACACCTCGAACGGATTCTTTTCAACGAGAAGATGGAAGAACTGCGGCGAGAATCCCTGCTGGTCGATTTGCGGCAACGCATACGCGACGTCCGGCAAGGCCCGGACGGATTGCTCTACGTGTTGACCGACGAGAAGAATGGAGCCGTACTGAAAATCGAACCGCTGAAATAGGCTGGACCCGGCGCCAATCCGGCATTTTTTTCGATCGCGGAACCGAAGGCCATCGGCGATCATGAACAATCGGCAGGTTCGATCGCAACGGGAGGTGGGCGGTGAAAGCACGGATCCCGATGTCGGATTCTCTTGGAGCGACTCGCCGGCATCTTCTGTTTTTGATTACGGGCATCACGCTGGTGTTTCTTTACCTGGTGTGGTCCAGGGTGTCGGACAGCCCTGTGGATTACCCGAACATCGTCGATCATTTCAAGTACGGCTCCATCGGCAGCGAAGCCGCCACCGGCATTCCTTATTGGATCTGGAAAGCGCTGCCCGAATTGTTTGCCGATAAGCTTCCGGGCAAAGGCTATGCCTCCCTCGGCTTCATCCAGGAAGAAGGCCAGGACCGGCCGGTCGGTTTTTCAAGCCGCAGGCTCTTCATCGATCGGATTTCCCTGAATTGCGGAGTCTGTCACACCGGATCCGTTCGCGACGAACCCGGCGCGAAACCCCGTATCGTGGCCGGCATGCCGGGCAACACCATGAACCTGGAGGCCTACACGCGGTTCCTTCTGGATTGTGCCAGGGACGAGCGCTTCACGGTGGACCGAATGATGGAGGCGATCGAGAAGGTCGGCGGGCATCTGGGTTTTGTCGAGAGATTTATCTACCGCCGCTACGCGATTCCCCAGACGAAGACCGAATTGCTGGCGCGCGCAGCGAAACTCACCTTTCTTGAACGTCAACCGGAATGGGGTCCCGGGCGCGTCGATACTTTCAATCCGTACAAAGCGCTTCAGTTCAACTTTCCGATGGACAAACTCCCCGACGAGGAAATTATCGGAACGGTCGATCTGCCGTCCATCTGGCAGCAGCGGCAGCGGGAAGGGATGCAGTTGCACTGGGACGGCGACAACTCGTCCGTTGAAGAACGCAACAAGAGCGCGGCCCTCGGCGCCGGAGTTACTCCGGTAACGATCGATCTGCCGCGCATCAAGCGGATTGAAGACTGGCTGTTGGACCTTGCCCCACCGGACTATCCCTATATGATCGACCGCGGTCTCGCGGAGATGGGCAGACCCGTCTACCAGGAGTATTGTGCGGCCTGTCACGGCCAGAACGGCCGCCATTTTGAGGGAGAGTATGTGGGACACGTCGTCCCTGTTGAACAGGTCGGAACAGACCGGCACCGGCTGGATTCCTATACCTACGAGTTGCTTTCCAACCAGAGCACCCTGTACGCGGGCTATCCCTGGCGTTTCAGTAAATTCCGCAAGACGAACGGGTACGCGAACATGCCCCTCGACGGAATCTGGCTGCGTGCGCCGTACATGCACAACGGATCGGTTCCCACGTTGCGGGACCTGTTGGAACCTCCCGACAAACGGCCCGCGGTGTTCTATCGCGGCAACGACGTCTACGACCGGGAAAATGTCGGTTTTGTATCGACGATTGCCGAGATCGAGGGGCGGCGTTTTTTCAGGTTCGATACGGCCCTTCCCGGGAACTCCTCGAGTGGCCATAGCTACGGCGTCAACCTGCCCGCCGATGAGAAAAACGCTCTGGTCGAATACCTGAAGACATTCTGATGGGAAACGCGATGCAGAAATCGAAGCGAAAGTGGACCATCATTCTCGTGATTGCCGCGGGCATCGTCGTCATTGTGGCAACGCTGTTCTGGTGGCATCTTTTCCGACGCGTGCCAGTCTACTTCGCATCCGATGAAGAGCACTTTAAATACGGCTCCATCGGACTCGAAGAACCGGCAGGCATGCCCTATTGGATTTGGCTGGTGTTGCCGCGAATGTTTCCCGAAAAACTGCCCGGCCCCGGCGGATATACCTCTCTCGGCATGGTATGGGAGGAAGGGCAGGAAATGCCGGTCGGTTTTACCAAGACGACGATCGGTATTCCTCGTGTCGGGGTGAATTGCGCCGCCTGCCACGCGACCTCCGTTCGAAAGACGCCGCAAGACAAGCCGATCATCATTCCCGGAGGACCCGCGCAACAATTCGACATTCAGGCGTACCAGCGATTTCTGATCGCCTGCGCGAAGGAGCAGAAGTTCAGTGCGGATGGCATTCTCAAAGAACTGGAGTACGTGCACAAGTTTTCGTTGTTCGAGAAAGCGTTGTACCGCTACCTGATCATCCCTTCGACAAAAAAGGAGTTGCTCAAACTCGAAGAGCGATACGCGTGGATGAGTCTAAGACCGGACTGGGGCCCCGGCAGGACGGACATGAATCCGTTCAAGTTGATGGTGCTGAAACTCGCGGACGACCGGTCTGTCGGCAACGCCGACATGATGGCGATATGGAATGAGCGGGAGCATGAGGGCTTTCTCCGTCATACGGACGGCCTGAACACCACCCTGATCGAAGCGAGCTACGCGGCGGCTCTGGCGGCCGGCGCAACGGCGGAATCCATCGACATACCCGCCGTGCATCGGGTGAACGACTGGCTGCTGGACCTGCCCTCCCCGCCCTATCCTTTTGCCATAGATCGCGCGCTTGCCGACCGCGGCAGGAACGTGTTCAGCCGGGAATGCGCGTCCTGTCACCAGATCGGGCAATCGAGGGTCGGGCAACGGATTCCCCTGGCGGAGATTGGCACCGATCCCAACCGCGCCCAACACTGGACCAAAGAAGCGGCGGACGCTTTCAATCAGCAGTTCGACAAGTTTGACTGGGGCTTCGATCATTTTCAGGGCAGTACAGGGGGATATGTCGCTCTGGCTCTCGACGGAGTCTGGGCCCGGGCGCCGTATCTGCATAACGGGTCGGTGCCGTCGCTGCACGATCTGCTGGAGCCCGTCACGAATCGGCCTCGGACCTTCTATCGCGGATACGATGTTTACGATCCGAAAAACGTCGGGTTTGTCTCCGATGCTCCCGTCAAGGCCGGGCGCCAGCTCTTCAAATACGACACCACTCTTCCGGGCAACGGAAACGGCGGGCATCTCTATGGCACGAGTCTTCCTGCCTGCCGAAAAGACCGCTCTGATGGAGTATCTCAAGACACTTTGATCGGCCGCAGCACCTTCGCGCAGTCAAACGCGCAAACTCCGACTTTCCTGGAGCACGACGCGGTAACGCCGCCGCTGCTGTTCCGCGAAGTCTGGCAGCAGCCGCCGCATACGGGGCCGCTCAACGACGAGAATCGCCGCATCACGCCCGAGGCGCTGACGAACAAGGACCTCACGCTGCAGCTCTACGGCCCGGATGCGCGCAACATCCAGGTGACCTCGCACAACGGCATTCCGGATCTCTGGAACGGCTTCACGACTTCGCCCGTGGCGCTGACCTTGAAGCACAAGGGCGCCTACCTCGACCTGACGGGACTGACAAGGATGCGCTGGAGAACGCGCACGGAGAATCTGCACGTGCTGCATCCGGTCGTCAAACTCGCCGACGGCAGGCTGCTCGTCGGCAGCCAGACCTTCGAAAGCCCTCAGCGGCGGATGGTGGGGCCGGATGGTTTTACCGGCGATTTCGTCGTGTCCGAGGTGACGTTCGACGATCAGCGCTGGTTTGAGCTCGATCCAGAGAAGGTCATAGTGAAGCTGGAAGTCAACAACCCGGACTTGAGCCGCGTCGACGAAATCGGTTACGTCGATCTCATGCCCGGCGGCGGTCACGGCACCGCCGGGTGCACCAACGTCTCATGGATCGAGGTGTACGCAACGGCGCACTAAAGCGTTGACGGTAAAGTCCAGGGCGCCGGCACCCCAGGATGTTCAGGCGTACGAGGTCATAGAAAGACCTGGGAGTTCATTGCCGGACAATTTGGACCATCGGAGCACAGCAATTCCAAAAGCACGCTGGGGGAGGATCGAACTGATACAGGCCGTCATCGGTTGGGCTTCCCAGAGCTAACGCCCAAGCACGCCGGAGGCGTGCTGAGAATTTAGCCCCGGGTTAAGCGAGCGAAGCGAGCGCAACCCGGGGTTACCGTAACGGGAATGTTGCACCCCGGCAGGGGTGCAGGGATTCCTCGCACCCCTGCCGGGGTGCAAGCCGCTCGTGAGATCAACCCCGGGTGTCGCTGCGCTCCACCCGGGGCTACCTTCCTTTCACGCCTCCGGCGTGCAAAATGTCTAAACTCCAGAGAGCTAACTAACGCCCCTGGGAAGTCCCTTCAACCTCAACCCGTATTTGGCTGCGGTTCAAGCAGTCGATAAGGGGCCGTGGCAAGAATTCTCGAAGATAACAACCATCCTACCCGC
Source organism: uncultured Acidobacteriota bacterium (assembly GCA_963836435.1). GTDB lineage: Bacteria > Acidobacteriota > Terriglobia > 20CM-2-55-15 > 20CM-2-55-15 > DASTBJ01. Next base: position 336,103 of record CAWIJI010000011.1, on the reverse strand, counting down.
TTACTCCCGGCTCTGAATCGCAAAACGTTCAGGAACGCGATCCACAAGGTACAACAGCAGCAGTGCGGCGAAATTGATCCCGACGTTGATCCATCCTTCAGCGACGAGCGAAGACGAACGCCAGTTCTGAAAACTGACCACAGCAACCAACATGAAGCTTGCCCAGTAGGCAACGATGCCCAGCAACACGCCCCAACCTCTTCGCCGCGCCAGCAGGATTCCCAGCAGCCCGAACGAAATCGCTTGCACACCGTTCTGAATATCCTGCCACCACGTTACATCCGGATCGAAAAGACCAAGGTTGCGCTCCGTCCCCTTGCCGGCGTGAGAGGACGGGACCTTTGCATAAAGTGTCCGATCGGCCTCGAGCCGTATGGGCCGTACCGTCACTGCAATCGAGGTTTGCAGGCCGGCAATCAGCAACGTCAGCAGCAGAACCGAACGGAATGAACAGGCTTTTCGGGTCAAGTACAAAGCCAGCGCCATCATCCCGGCGACAATGGCCGTGAGGACTGCATCCAGTCCCGTCGAGGTTAGAGCTTCTCCCCAGGATTCACGCAGGGAAAGGCCGGCAGGCAAGTTGTACTTCAAGCCCAGTCCCGTAAGAAGCAATGCAAAACCGGCGAACCAAAGCGCCGCCCGCTTCCAGGCCGAGCGAATCGCCTCGACATCACATGTGAAGGCGATCTCGACCCGTACTTCCTGCAGCAACGCATGAAACAATACCGTGATGATTCCAACATAATGCCGCCAGCGGACCACGGGGCCCGCCGCACCCTCGACCTGCAGATCGGCGATGGAAGGGGCGATCTGCATTTCAAATGTCTTCGCGGAAACAAGCCTGCGGCCGATGACCACAAACCACTTTCCTCTCATGACCGCGACACCGCCGGCTTCAAGGCCAGCGCCTCCCGCAGAAGCTTGTAGGCTTTCTGAACCTGAAGACCGTAAGGTGTCGCGCGGTACAGCCTCCGGGGTAAGCCGATTGCTTCCGGATGCGGCTCTTCGGTTCTGGAGACGACAAAGCCCTTCGACTCCATGCGCGACAAGGTGACGTAGATCGTTCCACGCTTGAGCCGGCGCCCCGAATCCTGGACCAACTCCAATCCATAACGCTCTTCCCGGCCGAGCAGGTCCAGAATCATGGACTCCGTCGATGAAATCGATGGGGTTTTCTTATGCGTTACATTCATATTCTTTCGAGCTTACACCATGTAAGCATGGTGTCAAGTTCCCTGAACTTGTCGGGCACCAGCGGTCGGACGGAATTGTTGCGTTTCAGGGCCTCAAACTCGGTCAATGGCAATATCATCAAGTTAGGTGGATCGAAGTCCGGATGCGCGAGAATTTTATGGGAAAAACCTATCGGAAGCGCGATAGCCCACTTAGAAGCCAATCGAGTTTGTCGCAAATGAAAGAAGCACTGGGGTGGCTGGAAATACGGAAATCCCGTATCCAGGGAAGAGGTGTGTTCGCCCGGCGCGATATTCCAGCCGGCACACGTCTCATTGAATACGTTGGCCTTCCGATTTCAAAGAGCAAGTCGGTGGAGCTGTGCCTGCAGCAGAATAGTTACCTCTTCACGCTGACCGAAACCTCGGATCTGGACGGCAGGGTCAGTTGGAATCCGGCCCGCCTGATGAACCACAGTTGTGAGCCGAACTGCGAGGCCAATCTGGATGAGAAAGACCGAGTCTGGATATTCACAATCCGGCACATCGCCCGCAATGAAGAGTTAACCTTTAACTACGGATACAGCCTCGAAAATTTCAGGGCTTATCCCTGCCGCTGCGGGGCGCCGTCATGCGTTGGCTACAGAGTGGCCGAGGAGTTCTTCCCCATTATTCGCAACCTGCTGCAACGTCCCTCGCCAACCGAAGAATAGAACTATTCCCGATGGCGACGCCCTCTGGATATCTCCTGTTCAGGTATGCGGAGAAGCGAACGACGAGAAGCTACAACACGCGGCGCGAACGGCTACTGGTTCACGTTGTGCGCCGGCACAATCCCAGGTGTTTTCAACTGGATCGTATAGACCGAATCGCATCCCGCCATGAACAGGGTCCTGCCGTCCGAACCGCCGAATGCGACGTTCGTCGCACAGATCTGTCGCTTGGGCTCGCCGCCGTAGATCGGCAGGTTGATGGTGCCGAGCAGCTTGCCCGCAGGCGACGTGATGCGAATGATGCCAGGGCCTGCCCCGCCGGCAGAGAACACATTGCCTGCCTTGTCCGTCTTCTCGCCGTCACCGATGCCGACGCCTTCAGTAAAGACGGTAAACGCGCCCAGCGTGCCATCGGGATTGACGGCATATCGCCGCATCTGGCGGTTTGCAGTGGACAGGTACATCCACTTGCCGTCAGGAGACGGCGCAATGCCGTTCGGCGTGCCACCCAGATCCGCGCCGCTCAGTACGAGCCTCGTGTTGCCATCCTTGATCCGGTAAACGCCATTCTGCAGCTGTTTGTCGGGATTCCTGCCGCCGTCGCGCAGGCCGAAATCGTTGTCCGTTACATACACCGCGTCGTCCGCTGCGATCGCGATGTCGTTCGGGCCGCTGAACTTCATGCCGTCCATGCCGCCCGACAAAACTGTATGCGTGCCATCCTTCTCCAGTCGCATCACCTGTCGATCGTTGTCGGCGCACCAGACCACGCGGCCCTGATGATCCATTCCCGTGCAGGACGGGCCGATCAGAAGCACATGACTGCGACCGGAGCGAGTCTGCGCGCCGACGTGCTCGGGATCGTTGCCGGTATAGCCAGCCTTCTCCATGAAGACGGAGACCTGCCCCTGAGGAGTGACCTTGTAGAGCACGTTGTCGAGCAGACCTGCGAAAATCCAGTAGCCGCCGTTCCCTTCCGCGATCCAGAGCCCGCCTTCAGTGAGACCAAAGCCGCTGGCAAGCTCCACCAGCTTCGCGTCTGGCGAGACAATCTCGTCGAGCGCAGGATCGGTCCTCGTGATCGAGAACGGCTTCGCCTCGGGTGGAGGACCGTCGCCACGCATTTGAGGCACCGCGGGGCCGCGCTGCGCCTGGGCAGAAGGGATACTGATGAGAGCAAGCAGAACGAAGTTGGACCAGACGGAGGGCTTCTTCATTGTGTCGACGGCATTATAAAGCGGGTGTCGAAAGTATGCTCGTCTTTCGCATGGGAGTATTGTCTGGACCGTCCATCGCAAATCGGATCATCGCGCCCGCCAAGCCCTGGAGACGGTGATCCGGAGCAACCAACACATCCATGATGCAGGCAAACCGGGTCTTGTCAGAGGCAATCCGGGCAAAGCCAACCTATTTTCCTGCTGAGTTGTAGTCCCCGACCGCGATTGGGGGCGACGATCCCTGCCGGCTGACGCGAGGTCGTACCTCTTAACTCGTATACCGACTATTCTCGAATCCAACCGTGTGCGCTTGACAGACAGTCAATCGAATGATGTGATTTCCGCTAAGACTCAGCCGGGAGGGTGTAATGAATCGCTTCAACCTTCGCGTGTCTCTGGTTGCCCTTGCAGTCGGAATTCTTTTCGCTGCTCCAGCTTGCGCTAACCCCCTGTCTTTCGATATTTCCAACAGTTCAACGATCTTTTGGAACAGCCTCAGAATCACCACCGATCCGGGCGTAACGATTAACTGGTTACCACCCCAGTTTTCAGCGATATTTGGCGCTGCCGTGAACGGAAACAGTTCCAACTATCCTGGGGTGAACCAAAGCGGTCCCAATCCCCTTGTTCTCAACGAACAGATCGGAGGCTTGAATGTCTCTTTGGAGTCTTCGAACAACCGCTTATCCTCGGACCTCGTTTGGGCGAATTCCCCATCAGGTTTTGTAACTACGATTGCTGATCGGTATCAGTTTTTTCAGGTCACAGGATCAGGACTGATCACGTTTGCTGTCGACTACAGCCTTTCTCTCAATAGGATGATTACGTCGCTGCCAACCGGATGGGAACCTAATCTTACTTCGAGTGCAGAACTCGATTTCTTGTCCACGAACGGCATTAAATCCCGTCAGCATCAATCCATAAGCTTGCCCGTGGTCGTAGGCCCGGTGAACGACTCGAAGTCACAAACCGGTACACTGACCGTTCAATATCAAGTCTCCGATGGTCAAACCTACAGGATATTTGGTGAGGTGTATACGGCTTCATTCGTATCAGCCCCAGAACCCTCGTCACTTATCCTACTCTGCATCGGTTTGGCTGGAGTCATTAAGCTCGAGTTGCGATATAGCGGCCGAGTTTAGATCGGAACGGCGTTGCCCGATCTCCTGTACGCCCGACAAGACTACCGTCCTGGCCGAAGTGTTATCGGACAATACGATCCTCGCACCAGTCCAGGATTGGGGTGCCAGGATCAGGGACTCTTGGTTTGCCCTGTTTTCTTTCGAGTCTCTTCTTCGCCGCTTCGTGGCGTGCAGTTCTCCTCCACCTCTTGGAACAAACCCTCCTGCGCGGATGTTCTGAATGGACCGCGCCCGTCGTAGCTGCCGAATCGAGCGGGCCGGATTCGTGAGGGGCCCTCTACCAGATAATTGCCGGCGCGCCCGTCGGCTGAGGGCTCGATTGGTCTTAATGGGGAAGCCTATCGCTGCTTGTCTTTCCTGAGGATCATCCAGCGCTCGGGGTGATCCAGTTCCTTAAAACCCAGCCAGGAGGTTAGCTGCCGGAAATCGATGGATTCGATCTCGTCGTCGAGAACGTAATCCTTAAACTGCGTTTTCAAGGGGGCGCTCCAATTCTTCTTCGCCGGCTGGGTCACAGCGTCGGGCAGACTGGGATTATAGGTAAGAAATCCCGCTTAAGGCCACGGATCAACGTCGGTAGATTCAGGGATGGTCCGCGAAATCTGGAAGAAAAATGAATTCGGGGTTCGAGGTGCGCGGCCCCGAATTCTCTACGACCGTTTGATGGCTCCCCTGAACAGGAACTCGTCGGCTTCTTCCAAGCTGGGAGATTCAAACTTTTCGTCCGAGTCCTGGAGGATGTGGTCCAGCTCTTCAGCGGAATATCTCTGCGGACATTTCGCCAGCACGTCCCAGCCAAGGGGTGCGATGCTCCAGAACGCCAATTCGCTTCGCACGACACCGACAAGCCTCAAGACTTCCATGAAACTGCGGAAATTCATCGGATGAAAATAGATCGGATACTCTCTCGAGATCATCCGAAACGCCTTCCACACGCGCATGTACACATACTCGTCGCTGAAACCGCTCTCCGGTTTTTCGGTTTGAAGTACCCCCAGAACCAGTTGAGTGAACACCCGGAATTCCATCTCGTCTGAGAACGCCTCTCCATCTTCATCGACGAAGCGGAACGCGCCGTGGTCGCTGATCACCTTCCAGGCGAAGTGCAGTGGACTGAACCCCAGCACCGTTTCCTCGTCCTCATCCTCCTTGACCCAGGACGCCGGCAGGCGCTTGATGATCTGGGCCGGACGGAATGCCGACGGGCTGCCCACGGCAAACTGCCTGGTGAGTTCGTCGATAAATGCTTTGAGGCCGGCTGCGTCGTCTAGCGACACCGATTGGATTTGATCCAGCGGCGGGGGAAGATCCTGTATCGGGATCTGCCGTACACGCAGCGGATAGATCGTGCAATTGCCCTGATTTGCCTTCAGCCAGGCGGCGCCGATTTCGAACCAGAGCCACGATTTTCCGACCGAAGCCGGCGTAATCAATGCGATGACCGCTTGCGCGGAAGCGAGTGTCTCTTCGAGCTCGGTTAGCCATTTTTTACCTGGAGCTATTGTTGCGGGCGTGCTCGTGCAAAAGACGCCGATTTTGCCCTCGAGCGCCCTTCTGACTTCCTTTCCAACCGCGTCCGCCAGATCGCGGTCGGAGTGCGCGTGAGCAATGAAAATGGTCTTTGCTGGCTGAACGATAGAACTCATCGAATGTCAGCAGCCTCGAGTCGCCTCAGGACCTGACCCACCCGATGACAAGCGCGGCAACGACCACGACGATGACGAAGATGATGAGGTTTCTCCGCCTCGCTCTCGCCTGAAATCGATCGACAGGATTTTCGATGAGAACATCGGTGAGAATCCTGTCCCGAAACCGAACTCGAACTTCGCTCATACTTCCCTCCTCACGAAAAAGGCGCCGGCCGGAACACCGTCATCACCTGCTGGATCATCTTGTCGTGATCCCCGTCGAATCGCCGGATGTCGTAGCAACCCAGGGGATTGGCGACGGCATTCACCAGGCAGCGGTTGCAGAACGAGCACGGCCGCTCGGGCTGGTCCCTTCCCCCCTGCAGCAATTGGGGCAGATCATTGTTGGCGATCAGTGGCCGGGCCATGCTGACGGCGTCGCAGTACCCTTCGGAAAGCGCTTTTCGAATGAGCTTTCCGTCCTGGAATCCCCCGGTGCAAAGAACCGGAACCTTCACCACCTTCTTTACTTCCCTGGCTTCGTCGAGGCAAACGCCCTCAACGGGACGTGTTTTCTTGACGCGATTCCAGAAGTAGTAAATGAGCGGCCTCAGCATCTTGAAATGGAAAAACGTGTAGTTGAGGTAGCCGCGGGATCCACCCGACAGGATGTTGCTGTACCACCAGTTGGTTTCATCCGGCGGGGTTCCCCCCGGAGGCATGAGCGGGTGAGGGAAAACGCTTCCGATCGAGGCGTGAATGGCATCGGCTCCCTCGCGTTCAGCCCACTGGCAGATTTGCAGCGACTCTTCCAGAGTGTTGCCGGGCGGATCGAAGGGAGAAAGGGCGTTGTTGACATCGAGGGTGTTCAGCTTCACCTGCAGGTGGAAGTCGTCACCGACGGTGTTGCGGATCGCACGGATTACTTCGAGCAGAAAACGCGCTCGATTCTCCAGGCTGCCGCCGTACTGGTCCTTCCGATCGTTGATGCCCGAGCTGAGAAACTGGGTAAACAGGTATCCGTGGGAGGCGTGCAGTTCCACTCCGTCCAAACCGGCCTCACGCGCCCGGCGGGCGCCTTGTGCGAAATAGTCCACCACGTTGTGAATATGATCCACCGTCATGGGCTGGCACAGAAGGCCATGAACCGGATCGGGCTTTCCCGTGGACGAGAAGGCGAGCGTCTTATGGTTTTCAACGCCCGGGTTGTCGCGCTGCCGCCCGGAATGGCTGAGTTGCACGATGTATTTGCACCCGTATTCGTGCACTTTCTTTCCCACGGCGCGCCAGAACGGGATCTTGTCGTCGTTGTCGATCATCGCGTAATTGGGCTGTATCCGCCCTTCGATGTGCACCGGAACGAACGACGAAATGATGGCGCCGATTCCGCCCCGCGCAAACTTCTCCTCCCAGTTGATGCGGGCCTGGCTTCCGGACCCATCGTAGTTGTCGAATCTGCCCGAAATACTGGAGCGGAAGAGCCGGTTCTTCACTTCAAGATTCCTGAACTTCAGCGGTTGAAAAAGGATCGCGTTGTCCATGGGAGTTCTCCTTTGGAAAGTCAGGACTGTTTCATGCGAGGCCATGGGAAAAACGGGTTTGCAACGTGTGCAAGCGCCGGCTGCAGGGCCGGCATGTGGCGGACAAGAATGGTTGAGAAGTCGCTGTCGCGTATCCAGTCCAGTCCGGTTTGCGTGTAAACCCTGGGCGTATAGTCTTTCGTGAAGAAGCGGTCGCTCTTCAGACGCCGGGGCGCCATCAGAAGAAAGACGCGAAAAGCGGTTTCGCAGAAACCGAAGCCCGCCGGACGCGGGCTCTCCGCCAGCAGGCCCACCATCAGGTCGACACTTTCGATGTCGTTGTTATAGATCCTGCGAAGTTCCTCGGCCCATTTCGGGTTATCCGTAATGTCTTCAAAGGTCTTCACCGCGGGCATGTGCATCAGTTGACGGAAGCGATTGTAGCGGGGCACGCCGCGCTCACGGTCGCGCAGGATGTCTATTGCAGCAAGATCCTGGATCGTGTCGTCGTCTTTCTGGAGTCGCTGCAGAAGCCTGGGGAAATTGTGCAGAACCAATGCGCCCGGGTTTGAAGTCCCGAACGAATAATAGAGGTCCGGCAGAGACACCGCCTTCATGATATTCCGCACGTTCCTGCCGGAAACGGCCCTCAGCGATTCGTTGGGATGGACCGTTTCGTCTGTTTCTGCGGACCGGAACGTGAACTCATCGGGCATGAGGCCGTGCATTCGGTAGACGGACACAAACTCTTCGGTCAGCGTGTACGGAACATCAAAATGATCCGTCTCCGAGCCGGGAATCCCGGTCAGAATGTCGCCCTTCCCGTGACGGCCGAGCGCCTCGGTGATGTACTTCCCGGCCACGCCCCACCAGCCGCCCTCCATTGAGAAGACGATCGTCGGATGTCCGAGGATGGCGGGAGTCCATTCGACCGTATGGATTTTCGCAAGGACTGCGGCATTGATCAGCCTCGCTCGAAGATAGAGGTCCTGGTCGGACCAGGTGGGATACACGGACTGCAGACGGTCGCAGATCAGGTTGTGCTCCCTGACGAAGATCGTGTGGAGCATACTCAGGCCGATCCACCAATTGCCGTTCACTCCCGTGTCGTCGATGCCGCGGCTGTCGAGCGGCAGCAGGTTGTCCTCCCCGATCTTCAGCTTTCCATTCTTGCCGGAGCGGAGACGTTGCGCTGTTTCGCCGTCTGATCCATAGATCTGTGAGCCGTCCCACCAATGCGTCGCCCGATTGATAAACGTCGGAGGCCCGTCCTGGGAATTCGGAGGGCGCGTGGTGTCCGCCTGTGTTCGGGGTATCCGCATCGGTCTTTCGGGCCAGTCGTCTCCGGCAGCCAGTTGAACTTCGAAAAAATGATCCGGGTCGTTTTCCCCGTGACTGAACCAGTCGTGCACCATGAATTGGATCCACGCGGCAGCCAGCATGTTCAGCGTCGTGGCGGGTTGGAATTTGTCGCGGGTCAGCAGCTCCAGGCTGACCGTTCGCGGATTGGGCGTGAGAATCGATCCTTCATCGGGATAAACCTGGTCGAGCTGAAAATTGTGACCGAACCGGGTGCCGGCCGCCCCCATCGTCGGCGTGTTCAGATCGTTGTACGTCCCATCGGCGGTGCGGCTGACGAGAAACGACGCTTCGCAGGGCGGCGCCTCCAGAACGTTCTCTGACTCGAGACTGCTCGCGTCATGCAGGTTGAGATGCCGGAGCCGATCCCGCAGGCTATAAAGCAGGACCAGACCGAAAGGCCTGGGCAGCTTGTGCCACGGGATGATCCGGTTGAGGGTCTGGTTGGTCGAGTTGAGGATTCGTTGAAACAGGGATTCAGCCATTCGCACCACCTCGTTCAATGGACATCATGCGGAAACACTGGCCTCGAGGTCCGAAGGGTAGATCCGCCAATATCGATCCGGTTCGCTTTTCATCCATGCCTGCACAGACCGAAGACTCGCCTGAAAGTCGCGCATGATCGCGGCCGCGTCGGCGTCGAGCGCCAGATGCGTGAAATCGGTCATCAACTTGTTTGTCGCCGACGAAATAACCAGCTGGAAATTCATCACCGATTGCACTTCTCCAACCGACTGCTCCGTACCGTCGGCGTGGACAGTTGCCGGTAGAAAGACGGCGTAGTTCCACATCGTGTTCTCCTCGTGCTCCACGGTGACGGAGTAGATCAGCAGCGTGCACAACCGAATCAGGTTTTCCTTCGTCAACTCCGGGGTGTAGGCGCGAATCCCGCCGACAATAGTCGCGTCGAGAGCGTCGAACCATGCGCGCACTGCCGCATCCGCCTGGAGTGTCCGGTCGCTTTCGTAATAGTGGTCGACGTACCGGCGCACATAGGAATCGAACAGGCTGAAATACAGCCGCGCCTGCTCCGCGTACGGAAACGCCAGAGTCTCCGGAAAACCCTTCCGATCGAGATCGACGAGCGGGTCCAGGCGAGACAGTTCGAAAGCGCGCGCGCCTTCATTGTAGAAGCGCAGGATCGTCTCGTAGGAAAAGCTGAAACCCGTCACATCGAATCCACTTCGCCTCAGGGTGAGATGCGTGTGAAAGTTCGTCGAAAGAGTTTCCGCGATGTGGGGGGCCAGCAGCCGCCGAAGCGGATGCGCCGGAGGAAGATTGTGCGTTACCGGCGCAAAGGGCGCAATTCCCGCCACGTGATACTGCATGCCGTGCCTCCACACGGTGCTGTGCGTCAGCAGGGAGCACAGGGCGATGCGATGCGCGAACGCCCAGCCGGAATCGCCCGGCGTTATGACGGCGTTCTTATATTCGATACTCACCACCTGCATGCCGCCGCGATCTTCGACAAACCGGATGCGGCATCCCAATTCTGCAAGACCCTCCCGCACCGGGAAAGCGCTCAGATGCCGCAGATCGATTTCATAACGTCCCTCGCTGTCAGCCGATTTTTCCAGTAGCTTGGCAAACGGCCCTCCGACAGCGAGCAGGCCGAGAAGATTTCCCTGAACGGCTGCCGCGGCGAGTTCCGGGTGCCAGACTGGAGCCGGCCTTATCAGACGGTAGACCCAGGGATAAGCCTGCCGCAGCCGTTCCGTCGCGTCCCCTGACGCTGCCGGCTGGTGGGATGTGACGATCGGGTAGATGTCCTGCATGAGGTGGAGCAGTTGTACAGACATCGCGCCCGGCAACGTGAGTTCGGCGCAAGGGACGTCTGACGGAACCAGCAGCAGCGGGCTTGCGAAATCGGGATAGCTTTCCGGAGCGGAGATCAGGCGAATGGATTTCTGCTCGACGGGGACCGGCACCCGGCGGGGCCAAAGGCGAACGATGACCACCAGCCCCCAACTGACCGCCCAGTAGTATTTGCGAAGCACCCAATCCACCCGCATCAGAAATGGACTGTTCGAGAGCAGGCGCGTTCGCAGCGGGCCGAACCGGCTCAGGAATCGCATCAGGAAGTGCGCAACGCCGGTGCTGTCCACGACCAGGGCATTCGAGATCGCGGTTGCCGCGCGGTCGAGTCCGCACGCCCATCGACGCGGCGTCAGAACGATGTCCAATAGAACGAACGGCGCCATCACCCTCGGGAACGCGCGCTGAATGGACTGAATCGTCATCGTTGTATTCGCAGCGAGAGCCGGAAATGGTTGTACATCGATGGCAGGGGCTTGCCGGGATCGAGCTTCGGACGTTCCAGCGTATAGCGCTCCTTCTCCAGCAGCACGACAAGGACGGATTTTGCGATGAACACGGCAAGATCTTTCCCAGCGCATACCTGAGGCCCTCCGCTCAGGTGATTGAAGGGCAGATCGGGCGTTCCATCAAGCCACTGGGCCGGATAGAACGTATTGGCGTTGACGCTGTTCTTGGCGTCCCTGTGGTTGAACGAATTGAGAATCAGCACCTGAGTTTCAGGAAGTATCGATGAGCCGGCGAGGACCTCTTCTCCAATCGCTTCCCGCGCGATAAACGGTGTGGTGGGCCAAAGCCTCATCGCCTCCTGAACACAGCCTTCGAGGTATTTGAGCTCGTGGATCTTCTCAGCCGTGACCTGTCCGGGAAACGACAGTTCCTGCCGAAGGCGTTCTTCCTGATCCGGATGCGACGACAGCAGGGCCAGAGCCCGCGCGGTATTGATCGCCAGGGTTTCGCGAATGGCAAACATCCAGTGCGGAATCTGGTTTTCCACCCGCGTCTTCTCCGACGAAGCTATATGAGGGCACAAGGAGACCAGACTCTGGGGGGCGGGCGAAGCGAGCTGCGACCGGATATCCTCGTAGAACGCGTCGAATTGTTTGGATTTTCGGAGTGCGAACACGCGGTTGCTCTCGCGCATCATTTGCGACAGACGGTCGAACAGAGGCCGCGCCTCCGCCGGGTCGAGACCGAAGATGATTCCGGCCGCGATCTGCTCGAACAGTTCATCGAAGTGTTTCCATTGCAACTGTGTCCCGGCGCTTTCGAGCATCGCCGACACCGACTGCGTGATGACCTCCAGAAAGCGGTCGCCGTATGGGTGGATGGCATGGCCTGTCTGGAGAACCGCTTCATTAAAGTGCCGCCGCTCCTTCCATTCGTCGCCGCGGGAAATCGTCACGGCCCCGGGCTGGAAGTGAGACATGCCACGGTGCTTGGATGCTGCATCCCCATACAGTGCGGGGGACCGATTGAGCACATGGTGGATGCCGTCGTGGTCCAGCACGATCAGAGCGGGGGAGCCGCCGACACTCGTGAAGAAATACCCGGCATCGTAGCGGGTTCTCAAACGTGAGATGAACCTGACGGCAAGGCGGTCGATCTGCACCGTGGTCCAGAAACCCACCCAAAACCGGTTCCGTGTAAAGAGCCCCTGAAGATAGCTCGGTATGGAGTACAGGGTGTTGAAAATCAGAGTGTCGAAAAACGAAAGTGTTCGGATCATGGTTCTTCTGACCGTCCCGTCTCAATACTCTACAGTTGAGTGCCACTATGCAGGAGCGCAAAGGGCTCCTGCTCTGCGTATGCCGACAGTCCCAGACTGCCGCGGTTCCTGAGATACTCTCGCGTCCGTTGAATGCGGTTGGGCGCATTGACATTCTTCACAATGGCGTAATCCAGCCGGGGTTCTTTCAGATCGATAACGAGGGTGCAGCCGCCAACGAACTCAAACGTCCCGAGAGTTTCGTCCGCCGGATCGAATGGCAGCATGCGGCTCTGGGTAACCTCCAGGATCACCTGGACTATAAGCGATCCGTCCTTCTTCGACCGCTGGGCCAACCTCAGCGCGTGTACCTCTACCTGGGCGTCCCCCCCACTGAGGTCGAGGCCGAACACCTGCGCGACTTCATCGCGCCGGGAATCCCCATTCAGGATATCGAGAATCATGCCTCGCCCCTTCAGTCGCGATTCCAGTGTCAGTTCAAACAGACGTCTTCTTTCGGTGACGTACGTGCATTTTTCGGCGTATTGCCGGAGCGCCTGAACGATTTTGCGCACCGCGGCGGAGTTCCCCGGTTTATCGGCGGTTTGCCATCGGAGGCTTTCGACCGAAAGAGTGGAGACGTCCAGGGGGTAGAGCCCCCGCCGGCGAAATGCATCGAGGAAAGCCAGTCGATAACCCATCCGATCGGGGGGAGCCAACTCATAGTCAGCGGTAACCAGTGCCCTCAGATAATCGCCGAAGGTGAGATCCACGGGTGGACAGTAGTCCAGCGCCCGGATGCAGATATCGAGCACCTGTCGTGCGGCTCGGGCCGCTTCGGCCGCCAGACGACGGACGAGATCGGAAGGAAGCTGGCCGGCGCGAAGAATGCCGGTTCCCTCGCTTGCGATCCGCATGAGATCCGCGGTTCTCAGATCGTAGATTGCCGTGAACGCGTCGAAGACGGTTGCCACGAGGAGCGCACCGCGGGCATGCGGCTCGAGGATCTTCTGATAGTCGGAGGCGTCGGGCGGTTGGCCGACCGCGCTGCGCAGCGCGCTGCGCATGCCGATCGCCCTGCCGAACTGGTGAGCGAGTCCCGCCAGCAGGTTCTCAGCCGTCAGGTCGCTGCGGGTTTTCGAGATTTCGTGTTCGACGACTTCCGGAAACGTGAAATGCTGAAAGAGCGCGACGATGTCTGCAAACGCTTCGTGAAACGCCAGCATGTCCGGATTTGTCGGATTGCCAAACCGCCGGTGCATCCCGTCCAGAACCGCATGCGTCGTCTCGTGCGCCACGATATCGTGCGACAGACACGTGAAGGTCATGGCGCCGGGGTACTGGTTGGCCGGGTCGTCGGCCGTCGCATGAAAGTATCCAAACAGCAGTGCCCGGAGGGACGGGCTGTAGTAGGCGTTCGGTTGTTCCCATCGCATGCGGATAGACACGCAGGCGGGGAACGAATTCAGCGCGACCCATTGCTCCTTCACCTTCCGTTGCCGCCCACAGGACAGGCCGGCCAAGCGCACGTTCGAAATGCTGGATCGTCGTCATGGCGACGGCGTACACCATCTGCTGGTGGAACTGGGGATTGCCTTCCGAAGGATCGAGGCCGGAACGCGCCAGGATGTATTCGTGGTTGAGATTCACTGGCGGCTGTTGGCGGCATGTTGCGCTATCGTAGTCGATGACTTCGATGTACTCACCGACCGGGCCCGGCTTCAACTGGTCTTCCCACCTTATCGCGAATGTCATTTCGTTGAACGCCGCCGTGGCGAGTGAAGCCGAAATGCTCGGGTCGAACGCGTAGCCGCGCAGAGAACGGAATTTCGGCGCCGAAAGCCGTTGTTCGCCGGAGGCAAATGACGGTGGGGCAGGAGCGGGAACGCCGGCCGGGAGCGTCTTAAACCGCAGGAGGTATTCACCCTCCATCTGACGACGAAGCGTTTGTGAGCATTTCTTCTCGGCAATCAGCGCTTCCATGAACAGTTTGATCTTCGCTTCGTCCCTGACCGGGACGTCCGGGTCTTCCAGAACACTGTTCAAAGCTTCGGAGGTTTGCAACAACTGGCAGGCCTCGACGTGGAACATTTCCATCGGCCCGGGCGCAATCCCGATTCCGGTAATCTCCCTGAGAATCGGCAGAAAAACGGAGTCCGCAGCCGTTTTGGTCAACGACTGGCTCGGCGGGACGTCCAGTGCGGCCCGCGCGCGGACCGTGCCGTTGCCGTAATACTTTTCGGAGTCTTTGAAGTGCCGGTCGCCGGTGGAAAACAGGGCATGGCGCACGGCTTCCACCCGCTTCCATGCCTGGTCATAGGCCGGGTTGTGTTTGGCCAGCCACAATGCGGCGGCGGCCGCCACCTGCGGAGTAGCCGATGACGTTCCGGCGCCATCCTCCAGGATGAGTTCATGACACGACAGATGCGCCCACGGCATGTTCGGAGTCCAGGCGCCGATCGCTGTCTTCATCCTTGAGGACGGTCCGAAATTTCCCTGCATCTGCTTGAACTGGCCGAATCGATAGTAAGGACTGCCGTCGGCCGTAATGCCGCACGCGGCAATCACACGGTTGAAGCGTGCGGGATAGACGAGACTCGCGACGATGCCCCCCGAGAAGTTATTTCCCGAAGCCGCAACGATGGTGACGCCGGCTTCATAAGCGCGATTCACCGCCTCGGCCCATACTTTGGAGGGAACGCCGCCCATGCTCAGAGACACGACGTCGCAGCGCTTTGAAGCGTCTCCTCCCGGGGCTATGGCATAGTCGAAACCCTGAGCAAGAACGCTGGTGAAGAAATGGAGCACCGAGTTAGCCACCCGGATGGGAACGATCTCGGCGTAAGGCGCCCCGCCGAGGGGCTCGTTCGTGTTCTGGTAGGCTTGAGTCAGCCCCTGAAGGGTATTGCCGGCAAGGATCCCCAGGGTGCCAGTCCCATGACCCGGCTGGTTCAGAAACCCTTCGATACCGGGATCGTGTGCGTCCGCCTTCCCTTCGACGAAGTTCCACTGAAGGCTCGTGTTGAGGTTCCTCGGCTTCACGACATGATCCGAATATCCGGTGTCGACGTGACCGATCCGAATGTGGCTGTGGTCCACGGCGTTTCGCGCCGACCGCAGGCCGGAGAACTGGTCTTCCAGAAACCAGGTAAAGCTCGGCGCGAGCGGCCAAAACGTGTCCTGGGGCCGGAACTGGCACGGAGGCGCGGCCGCCACGGCTGCCATCCCGGTCTCGGTCGTGTAGGGGGAAGGCCATTGGTGGAGAATGTCCGGCTCGGCGTAGGAGAAGCCCGGCGACAGCCCGAGGCCGAAGCCGTTCATCACGCCTTCGTGGGCAGCGTCCCACGGGCTTTTCTCTCCGGGTTCACCAACAGCCAGGAACCACTCCGAACCCGTCATCCCATAAGATGCGCCGGGCTGCCGATGTTTGAACAGGCGCTCAACCTTGAACGGTACACCCTGAACATTTAACAAACCCGCGCCGAGCCGAAGAGCGTCGGGACCACTAGCCTGGATGAGCAGTCGGACAGGAGTCTCCGGCATTGCTTGTACCTCCTACTTCGTGTCAATCCTGTTGGTAACCGGCATCCTGGGGCGAATCGATTCGCCGTTGAGCGTGACGTCGGTCTGCATGGCGATGCGCTCGGCTTCGTCGCGGGCTGCAGCCTTCGCCGTCCCGGTCAAAATAACGTTCCTGTCTTCCACGCGGACGTGGATCAGGCTGAGTCTGGTGACATCGCTTTCGTTCAATCTCTTTGTAATCGCGGTCTGCAGAATCACGTCCAGCGGATCTGCGGACGTCGGGTGAAGATACAAATCCACGTCCAGGCCTAAAGCCGTCTTTCTGGACCCGCCGCAGCCAGTCAGGGTCATGGTGGCAAGGAGAATCGCGCCAGCGACTATCTTTTTTTTCATCGTGCCTCGGTGTTCGTTGCGTCGGTAAATACGCTCAGCATTTCAATCATGTCCCTGAGAAGAACGCGCTCTCCCGGCCTTCCCAAATGAGCGCGTACCTTACCATCCACATCAAGGAGGTCCGCCGTGAAGATTTGCAGGCCGTCAAGTCGAAGGATATCGCCGTCAGTTCGAACTTGCCCTCCAACGACTTCGAACTTCATGTCCAGATCCCGATAGGTCAGCGCGCGAGGGGGCCCGGATATCCGCAAGCCCTTCACGAGGCCATTGAGCACGTCGTTGACCAGGTTGAGACGCAAATCGCTGCTCGCCTGCAGGACACCCGAAGTGTTCACGGCTTCCGGCGATCTGAACATGTGGACCGACATGCCGATCTTTCGCAATTCATCGGGGGCGGCTTTGCCGGCCAGAAGTACGGCGGGCATGTCTCGGTCGACAGTCAGCCCGTCGAATCGGAGGAAAATCCGGCCGTCAAGTTCGTCTTCGACAATAGCAGAGTAGCTGCCACCCCTCATGGCTTCAAGGGCGGCGGCCTGAATGTTCTTCAGATCGATGGTCAGCCGGACATCCATCGACACGGCATCTGCCGATGGAATCATGTTCGACTCGAGGGTCGCCCCGACGGTGCCATAAAGAGCCCGTCCGGAAAGCGGCAGTCCCACCTGCAAGGCATCGGCGTATCCGACCACGGCTCGGATCGGTTCCACCGGGAAAAGAACCTGGCGGACCAATAACGGCCCGAATGTGGCTTCGCCGATATTCACCGGAGAGATAACTTCTGTGCCCGCAAACCTGGACGGGTGCGCGCCCCAGAACGCCCGGTAGTAGTCCTCATCCCACAAAGAATCGGCCTGCGATCGCCCCTCCCTGAGCCGATCGCTGAATGCCACCTGGATGGGGAGGTTCGACTCGACTCGCGTTTCCGGATCGCCGCTCAATGTGATTGCGAGTTGAACCGGGGCGAGAGCGTCGAGCAGTATTCCGTCGCCTTCCAGACTG
The DNA here is from genome assembly GCA_963836435.1 of uncultured Acidobacteriota bacterium. Lineage (GTDB taxonomy): Bacteria > Acidobacteriota > Terriglobia > 20CM-2-55-15 > 20CM-2-55-15 > DASTBJ01. The sequence goes on along the minus strand of CAWIJI010000011.1, from coordinate 318,915 downwards.
AAGGCCGCTTCCAAAGCGGACGACCCCGCGATCTTCGAACGTTCCTCGCGATCGGCGCCATCCCACGCCGCCTCGAAAGATGCCGTGGGCAAGTTCACTCTTATCTCCGATGATGCGACCTCAATCGCCGGTTGCCCTGCAGCATTCTGGGGCAGATTCAGATGCCACTCGATATTTCTCGCGGGAGCGGGCGCGCTACCTGTGCCGAGAATGCCGGCAAGGCGCGAGGAGTCCTGGCTTAGCCCACGGCCCACCTCGAAGACCTTTTCAAGGACCGGGTTTGCCGGGAAGTCGCCCGACATCAGCAGCAATCCGCTGGCTTCGAGACGAACGTTCCCTTCCACGTTCATGGCAACATCGTCCTTCGTGTCGGCGGTGATGCTGCTCTGCGGCACACTGACCATGGCAACAATGCTGCGTGAGGTACCGGAGAGTGAAGCCTCCGGGGCTCCGATATTCAGGCGAAACGAGGGCCCGGGTCCCGCAGGCGTCGTCGCCAGGTTCAGATGCAGATCCGGCCTCTCGATCGAAGCGATGGAACCACCGGTAAGCTCGGCCGCCGCAAACGCATCATGCAGCGCGCCATCACTATCGAAGTTGGCTTCCGCCTGCAGGCGTGTAAGCCGGGCCTGGGATGTGATGCCACCCAGGTCCATCTTGAGGTCGGACAGAAACGGACGAAGTTGCGCGAGGATCCGATCCACCGGTTCCTGTTGGGTTACTTCCAGGGCGATCCTGTCCGGCGTGCGAACCAGGGAGGATTCGAGGAGCGGAACTCCGTCCGGGGCAAGAATACGAGAGTCGGCAGCGAAGGAATCGCTTCCCTGCCGAAGATCGGCTCGAATGTCAAAGCCACCGCGACCCTCAAGATTCTGAACACCGGTGACGATCACACGCGTCTGGGTTCCAGCCAGGCGGCCACCGCGAATCTGCAGACTTCCGATTTCACTGTGGACGTCCCGAACAAGAATTCCCTTAGCGCTCCCGCCTTCCAGCCGGAGCGCAGACTCCTGGGGCCCGGGCGGATAGACACCGGAGAGTCGAAAGCGAATTTGTTCAGGGCTGGCCGGCAAAGCGGCACATGTCGAAGACGCCGTTGCCGGGGGCACATTACCGAGCGCGGGCAGGCGTGATGCTTTTCCTGCGACCTGCAATTGGAGCATTGAAATTTCATCCACGCAAAAGCCCGTGGGTCCCGGCGGAAGTGTGGTGTGGATCAAACCGGTCGAATAGTTCACCTTCCCCGAGAAGCCGCGGTCGTTCCATTCGGCATGGCTCTCCAAACGGATCCCATCCACGGAAAACTGGGCCGTTCCCAGCGTCTGCTCGACGTGATTTGTTTCAGCCTGCGCCCGAAACGAAGCCGTCGGCTGAGGCACAACCGCGGACAATTGACCGGACAATTCGAGTTGGACAGGAATTTCAACGCGATTCTGCGAAATCACGGCCTCACGAAGCGTTATCTGCTGGGCAGGGACTTCCAACAGACCCTTCCACAGATCAAGCCGTACAGATAAGGGTTTGTCTGTCCCTATCAATTCGCTGTCCGTGCCGGAGCCCGACACCCTGAAGAATGCAGTTCCGTTGAAGGTGTGTGGAATGATCCCGGGCGTCGTGCTTCCTTCCAGCGCTGTCTCCACGAGCGGAAAATCCGCTTCGATGATTCCACCGCCCTGCCGCTCCACATGGACATCTTCGATGCTGGTCTGAAAACGGACTGGAATGAGCGAGGCGGCCGGCGTTCGATCGAATCCCATCCTTGCTTTTGCGAAACGAATCTCCATCTCCCCCGAAGGCCGGATCATCCGTGCGGGGCCGAGTTCCAGAGAAACGTTTTGCGGACCGGACGTTCCGGAAGACGGAAGCGAGGCAGAAACTCCCAGGGAATCAAGCGACAGTTGAGCCGCATCAGGAGATCCGCCAATCGCTCCGCCGATTGAACGAAGGTTGAGACGGATGCGGCTGCCATCGGCGTTCAGGCTGACGCTGCCGCTGCCTTCGGCGATCTGAAGAGGAGAGTCTGGCAAACTGCGCAATTCCCGGATATTGACGTTGTGCAGGTCGCCATCGGCGCGCGCCATCAGCATCATGGGACTCGTCGAGACTCTGGCCAGAAGATCGTAGGTTGCCGTGCAGTCAGCCGGCTTGAGGTTAACAACAGCATTCACGGCGATGGGATTACGCGACTCCGGAAACTGCTGCGAAATCCTTGCAAAGACATCGGGGCCGGCGGCCTTCAGGTCGAAATCAAAACCTATTCGATTGACTCGGGTCTGCACGCCGCGCAGAAACTCGAGATTCTGAAGCTCGCGCTGCAGGCTGTCGGATTCCAACGAGCCGCCCAGGCGCACGTGAGCGGCAACGTCGCGGATTTCCACCTGGGCTGGATCGTACGCGACGCTCACCCCGTCAATACGGGTATCCTCAAGCATGAGGCGCGAAGAAGTGGACGGCGTCATGGCGGCGGCGGCAATCTCCACGGCCGCAACGCGGAGTTCAAAGACACTTCCGGCAGTATTGGGGAACACAATGGACGTCCCGAGAACGGCCGTCCGTGGGATGTCGAATTGAGTCCCGGTTTCCGACCGGCCGGCGATGTTGGCAACGTCGAGCCGGTCGAGCCGCAAACCCTGAGGCGCCGCAGGAGGCGGCGGAAGCTGGAGGCCATACCCCAGCAGAGGCACAAGGATGATGGCGGAAGTGAGGTCCGACGCAAACGGTTCCCAGCGCTGGTACCATTTCCCGGCCCGACCGTAAACAAACACGCGAAACATGAGAGCAACCGCAAGCAGAATGCCGGCCGAAACCAACAGGAATTTGCCAGTGGACCACGTCTCGTGGAGACGGAAGTAGAGTATGAACGGAAGAACCGCGGGAACTACCGCGAGCAGAAGTCGGGCCACCCACCCACGTAGCCATAGCACGGATAGAAACTTCAGGAGGAGAACGGCGGCGGCAAGGAGCAACGCCAGGCGAAGCAGGTCTGATCGAAGCTTTGCGACAGACTCGCGCAGGAGCGGAAGCAAAGGACGAAAAGGCGCTGCTTGACGACTTATGGCTGCACTCGACGGCAACCGTTCGCAGACGGTTGCGCTCCCCGCATTTCCATCAAGGCTTACAGTCACGCCGTCCACTTCCATGTGGTCAAGGCCAAGTCCACCGTCGGCTGCAGGAAACGTCCAGCCGTCAAGCTGAACGCGGTCGACGGTCACGGGTGGACGGTCCTCCATTCGAACCTGAATGCGGTTCACCGCCAGTCGCTTCGACGCACCATCAAACTCCACGTCGCCGATTTCCGAAGGAGCAACTCCTGGGGACAATCCGATCCGAAGACCGGTAGCCGACCCCTGGTTCGAGGCAGGACTGGCTTCGATGCCTTCTGCTTCGATCAGCGGCGCGCGATCTCCGAGGCGTATTTCGAGGCCGGCGGCAGTCAGGGGACCGGATCGACGCCACTGCGCCGAGTTCAGGTGAAAGCGAATGGGCTCGGGCGTCTGGAACTCGATATCGAGTGCGCCTGCATTCCCTTCGCCCGAACATTTTGCAGTCAGGCAGCCGATCCGGAAAGAGTCCAGGCGATAGCGAACGCCGTAGCGCGCCGCGGTACGCTGCGCCACGCGCCAATTCAGCACATTCTGGGGAACGGTCAGGCCGCGCAAATAGATCGACAGGCCGAACAGAGCCACTACGGTTGCCGCCGCGGCGACGGCGCTGTAAGCGAGGGCGCGAACCGTAAGGTGAACTCGCATTGAAAGGCGCGCTTGCTCCTGTTACTGCACAAATTTCCTGCTATCGCTGTTAACTGCGCCGAAAAGCGCATCTTGCGAGAAGCTCGGCGGGACGAATCCTTCGAGGGCTGAGTATACCCGAGGGACACCGCGGTATGTCTATCCGAACACAGACGCTACCGGTGCAGCGAGGGGACCAGCAGCCCGAAGGCGATACCGCTGGCGGCTCCTGTAATCACGTCAGTCGGAAAATGCTTCCGTGCTGCTACACGGAGAACTCCAGTCACGGTCGACAGGCCAATTGCAGCGGCGTAAACAAGGGTCCGATGCCCGTTCGGATGACTTAGCGCATAGGTGCGGGCGAAGGCCATGCTGACGGCAAAGGAGGTAGAGGCGTGCCCCGAATAAAAGGACTGGAAACTGTCGTCCTTTCCCAGCTCCGCAGCACCGGCGGGCAAATCGTAGACGAAGGGCCGCGGGCGACTCGCCAGTTTTTTCGTGAGACTATTCAGCCCCGCGTTCAGCAAGGCAGCCTCTCCGAGAATCAGGCCATTGTGGCTAAGTACCTCCCAGCTCTTATCCTGCCGGCGCGCGTCCAACGCCGTGAACAGGACCACCGTTGACGGCAAGACACCCATATTCAGAATGTCGCTGGCCGTGGCGGCATGGGGTCCTACCGAATCTCCGGCAAACCGATGGTCGAAACCATTAACATCGCTCGAACTGCAGGGGCATGAATGCTGCGGATGCAGAAATTTTGAAGCACCCAGGAGCACACCACCGGCCAGAAATAGTCCCAGCTCTTTCTTCTTCTGAATCTCGTACGGCCCACCCTCAACAGGGCCTTGCCGCGCTTCTGCGGTTGTTCCACCAAGGCAGATAAGCAGCGTGGCGACGCAAACCAACTTCGTCTTCATCTTTGTGCTCCTCATAGTCTTTTCTCCTGAAGGACCACGTTCTCCAACCGCCGGAATTATCGCACTGTACACAAAATTCTCCGACAGCACGAACGCCCGACAGATCGGTGATGAATCCGTTGCTGTTATCCGTCATTATTCAGTCCACAAGATGGTGGCCCGTGACGAGTATTTGGGTGACGACTATTTGAAGGAGAGTTGCAATGCTTGGACAGATCGAGATTCTACTCGCCTTTGCGGCCGTGATGGCTGCTCTGAGTCTGATTATTACCGTGTGCAACCAGGCTGGTTCCGCGTTTCTGAATTTACGTGGCTGGAGCCTGCGTTGGGGGATCTCGGCAATGCTGAAGAACCTGTTTAGCCCATTGAAAGAGCATCCGGCAGGAGATCCGGAGACTTACGCGGACCACATTGCGAACGCGCTTCTGGTACATCCCCTGATCTCGGACTCTGTACTCCCCGCCGGCCCGCTTGATCACTGGCGGTTGGCTTCAGCGATTCGATCGGACGAGATGACGCGGATATTGTCCCTGCTCGCCGACCCGGAAAAAGGGAAGAGTCCTGAAGTATCCACCTGGAGTCAGGAGGACGCGATCGCGTGGCTCACCCACAGGATAGAACGGGCAAACGATTGGTTCTCCGTAATGATGGATCGCGTGACTCAGCATTTCACCTTTTACATGCGTATATCGACGGTGCTGTTTGCTGCCCTGCTGGCCTTCGGTCTTCATATCGACGCCATCAGCCTCTACAACGGGCTGAGCACCGACGTGAAGCTTCGCACCGGAGTCCTGGCGAATATTCCGGCCCTTCAGGCCGCGAAGAAGGCGGTAGACGATGCATCAGCGGCAGGAGATCCTGCCGCACAACAGGCGGCAGCCGACTCGGGCAGGCAGCTTGCAGAGATCAGCGCACAGGCGCTGACGCTTTCAGAATCCCTCAAGAACCCTTTGGCCGTGGCATCGAGGAACCGCACATGGTTCGGCGAATTGGCAACGATCGCTCTCCTGAGCCTGGGAGCGCCGTTCTGGTTCAATCAGCTCCGGACCCTGTCCAATCTTCGCAGCACGGTCGCCACAAAGGAGGAACAGGAAAAGGCTGCGCAGGCAACGGCTGAGGTAACCACTCCAGCGGCGCCCGGTCCCAGCAGGCAGCCGCTGGGTGTCAGCGAGACGCGCAATGAAGGGGAATTGATATGACGACCGGGGACATCAAAGTCAATATCATCGACGGCCAGAGGAATTGGCTGCCGTCTCCCAACAAAGTTCTCCTGCAGCTATGGCGAAACGGGAGCGAGCTCGCGCACGAGGGTTTCCACAACGCAAACGCGATCAAACTTACATTCGAGGTCCACGATAATCTGTCGGATCAATTCCGAGTCGTGGCGTACGCCGACAAATACGGCCAAAGCGGTTTCTATCCGGTGAATCTGGCAGCCCAGAAAACCACGCAGGTCTATCTCATGTTGATTCCCAAGAGTGGAACTGCGGTTTTCGATGACGCCGGTCCGGGGGTTCTCGAGACCAATGGTCCTCAGTTGGCGGATCTCCTTCAGCGATCGGGCGAGCGTTCACAGTTTGAAACGCTGCGAACAAACCCGGTGACGGCAAACGAGTGTGCCGCGCTGCTGAATATATCTGCGGCAATGGATGACATCCTGCTGCCCAAACATGTCTTGAAGTATTACTCGCGGATTCTGTGGGCAGACCTGCCGGGTTCGACTCTCATGCGAGAACATCCTCAGCCGGACCGCTTCTTTGGTTTCGCAGACCGCCAGCTGGTTGCGGAGATTCGAAAGCTCAACAGCATTGGCAAGTTCCCCGAGGAAAAGGACCCCGGTAAGAAGGGACACCCCGGAGCGACCTGCAGCTTCAAGCAGAACCTGTTCGGTGAAGCGAATGTTCAGCTGACCTTTCATGAGAATACCGTGGACCCGACGGATCCCGGCAAGATCATGGTCGAAGCCGACATGGACTTTTTTGCAGACCAGCTCTCTCATTTTTTTCTGGAGGTAATTCCCAACAAGTTCTCCGGCGGCAAGACCAATCCGCTGGCAGTTTATGTGCTTCGGTGGATGGCCGCACGGCAGAACAGCCTGTCTTTCAACCCTCCTTACCGCATCCGGTAAGAACGGGTGCCGGCGGTTTCGCTGCAATATCGCATGCGGCCGGAAGGTAGACTACGGGACGGTAGGTCCGCCTGATTCCTGGAGGTTTGAAGTGACTCTGAAAATGTTCAAAGAGTTTACCGTGGCACGGCTTCACGCTGCGGTCGACAGGATGCTGAAGTTTCGACGGCGCACAGCCGACAATTTCCAGGCCGTTCGAGACTTCAGGCACTCCTATTCAGGGCCGCCAGCAGACGCGTTGAGGCTCCATCGAATCAACCTTTGTGCTGCGCTCACCGCGCTGGCATTTGTCGCCACATCCTGCGCAACGTACACGCACGAAGTCACGGGGTTGCAGCGTGTTTCGTTGCAGGCCGGGAGTCAGCCCGGCCAATACACGTCGCTGGCTGCAAAGGATTCGCTGCGCTTTATCGTGGTTGGAGACTTCGGAAGCGGCAATGAAAAACAGACCACGCTGGCGATGGAAATGCGCAAGCAGTGTGACCTGGCGGGCGGCTGCGATTTCGCTCTCATCGTCGGCAACAATATTTACGCCGGAGCCCGCTCCGACGGCGATTTCGAACAAAAGTTCGAGAGTCCCTCTAATGCTTTTGGTCACTTCGACTTCTGGCTGGTGCCGGGCGACCACGACTGGAGTTCCGCCGGATCCATCCAGCGGGAGATCAACCACACCACGACGAGTGAGCGCTGGCGAATGCCTTTTAACCATTTCGCCGTGCCGGGGCTACCCGATTGGGTGCACGTTTACGGCGTGGATACCACGATCTTCGAGCAGGCCTACAACCGCAACGACCTGGCATTGATCGCAAACAGGAACGCCCAATTGCTTGCCGCGCGAAACGAACTCTGCGGAAAGGATGGCTGGAAGCTGCTTTTCGGCCATCATGCCATCTATTCCGGCGGCGAGCATGGGATGCCCAACGGGATATTGAAAGAGCAGCAGGCAACCATCGAACCGCTGATTCAGGCGTGTCACATACAGGTTTATTTCGCGGGGCACGACCACGATCAGGAACTGATCCGCGCCAGCGGCTTTCTGCAGATCGTGCAGGGGGCCGGCGGGGAGAACACGCGCAGCGTGAAAGATACTTCAGCGGGTGAGCGGAGGTCCGAAAAACGATCGGTCGAATTCGGATTCGCGATCGTCGATCTCGATCGGCAATCGATGCGCCTGAGGTTCTTCGATTGCGGCAGGAAAACGATAACCGCGTGCACAGCGCAGGAGGTTGCTGTGCTCCAACCCTGACAGGTCTCCCATACCTGACGCCGGATGTCCCGATAGTTTTGACGATTGCAACGGAGGATTCGCCCATGGGGAGAGCTAAAAAGAATGTTGTTCTGTTCTCGATCATCCTCGCAATCAGCATCGTGGCGTTTGCCAGGGACTTCGTTGCCCCTGATCAGATTGTGTATGACATGGTGCCTGGCTACGGCATTGCCGGCGGCACCCAGATTCTCGAATGGGCGGAAAAATCCTCGTCGACCGCAGGAGAACCGGCAGTCCCCAAAAGTCTGGATGCCCCCGCAGGCTTGAAGATTCGCTGGTTGGGAACCGCCGGGTTTGAGATCAGCGATGACGAGACGACGATCCTGATCGACCCGTTCGTTACACGGCCTACGCTGGAGCAGTCGTTCCTTCTGCAGGACTTGCCCGTGGACACCGAAGCCGTGGATCGATACGTCCTGGAACCCATCGAACGCTCCGGCGGACTGAAAAAGATCAAGGCCATCCTGATCTCGCACACGCATGACGACCATGTGCTGGATGCTCCTTACGTGCTCTCCAGGTTTCCGAAAGCAGCGGATCGGCCTCTTATTGTCGGGGATCGCAATCTGGTTGATGTCCTCAGGAAATACCGCGAGAAAGACAACAGGGTGTCCTGGATCAAGGGAATCGATCCGTTGGACAAGGGGCCTCGTTCCATTGTCAATTTCAAGCAGAAGGACAAAACCAATCCGCCAAAGAACAAGCCGCTGGCCCGCTCCATCGGCCAGTTCGGAAACTTCGAGATCAAGGCGTTCATTTCCGAACACGGTCTTTACGACGATCTCCCGTTCACTCTCGAGGGACCGATCAGCGGGAAAGCGCCATTCAAAGGACTGGACCTGAAGGCGTATTTGAATTCGACGCTGACGTATCTTATCGAGTACAAGAACCAGTTCAGGATCTTTGCGGTGGATTCCGCCCGTTTTCTCAACCCTGACGGACGCGTCTCGATGGAAGTCATGGCAGGCGGTCCGATCGATGTGTTGCTCGAGGGAATTGCGTCAAGGATAAAAGACAACGGGATACCGGAGCGGATCAAGGGATTCCAGCCGCGGTATATGGTGCCCACTCATTTCGATAACTTTTTCATTCCCCTGGACCAGTTCCGGATTTTCGATTTCCGGATCACGTTGTTCACGGATAACAGCAACCTTAAGGGCTTCATCGACGAATACGGTGGAGCGGAAGGACCGAAGCTCCGGTTGATGAAGATGTTCTACTACTACTCCATGGAGAACCTGCTGCGCAATCGGACCTCGGCGCAGTAGCAGGCCAGGCAGCGGGTTCTGGAAGACGAAATCCAAACTGACGTCGTTTGCTTCGGCCCTACTGTACAATCGGGGCCGGGCAGACTGCGATCGCGAAGGGGGCTTATGGCCAGGTATGTTCAACCCTCGCAGGAGCGAACGGGTATCACAAGACGACAATTTCTGGCGGCAAGCGGCGCCACCGCGCTGGGTGCTGCGGGCTGCCAGCGGTGTGTTACCGGTCCCATAAAGATTCCTGTCTCGGGCCCTGTCATCGAACCGCCGTCTCTTTGCCAATTCGCCTACAGCGTCACGAATCTGGACCGCACACGCGGATGGTACCGGGAGATGCTGGGTTTTGTGCCCAGCGGCGGAACCAACGACTTCGGCAATCCTTTCGGTTCGCTGGTCCAGGGCCTGCCTAACGTTGACGTCGTCTGCAAGTGGATGGTCGACCAACAGGATTTTTTCCAGCTGGAAATGTTCGAGTTCAAGAGCCCGGCGCCAAAACCACGGCCGAAGGATTGGGGGCCCAATGATCAGGGCTACACCATCATCGGAGTGCACGCGGCAAACTTCGATGCGCGATTAATGGCTCTTCGATCTGCAGGTGTTCCCCTGCTGACCGAACCGATGGGCGCGCCAGGAGCCCGGCGCGTCTGCATCAAGGATCCGGAAGGCAATATCGTCGAGATCATGGAAGAGGATCCCCGGCAGGAGGGTTCAAAGGCCCGGCCCCGGCCGCGGTCCGGTGAAGCGGTGGTCGCGCGCAGCATCACGGTGTCTGTTCCGGACATCGAGCGTTCGAAGCGCTTCTTTGTCGACACTCTTCGCCTCGAGGAATGCACGGAGTTCCAACTGCACCGTCCAGAGCACGAGGAACTGTGGAATCTCAAGGGCGCCACCGCGAAAACACATCTGCTTTGGGCCGGAGATATCCTGCTCGAACTGCGACAATACACAAATCCTGCAGCCAGGCCGTTTCCCAGGGGATATCGCATCAGCGATCAGGGAATGTTGAATATCGCGTTCGGCTTTCGAAAGAGATCCGACTTCGATCGAACCTGTGATCGCGTGTTCGACTCCGGTTACCGCGGAAACTCGCTGCCATTTCATATCTTTGACTGGGGTGTGGTGTACATGAACGACGACCAGTGTTGCAGTGTGGAACTGTTGTGGGTCGATCCGTCAGCAGACAAGAAGATGGGATTTGTGCCGGAAAACGAGGAGGCCTGAGGTGGAGCGAGCGATGAAAGCATTCCGTTCGATTCGACGCAGAATCTTCGCCGAAGCGCCTGTCCTGATCTTGTTGATCGGGTTGGCCGCAGCCAGCGTCGCCTATCCCGTCCCGAGCGCGTCTCAAATCGCCCCAGCCGGGTATACCACCACCGGATGGCCTTCGTACGGAAACGACAAGGGAGGCATGCGGTACGCACAGGTGTCCGGGATAACACCCGACAATGTCTCTCAATTGAAGATCGAATGGATCTTCAGGTCGGGCGACCACTCTGACGGGAAGTCCCCCAGCAATCCGTCGGGATCGGCGTTTGAGGCAACGCCGATCCTGGTGAACAATCGTCTCGTTTTCTGCACGCCGTTTAATCGAGTGATCGCCCTGGACCCGGTGACGGGGAAACAACAGTGGGCATTCGATCCGAAAATCGACCTCCGGTCCAGATACGAAAACCAGCTCACTTGCCGCGGCGTATCCGCCTGGATGGATACGACCCGGCGCGAAGGAGAAGTCTGCCGCGCACGCATCTTCACCGGCACGAACGACGGGCGCCTCTTTGCCATCGACGCGGAAACCGGTTCGCCGTGCACGGACTTTGCGGACAACGGGCACTATGACCTGAAGGCCGATGTCGGCTTGTTGCGCTGGGGCGGGGAGTACCAGGTGACATCACCTCCCGCAATCATCGGAGACCGCGTGGTCGTGGGATCGGCTGTTGCCGACAACCAACGCATCAATGCGCCGAGCGGCGTCGTGCGAGCCTTCGACGCGCGTACGGGAAAGCTGCTGTGGGGACAGGACCTGGCGCCGCCCAACTACACCGGCCCCAGAAGCAATCCGGGTGGATATGCGCTGGGAACGCCCAACGTCTGGTCCATCATGTCGGTCGATGAAGATCTTGGGCTGATCTACCTCCCTACCGGAAATCCGGCCCCGGATTTCTTCCGCGGCAACGCCCGCGGCGATATCGACTACTACGGCAGTTCGGTCGTTGCGTTGCGAGCCGACACGGGGGCCGTGGCGTGGCACTTCCAGACTGTCCATCACGACCTTTGGGACTACGACGTCCCTGCCGAGCCGGCGCTGTTTACGCTGCGAAAGGCAGACGGCACCTCCATTGCCGCACTCGCACAGGCAACCAAGACCGGGCACCTTTTCATCCTGGATCGCAGGACCGGAGAGCCCGTGTTTGGGGTTACCGAAAAGCCGGTGCCCCAGGTGGGAGTGCCGGGAGAAACGCTTTCTCCGACGCAGCCCTACCCCAACTTGCCGCCGGCTCTGGCGGTGCAAAGTTTCCGCCCCGAAGACGCTAATGTCAGCGGTTCGGTGGGGCGCCGATGTCGTGATCTTCTCGAAGGCATGCGCAGTGAGGGCATTTTCACTCCGCCTTCGTTCCGCCGAACCGTCATGTTTCCCGGAAGCGGCGGCGGTCTGAACTGGAGCGGTGTGGGCATCGACCCCGAACGCCAGATCCTCATCACAAATTCCACAAATGTCGCGTGGGCGCTTCGGCTGTTTCCCGGCGATCGATTTCCCGAGGAGCGCAAAGCGAATCCCAACGCCGAGGTTCGGCCTCAGGATGGAACGCCCTACGGCATGAGCCGCTCGTTCTTCACCGAGAAGCTCGCGCTTTTCTTCGATGTTCCCTGCAATCCCGGACCGTGGGGTGAACTCCACGCCATCGACCTTCGAACGGGCAAGCCGATGTGGCACACCAAACTGGGCCATGCATGGGGAAACGACGGGCTTCCGAGCCTCGGGGGGGCGATCCTCACATCGACGGGACTGGCCTTCATTGCAGGTACGATTCAAGACAACACCATTCGCGCATTCGACGTCCAGACCGGGATCGAAAAGTGGAAGCACTCTCTGCCCGCCGGCGGACAGGCTACGCCAATGATGTACGAAGTGGATCTGGGCGGAGGGAAACGTCAGCCGTTTCTGGTGATTGCCGCGGGTGGCAATCCTCGCGCGAGATCATCCGCCGCAGACTACCTGGTGGCCTTCAGCCTGAAGTGATGACGCATCCGCAGGGGTGCGAGGAATCCCTGCACCCCGGCAGGGGCCCCTGCCGGGGTGCAAACATCTCCGTTACGGCAACCCCGGGTTGCGCTCGCTTCGCTCGCTTAACCCGGGGCTAAATTCTCAGCACGCCTCCGGCGTGCTCTGGAGTTTGGACATTTTGCACGCCGGAGGCGTGACTGGCGTTTAGACATTCTTGAGTCCGAGCGGGAGCGGAAACACGAGGTTACGTCTCCGGTTTGCAGGTTCGTCCGCAAGATGATGGCGATGTTGAAACGTGAGTCTGAGCACGCCGGAGGCGTGCTGAGAATTTAGCCCCGGGTTAAGCGAGCGAAGCGAGCGCAACCCGGGGTTACCGTAAGGGGAATGTTGCACCCCGGCAGGGGTGCAGGGATTTCTCGCACCCCTGCCGGGGTGCAAATGCCGCTCGTGAGATGAACCCCGGGTAGAGCCGAGCGACAGCGAGCCACCCGGGTTGAGAGTATTGGAAGGACGCACCCCGGCAGAGACCCGGCAGGGATGCGAGGGTCAAAGCAGGGGCTGCCCTCCTCTTAGTGTTCTCCCCACATGCGGTGATGGTCCGCCTGACGGCGGTAAAGCTCAGGATCGAAGTACTTCTCGTAGAATTCCATTTCCAGATGAGAAAACTGAATCCACACCCCCGGCACGTGAAACGCGCCGGCGTGAGCGGGGAAGCGGCCATAGGTATCGTAAATGTAGTTGCAGATCTCCTTCGTGTACTCCACGGCTTCCGGTTTCGGCCGCTGACCGGCCATCTTCAGATAAGCGTCACCATATTCGCCCTTCTGATAAGCGCGATCAAAAACCGTGTGATCTCCGTATGTTCCGAGTGGCCCGTATTTTTCTTCGATGACCCGGTCCACCGCTTCGTCCATTGATTTGACGTACGGAGGCGTCAGCGACTCGAGCACGCCATCGATACCGATGGGATTGTCTAACGGGACTGGCAGCGGCGGCCACCGCCGCCATTTCTTCGCTTTCTGCACACGGAATTCGATTCCAAACTTGCCCTGAGCGGGGTCGCGCTCGAACAGATAGGGGGAGGTGACAGCGGCATGGATCCAGCCCCCGAGTCCCATGGAGTGAGCGATCAGCATGAGGTTCTGGAGTTGAAACAGCGTCTCGTAGTCGGTCCGCAGAGTCCCGGCCAGGCCGAGAGGAACCGGGTAATCGATGTTGAGCCACTTCCCGCGAGCTCGTTTTACGCCACCGACGATGTGATAAGCGATCTTGGGAACGATGCCGAGGCCGCTGGCAAACCAGGCAGCCCAATCCAGCAGGCTCTTCGGATGAAATCGTCTCCAGTCGTCGATAAACAGAGGCTTCTGCCCGTCTTCCTCGGAGAGCAGACTGAGCATGACGTTGATCATCTGGCGGGTCAGATCCACAACAGGAAGCAGGATCGTCGTGCCTGGCCGGTTGGAGATCTGACGGTTCCAGATGAAGAAGTACGGCCACCGGCGGGGAAAATCGAGCCGTTCCGAATACAGCTTGTGCTTCATGGCGGCTGCGGCAGCGAGCCAGTTCTCTTCGCTCCAGTCTTCCCGGCGCGGAGGAAATGCGCTCAGCGCGGCAAGGGCTTCTCGATTGCGCAAATGGCGAATCAGAAACGTACCCTCATCGTTGATCAGGAAGAACGACAGCGCGTGCGCGTTATCAATGCTGCTCGCCGACCGCGCAATGATGTTGATCAACGGTGCCGCGAACTGGTTGCCGCCCTGGACATTCTGAGCCGGAACGTCATGCATGGTGACCTGGCCCGTCATCCCGGTCGAAACAACGAGGATCGCCTCTTCGAGTGCCGTCAGAGGCGCGGGTTTGTTGCTGCTCTTGTGAGAGATCGGCCCGGATTCAATCGACGTTCCGCGAGCGACCCTGCGCGTGCGCCGATCCATGATCGCGGACATCAGCGGATAACTGAACAGCTCGCGCAGGCCGTTGGCAGAGGATCCTGCCGTGCTTTCGTTGCGGTCTTCTTTTGCCATGTGTCCTATTTGCGAACCCGGGTCTCGTTGGCCCGTATCGCGGTAGAAGGATCGTTGACCTGATCGCGCCAGCCGGGATGGTGGAACTGAATGACGTGATCGGCGTTGTACGACGCGATCGCTTCGTTAAACGTCAATTTCCCAATGCGCCGCCAGTTGCTGACTGTCACTTTCTGGAAAAGGGGAATTCCGCCTCGCTTTCCGGTGTCGGAAACAGAGATATCGAAAACGATCGAACCCGAAGGCCGGGGATCTCCAGGCTTTCTGAAAATGTGCGAATAGATCTCCTGCCGGAAATCCAGCCGTTCCCCTTCTATCCGAACCTGCCCCGGCGTCATTTTCAGGAGAATGAATCGCGGGCAGTGAGTGGGCTCCCCCGGCGATTTTCCGAGTTCCGCGATTTCGTGAAGCTGCCGCACATCGGGAACCTTGTCCAGACGAACGAAGTTCATTCCCGCGCGAATGAGAATGAGAATATAGATCCCGCGCCGGAAGGCGGTGACGCTGGGCTCGTTGGTCAACTCGGCGTCATTGATGTAGGCGGTTCGCATGCCTCCCAGGTCTTCCTGCGAAATCAAGGCTGCGGGGATCAGCGGCTGCGGATGATGCGGATCCATCGTCGGGTAGATTTTGACCGCGAGACTGAGTGAGCGCCGCTGGCCTCTCATGGTTTCAGCGCCGTCAGACGAGTAGCGACCGATGGCCAGCCCTTTTGAACCATTCCTGAAGTAGCCGGTGTAGGGATTGTCTTCGGTGATTTCCCAGTGGCCCAGCATGCAAATCCCGTTGGGAGCAAGGATTCTGCGAAAGCCTTTGCCGTCCTTTCCCCAGCGAAGATCCGCTCTCGAATCGACCGCGCGGGCCGATGCCAGCTTGAGCAGGTCGTGGTGGCCCCCCGGCAGAAATCCAGACCAGGCATTCCGAATAGTCGACTTGAACATGGGAAACGGACCCGGCTCTTCGCCGCTGCTGCCTCCGCGATAGGGATTGGCGTACAACGCCTCGCGGACGTCAGCATACCGTGACCCGCGGTACGCACGATCCTCGTCGGTCATACCCTGCTCCCCGTGCAGGGCCTCAAGATCGAAATTCCATTCACTCATTGCGGGTTCCTCGGGACTTCTTTCTGGGCGCGCGCCTGAATAATTTTCACACCGGCCTTCATGTATCGGTTCCAGAGGATCTTGATGACGGGGAATAGAACGGGCATGGCCCACCACGCTCTTGCGACTGCCGTGTAGGTCCACTGAATCTGCGTTCCTTTACCTTCGTCGGTAAACCGCCACTGGCCCCGCGCCTCTTTGACCATGAGCCGGATCATGGATGAACTGAACTCCGACACGAGATAGGCGAAATAGTCCGGGGTATCCGCGGCAGTGACCTGCTCACGAACGGTGTTTCCATCCGTGAGGTGAATCGTGCGGTATGAGCCGGGAACGTCCCATGGGCCGCTTGTCCCGGTCGTCCTTACGACGCCTGGAAGAAACGCGGCATCGTGGAGGACAGTGTGCAGTTCATCGTAGAAAACACCGGGAACCAGCCATTTGTAGAAGGGTTTTCTCGGGGCATCGACCGACGCCGTGACGGTGGTAGCAACCTGGGCCATGGCACTCCTTTGAATCAAAAACCAGAGTACGGCGTTGCGGCGTTCAGCATATTCAACGCAGCAACATCACCCGAACATTATCGAGGCGGCGAGACTATCAGAGTTCGTGAGAATAGATGGAACGCATACTCTTGTAAAGCGCAACCTCGGCGCAACCTCAGCGAAGTCGGGCCGGCGATTTTTGGAGAGGTTTCCTGGTTTAGGTAGCGTCGCATAACGCAGAGGATTTTTGACTTAGCGCCGCGACAGCGGTTCATCCCTGAGGCATTACGTTAACTTTTTGCCAATATATTTTTAGGGTTTCACAGAGTCTTTCGTCTTTAGCGGAGGGTTCCTGATATCCGCGCAGAGGATTTAGTTTCAGGGGTTTTCCACTGCCGCCATTGCGCCGCCCGAAGGCGTCGGCGGGCCCAGTGCGTCAATCCGGTCAGCACTTTAATGTGACCCTGAATTGGGAGTCTATAGCTGTAGGCGATGTGGTGGTGTGGGGTGTTCCGACTGAGACAGGATGTCGGTTTTCGAGATATGACGCACGGATTCCGACGCGTCCACACTACCGGCGAACGATTCAACTCAAGGCCAACGACAAGTGTGAGTTAGTCGTCACGAAACGCAAGGAAACAGTGGCGGTCCAATCGAGGCGAGCCATTCTTACATCTACACGTCCATACTTCAGCATGCCAAATCGACCGCAAGTCCCAGTCGGCTCGCGTAGACAGCCAGCGAACCCCAGGTTTAAGGCGCTGCTTTATCGAGATCCTCTATCCGAAAAAATGAGGCGAGTTGACTGGGATTGGGCTTTTGTTCAAGGGGAAGCGTTTGACTTCTGGGCAAGCCCATATGAACCAGGGGGATCTGTGTATAACGAGATGACATTCTGGTACTGGCCGGAGACGCAGAGCAGCTACGTTTACTCTGCTGGTGGGACCTGCACAGACTATGGCCATCACTGGGATCCGTGTATTGATCCATTGGGCGAAGGTGCGGATCCTGCTTTCTATAAAACGATGGGGATGTGGGCCTTTCAGGGTTTCTACTCTAACTTACAAGTAATCGTCCTCGGATACTCTGATGGATCTTCCGAATGCAAGTATCACGAGGACACAAACACGATGATAGGGGCAGGAAGCACCTATTCATGCACGGCAGTCTAGCACTACGCGCGTGCTGTGAAACGAACGACTCACAGTTGACTGCGCTTTCTCGCTGAGTACTAGCTTAGCTAAGCTAGTGTTTAGTGTTTGGAAGGTTGGTGCATACGAGCCGAGTAACAAATGGGCCTCTTGGGTCAGAAGCTGGTGGGGTGGTTAAAGATCAAAAAATGATTCTGGAACCTATTTACTACCACATCCCCTGCGCCAGGCGAGCAGAGTAGAAGTGGTTAGCGCAGGGTTAGTAGAATGCGATTGGGAGAATTGTGTCGTCGAGTAAGTCGTGGCTGGCCACCGCCCTGTTAGTGCTTCCGTTGGCATTCCCTCCCCAGAATGGCACAGCGTCTCTGCATGGAACGATTATTGATCGGCGGACCTCCGAAGGGATCGTAGGCGCGAGCGTTCTGCTAACCGGAGTCGTCGACGATCGCATTATTAACTTCACCACAACGACGACGTCTGGAGGCCAATTCTTGTTCGAAAAGGTGCCACCATCGACTGGGTATTGGCTCATTGCGAGTCACGGCGAAGAGCATCTGCCTGCCGTCTATCAACAGCGAGGTCTTTCGGGAGCGGGGAAACTTATATCCGTGCGGGCAGGAGAACAGCTCAGGGATTTGAGCATTGCGTTGTTTGCCACTGCCAGGATCTCAGGGAGGGTTGTCGACACGGCGGGCAGGGCGATTTCTGACGCACAAGTCCTGCCGATGAGCATCAGATATCAGCACGGCGCTGGAACTCTCAGTTCGATGAAATCTCCAGCTCGGACCAATCGGCGTGGAGAGTATCGGCTCTCGGGTCTACCCCCGGGCCCTCTTTACCTTCAGGTGGTGATCTCCAATGCCAGCGGGAGTTCGGATCTGCTGTCATGGCTGCCGACTGGATTCGCACAGCTGCCCCGAATGGAGTCTTCAGGTTATCCCTTATCCTACTTTCCCGGAACTAGTGATGGGGATGCTGCCCAAGTTCTCTACCTAAGAGCTGGTGAGGAAAGAGGTAACGTCGACATTGTCGCCTCAAAAGTACACACGCTCCGGGTACGTGGTTCGATCGTTGACGCGCGGACAGGGGAAACGATTCGGTTCGCCCAACTCTGCCTGATGGATGCTCGCCGCCGCTCGGAAAATCCGTCTGGTTCGCTCTACCGCACCGTCGCCATCACTGATGGTCGTTTCGATCTGCGCGGCGTGTTGCCTGGAACCTATGACCTAGTTGTCGAAAGCAACAGTCACCGTTTAGTCGGACACATCGTTCTTGAGGTCAAGGAAGACAATATTGAGGGACTTCTTGTGCCTGTAAGAGCAGGAGTGGATCTCTCGGTCAGAGTATCAGGAGAGGTTTCGCCAGGGGTGCAGAAAATCGATATTTCCCGTGCTCGGGTCACTCTCAAGCCCCAGCCACCAGCTGCCGTAGGCCCTCCTCACATCCCAGCGGCAGCGACCGAAGCGTTGGCCTTTCCTCCCGTAGCCGCATCGCGAAACAACGGTCTACTCGTTCTGCGTGGCATTCAGCCATGGAGATACTCTGTAGAAGTATCGCATCCGTTCGACGATGCCTATGTGAAGTCCATCCGGCTCGGAAGTGTCAATGTCATTGCTAGGGGATTGACTGTCGAGGGTCCGTTCGACGAGGAACTGGACCTAGTATTGGCTGCTCCCGCCGGAAGGATCGAGGGGCAGGTCTTCGATTCCAAAAACATGCCCGCCGACATGCTGCGTGTTGTCCTGATCCCGGAGCAGCGGGAGCGCCGGGATCTCTATCGGAACGTGTGGACCGACGACGCTGGGCGCTTTGAGATTAGGAACCTTCCGCCAGGAGACTACCGGCTTTTTGCATGGGAGTTTGTCGATCAGGATGCGTGGTTGGACTCCGATTTTCTTCGCCTGTATGAGGCGAAGGGTATTCCTGTGCGGCTTCAAGAAGGAAGCAGGAGAATCCTGAACGTCGTCGCGATACCCCCTTGGTTCTGATCTTGTTTTGACGACTACTGGATTACCTCCCTCGACTGTTCGATCCTCAGTCCTGGGCGTGAACGCACTTCCAGACGCCTGGGCATTCTTTCGCTTGGGGGATGGGACGGGGAATAGCCCAGAGTGTATGACGTTCCCAATTCCTTCGCAATATTGCCATACAGCGTCACGATTTCCTCTGTTCTCCTTGGAAAAACGATGCGACCTCCCGAGATTGCGGCCAGTTGCTGCAATCTGGCCCGCACGGAAATGCCGTAGATCAATTTGTCGACATTGCTCCAGACGCCTCTTTTGGACCAGACTACAACGTTAGCCTGGGAATCGAGATTGAGATCTGTGTTTACAGCGACGAAATCAAAACGGGCGCGACTATCTGTCACAGTTCGCTTCGTCTTCTTGAACTCGGCGTCATCTTCTCCGTCTTTAAGCTGGGGAAAAGCTACTCCGTCAAATGACACAGCCCTGCCAAAATCAAACGACCATCCATCGCCGAATACAATCGCACTCTTACGACCGTGAACCGAACGAAGGCGCTCTGCAGTCCACTGTATGGCTCGCGAGAAATTCTTTGTTGGCACTCCTTGGGGTCCAAATAGCGGAACATGAATGCCCCCAACAGCCGGATCCACTGATATTTCCAATGAATCCCCATTTCGGGCATCACGCCAATCCAGAAGAAGTTTGACGTCTTTACTTCGTTCATCAAATGCTCCAATCGAAACGCGGTCCTGCGGCTTAAGGCTGGTTAGAAATCTCGCAAGCGCAGGTTCAAACAATGGCCAGTAGTCCTGCATGTTCGAGCTACGATCAATGAGCAACTGAATACTGTACGGCGAGTCGACCGATTCGAAGACTGTTATCGGTTGCTCTCTACCATCTTCAAAAACCCGAAAATCTTCTCGGGTAAGGTTCGTCACGGGTCGACCGGACGCATCCGAGACCTGGACATCCACCGTGATGAGCGAAACATCCACACGAATCGTTGGAGTCTGCGCAGCCGATATTGCAGTGAACAGTAGTCCCGCGGTTAAGAGGATTCGTCCCATGGCTCAAGCCCAACAAAGTATCAGAAACGGGGATGCCAGGGGCAGAGGATGGTCCGAATAAGCGAGGTCTCCGTGCGCCATAAGTCTATTCTCAGAACGGTGTCCCTGAATATCGACCCCTCAACAAGTCCACAAGCTCGCAGAAATAGAGATCCTGTATTGCCCTAAAACTGCTGGGCAAAAGTTGCCGATAGAGTCGAGGGTACTAAGAGGGTATCTGATCAATATTGGGGAGCCAATTCGGGGACGGTCTCGAACTCTGCCAGCTCGCCTCGGAATATCGCCTGGTGAGGTGATCGGAAAGAAGCAGGCAGGGATTGCATTTGACCCGAGCCTGTCCCATACATTCTTCACAATTCGTCAGCACGAATTTCATCGCCTTTTTTTCTGCTCTCGGGCTAGTTTCGCTCCCATGTAAAACCGAACCTGAAGTTGCGGTGTCGTAAAGAGAACGGAGGCTTCATGAAAGAACTACTGATGTTCTTCCTGCTTCAGCAACCTGTCCAGCCGCCCGGAGGCGCAATATCCGGCCGGCTGCTCCACTCCGATGGAGTGCCGGTGTCTCGGACAATGATTGTGGCGAGAGCCGTACAGTCAGCTCAGGAAGAAGGACAAGGCCGCAGTTTCTACGCAAGAACCGACGAGACCGGCACGTTTCGTTTCAGGAATGTTCGCCCTGGAACGTACCGCATCGTCGCCGGGGACTACTATTACCCCGGCGTAAAAACCGAAACTTCAGGTGTGGTCGTGACACTCGCCGCTGAGAATTCCCAGGTTGCAGGGTTGGATTTCTTGCTGCCGGTAGAGGAGTCCAGATTCCAGATCGGGGGCCACCTCATTGTCCCTCCGAATCGTCCGCTGCCGCCAGAGCAGCGAACGATCGAGCTTTATGGTGGAAACCCGTCGCGAGTCACGAGCACTGTGGCCGGCCCTGACGGCTCGTTCAGGTTCACGCACCTGGGCTCGGGATCCTATTCCTTGTCGACGACAATACCCGGAAGTGAAGACGTGCCCGTCGAGATTGTGGATCGTGATCTTGATTCCGTGACGCTGAAGGTGCCTCGCTCCGTCATGCTTAGCGGGAGCGTCGTCGTGGAAGGCCGTGCGGCTCGGCCGCAGTTTGCTCTTCGTTTCAGCCGCCGTGGAACCAGTTTCGCGGTAAACGTTCCGGTCCGACAGGATGGATCCTTTGCCGCGCAATTGCTCGAAGGAGAGTATCGAGTACAGGTGCGGAATGTGCCCGCGGGCTACTACTTGAAAACGCTGGCCGCCGGTACTGTGAATCTCCTCGCGCAACCTTTGAAGATTGGCGCCGAGGTATCCGCAATTCCAGTGACTGCAACGGTTGGCCTATCGCCGGGCGTCAGAGTCGGGGGACGCGTGACGGTGTTGGGTCAGCAGTCCGATTCTGCGGTCGGCAGAAGAATCGCCCTCAGCAATGCAGTCACCGGCATTAGCGCAGAGGCTCCCATGGCGGCGGATGGTTCCTTCAGCCTGGAGGGAGTCCTTCCCGGGACCTATGCGGCTCGGGTTTCTTTGAGCCCGATTGTCTCGTCTGCCCCGGTAAGCGTTGTTATTCCAGCGACAGACGTTAAGGACTTTGATGTCCAGGTTCCCGGCCTGCAGGAAGTAGTCGGGCGTGTCGCCGTCGATGGTAATGGCCCGCCGCCGCAGTTTTCCCTGGTTCTTGTGCGAGGCGAAGATGTCAGTTTCGGCTCAGAGCCGCGCGAGAAGCTGCCGGTTGTTTCGGTGTCGACTTTGGAAGGTGCGGCCGAAGCCGGAGCGGCGCAGGTCCTGCGGGTTGACGTGAATCCACTTCCGGATGGCAGTTTCAGGATGATGCTGCCGGAAGGCGACTATCGGGTAGTCACCACTTCGGATGGGCGGAGGCAAGGCCCGATTCCAGCCCCGTATTTCATTCGATCGATCGACTTCGGCACAGCGCGATTAATGTCGGAGCCGATGCATGTCTCAGGTGACGAGCCTGCGGAACTTCATATCGGTTTCGGCACGACGGATCCCGATCCCTGGGTGAAGATCAGTGGCCATGTCATGGGAGCGGTTCCGGCTCAGGGGCCCTTCCGCGTCGCGCTGGAGTGCGTACTGTGTCAGGTGGCTACGACAGAGACTTTTCTGGACGCCAACGGGGCGTTCGAGTTTCCCTTTGCACTAAAGAAGAGCCGCTACCGTGTTCGTCTGGCCCCGGACAATCCCGCCGCGTCCTCCGCGCAGGTGAATGTTGAGCAGAAAGACGTCGAAGACGTGGAACTGCGCGTCGCTCCTCAACGTGAAGTCACCGTTCACGCCACGGTCGAGGACGGCGGTGCTACTCCGGGATTCGTTTTGGCTCTGGCAGTGCCATGTGAATCCTACTGTGGGAGCTCGTTGAACGTGATCGTCAAGCCCGGTCCGGACGGGCGGGCAAAAGTGAAACTGCCCGCAGATGAGCGCCGGGTCGACATCAGCGGCCTGCCTTTCGGCTACGTCGTCAAGTCGCTCGTCTATGGCTCCAGGGACTTGATGGCCTCACGCCTCCATACTGTGACGCTGGATGGTTCGGAGTCTACCGAACTGCAGGTAGTCTTTTCGATCGATCCCGACGTGCAGACGGGAAGCCTTCGGGGCCACATACGCGGACTCGATCCGACGGTGGACCCCGTGCAACTGGTTTTGAACGGAGTTGCCGCTGTATCTTCTTTCGAAACGTCCGTCAATGCGGACGGCTCATTCGCTTTTTCAAAAATTCCCCAGGGTACTTACGCTGCCACGTTACGCGGAAGTTCCCGCAGTGCCCGGTTGAATCCCTCGAGCATTGTCGTGACGGGGATGGATCTCGTGGGAGTGAACCTGGAATCCCCTCGCTCCTTCGAACCCCTTGAGCCGGTCACGCCAAACCTGGCTTCGGGAACCCTCATTACAGAATTGGGAAATGCCAACACTGCCACTGCATCTGAAAACGCGGCGGTGGCCAATCTCCGGACCATCAACACGGCCCTTGTAACCTTCCTTGTAGCATCAGGTGGACAGTACGGCACCATTCCTCAGTTAATTGACGCCGGTTTGCTGGATTCCACATTCACCGGGACTCGTTCCGGATTCACCTTCTCGATTCTGGCAAAGGGGCCCGACTACGTTGCAACGGCCGTTCCCACTTCCAAAAGCAGCGCGCGGCTCGGTTTTTACAGCTACCCGGACGGCGTCGTCCGGTATTCGCTCTCGGAGTTTCTGGCGCCCGCCGGGCAGAATGGCTCTCCTGTCCAGTAGAAAGGGTCGGAGACTGCTGCTGCGCCTTGATCTGGATTTTGGCACTGCTCCGGACCCGTTTTCGGCAGGAGTGGAGCGCATCGATACGGGCGAATACATCCTCGGCGGTCCAGCTGGAATATCACGGCATAAAAAGTCCAACGCTCGTGGAAATAGAGATCCTGTAATTTTCCCCTAAACCGCCAGGCAAAAGCTGCCGATATAGCGGATAGATACTAAGAAGGTATCGAAGCAACGTTGGAACGGCCTATGAGCACAACG
The DNA here is from genome assembly GCA_963836435.1 of uncultured Acidobacteriota bacterium. Lineage (GTDB taxonomy): Bacteria > Acidobacteriota > Terriglobia > 20CM-2-55-15 > 20CM-2-55-15 > DASTBJ01. The sequence goes on along the minus strand of CAWIJI010000011.1, from coordinate 295,068 downwards.
ACCATCGGCGACGACCAAATTGACGGCGGGACCGCCGTATTGCAGGAATTACCCTCTCTTGAAACGAGCCCCTCCGTAGACAGAGATGAACCAGCAGGGCCGGTAATCGGGCCAGAGTCCGGTGCCAGCTCGGACCGGGCCTCTGCCGGTCCTGGCATGATGCGGTTCAAGGCCTACCTGGTGCAGCATTTCGAGCAGACATTCGTCTTGTTGATGCTCGGCGCGACGTTGTTCGTCAACTATCTCGTACCGCTGAAGCTGGCGTTTCTGAACCTCTATTTCCTGCCGATCATATTGGGTGGCTACTACCTGGGCAAACGGAAGGCCACTCTTGGAGCCGTCTGCAGCATTCTCTTCGTACTCGTCTACGTCATCCAGTCGCCGGAATCGTTCCAGGGGCAAGGCAATGTCATGGATGTCTACATCCATGTCTCCGCGTGGGCAGGTTTCCTGATTCTGGCCGGCTCTGTAGTGGGCTCGCTGCAGGAAAAACTCACCGCAGAGATCGGAGCCACGAGGCGTCTGAATGAAGCGCTGGTGGTGCGTGAAGGCGAATTAGGGAAGTTGAACTCCGCCCTTCAGGACTACAACGAGAACCTGGAAGAGAAGGTACGCGATCGAACGGAGGAATTGGAGCTTGCCAAGAAGACTTCGGAGGTCCTGAGGGAAAAGGTCGAAGAGACCCTGTACTCGACGATGGATTCGTCTGTCGTCAACATGATCATCGAAGGCCGGCTTCGGAATGAAAAGCGCAACGTCAGCGTTTTCTTTTCGGACCTGGCCGGGTTTACAACCTATTCCGAACAGCACCCGCCGGAAGTCGTGATCAGCGACCTCAACAGATATCTGGGGGACATGGAACCCATTCTGCTCGCCTACCATGGGCACATCGACAAATACATGGGTGACGGCATCATGGCGGAGTTCGGGGCCCCTTCCGAGTATGAGACCTACCGCCTGCTGGCCGTGCTTGCAGCCTGGAAAATGCAGGAAAAAGCCCGCCGGAAAAACTATCCGTGGCTGATGCGGATCGGGATCGCGTCGGGCACGACGCTGACAGGCCTGATTGGTTCGAAGCGCCAGACGTACACGGCCATCGGGGATGTTGTGAATCTGGCCTCACGACTGGAAACGGTATGCTCCCCCGGCAAAGTGCTTGTCGATGGGAAAACCTACGGGGGTGTCAGCCACTTCATGCTTGCAAGAAGGAAGCGCGACATTCCGACCATAGAGGAGAATCCGGAACTGGAACGGCGGCTTGAAACTCTGTATGCACAATTACACGAAGCCGCCAACAGCCATGATCTCCACTATGAAATCGGAGAAGTTTACCTGCGATTAGGGGAGTACGGGTTGGCCCTCGAGAATTTTGAAAAGGCGCTTCAGGGGGACAGCGGAAGCACCAAGTTCAAGGTCGCCTACGCTGAGGCGGGATTGAAGCTTCGAGAGTCCGAGACGATCACGGTCAAGGGAAAACGGAAGCGAATCGAGGCATATGAAATTCTCGGCATGAAGGACCCTCTGGACAATCACGACAAGATCCCGACGAGATTGTATGAAGACTTCAAGAGAGCGATCGACCTGGTTCAACTGCCCGAAGACGTCATTCTTCCCGTTGAAGCGCTCGACGGATGCATCGGCCATTCCAAGACCGTCGCCCTGCTGGCGTTCGCAATGGCAAGCCAGTTTGATTTCTCCGATCGGGAAAAGGCCGACCTCGTGAATGCGGCATACGCCGCGGATCTCGGCAAGGAGATCGTCCCTCATCACCTGCTCAACCGAAGAGGCAGCCTCACGACCTCCGAGTTCGATGTGGTCCGGAACCATCCCGTGGAAAGCGCAAAGATGCTTCGCAAAATGGGTTACGAAAACGCTGCGATGCTCGAACAGGTCCTCCACAGTCACGAGTACTTCAACGGTCGAGGCTATCCGCACGGTCTGGCCGGCGAGAAAATTCCGCTCGGATCCCGGATCATCGCCGTTGCAGATGCTTATGACGCCCTTGCGTCGAGGCGACCCTATCGCGATCCCTGGGAGCGGCATTCCGCATTGGAGGAAATCCGCAGAGGCGTGGGACGAGGGATGTATGACCCGAAAGTCGCCGACGTCCTCTTCAACCTTCTGGGAAGCTAAGGGAGTTGCGTTCTTCGGGCAAACACCCAAGGTTCGCGCCCAACGCCGGATGAGCGGTCTCAGCAGTCTTCAGCACGCCAATTAGCAAGCCATGAATCAGCAGGCCTTGACGCCCGCATCGATTCAAGAGGATGCAGTATACTGCGCGTTCACAGTGCCGTGTTTGTCTGGATTCGCGAAGACACGGCTGTCTGAAGGCGCAAGCGGATTCAGCCAGTTGTTTCGTTTCCAAAGAAGTGTAAGAGAGGCGTGCATGAATCGGCGCTTTGACGCAATCGTAATTGGGAGTGGGTTCGGAGGCGCGATCACAGCTTGCCGGCTTGCCGAAAAAGGCATGCGAGTTCTTGTCCTGGAACGAGGCAGACGCTGGAAAACGGAGGACTATCCCCGCACGCCTCTGGATTCCTGGATTTTCGATCCCGACGAACCCGAAGACCAGAATGGCTGGCTGGATATGCGCTTCTTCAACCGCATGGTTGTCGCCCAGGCCGCCGGTGTCGGCGGCGGCTCCCTTACTTACAGCAGTGTCGCTCTCGAAGCGAATCCTTCGGTTTTCGAAAAAGGGTGGCCCCCGGAAATCACTTACCGCGAGTTGCGGCCCTACTACTCGAAGGTCGCTTCGATGATGAATCTGCAAACCATCCCGGACGGTCAGCTCACCCAACGGTTCAGGCTCGCGCGGGAAGCCGCTGAAAAGCTCGGCCACAGCGAACGTTTCATGAAAGTTCCCCTGGCGGTTTCGTTTTCTCCGCAATGGAACTACGATCTCGACGAGCCCTTCGACAGGAAACATTCCGAGACCTTCGTCAACGCGCACGGCCAGCAGCAGGGGACGTGTATTCATCTGGGCAATTGCGATGTCGGGTGCGACGTCAAGGCCAAAAACACGCTCGACCTGAACTACATTCCGCGTGCCGAGAAGCACGGCGCCGAGGTCCGTCCGCTTCACGTCGTGCGCCAGATCCACCACGTGGATAAGGGCTACCGGGTGACGTTCGACAAGATCGAGAACGGGCGCCTGATTCCCGGCGAAGAGTCCGCGTCGCGCGTTTTTCTGGCGGCGGGAAGCCTGGGCTCCACCGAGCTGTTGCTGCGCTGCCGTGACCAATACCGCACTCTGCCGCGGCTGAGTTGGACTTTGGGATCCAACTGGAGTTCGAACGGCAATTTTCTCTCGATGGCCCCCTATCCCGATGCCGAGCGAGTGCGGCAAAGCTGGGGCCCCAGCATCACCAGCGCCACCGATTTCATGGACGGAAGTTTCCGGAACCAGAGATTCATCGTGGAAGACGACGGGTTCCCCAACGTGCTTCTCAACGCCTTGAAGGCTTCCCTGGATGGCCGCCTGCGCACGCGAATCGGCAAAAAGCTGCTGGCGGATATCGAACAGCACCTGCTCGGACACGCGCCTCTTAAGAACGTGATGGTCTGGCTTGGAGCCGGCGCGGATGCGGGCGATGGCAAGTTCTCTCTGCGGCGGCGCTGGTGGATGCCGTGGCGAAAGATCCTTCATTTGAAGTGGAACGTAGACCCTTCAAGAGCTCTCGTGGAAGCGATGATTGAAATGCACCGCGACTTCACCACTGCCACCGAGGGGCATTACCAGTCGCCGGTAACCTGGAATCTCTTCAAAACGCTGCTGACGCTCCATCCTCTGGGAGGCTGCAAAATGGGTACCGATGCGGACACGGGCGTCGTCGACCACCTGGGCAATACCTTCGGGTACAAACATCTCTATGTCGTCGATGGATCGATTGTGCCTGCCCCCATCGGCCGCAATCCGTCTCATACGATCGCCGCCCTGGCCGAACGCATTGCGGATCATGTGCATTGACCGTATTCTTTGAGCGCGGGACCCCCGCCGAGGTCGCAGGGAGCGATCGGTCACAGTCTGCTGATGTACGCCAGGCGCCGATTGTTTTGACAAGGTCCTGCCGTACAGATCCTCAATCTGAATGAATGCGAGGACTTGTGGCGACACCGTCTCAAATCGATCCGATTTTTCAGCCGCTGACGATCAACCATGTCACGTTCAAGAACCGAATCTTCCGCTCCAGCATCGGCGGGCGGATCGACTACTACGACGGGTCCATGTCTGACGCGCGGATCGCCTGGGACTGCCGCTTTGCCCGCGGCGGCGTTGCGGCGATCATTTCCTCTAACGCTGCCATTCGCGCCGACGGCGCCGCTGTGCCCGGTTACGCGATCATCGATCACGATCGCACCATCCCTTCATGGAGAAAGCTCGTCAGGGAAGTCCACAAGTTCGATTGCCGCTACATCATCCAGCTCCACTTTTCCGGCCGGCAACGCGACCTGGCTCGCCGGGAATACATCGGCGTGCTGGCCATGAGTGCGACGGACAAACCGGATCTGCTGCATGGGCTGCGGGCACGACGCATGACCGGCTCGGAGATCCGGCAGCTGGTGCACGACTACGGTCAGGCCGCCCGCCGCGCACGTGAAGCCGGCGCCGACGGAGTCGAGATCGTTGCCTGCAACGGATATCTCCCGCATCAGTTCCTGTCGAGCGCCATCAACGATCGGACCGACGAGTACGGGGGCAGCCTCAAGACCCGGGCCAGAGTGTTACTGGAGATCGTTGCCTCCGTGCGCAGCGAAGTCGGCAGAGACTTCTTCGTGTCGGTCAAGTTGAGCGGCAGGGACGATCATAATGCCTGGACCGCCCCTCTGAATCGAACCATAGGCAACACGATCGAAGACACGGTCGAAGTTTCGCGCTGGCTCGCCGAAGCCGGCATCGATGCGATCCATCTGTCTCAGGGCGACACGTTTCCACACCCGCGCATACCGGCGGGCCTGCTTCCCACCGACGACGCAAAGCGTACCTATGCGACGATGTATCACGAGGGGACCCGCACAGCGTCCACCTTCCTGATGATGCAGTTTGGGCTGCTTCGCCGCCTGATCGAATGGAACTGGGGAAGACGGATGCCTTTCAAGCGGGGCCGCGCCATCGTCCCGGAACTGATCGAGGGCATGAACCAGGCCGATGCCGCCAGCATCAAACAAGGATCGGGCCTTCCTGTAGTTTGCGTCGGCGGCTGGCAGACGGCCGCGCCCATCCGTGATGCGTTAACCGCGGGCCGCTGCGACGTCATTTCCATAGCCCGTGGCCTGTTGGCGAACCCGGACCTCGTGCAGCGGTTCGCCGAAGGGCAGGACGCCCCTGCGAAACCATGCACCTACTGCAACAAATGCGCCGTGAATGCGCTGACGCATCCTCTTGCCTGCTATGACGAGACGCGTTTCAAAGACCGCGAGCAGATGTACGAGGAATCGTATCGCGTATACAGAGAGTCAGCAGTCGGCGTCCATGGTGCGCCATCGAGTCCGGCGGGCGCAGATTCTCCTGCTTGAGAAATTCAACGGAGTCTGGCGAACCCGGAGTGAAAGGAACTGAAATGTCGCGACGGTCTGACAAACAAGCCTGCAAACCGCACCTGCCGGGGGCTTCGCTCGAAAGGTCTCTCGGAGCGGGAGGATGCGCTCCGGACTCAGGCAGGAAGCCGCGGCAGGCATCCTCAGCTGTCTGGGGAAAGCCACACCTGCTGCCTGGCGTTCTCTTGTGGCTTGCGGTCTCCGTCCTTTTTTCCTGCTCGAGCGTACAGCAACCGGAGACGGCAGCCCGCCTCGACCCTGCCGCCACGGAATTCTTCAGGGCAATTCCCGAAGACCCATCCCACAAGTACGTGCACATGATGCACCTCGATGGATTTCGTCCCGATCTATTCAAGGCGCTGCTGGATATGAACAAGCTTCCAACCTTCCAATTCCTGGCTGAACGAGGGAAGTACACAACGGACGCCACGACGGTAGACAAATCCGAAACCATGAAGGTCGTCGAATCCTATCTCACCTCCCGGCGGGACACTTACGTCACGGCCTGGTGGCAATTCAGCCGGGACATCTACGACTTCAGGAATTTCTGGATCAATCCCGTCCAGGTTGCGAACTATGGCCTCGGCCTCGAATTTCCGACCTATCCTACCGTCCTGGATGTCGTCGCCGGCCCCCCGCAGCGCCAGTCTGTGATGTCCGGGTTTGCGCTTCATCGAAGGGGCGTGCCTTTCGACAAATATGCCAGGGCCTATGTCGAAGGCGCCACTGCTGCAGTGAACCACACCTACTTCAACCAGCTCGACGCGACAATACGAGAGACCGCCAGGATTCTGGCAGAAGCCGCCGGGTCGAAGGATCCTGCGCAGATACCGCGCCTCACAACCTCGTTGCTCGCGTCCGCCGACGAAATGGCCCACTGGAAAGGCGTCGTCCCCAACCCGAAAGACGGCATCAACTCGGACGAATACTGTTTCGAACGTAATGGCGATGTTGAAGCGCGGAAGAACGATCCCCTGGATATCGTCTTTGACTGGGTCGACCAATACTCCGATGTCTTCCAGGACCTCAGCGACACCGGCCGATCCTACTTCACACGCATCGAGCGCGTCCGCGACCGCTCGCTTGGACATCCGATCGGTGTGTTGAAAACCCGGAAACTGTGTTTCTGGCTGCCTCAGATCGAAGCGTTTTCCGAGTTCGACCCCAGCGGGCCGACAACGATCAAGTCCGGGAAAATGCAACTTGCGCAGCCCTATTACGTCCTGGGAATGATGATGGTGGACTTCCAATTGGGCCGCCTCATCGATGCCATGAGAAGCGTGCGGTTCGACGCTCAGGGCGGTGTGTCGGAGACGAAAGACTTCCCGCGGGGGCTCACCGCTTACATGAAAGGCGGGACGCCCGAGAACTCCCTGTTCGAAAAGACGCTGTTTCTCTTCTACGCCGATCACGGCATGATGGACAGCAAGTACAAAATGCTCAACGCCGCGAGCAAAGATACCGACTACATTGAGAAGCTGCCAGGCGATTTCATCAAGCTTCTGAACGACGGCCTCGGCCTGCAAAACGCGGCCAAGGACACGCCGGCCGGCGATGGAGCTCTGCTCGGCATCGATGACGCTCTGATTCCACGGCAACTGGCCCGGCCCTATGCCGGGCTGTTCGACGACAAGTCTCCTGTCGCGCCGAACATCCAGCAAGCCAAAGAATGGGCCGAACCACTCACTGCACAACTAGCGACGGACTTCGCCTACAGTGTCAAACAGAAAGTCACCATCTCCTGGTTGCTGGAGTTCTTTGGCATTCATATCGTCGCTAACAAGATTGATCAGAAGGTGGATGAACAATTCAACACGTACCACGACCAGATCCTCGATGTGCTGACACCCCTGAAGCTTCTAAGCGACAAGGCTTACATGGCAGCCGAACTTCAGAAGAAGAAAGACTTCTACGACTCCCATATCCGCCTTGTCTATGGCGGAGGAGCTCGAAACAATGCCGAGATTTTTCTTCCTGATGTTTCCTCCGGTAAACCGAACTGGGGACGTCGCCCGGGCATGGCACAGATCATGACTTATCGCCCGGGAGGCCCGGATAAGCCCACAGTCCTCGATACTCTGAAGAAGAATCCCGGAGTCGGTCTTATTTTCGTGCGGATGAATAATGACTCCATCAGCTCCGCGCCAGGAGCACCGCTTCCTTCGACATTGGATATCCTGGTGACGGATCCCTTCGACAACAGGGGAACGATTCGCGTGCACAAGGATGCGCCCACCGGACAGTTTGTATTCAGCTACCGGGTTGAAGCGAATAGCCCCGAAGATCCGCTGGGACTGAACTTCGGGGATCGAAAGTGGCACTCGGGAACTTACAACGAGTGGGTCGACCGAAGCGTGAAGCAGAACGACTACTACAGGAACGCCGTCGCGGGCATGGGCGCCTATCTGTATTCAAAGAACCCCTCGATTGGCGATATCACGGTCATGCATCGCCAGGGATGGAATTTTGGCGACAATTCAGGAGGCCACGGCGGTTTGCATCGCGAAGAAAAGCGCACTTTGATGATGGTTTCAGGTCCCGCGGTAAAGCCCGCCGACGAGCTCTTTGCGACCTCTCATTATTCTGTCAAGGATCCCGCGAATCCCGAATCGCCTGTGGTCTATTCGGCGGCGGGGCAACGCGTCTATCCGACCGTTCTGGATCCCGGCCCCACCGCCCTTCAATGGCTGGGCTATGGCGACCACGCGCTCGGAGAATTTGCGCGCCGGAATTTTGCATCCTACCTGCAGGAGTGGACCAGCGAGCAGTACCGAAGCTGCAGTTCCAACGTTGTTCAGTTGCTGGTGGAATCCCTGCACCACACGGAGTACGAAGATCAGTACCATTTTTCCGCCGAAGACCTTAAGGGAAGCATCGAGGAAATCTTCACATCCCTGTGCAAGGCGCTTCCCTCAACGATCCCCGCGCTGCCGGATTTCCGGAACTACGAAGCCGACGGCAATCTGCTGGTTTTTCAGGATTGATTGGCGGCCGCTCGCGACCCGACTTTGCGTATCGGTGGCAGTGGGTAACGGGCCAACCCGCGCTCACTGCTCGATTTTGTAGATCTCCCGACGTCCCTGGTCGATGAGGTCGTGGTAGCCTTTCATTGCCTTTTGCAGCCCCTTGTCCTTCATCGTTTTCCTGGATATCTCGGCGTATTCGTCGAGATTCCCGGTCTCCACTTCGGCTACGACCGTCCAATATCGCTCCGCACTAACATCGGTGAGCACCCTCAGCTTTCCGTAGCCCATTTTCTTCATTACTTTTCCCAATGCGCGAAACTTGTCGACCATCGCGTTAACCTTTCCAGGCTTGCAGTACATGATGTCGCGTATGAGATACATGCTTTCTCCTTTGAGTGTCGACTCTACGAAAGTGGAGTAGCCTCTGGCAACGGCCTTTTACAAGCTCCTTGCGGAAGAGCTTAGGACTTCCGTTGACAGGCAACTTGAGCAGTCAGCGCAAAATTCGTCCATCGTGTTCGAAGGGGCAGGTTGAAAGGCGTTACTGACAGATTCCTGGGACACCACACCGTGTGGCGCCCGCACCCCCCTCGGCAAACGTAGACGCGTTTTCGTGGACGCCACACTAACGGGGGGACGACGTGTTCTTCGGGGGCCATTCGGGCCAGACGTTGCCCGATGTGGCCTCAATCGGAATCGGGCCCTGCAGCGAGAATCCGGGGACGCGGCCCGCCGGCGGCGGGGGTGGGGCCGGTTGGTGGTCCGCAGTCGTGACACACCGCATCTCGTTCCAGCCCACGTGTGCGGTGACGTGCTTGTAAAACGTGGGGAGTACGCCGTCCGCCCAGTCCTCGTGCAGGATGTTGAATCTCACCACATCCCCTTCGATGACGAAGTCGTCGAGGGCCGCCATCGTGTATGGGTTATCGCACGTGCCGCACACCATGCCGCGGAGCTTGTCGCCGACTTTCTTGATGATGAAGAACTGCTTGGGCGCTCCGACACCGAATCCCAGCCACACGCCGATCACATCTTTCTCCGTCAGTTTTGACTTCCATGGGCCGGGCTGGATGTAGGGCAGGCCATCTGCCCCGTCGGGGTTCCGACGACTCGGGTTGGCCGGCACCGGCGGCCCCTTCGGGAGAACCGACACCATCGCCGGTATCGGGTCCGGTCCCCGTGGATCCTTGATCAGCACGCGCTCGAACCTGCTGCCACCCGGAGCGCCGCTCGTGCCCGTCACGACCAGCCGGCCCTGATTGAATCTCGCGACGGCCATGTCCTTGTAGGCTGTGCTGCCGTCCGCATTCACATGCGTGACCTCGAACCTGATCCCCTCTGGACCGAAGGTTCCGTCGATAAATGCCAGAGTCGTGGCATCCGCGCAGTAGGTGCAGTAAATCCCCCTCACTGTTGCGCCGCGAATTGAGAACTCGTAGGTGTGGGCCTCGCCACTATCCGTCCTCCAGCCGCCGCGATAATCATCGGCATCCTGACCCGCGGCCGGGTGTGCAACCATCAGCAAGGCAACCAGCATCACGAACTGTTTCATGAGTGCCTCCACGATCCATCAGACGTCCCGGCCTGCCGTCTTCCTGGCCATCGGCCCGGTCGCCGGACTTTTCGAGCGCACCGCCGGCTCAGCGGTTTTCCCGAATTCGCCCGATTCAGCGCAGTCGGTTGACAAGACATCTAAACGGGCACCAGCGAGTATACTCGCCCCCAGCGAGGTTCCGTCGAAGAGGCCGCGCATCTGGTGGGCCGCGGTTGTTGCACGGGTGCGGCGCGGTAGTCGCTCACACGTTGCCGGTGTCGGGGCCCTTCTGCTGCTACACGACTCTCAGACGATCGTGGCTATCCAGGGGAGCGGAGGTTTGGCAGGAGCTTTCATCCTGCCCTTTCTGCTCATCTTGCCGGGAGCGATTCTGGGCACAGTCGGAGGCCTCTGTGGAGGAGTTGCCCGGAAATTGATCTGCGACACTTCCGCGTAGGTCGCTCCCAAGACGAGGGTACAGCTCCGAATTCATCAAGGAGCGATCTATGGCCCCGGATCGGAACACGCGTCGAGGATGGTGATTTCTGCGATGAGCACCGCGCCGGCTGGAATCACTCCTGGAACTCCGCGATCTCCATACGCGAGATGCGGTGCAATTTCCAATCGGCGCGTTCCGCCGATGCGCATGCCATCGACGCCGTAGAACAGGCCGCTCACGATCGATCGTCGGTCGATCCGGATTTCGGTGATCAGTGTCTCGCCGTTATCCTCAAGCCGCGCAACGGCGAAATTCCCGATGCCGTCTGCCAGCGAACCGCTTGCCCGTTTTTAAGCCATAGACGAAGGCGGATGCGATATCTGCGTTGGCGGCGCACTGGAGCTCCATCGCCGCGTATGTCACGGAGCAGCATCAGACCGGATCGCAGGCGTCGCCGATCGTGCTGGCCCTTCCCCGACAGCATCGCTGCGATGTGATCGAGACCCGCTGACCTCGCCATATCCAGAGGGGTGTTGCAGTCGTCGATTCTAGTGCGCAGTTCAGGATCGGCGCCATGGTCGAGGAGGATTTGAACCGCCAGCGCATGACGCTCGGCTACCGCCATGTGGAGCGGAGTGTAGTCGTTGATGCCGCGCTGGTTGGGATCCACGCCGAATGCCAGCAGCAGTCGGATGATTTCATCGATGTCCGTTCGTCGTCTCGCTCCTGGAGCGTCGCGGATGCAACTTAGGGCGGCGATCAGCGGGGGGAAACCATCGTCAACGAGCGCATTGGGATCGGCCCCAATTTGCAGAAGCGTACGGATGAATGGTACTGGGCTGTGATAGATCGCGTAGACCAGGCACGACCCGATCGCGTCCGGCATGGGACCGCTCGGCACTACGGCCGGATCATCAAGCGCGGCGCGCAAGGCTTCCAGATCGCCTTTGTGGAAGGCATCATCGATGCGCTGAATTTCCTTGCTTCGGCGCAGCGTTCGTCCTCAGTGCTCATCCCGCCTTAAGTCTAAAGCACTCCGAACATGTCCTGGATCACATTGCGGGCTAGGGGGCTAGGGCTAGGAACTTGGCACGAAGTACAGGTTCTGCGGTCCTGGACACGCGGCTGCTGCCGAAGAGCATCCTTTGCTTGCAAGAGTTTGAACCCGAGATGGACATCCAATGAAATAAAGCGATCGGAATTTTTCATTCGGCCGTCCTGGGGTCTTCACCACTCTGCCAGATCGGAAGCCCACCATCGACGGTATAAGGTCTTTGTCGTTCGGAATACGGGGGACGGGCGGTTCTATTCCCAGCGGAAGACCTTCGACGACACTGCGGTGCAGACGATCATTGTAAGGACGAGTACGCCAAGGCTATCCAGGTGACTCCCCCAACTCTCCCCAGCCCATGCCCCACGAAGCAGGGTCACAGCGTGGGTCAAGGGCAGCACGCGCGCGACAACACGCAGACCGCCGGGTAAAGTGTCCACAGGCACGAAGATTCCCGATAGCGCCAGCATCGGGTAGAGGATGATGCCTCCGATCGGTTGCGCAAAGCGCGCTGTCGGTACGATGCTTGCGATGACGAAACCCATAGAAATAATCGCCAGCGTGGTAATCAGCAAGGCCAGCCCAAAACTCATCACGTGGACTTCCAGATTGCCTGGATAGAACCGTCGGCCTGCCAGAATCATCAACAAAAGTGAAAGGGCGGTAAACAATAACTTGACGACGACGTGGGCGCCAAGGATCGTCGTCGGCCGCAGGGGTGTCGACCGCAGCCGCTTCAGGATCCCGCCTTCACGATAGATCGTCATGATCGCAACCAGCGACATGGCCGCTCCCATAGCGATAAAGATGGCTGCCAGCACCGGCAGACCCTGGCCCAGAAACTGCGGTGCGTTTAGCGTCGTATTCCGGACTCGTCCTAATACTCGTCCCAGGACCAGAAACAGGACCACCGGAATCACGACCGTTCCAATCAATCCCATCGGTTCCCGTACAAAGATCTTGATCTCGATCCAGGTTAGTTTCCAAAGTCCCTTGAACATGAACATCAATCCCTGATCCGGCGCCCGGTCAACTTGAGGAAGACATCCTCGAGCGTTGGGATGACTGTGCGAAAGTCCCTGACCCGAAGTTTCCGGCTACCGAGAAATCCAATCACCTCGGTAATAAAGTCCTCACCGGATCCGTCCAGCGTGGTGGTCGTACCGTCGGTGTGCAACCGGTCGAGGCCAGGAATCTGTTCGAAACCGTTGCAGCCGGTTGCATCCAGCGAAAAGACCACGCGACGTTCGCGGCAGTGTCGATGGACCAGTCGCGCCGGCGTGTCCATTTCGATCAGCCGTCCGTGCTCGATAATAGCGACGCGGTCGCAAAGGCGCTCGGCTTCTTCCATCAGGTGGGTGGTCAGAAAAACAGTTTTGCCCCGATCGCGAATGCCGGTCACCAGCGACCAGATGGTCCGTCTCGCCTGGGGGTCGAGTCCGGTGGTGAGTTCGTCCAGAAACACGATTTCCGGATCATTGATGAGCGCAAGGGCAATGAACAGCCGTTGTTTCTGACCACCGGACAGCGTCATGAACCAGGCGTCCCGTTTGGCAGTCAGCCCGAGCTGGTCCAGGAGCGCGTCTCCATCAATCGGCGCGGCGTATAGAGATGCCCAAAGATCAACCGCTTCCCAAACCTTGATGCGTTTCTGAAGTTGAGCGTCCTGGAGTTGGACCCCGACCCGACGCTCGAGGGCAGCGCTCGCGGTCCGCGGATTGTGGCCAAGGACTGCGATCGTTCCGCCGCCCGGTGCCCGCAAGCCTTCGACGCATTCCATTGTCGTGGTCTTTCCTGCGCCGTTCGGCCCAATCAATCCAAAGATCTCGCCCTCTTTCACTGTGAACGAGATGTCATCGACCGCGACCAGGGATCCATAGGTCTTTCTCAAATGGGAGACTTCGATGACGGGCTTGTCCAGCATGATTTGTCTACGGCCATCCTTTGCGTTCACCCTCGCAGGTAAAGATAGACGATTTCCACTTTCAAGAGCCGGTGCCTTTTTGAATTGAAAGTGACCCACTTCCTCCCGACTGCTCAACGTGCCCGGCAGAGAAGCTCCAGACTCGACACGAATGACACTCTTTAGTCCGGGCACCGGCATTCAAATTGTGAACAGCTCGTGATCGTAGACGAGAGCAACGAGATACGCAGTATATCCAGCAATCCCGCCCCTGATCGATGATCCGTGACTTATCCACGCAAGCTCCGAGGTGGAATCCGCACTGTTTTCAGCGCTTCTTGACGGGGCGAATTCGTCGTGTCACCATGTGACACATGAAGACGATATCGATTCGAGAACTGCACGAAAAGACGGGCGATTATGTCAGGATGGCCGCGAAGACTGGAGAGATCTATGTGACGGACCGGGGAAAGACAGTAGCCAGGATCGTCCCGGAGAGTGACGCCGCTGCGGTTCCTTACTTTGCCGCGCGGAAACTGACCCCCGCCTTTCGTAAGCTGATGAAGACGGGCAAACTCCGCGGGGGAACCGACAGTACCCGCATCGTGTCCGACGACCGAGACCGGTCCAACGAATGATTTATCTCGACGTCAGCTACATCCTCCGGCTCTATGTCGAGGATCCAGGGTGGGAACAGGTACGGAGGCTGGCCGCCAAAGCCCCGGTTGCCTGCAGTCTTCACGGGCAGGCCGAGGTGATCGCGGCCCTCCATCGCAAGTTCCGCGAACGCGTTTTTACCCCTTCGGTATTTCGGCAGGTACTGGATCAGTTCGATCTGGATTGCGCCAACGACGCCTATCGATGGCTCCCTCTATCGCCGAAAGTCATTACCCGGGTGCGCGATTCGTACCGATCTCTGGCTCCGTCCGTATTTCTTCGAGCTTCCGATGCCCTTCATCTTGCCTGCGCCGCCGAAAACCGATTTCTGGAAATCCATTCCAACGATCGACATTTGCTGCTCGCCGCGCCGCACTTCGCCCTGAAAGGCGTGGATCTTGCCGGTCGCTGAGATCGACAAAACGAATTTTGCAGATCAAAGACAGCCTCCGGGATCCAACCCCCTTCCAGTGGAGAAGATCGAATAAGGAGGTCGGTCAGGGAACGATGATGATGTCGCCATCCTGGAGAATCACGTTCTGATCCACAGAGCCTGCCTGGTAAGCCGTATAGTTGAAATTGAGTTTATCCACTGCCCCTCCAACGTCCCGAAAGACCGCGATCTGGTCTCGCTTCGCGAAAGCCGTCAGTCCTCCGGCCTGAGCGAGGAGCTGCACGAGGGTCATCCGGGCGGTCAGGGGATAGACGCCCGGGCTGGCGATAGCACCCTGAATCGAAACCTCTCGCTTTCGGGGCTGAGCTACGATCACGGTAACCACAGGGTCGGTTAGATATTGGCTAAGCGACGTGGCGATGTCGCTCTTGAGTGTCATAGGAGTCAGCCCTGCGGCCGTGACGTCCCCGAGCAAGGGAAAGCCAATCTTCCCATCGGGGCGGACCACAACGCGTCGCGTCAATTCCGGATCACGCCACACGCTGATCTCCAACTCGTCCTCCGGACCGATAATGTATTGACCTCGCGTCGCCTGCAGTTCGGGCTGCGGAGCTCTCGTTACTGGAATCGGCGGACGTGCGTTTTGAACGGTCTGGACCGATGCCGATGCCGGAGTCTGTGTGCGCTGGGGCTGGACCGGTGTCACCGCCGGCACCGGACTCGCCACCTCGCTCGCCGTGGGGGCGATCGGCTGGGCAGGAACCGCCGGCATCGCCACCATGCCGAAAACCACAGGTACTCCGATAGATACGCTTGCCACACCGGCCAGCAGGAACTTCTTCGCTCCACTCAATACAACTACATTGCGTTGCGTCATGATGTCCTCGATTCGCTTTTTGAGATTTGAACCTGTTACTCGTGACACGGTTGTTAAAGGGATGGTCAGATAGAACTCACAAACGCGCAGGATTGCTCCCGCGTAGACCGCCGGGTCGCTTCCCCTGCGGAGCACTTCGTCGTCGCAGGCACGTTCCCTTTCATCGACGAGACGCGATCCAATCCACCACACCAGAGGGTGGAACCAGAAGATCGTCTCGACGATGACGTGCAGCACTGCGAAAAGGTTGTCTCGCCGCCGGACGTGACAGAGTTCGTGGGCGATGATCGTCTCGAGTTGCTCTCCATCGAGACGGGCGGTAATGCCGTCGGGAAGGAGCAGAAGAGGGCGTAGGACGCCCCGCAATCCGGGCTCCAACATGGCATTCGATGACGCCAGGCGAACTCGCGACGTCAATCCGTACCGTGCTTGAAGGCGTTGCAACGTGTCTAATTCCCTTCCTGCGTTGAGGCGCGTGGCCTTGCCGATGAGTGCGGTCAGACGACGCCAGCGCGCCGCCCTCCAGATCACAACCGTACTCACTCCGAAGAGCCATCCGCCAGCGAGCAGCCATGGTTTCAAGGGTGATTCCTTCGGCTCAGGTTCGCTTGAGCTCCGGGAATCTACTGCGGTTGGCGACAGTGCCTCAAAAGGCCGTCCGATTCGCTGCAGCGCTGGCCATTCCGGTTGCGCCAGGCGCACGTCTGCCATTGAAGCCAGATTCGCACCGAGTCCAACGAGCACCGAGAAGGGGAGCAGGAATTTCAGCGAAGCAACCAGCCAGACCCAGTGACGGATCGATGCGCTGTTTTTCTTCAGAAGCAAAGTCGCCCCCCAGCACACCCCAACGAACACTGTCGATTGCCACAAGTGATTACCGAACGCCGAGCCGATCCGTGCCCAATCCCAGGAAACGTTCAGTGGGTTCATCGTGATTTTTCCTTCCGGCTGAGCTTCCTGAACGCCTTCTGCGCTTCTTTGAAATCCTCGGGGGTGAGCCGGCCGGATTCGATCAGATGCGCCATTAAGGGTTGTGCGCGGCCGCCAAACACACTGAGAAACTCGTCCACGAGTCTGCGCTGAGCGGCGTTCCGCGCGACGATGGGTTCGAAGAGATGGACATTCCCGACCTTCCCGGCCTGCCGGACCGCCTTCTTGGCTTCCAGCCGGTAAATGGTCGTCTGGATGGTTGTATACGCCGGTGTTTTTCCGGCGGGAAACGCGTCCAGGATATCGCGGATGCAACACTCTCCACGGTTCCAGAGGACTTCCATGATCTGCAGTTCAAGCTTCGACAACTTCGGCGTGGACATTTCAATCTCCTATACGTGTCTTATATCTCTTACATTTGAGTGTATTGTCAACTTTTTTACCTGAAGTTCTGAAAACGTTGCATGCGGCACGCCCATAGAAGAAGATTTTTTCAACGCTGGTGGGAACGTCAAACCCGGAGTTCGGCTCCCCGGATCGGGGAGATTTTGCAAGGACTGCTCGCGGTCTGAGTGGAGGGCGGTGCGCGGACGATCCTGTGAAGCGACGATGCTGCCGCTGCCCGCCGAACGGCGGATTAAGGAGTGGTCCCCGATGAAAGGACGCCGGATGAGGAACGGGCTGCGAAAATGGACAGCGGCCCTCTTGTTGCTGGCGACGTGCTCCTCCGGCGGTTCGAGAGCTCCCGACTGGAGCTATTCCACCTTCAAATTGCGGTTCTGGCACGGATTGTGCTCGATGACCCGTCCTCTCGTCCGGGATGGCGTGCTCTACTTCGGCGGCGGTCCTCAGGCAGCCCACGCTACGCATGTGTATGCGGTAGGCCTGGGAACCATGGAACTGCTTTGGAAGTTCAAGACCGGCAGTTATTTTCCGGCAGCTAACATCGCAGCGACGGACACCGCTCTTTATGTAGTGTCCGGAGACTGGCTGTACGCGCTGGACCGGAAGAAAGGAAGTCTGTTATGGCGCCATCCCGCCAGCGCCAGCAGCGTCGTCGAAGATGAAGGGATCGTCTTTCTTAATGGAACGACCAGCCTGCTGGAAGCGATCGATGGTTCGAGTGGAAGCGACCTCTGGCAGGTGCGACCTCGGAACATGTCCTTTGCTCCGGTTGTTCTCGGAGATTCCTTGTTCTACGTGGACGACGGAAGCCTTCTGGAGGTTAGCAAACGAAGCGGAGTCCGCCTTGCCGACTACCCTCAGTTTGACAAAGTGAGCAGGCTGACCCGCGTGGGTGATCGGCTCTACTTCGCCACGAAGGGAGAGGAGCCTTCTGCCAAGTGGACTGGCGTTGTGTTCGATCCGGCGACTCGGGAATCGAAGATGCTGGGAAGGGAATTCCTTTCCTACAAAGACGGCACCCTGTACTTCATTGTCGCAGAGGGCATTGTCGAGGCTGTCGATGTCACAACCGGACGCCGGTTGTGGATCAGCGACAAACTTCCGACATTGCGCCGCGGAGGGTTCGCCTTTCGCGGTGACACGATGTATCAACCAGCACTGGATGGCACGGCGAGGCTCAACGCGCTCGACCGCACGACCGGCAAGCGGCAATGGACCTTTCTGGCACATCCTGTAGACGCCTATTTCGAGGAGCCGGTCGTCTCCGGCAACGCGCTGTTTGTAACGGGCGAAACCTGCAATCTCGACATGTTCAAGCTGCCCTGAATCCGCCGCCGCGAAAGCCCAAAGTTCCGCGAGCGGCACCTTGGTGCCAAGATCGACGACTGGTCCAGTTGGGCGGTTCAAAGACTCCCCGCTTCAACCAGTTGCGGCGGGCCGCTATGCGATGGCCCGCCGCAACTGGCCTTCAGGATGTGTTCGCATACTCACCGGCAACATCGAACTCACGCCCACACAGGGGACTCTAGTGTGGCGTCTCTACGATCATTTCGTAGCTTCCGTCGGTGTGACCGTCGGTCGAACCTCGGTTGTCTTTTGCGGTATCCTTCTCCGGCCCCTCGAGAATGCAAACAGTCATGAATGCGGGATTGATGATCAAACCTTCAAGATCGCTGTTTTTAGTTCTCATGCTTCTACGCTATTGAATTGGAATTCTCCATTCCTGGCGCTTATCGGGGATTCCTCTGGCAGACCGCGGGTTATTGAATGGGTGCGGATCAGCAGACGTTTACATGCGGCGCAGTTCGATCATCAGCACTTCTGGGGGGGCGCCCAGCCGGAGGGGAAGGAGGCAGACACCGGTTCCCTGCCCTACCAGCAGTTGGGAACCGTCCAACGCGTGCAATCCCTTCCAGTAGCCGAAGTGGCTGAAATGATCCCTGGGAAGCAGGGGGGTTCCAAACCAGGTGATCTGTCCGCCGTGAGTGTGGCCCGACAGTGTCAGATCGATGCCGCAATGCGCCGCCTCACAGAAGAGATCGGGATGGTGTGACAGCAAAAGCACGGGTTCGTCTTCATTCATTCCTTGTACAGCCGATTCGAGATCGGGCTCTCCGGCACTCAGGTCATCCACTCCACTGACCCAGAGCGAGCCATTGCCTCTACAGAAACGGAAACCTCGATTGACCAGAGGAACGGCGCCGGAATCTTCGATGACGGCGCGGAACCGGTTCAACGTCACGTCCGCGGCGTATTCGTGATTTCCAGGAACAGCAACGACAGTGTGACGCGCCCTGAACGCGGCGAGACCCGCTGTTAAAGCGTCGAACTCGCTGAGCTTGTCGTCAACCAGATCCCCGACAAGGCAGATCAGGTCTGGGGATGATGCGGAAACTCTCTCTGCCAGCTCCAGAAATTCCGCGCCGGAAAAATAGAACCCAAGGTGAAGGTCGCTGATCAGGGCTATCCGCAACCCATTCAGATCCGAGTCTCCGCGCGACAGGTGAATCTCGACCGGCCTTATGGTGCAGGCTTTTCGCAGCGAACGCCGTATTGCCCGTCCGATCGGAGTGATCTGAAGCGGCCGGATCATCTGAGTCATCATTTTGCTGAAGGGACTTCGGACATGGTAGCGATCTCGGTCGGGAGGATGCGGCGCCCTGGGGCGCGAAGCCGGCGGGCGTCTCACTGGCGCTCCCCTGGTCGATTCTGTTTTCAACATCACGGTCTTGAGCCTAGTGTGGTGTCTCATAATTACCTAGACCATTCCCTCGCAATGGTCTAGGTAATTATGGGGCACCACACTAGCCCAGAGGCGCGAACAACTTCTTGAAATTTCAGTGGATCGTGTCGCGTCGCTCTTGCGCGCTCTTGGGCAGACTACAATCATCGCCGGGGCCGTCAGGGCGAAGAGCGGGAATATCAAGAGCGGGCTTCAGGGTCTGGCGCAGGAGTATCGGTGATGCAGCCGGCAAGATTCTGCTAACATCCGTCTTCCCCAATGGTCTTGAACAAGATTCTTATGCGCGGCCCCAACTGGGTGGGGGATGCTGTGCTCGCCATACCCGCCATGAAAGCCGTTCGCCAGACCTATCCCGCAGCCGAGATCACGCTGCTGGTGCGCCCGTGGGTTGCTGGAGTGTTCACGTCGGCCCCATTTGTCGATCGAGTCTGGAGCGAGCCGCGCCCTGCAGGCATCGGTGATTGGATGCGGCTCGCGCGCGGTATTCGCGAGAAGCGCTTCGACATGGGACTCTTGTTTCCAAACTCTTTCGAATCGGCGGCAATGATGTTCCTTGCCCGTGTGCCCCGGCGCGTGGGTTACGCGAGGGACGGCCGCGGATGGATGCTGACAACATCGATCAGGCCGAGCCCGGAAAAGCGACATCAAGTGCATTACTACCTTGATCTGGCAGCGGCGGTGTCGGCCTCCGTGGATTATCCTTCTATAGAGATCGCGGCAAACGCCGAAGAGAAATCGAAGGCGCGGAAGCTGCTCGAATCCGCCGGGATCGCGCCGGGGAGAAGGTTTTTGGTCCTCAATCCCGGCGCCGCCTATGGCTCGGCGAAGCGATGGGGGGAAGAGCGGTTTGCAGAAGCCGGAGATGCTCTCGCCTCCGAACTCGGCATCGATGTGGCAATCATCGGGTCGGAAGTCGAACGATCGATCGCAGAGCGCATTCGAAGCCTCATGCGAAACCGCGTCGCGGTCTTGAACGGGAAAACCAGCCTGGAAACTCTGATTGGTGTCATCTCCGAATCGTTATTGGTGCTCACCAACGATTCTGGTCCGATGCACATCGCGGCTGCGCTCGGCGTGCCGACTGTAGCCGTATTCGGCCCTACGGACGATATCGCAACGGGACCGTTTGGCCGCCGGACCCGCATCGTGAAGGAACCGGTGAATTGCAGCCCGTGCATGCTGCGGGAATGTCCCATTGATCACCGGTGTATGACGCGCGTTTCTGCGGAGTCGGTGGCGAGAGCTGCACGAGAGTTGCTCAAGACTTAGATCGCTTGGTATAGTGCGCACCATGAGACGAAGAGAATTTCTGGTTGGCATGGGTGCGGCGCCCCTTGCGGCATCGCTTACGGGTTCAAGCCTGATGGCGCAGGCTCCACAGGGAGGACGGGGTGGACGGGGAGCGCGTGGCGCTCAGGCTCCAGCAGCTCCTGCTGCTCCCGCTGCGCCGGCTCGGCCCCGGACCAAAATCCAGCAGAGCGTGATGTCTTCCGTGTGGGGAAGTCAGAACAACCTGCCCATCGAGGAGAAGTGCAAGATTCTCCAGCGAATCGGCTTCAAGGGGATGGATCTGCCCTCGGCGGCGCAAGTACCGATTCTGAAACAATACGGCCTCGCTCCGGCGATGATGACGCTGCAAACAGGAACCAGTTTTCAGGAGGGCCTGATCCGCAAGGAACGCCACGACATGATCGAGACCGCGACGAAAGCGAGCATCGATCAGGCGGTCACCCTGGGATGCTCCCACATCATCATGCTTCCGGGTGAAAAGCGCGGCATGTCCCCGGAGGAAGGGGCCGACAACGCGGTCGCAATCTTCAATCGGCTGAAAGGCTACGCCGAACAGAAAGGCGTGACGCTTTCCATGGAGGTGACGAACGCCAAGGTTGTGGCAGATGCGCGCACCGACCAGATTTTCAATCATCTGGCGTGGGGGGTCGAGGTCTGCAAGCGGGTGAATTCGCCGCGTGTAAAGATCGTGTTCGATTGCTATCACGTGCAGGTCGCGGATGGCGATCTCGTCCGAAATCTAAGAGATAACTTCGACCATATTTGCCACATCCACGTCGCTGGAGTGCCGGGCCGAAACGAAATCGACGATACCCAGGAGATCAACTGGCGATTCGTTGCCAACGCGATCGCCGATCTCGGCTACACGGGCTACGTCGCTCATGAGTACCGCCCGTCCATGGGCCGGGATCCGATCAAGAGCCTCGAAGAGTGTTTCGCGATCATGAACGTGTAGCAGACAGGGGAATTGGCCTATATTCGGGGCCGTGCACCTCGAACCCCGAATTCCCGAGATCGAAAAACGAATTCGGGGTTCGAGGTGCACGGCCCCGAATACAGTCCTATCCGGCCCGTTCAATATCCAGGCGGTGCGTCTCGCTGGCCATCAACACGGAAAAGATCGTAATCATTCCCATCCCCAGGATGTAAAGCGCCACGGCGCCACGACCATAGCCGTACTTCAAGAGCGCCGTCGCGATAATGGGTGATAGCCCGCCGGCAATCACTGAACTGAGTTGTGCGCCAAGCGAAGCGCCGCTGTAACGAACCTTCGCTCCGAATAGCTCGGAGAAGAACGCGGCCTGCGGTGCGTACATCGCGGCGTGTCCGACCGCCAGGGCAAGCACCAGCGAGATCTGTACCAGCACGGGCGACGCGGTGTCGAACATCCAGAACTGCGGGTAAGCCAGCCCCGCGGTCGCGACGGCACCGATCAGATAGACAGGACGGCGGCCGATGCGGTCCGACAAGGCGCCAAACAGCGGCAAAGCAATGACCTCCAGCACCGCAGCGACCATCAGTGCCGTCAGGACGATATTGCGGTCCATATGGACATGCTGTACGGCATAAATGAGCACGAACACGGTGTACAGGTAGAAAGCGCCATTCTCCACCAGGCGAGCGCCCATCGCGACAAGCACTTCCCGCGGATGGCGCCGCAACAGTTCCATCAACGGCTGTCGAGCTTCCGCTCGACTTTCTTTCAAGCGTTCGAACGCCGGTGTTTCAAGGATTCGAACGCGAATCAGAAGGCCAACTCCCACAAGAAGGATGCTCAGCAGAAAGGGCACCCGCCATCCCCAGGCGAGGAAATCCGCCTCAGCCATCCGCGAAAACGGGGCGTACACGACGGTCGAGAGGAGGAGGCCCAGAGGAACTCCCATCTGAGGCCAGCTCCCATAAAAGCCGCGCTTGCCTGGAGGCGCATGCTCCACCGCCATTAAGACCGCGCCGCCCCATTCGCCACCGACGCCAAATCCCTGAGCGACGCGAAGCAACACGAGCAACACCGCCGAGATTGGTCCAATCTGGTTGTAGGTCGGCAGCAGTCCGATAAGAAATGTGGCAACACCCATCAGCAACAGGGTGAACACCAGCATGGACTTTCGGCCAAGTCTGTCGCCGAAGTGGCCGATAACTGCGCCGCCGAGGGGTCTGGCAATGAAGCCAACGGCATACGTCCCCATCGAGGCAAGCGTGCCGACGAAAGGATCAAATGTCGGAAAGAAAAGTCGGTTCAACACCAGCGCCGCGGCCGTTCCGTAAAGGAAAAAATCGTACCACTCGATCGTCGTGCCGATCAGGCTTGCCAAACCGACCAGCTTGATTGAGGTTTTTCTGGATTCCGTCATAAGGAGCGACAGGATTGTAGTTCAACCTCACAGATCTGTACCCTGAATCTGCTAACATTCCCGAACCTGATGAGCGACAGACGATCCCGCGCACGCGCAATATTCATGGACCGGGACGGCACCGTCTCCGAGGAGGTCGGCTACATGTACCATGCCGGACTGTACCGGCCGTATCCGTGGACAGGCGAGGCAATCAGGAGAATTAACGACAGTGGCATCAAGGCAATTCTCGTGACCAACCAGTCGGGAATCGAACGTGGCTACTTCAAGGAATCCACGGTGCACGAAGTTCACAACATTCTGCAGCACGAACTCCAGCGCTGGGATGCCCGCCTCGATGCGATCTACTTCTGCCCGCACGGCCCGGAAAACCAGTGCGACTGCCGCAAACCCAAGCCGGGGATGTTGTTGCAGGCGGCTCGCGAACTGGACCTCGATCTCGAGCGTTCGTTCATGGTGGGCGACCGGTACCTGGACGTCCGCGCCGCGCAGGCGGCAGGTGTCCGCTCGGTTCTGGTCTGCAGCGGGGACGGTGCGCAAGAAATGGCCAAATACGCCGGACTCGGAGGTCCGCAGCCGCACTTCATCGCGGACAACCTCCTGCACGCCGTCGACGCCATTCTCTCCGGGCAGGTGACATGAGCGGAGCGAATGCAAGCCCGCCAGGGCGCAGCCCTCAACCGATGCCCGGAGCGAATGCAAGCCCGCCAGGGCGCAGCCCTCAACCGATGCCCGGAGCGAATGCAGGCCCGCCAGGGCGCAGCCCTCAACCGATGCCCGGAGCGAATGCAAGCCCGCCAGGGCGCAGCCCTCAACCGATGCCCGGAGCGAATGCAAGCCCGCCAGGGCGCAGCCCTCAACCGATGCCCGGAGCGAATGCAAGCCCGCCAGGGCGCAGCCCTCAACCGATGCCCGGAGCGAATGCAAGCCCGCCAGGGCGCAGCCCTCAACCGATGCCCGGAGCGAATGCAAGCCCGCCAGGGCGCAGCCCTCAACCGATGCCCGGAGCGAATGCAAGCCCGCCAGGGCGCAGCCCTCAACCGATGCCCGGAGCGAATGCAAGCCCGCCAGGGCGCAGCCCTCAAGACATGCCCCGGCTCATTCAGTTGCTCAAGCGATTCAAGGGACGACGGGTGGCGGTGCTGGGCGATTTCGTGGCGGATGTTTTCGTTTATGGTGAGATCTCGCGCATCTCCCGCGAGGCTCCGGTGCTGATTCTCAATCATCGCGAAACTCAGCTCGTCCCCGGTGGCGGCGCCAATGCCGTGCATAACCTGCGAGCGCTCGGTGCCCATCCTTTGCCTGTTGGCGTTGTGGGAAATGACTCGGAAGGCCGTCAGTTGCTGGCGTTCTTCCGCAAGCTCGGCATCGACACGAAAGGCATTCGCGTGGAACGGTCCTGGAAAACACCGGCGAAGACGCGCATCCTGGCCGGCGCCGCCCATTCGCACCGGCAACAGATCGTACGCCTCGATTCGGGAGGGCCGGTGAAGGCGATTCCGGTGCTGAAGCCGGACATACCCGCATGCGAGGCGGTTCTTGTATCCGACTACGGATACGGTGTAATCACGAAAGAACTCGTGCGGAAGACCTTGCGCCAAGGGATACCCTCCACGATTGATTCGCGATTCTCGATGATGGACTTCCCGGGTATGACGGCCGCCACGCCGAATGAGCCTGAAGTGGAGGCCGCGCTCGGCATCCACATTGGACACGATGCCGCAAAGCTGGAAGGGGCCGGGCGTGAGCTTCTTCGGAGGCTGAAGCACGAGGCGCTGCTGATCACGCGCGGAAAAGACGGGATGGCGCTGTTCGAAAAAGGCAGGAAGACCGAACACATTCCCATCCACGGTTCCGACGAAATAGCAGACGTCACCGGGGCCGGAGATACCGTCATCGCGACGTTCACTCTGGCGCTGGCGGCCGGCGGAACATTCTCTGAAGCGGCGAGACTGGCCAACTATGCGGGCGGAATCGTGGTCATGAAACACGGTACAAGGCCGGTGACCTATGCGGAGCTTCTCCAGGCGGTGCAGGAGAATGAATCTTGAAGCTGCGGTCGCTCGAAGAACTTCCCGCGCTGCTGGGCGGGAAGAAGATCGTGCTCGCGAACGGGTGCTTCGACATCCTGCACGTGGGACATGTGCGTTACCTCGAGGGCGCACGACGGCTGGGCGACGCGCTCGTGGTTGCCGTCAACAGCGATCGCTCGGTTCGCTCGCTGAAAGGCCCGGGGCGGCCGATCCTTAACGAAAAGGAACGGGCGGCCCTTGTTTCGGCCCTTCGCTGCGTGGATTATGTGGTCGTATTCGATGAGCCCGATGTAACCCGCGTCCTCGATGCGATCCGGCCGGCAATTCATGCCAAAGGCACGGATTACACTGAAGCAACCGTGCCGGAGCGCGAGAAAGTACTGGCCTATGGAGGACAGGTGAGAATCACGGGAGATGCCAAAGACCATTCGACCAAAGACGTGATCCGCAGAATTCAGGAGAGCCATGAAAACAAGTCTTAGCCGCTTCCTGGTTGTGAAATTCGGCTCCCTTGGGGACATCGTCCATTGCCTGCCGTCGGTAGCCCAGCTGCGCAAGAGGTTTCCGCATGCTGAAATCGACTGGCTCGTCGAACGTAAGAACAAAATTGCCATCGAGATGAGCGGCCTTGACGTCAAGCTTGTTCCGATCGACACGTATCAGTGGCGCAACAGCCCGAGCATCGGCAACGCGAGGGAGATTGCAGAATTCGTGTGGGCTCTGCGTACAGACGGCTACGACTGCGCGATCGATTTCCAGGGGCTGATCAAATCTGCATTTTTCGCGTACCTGTCGGGCGCCCCAATGCGAATCGGGTGGGAGCGCGACTTCCTGAAGGAATCCGTCAGCCACTTCTTTTACACGGAAGTCGTAAAACCGAAGCGCATCCACATCATCGATCAGCAGATGGAGTTGCTCATACCTCTCGGAATTGATCCGGACTGGTACGCCGAAGTGCCCTTGAAGGCCTCCGAAAGGGCGCGGCAGTCCGTGGAGCAGAAGCTGAAGGGATTCGCCGGCTACGTCCTGATCAATCCCGGCGGCAACTGGCCGACGAAGTGTTGGCATCCGGAGCGCTACGGAGAGTTGGCAGGACGGCTGATGAAGGATGGGTTGCCCGTGGCGGTGACGTGGGGGCCGGGAGAAGAGTCGATGGTGAGGAGTATTGTGCGGACCGCGGGCTCGGGCGTTCGGCAGATCCCGACGACGCTCGAGGAGCTTATCGCGCTCTGCGAACGCGCAAAACTGTTCGTCGGAGGAGACACCGGCCCGATGCACTTTGCGGCAGCCGCAGGGACCCCGATCGTTTCCATTTTTGGACCGACGAGCAGCGATCGCAATGGCCCGTTCCGCCGCGAGGATATTGTCGTGGAGCGCCGGATGTCCTGTCGACCGTGCTACGAAAGGGACAAGTGCCCATTGGAACACTGGGAGTGTATGGAACACATTACGGTGGATCAGGTTTACGAAGCCTGCCGCAAGCGTCTGGCGATGGGCGAGCCGCGATGAGGGCCTGCGCCCCTGCTCGTGTTAGGCATCCATGATCCAGAAGCTCCGAGTCCCCCTCGGGTTCGTCATTGCGACCCTGGTGCTGTATCTGGCAACCCCTTCAGGAACATCGATTCTTCTCGGTTTACCGGTTGCCATCGCCGGCGCGGTCCTGCGCGGCGTGTCGGCAGGAACGATTCGCAAGGATTCCACCCTCGCCACCGGTGGTCCTTACGCCTGGACGCGGAATCCCCTGTATCTCGGGAGTTTCATGATGCAACTGGGTTTTGGCGGGATGAGCGGAAGCTGGATCGCGGCCGGACTGGCCATCCTTCCCTCCTTTGTGATCTATCCCAACGTCATTCGTAACGAAGAAAGACACTTATCGAGCCTTTTTCCTCACGAGTTTCGAAAATATTGTGAGCGCGTCCCGCCATTCTTTCCTCGGTGGCCCCGGTCTGGATCCACCTCCCAGACCGTTTCGCTCGCCCAGTATCTGGCCAACCGCGAATACAACACCGCGCTGGGTTTTGCGGCTGTTCTCGCGGCCCTCATCGTCAAATGGCGGTTGATTTAGACTGGAGCGGCACCTATACTCTGAGTCGTAAGCTTTTTCGAGTGGGCGTTCCGCCCACTTTTTTGTTGTTATGGGTAAGGATGTCGAGCGGGATCGGATCGGTGAACTGGTCGCAGAAGTCGTAGAGGGTCAGGGCTACGAGCTTGTCGATTTTGTCCTCAAAAGCGGCGGGAAAAATGGAGTCCTGCGGGTTTTCATCGACAAACCTGCAGGAATTTCGCATCAGGACTGCGAGTTAGTCAGCGAGCAACTGGGAACGGTTCTGGATGTGGAAGATCTGATTCCGTTTGCGTACACCCTGGAAGTTTCGTCGCCGGGTCTGGATCGCAAGCTGGTCAAAGATTCAGACTACATTCGCTTTGAAGGTAAGTTGGCGAAGATCCAGACGCGGGTCCCGCTGCAGAACCAGAAGACCTTTAAAGGAAGGTTACGTGGGCTCCAGGACGGCAGCATCCTGCTGGAAATGCCGAAGGGCGGCCTGATGGAGATTCCGCTGGAAGTCATTCACGAAGCCCGGCTGGAATTTGACTGGGCTGAAGAAAAGGCGCGAACAAGAGGCGCAGAACCCGCCGGGTAGCGGGTGGCCACCGAAGGCGATCTACCAAAGCGATCCGGGGCGTAAGCGGCGGTGAATGGAGGCCGAACAGGCCATAGCCATCAAATCAGCCGTGGCTCCGGCGCTGAGAAGGGAATAACGATGTCGAATCTGCTCTTTCAAACAATCGACCAAATCAGCCGGGAAAAAGGAATCGACCCGCAGATCGTGGTCCATGCGATTGAAGACGCGATCGTCGTCGCCTCCCGCAAATACTTCAAGTCCAATGAAGAGCTGCGCGGCCGGATCAACCCGGACACGGGAGAAATCGACGTCTACGCCTTGCGGAAGGTTGTTGAGGAAGTTACCAATCCCGTGCGAGAGATCTCGGTGGAAGAAGCACGCTCAATCAAACCCGACGCTCAAATGGAGGAAGAGATCGAGTTCCTCAAGCCCACGGTCGGGCTGGGTCGCATCGCAGCGCAGATGGCCAAGCAGGTCATCTTTCAAAAAGTTCGTGAAGCCGAGCGCGAAAGCGTCTACGCCGAGTACCACAAGCACGTGGGCCAGATCGTCAATTGCGTGGTGAAACGCTATGAGAACGGCGACATCATCGTCGAGCTTGGAAAGACGGAGGGGCGCCTCGGCAAACGCGATCAGTCGAAACTCGAAAGCTTCGCTACGAACGAGCGTATTCGCGTCATCATCGTCAAGGTCGACAAGACCGCCAAGGGGCCTCAGGTGATCGTTTCGCGGACAGATCCTGCTCTGGTGCAGCACCTGTTCCAGACCGAGGTTCCGGAAATCTACGACGGCACCGTGCAGATCAAGAGCATCGCCCGGGAAGCCGGCGATCGCACAAAGATTGCCGTGACTTCACGAGAGAGCGATGTCGACCCGGTGGGCGCCTGCGTGGGCATGAAAGGCACTCGGGTGCAGTCGATCATTCGGGAGTTGCGCGGCGAGAAGATCGACATCATTCAGTGGAATGACGATGTCGTCACCTTTGCGACAAACGCGATCAGTCCGGCCAAAGTCAGCCGCGTCACCATCCTCGATCATGCCGAGAAGATCATGGAGATGGTGGTCGAGGACAGCCAGCTTGTCGCTTGCCATCGGCAAGAAGGGACAGAACGTCCGGCTGGCGTCGAAATTGATCGGCTGGCGCATCGACATCAAGAGCGAAGAAGAAAAGCGGGCTGAAATCGAAAGCCAGATCACCCAGATGCAGGAGTCTGTTCCGACTCCGATCGAAAACATGGCCGGACTGACCCCGGCTCTGGCCCAGAAACTCATCGCGGCCAACGTTGCAACCATCGAACAGCTGGCGGACCTGGCGCCGGAGGATCTTGAAAACATTCCGGGTATCGGCGAGAAGACGATCGAGAAAATCAAGGACGCGCTTTCGGAGTATTATACGCAGCTTCCTTCCTACGAAGAGGATATGGTCGAGCGACTGCCGAACACATGTTTTCAATAAGGATGAAGAGCCAGTCGAGCCGGCCGAGATGGCTGAGCCGGCCGAAGCCGTCGCTGAAGAGACCGCAGAGACCAGCGAAACTGTCGCAGACGTCCCTTCAGCCGTTAAGGGCGAAGTCGAAGGAGAACAGAGCCCGCCAGAGGAATAAGAGGGGTACAATAGACGATTCATGGCAAAGAAACTTCGAGTCTACGAGCTCGCTCGCGAGCTGAATCTCGACAACTCCGAGTCATTCGAGAGCTCCAGCACATGGGTGTGCCGGTAACCTCGCATTCGAACACGGTCGAAGACCGTCTTGCCGATCAGCTTCGCAAGAAGCTTGGGCCCGTCGAGGAGGAAGAACCCGTAACGGCCGCCAAGCGCAGGTAAAGTCGAGGAGGCAGAGGTCGAAGAAGTCGTTGCCGCACCGGTAGCGGAGCCTGAACCGGAACCCAAACCCGTTCCGCCGCCCGCCCCGCAAATCGAAGCAAAACCGGCTGAAGCTGAAGTGGAAGTCAAAGCGGAAGCGAAGCCCGCACCGCCACCGGCTGCTGCCGAGGAACCGGCGGCTCCTCCGGCTGCTGCGGCAACTCCGAAGGCTGTTCCTCAGCCACCTCCGCCACCTGTTGCACCACCTCCTCCGCCCGCTCCGCCGGTGCGCAGAGCGGAGCCTCGCGGTGTTCGATTCGTTGAGCCCAAGGCGCCGGTCAGCCCCATCGTGTCGCTGCCGGGAGAGAAGAAGCCGGTCACACCGGTACCGGGTCACGAAGAGCGGAAGACGATGCAGCAAATCGTCCAGGAGAGGCTACGCCAACAAAACCGCCTGCCTGTCCAGCCTCCGGCGCGAAAGCCTGGACAAAGTCCGCGGGGCCCCCTCGGCACAAGCGTCCTTTACGGCCCGGATATGAGTCGGGGGGTTGCACCCACGGGTCCGGGAGGGGCGCGCACTCCGGCCCGGCCCGGAGGCGTCACCCCCGCCCCTGCCGATCAAAGGCGCCAGAGCGCCCTGGAACGCTACCAGCAGCGATATGAACGTCACGTCGAGAAGAAACTCGGGACTCCGACAACCCGCCCCCAACCAAAGCCCGAAGCCCCAAGAGAATTCCGCAAAGTCACACTGACGGAAGGTATCACCGTGGAAGATCTCGCGGAAAAGCTCGATGTCAAGTTCAACGAAATGATCAAGAAGTTAATGGAACGCGGTGTCTTCGCCTCGAAGAACCAGTCGCTCGACCGGGAAATGGCGAAGGACATCTGCGAAAGACTTTAACGCAGGAGCGGAATTTGTGACATTTGAAGAAAGCGTCATGCTCGACCAGGTAGAGGTCAGCGCTCCGGAGAATCTGCTGCCGCGGGGCCCCGTGGTTACGATCATGGGTCATGTGGACCATGGGAAGACCTCCCTGCTCGACGCCATCCGCAAGACCCGGGTCACCGAACAGGAACACGGCGGCATCACGCAGCATATCGGCGCGTATCAGGTAAATGTGAAAGACCGTCAGATCACTTTTCTCGATACTCCCGGCCATGAGGCGTTCACCCTGATGCGCGCCCGCGGCGCCAAGGTCACGGATATTGTTGTTCTGGTTGTGGCAGCCGACGACGGCGTAATGCCCCAGACCATCGAATCGATCTCGCACACGAAGGCGGCGAAAGTGCCTTTCGTTGTCGCGATCAACAAGATCGACAAGCCCGGGGTCAACGTCGAACGCGTGAAACGGGAGTTGGCCGAACAGGGCCTGCAGGCGGAAGACTGGGGCGGCGACACCGTGATGGTCGAGGTCTCGGCGAAAACAGGCAAGAACCTGGACCACCTGCTCGAAATGATTCTGCTGGTTGCCGACCTGCAAAACCTCAAGGCGGATCCCAGCCTGCCGGCAACCGGCGTGGTGCTTGAAGCCAAAATCGATAAGGGCCGCGGCAATGTCGCCACCGTCCTGGTGCAGAATGGGACGCTGAGAGTCGGCGACAACTTCATTGCCGGTGCGGTTTACGGTAAAGTCCGCGCGATGTTCAACGAACACAGCGAGGCCATCAAGGAAGCTCCGCCTTCCACACCGGTCGAGGTACTCGGGCTGCAGGGTATGCCGCTTGCCGGCGACTCTTTCCAGTCGGTCGATGACGAGAAAGCCCGCGCAGATCGCGCAATACCGCCAGGAAAAGTTACGCGAAACCGCCATGGCCAAGTCTTCCCGTCTTACGCTGGACCAGTTCCACAAGCAACTCGCCGAAGGCGATGTCAAGGAAGTCGCCACTCGTGCTCAAATGCGACGTGCAGGGATCACAGGAAGCCTTGACCGAAATGCTCAAGAAGCTCAGCACCGACAAAGTGAAAGTTCGCATCCTCCATTCGAGCGTCGGCGCCATCACGGAAACCGATGTCCTGCTCGCCGCCGCATCGAACGCGATCATCGTGGGTTTCAACGTGCGGCCCGAAAGAAAAGCCGCCGAGCTGGCGAACCGCGAGAAGGTCGATATTCGTCTTCACACGGTTATCTATAATGTCGTCGACGAGATCAAGCGCGCCATGCGTGGGCATGCTTGAACCCGTCACCAAGGAAATCCACCTCGGTACTGCAGAAGTGCGCAACGTGTTCCGCGTTCCGAAAGTGGGCGTCGTCGCCGGTTCCTACATCACCGACGGTAAGATCACCCGCACCGCCGAAATACGGCTGCTGCGCGATAACGTCGTGATTTTGAAGGCAAAGATCTCGTCTTTGAAGCGATTCAAGGACGACGCGTCGGAAGTCACCAGAGGTTATGAGTGTGGTATCGGGATCCAGAACTTCAACGACATTAAAGTCGGCGATATTATCGAAGCCTTTGTGACAGAAAAAGTGGAAGTGACTCTATAGTTACGATTGCCCTGCTCACCCTCCAAATCAGTGTCCCCCACGCGCAATCTCTCAAGGACAAGAGAATGGTTGTCCGCCGCCTGAAAGACCGCCTGCGATCGAAGTTCAACGTCACGGTCGCCGAAACAGATCACCAGGAGGTGTGGCAACGCGCGGAAATCAGCGTCGCCATCGTCGGCTCCGACGAGCCCTATGTCCTGAAGGCCCTGCAGCTCGCCCTGGAGGAGGCCGAACGGAGCGCCCCCGAATGCATCGTCCAGGGCAATATTGAAATCGTCTAATGTCTTGGAACGACAAAAATGTCAACCCGCTTCAACTTCCTGACATTACTGCGACAAATTGATGGATATTGCCCTATTTGGCCATCGACCCGACCGCCCTTTCCCATTTTAAATCAATAACTTGTCCCGAATTCCCCGGATAACAGGTTTGGCCCTGCCCCTGCTCTGATAGTTCCAGGCGCCAGGGACGGCAACGCGGCTTGAGTCGGGCCGTCAGGGATGATCGCGGAGAAACGGATTTCAGCAGATATGGAGTTTGTCGCGCGGCCTGCGCTCAAGAAACACGGAAGTTAGCAATGACTTGCAAAGGGGGATTTAGATGCGCGGGAAGGGCCGCTCTTTTTTGGACTCTGAAATCAGTAAGATGATC
Organism: uncultured Acidobacteriota bacterium; assembly: GCA_963836435.1. Classification (GTDB taxonomy): domain Bacteria; phylum Acidobacteriota; class Terriglobia; order 20CM-2-55-15; family 20CM-2-55-15; genus DASTBJ01. Next base: position 262,395 of record CAWIJI010000011.1, on the reverse strand, counting down.
GCGCTGCTGACTTCAACGGACATGTCGATCACCGAGATTGCGACACGGATGCGGTGCAGCGTCAGCGCCGTCAATTCCCTGAATCGAAGGATGAACGTGCGTCAATACGACGGGCGTCGAACAAGCTGGAAGTCCACCACACCGAAACCAGGGGAGAATCGCAACCTCGGGTCCGCTTAGTAGTCCGCTTGGACTCCGGGTCTACCACAAGACGTAAAAGCGATAGTACTGGAGCTTGATAAACTGCTCGGCCACTTCCTGGACGCCGTGCCAGGTTGAAGGCCATGTTTGAGTCGGTGCCGATTCCATTATCGGCACACATCCCACCCGAATTCCGGCCTGCCCCAAAGCGGTGCTGTAAACCATCATCGAGCGTCGACTACGGAACCCGGGAGCAATGACCACGACGGACTTGATGTTTTCCTTGCTGAGGAAATCTCGAACCTGGTTGGCGGCGTTCAAGCTGATGGGTTCCGCTTCCGAGAACGGGATGATCTCAAAATGGTCCAGGCCGGCCGTCTGGGCCATGAGCTGCGTAATCTGACGGGACAGACCGGAGGCATTGGTGCTTGGCGCGAAGATACGAGAGGCAATTCCCGCTCTGCGCAAAGCGGCGGCCCGTTTGAATACCCGGTAATCCTGATTGAAATTCTCCAGCAACAACGCGTCACTGGGAGGTGCATCTTGTTCGCATACGAGACTCTGGCCGATCTTTCTTGCCCAGAATCCCCGTGGCAAGACAAGAATGGCGGCAAGAGCCAGGACGATGGACAGACGCAACTTCCATGTCGTCCTGAGAACCGGCTTTCGGTAAAAGAGGTGACGGTGCCACGGCTCCCGCGTTGAATGTTGATCCGGCTTCAAAGTTGCTTCAGCCCTCGCTGGCCAGTATATCCGCTGCATGAGTATTCGTGGACACCGATCCCCGCGGTCCTCCGGACGAAGCCGGGCGCAGGAGCAAAAGTCTTTTGACCGCCTTTTGGTACGCTGGAACGGCCCGCCGGAGTAATATGGAGTATCGCCATGCTGGGACGCCGCGTCGACCGAATCGAAGAACAACTGAGAATGGAGTTGAGCGAAATCCTTGAGCGCGAGCTCCAGGATCCGCGTGTCCTGCTCGTCACGGTGACACGGGTGAAAGTCTCGCCGGATCTGGGTCATGCCCGTGTCTTCATCAGCACACTGAGCCAGGGCGAGGAGCGAAAGAAGACGCTTCAGGGCCTGCGATCGGCGGCAAGGTTTGTCCGGCGCTCGCTCAGCGCGCGGCTCCATCATCTGAGAAGAATTCCCGAACTTGTCTTCGAATACGACGAAACCCTCGAAACAGAAATGCGAATTGAGCAGTTATTCGATCAGATCAAGACAAAGTCGGAGTGAACGGCGTTCTTATTATCGACAAACCCGGGGGCATGACCTCGCACGATGTCGTCCAGCGCATCCGAAAACTGTTGAAGACCAGTAAGGTCGGGCACCTTGGCACTCTTGATCCGATGGCGACGGGCGTCCTGCCGTTGTGCATTGGTAAAGCAACGCGCATGGGCCAGTTCTTCGCCTCATCGCCAAAGGAATACACGGGTGAAATCCGTTTTGGGTTTGCAACCTCGACCTACGACTTTGAGGGAGAGCCTGTCGGGGTCGAGCAGCCCCTCGAACAGAGTCGGAATCAGGTGGAAGAGGCCATCCGTCCGCTGATTGGTACGTTCGATCAGATGCCGCCGTTGATTTCGGCCAAGAAGATCGGCGGAGAGCCGTCCTACAAGCTGGCGCGTCGTGGAATGCCCATTCAGAGCCCTGCGGTTCCCGTACAAGTGCAGCGCTTCGAACTCCTGAATTTTGATCCGCCGCTGGCGAAGTTTCACATTACCTGTTCCGCGGGAACGTATGTACGTAGTCTCGCTCATGATCTTGGACAGCAGCTCGGTTGCGGCGCACATCTGAAATCCCTCCGGCGCCTGCGGTCCGGCGACTTCAGTATCGAGCAGGCGATTGCCCTGGATGAGGCAACTGCAGCGGCTGTGATCCCCATGGAAAGCCTTCTGGCCGAATACCCGTCTATCACCGTCGAGGGCAAAACCGAAGAGGACCGTGTGCGGCACGGGAATCCGGTAGCCACGGCCGTACCTGGTGGCCTGGCTCGCATCTTCAACAAAGAAGGCGAGTTCCTGGCCGTGGCGTCCGTAGAAAGTGGTTGGGCGCGTCCACGAGTTGTGTTAACCTCAGGGACTTCGGCTGAACCCCGAAAGCCTCGCTGAGGCCAGTCAACCAAAGAGGAAAGCGGAAACCCGAGAAGATGAGTTTAACGAAAGATAGCAAGGGAACCATTATCACGACGCATCGCATACACGCTTCAGATACGGGTTCTCCAGAAGTCCAGATCGCCATTCTTAGCGAGCGTATTACGTACCTCACAGAACATTTCAAGACACATAAGAAAGACCACGGCTCCCGCAGGGGGTTGTTAAAGATCGTTGGCAGACGGCGTCGCCTGCTCGATTATCTGCGACGGTCCAGTGTCGAACGCTACAGAGACGTGATCGGTAAGCTTGGAATCCGCAAATAGAGCGCCGCAGTGCTATAGGCGCTTCGACAGATTCAACCAGTAAAGAGAACCCGGGGCTGTCGCTTCGGGTTTTTTTGTTGTAAAGCGGCCGCGAAGGCAAGCCCGGCAAAGCGTGAGCGCGATAGCGCGAAACCCCGGGCATAGGGCGCGGCCATCAAGTGAGGAGAAATTAAAATCATGAATGTTCAGAAAGTCAGCGCGATGATCGGCGAGAGAGAGCTCTCGATCGAAATCGGCAAGCTGGCAAAACAGGCCCATGGGGCTGCTTACGTCCGTTGTGGCGATACTGTCGTGCTGGTCACGGCCTGCGCCGCGGACAAACCGAGGGAAGGCATCGATTTCTTCCCTCTTACCGTCGATTACCGTGAAAATTTCTATGCTGCGGGGAAAATCCCCGGGGGGTTCTTCAAACGCGAGGGCAAGCTTTCCGAACGCGAGACGCTCACCTGCCGCATGATTGATCGGCCCGTACGGCCGCTTTTTGAAGACGGCTATAAGAATGAAACCCAGATCATCGCCCTGGTGCTGTCGGCCGATCCCGAGGTCGACCCCTCGATGCTCGCCATCGTCGGCGCATCCACGGCTCTTTATACCTCCAACATCCCGTTTCACAAGCCGATTGCCGCAGTCCGCGTAGGGCTGGTTGACGGACGTTACATCGTGAACCCGACCTATTCCGAACTGAAGAGCAGTCTGCTGAATCTGGCTGTCGCCGGCATGGAAGACGGCATCGTCATGGTCGAGTCCGGCGCAAAGGAAGTTTCCGAGGAAATCATGGTTGAAGCGCTAAACATCGGCCATGAAGCGATCAAGCAGATCATTGCCCTTCAAAAAGAACTGGGCGAACGATTGAAGCCGGTGAAACGAAAGGTGACGGCTCCTGAAACGGACCCCGCCCTCGCGGCGGCAATCGAGAAACTCATCCGAACGGAACTGGAAGACGCACTCAATACCAAAAAGTATCCAAAGATTGAAAGCTACACGCGCATCGACGCAGCCAAGACAAAAGTAGTCGAGAAGTACCCTGATGCGGACGACGCCAAACTCGCGCTGATCAAACGGCTGTTTGACGAGTTAAAAGAAAAAATCTTCCGCGATCAGATCCTCCACAAGCGAGAACGGCCGGACAAACGAAAGTTCGACGAGATCCGACCGATCTGGATCGAAACCGGCCTTCTTCCGCGTACCCATGGCTCGGCAGTATTCACTCGTGGCGAGACGCAGGCGCTCGTGACGGCCACGCTCGGCACCTCCGATGACGAACAACGGATGGAATTGCTTGAAGGCGAAGCCCACAAGCGGTTCATGCTGCACTACAACTTCCCTCCGTTTTCGGTCGGCGAAACAGGCAGAATGACCGGCCCCGGCCGCCGCGAAATCGGTCATGGAGCCCTGGCGGAACGCGCTCTTTCAGCCGTCCTCCCGACCGCGGAAGCCTGGCCGTACACGATTCGCATCGTGTCGGACATCCTCGAATCCAACGGTTCCTCATCCATGGCCTCCATCTGTGGCGGCGCCCTCGCGATGATGGATGCGGGAATTCCGATTACGGCGCCGGTAGCCGGCGTTGCCATGGGACTCGTCAAGGAAGGCGACAATTATGCCGTCCTGAGCGATATTGCCGGCGCTGAAGATCACTACGGCGATATGGACTTCAAGGTTGCCGGCACCCGGGGAGGAATTACCGCGCTTCAGATGGACATCAAGATTCCGGGCGTGACCTCCACGATCATGGCCGAAGCCCTCGAACAGGCGCGCCGGGGCCGCATGCACATTCTCGGCATCATGGAAGAATCCCTGGCGGCACACCGGGAGGAAATTTCCCAGTTTGCCCCGCGCATCTACACGCTGAAAATCCCGACCGACAAGATTCGCGATGTCATCGGTCCCGGCGGGAAAATGATCCGCTCGATCATCGAGCAGACCGGCGTAAAGATCGATGTCTCCGATGACGGCCGCGTCAACATTGCATCGTCGGACGGTCCTTCGGCCAACAAGGCGATCGCGATCATCCAGGGACTCACGGCGACACCCGAGATCGGCAAAACGTATCTCGGCAAGGTTGTCCGCATCGCAGACTTCGGGGCATTCGTGGAGATCTTCCCCGGGACCGATGGGCTTCTGCACATCTCGGAAATATCCGAAGCTCGCATTCGCCAGGTGAGGGACGAGTTGAACGAAGGTGATCAGGTGATGGTCAAGGTTGTCGGCATCGAAGGCAACAAGATCAAGCTGTCCCGCAAAGCCGTTCTACGCGACAAGAAGAACGAGCAACAACCGCTGCAGAGCTAAGCAGAAGGAATTCGGGGCCGTGCACCTCGAACCCCGAATTCCTCCTCTCAAAGCGCCAATTCAACCTCAACCCAACTTTCCTGCTGGACTGAACCGGCCGCCACGAACGTCGTATGGCTTCATGAAATCCGGATCGCGGCAGGCCCCCTTCTTGTTGGTCGATCGAGAATAAATGCCGGATTGACGGGCGCCGGCAACTCGAGGCCATGACGCGGGAATTCGGGGTTCGAGGTGCACGGCCCCGAATTCAAAACATGGTGTTATCGTTTTTTGACGTCTCCGGAACTTCCTGAACGACGTCCCAGTGTTCGACGATTTTTCCGTTATCGAGCCTGAAAATGTCGATGACGGCCTTGCCCCTCGTGCCCGGCACCGCGACATTGTGACTGTGCACAACCACGAGATCGCCTTCGGCGATCAGTCGTTTGAATTCCACGCGCAGCGCTGGATTTGCACCGGTGAGCCACTTGACGAAGCCAATGAAGGGCTCCGGGCCATCACCGGCATTGGGGTTGTGCTGCCGGTAGGACGAGCCGACGTAGCGCTTCACGGCTTCTTCGGGCTGCCTCTGATTGAACGCCAGATCGTAGAACGCCCTTACGTTTTCCTTATTCTGTTCTGTGGTGCTTGCCATGATTTCTGTCCTCAGTCGTAGTCGAGGGGACGCAGGGGATCTTCGAGCTCGTCTTTGCGCTTGAGAGCTTCCTGGAACTTCTCTTCGACTGTTTTCATTCGTGAGGCTTCTTTCGCGAATGCATCACGGAAGCGGTCATCGGCCGTTTCCTTGTCTTTCTGGAGTTGCTGCATCGCATCCTCGAAGGAAACTCCGGATTTCTTTTTGGATTTCTCTGTAAAAAGGACTTCGCCGCTGGCGGGATGAACGGTCAACACCGCCTCGCAGCACGGGCAATTCACGGTGAGGTTATCTGTCTTCTTCGGCATGGTGGAAGTATAGCGCGACGAATCTATTTCCAGTAGTCGCCCCACCGTCGATCGACCAGGTTCATGACGGAGTCGTCCATCTCGAGCGGCAGCGGATAGCCCTGTTTCCAGGTCGCATCGATTCCGATCATGCCGCGGTAGACAGGCCGGGCGCCCCTGAACTCCTGGCTCGAAAAAACCATGTCGCGAGCCGGATCGAATCGCGTGAAGATTCCCCACTGCAGGTTCTCGTCATCATCGAGATTGACGTCGGGACTGACTGCCACGACGAAGCGCAAGGAAGGCTTCGCCGCAAGGACGTTGTTCACCACGGCCCTGCCGTCTTCCCGCACCGACAGCACCAGAAAACCGCCTTCCAGGAGCTTCCACTTTTGGATGCGCGCGTCGATCGTGGAATAGTCCATTTCCGGAGCTGGAATGTCCGGCCTGAGAACCCCGCCGCAGGCATCGATCACCAGCTTGCTGCCGATGTGCATCGTAAATGAAGTGAAGTCAAGGGTGTCCAGAGGAGCAAACGGCAGCAGCCACATGTGGTCTTCGGGGTCGAATCGCTGCCCGATATCGCGCAGGACGCCGTGAAAATCGTTCGGATCGCGTTCCGCGCCCACCAGGACAAGCACCTTCGTCAGCGAGAGCTGGCCCGTGCCCAGCAGGGCCATCGCTGTCTTCAGCACTTCCTTCGGATGACGCTCCTTCACAGAGGCGACGAGCAGGTTGTGAAACCCCGCGCCCACGTAGGCCGCCAGTTCGACCACGTTGGGATGAATTAATTTGATCAACGGCCCCACCATCTCTCCGGCGGCGAGCCCGAGAAACTTGTCTTCCTGGGGCGGCTTGCCCACGACGGTAGCCGCGTAAATGGCGTTGCGCCGCCGGGTCACCTTGCGAACATGAAGCACAGGAAACTCCGCCGCTTCGGAATAATGGCCGAAATGATCGCCGAAGGGTCCTTCGATACGGCGTTCTCCGGCCGGAACAAAACCTTCCAAAATGATCTCTGCGTTCGCTGGAACGGTCATGTTGAGGGTTTTTGCACGAACCATGGGAACGCTTCTTCCCCTGAGAAAGCCTGCAAAACCGATCTCGTCCACATCTTCGGGCAGCGGCAGGATCGAAGACATCATGAGGATGGGGTCCGCGCCGATCACCACGGCCACTTCCAGATCCTTCCCCTGCTGTTCCGCTTCCCAGTAATGACCCCGGCCGCCCTTCATGCTCTGCCAGTGCATCCCCGTCAGTTCCCGGCCGAAAACCTGAAGACGGTACAGCCCCAGGTTCCGCGCGCCGGTTTGCGGGTTGTGGGTGAGCACCATGCCAAAAGTAATAAAACGCCCTCCATCCAGGGGCCAGCACTTCAATACGGGCAACTGGGCCAGATCGGGCGCTTCGACAATTTCCTGACAGAGTCCGGCAGAAACCGACCTCGGCCGCATGTAACGAAGGCGGCTCAGAACCTTCCGGTTTTGCCACAACGATTTCAGCGATGGAGGATTCAAACGCTGGACCGCGCCGAGCAGTTCCTCTCCGATTTCGCCGGGGTCCCGGCCCAGCGCCAGGCGCACGCGATCCATCGTTCCAAACAGATTCATCACCAACGGCATCGACCCGCCTTTGGGTCGTTCAAACAGCAAAGCGGGTCCGCCCTCCCGCAACACACGCTGGGCAATCTCCCCAGCCTCCAGCACAGGGTCCACCTCGATCTTCACGCGCCGGAGCTGATGGTTCCGCTCCAAATCAGCGACAAATTGTTGCAGATCCTCGAAAGGCATAGCGGGTGACGATAGCACGCCACGCCGGAAGACAAAACCGGACGGCCTGGAAGGAGAGCGTTACGCCGCTCTCCTGGATACAAAACGGCCCTCCTGGCTTACGCCAGAAGGGCCGTTTGTGCCTCGGGACGGTTGGCAACCAACCTGTCAGGGCCCGGCGAGGATGGTCTGCCGGAAGGCGAGGTTGTTGATATCGCGGAAGCGCGGCGTGCCTGGTGGCAGCTGGGAAGGCACCAGGAACGACACGTCAAAGGCGTAGGCTCGCGTGGGCGGACCGTAGACGGTAGTGCAGCACTTGTAGGAGCCGCTGCCCTGCCGGGAATAGTAGAGTGAGACCAGCGAGCCGGAGTAGTTGCTGGTGGCGCCGCTCCAGCTTTCGATGTATCGGAGGAAGTTGTGGGTGCCTCCGTCCGTGCCGAAATCGTTGGGGACACCGGCGCTGCCGTAAGCCGGGTTCGGGAAATTGCGGCCCTTCCCGCCGGCAATCGCCAGCCGGTACCAGGTGGTTGTCGCCTGGCGGTTGCCCGGAGCGTAGGGAAAATCAAAAGACTGTTCATCTCTCCACGCACCGGAAAGCAAGGTCACCGAATCCGCAATGACCGCAGAAGCCGATTGGCCCGCGCCGAAACCGGCGCCATTGGCGTTGTAGTTTCCCTGGACGTAGACGGGATTCTCCGACGCGACGGTGAAGCCCGGCATCGGCAGATTTCCCAGCGCCCCATTGACCAGGCGAAGCGCCCGCCGGAAATAGTAGACCTTGTTCTTTCTGGCCTGGTTATTGGCGAATACGAGCGAGGTGTTCACGTGGGACGCCGCGGTTGTGCTGTTGGCGCCGCGCGTGATGCCGGTGAACTTCGTGGCGGTCTTGCCGGTGTAGGTGATGGACTCGGTGCCAATCACGATATAGCCGCGGGTCGGGAAAGCAGCCGTGGACACGACGGTAATTTGCCCGCCGTTGGCAGGATTGGTTGCCGAAGTCATCGCCGCCGACAAGGTCGTGGACGCGCCCGCATAGGTCGAAAAAAGGTCGGTGTTGGCCGGAAAAGTCGTGGCGGCGCCGGGCAGGTTTGCGCCGTAGGTTTCCAGAGTGCCGTTCTCGTTGAGGTCTTCTCCGGCGTCCAGGGTGTTGTTGGGCGTCCCGTTGGCGCCACCCGCTCCATTCACGAAATCTTCGAAGCCGAACTCCCCGGTTTCATTTCCGGCGCCATCCCGATTACCCCGCCGGTCGGAGAAATAGAGAATGTAGCCGTTGTTGTCGAGGGCCAGATCACCGCTGCCGGCGCTGGCCGGCGTAAAGCTGGGATGCGCATCGCTGAGCCACAACCTCAGGTTGTTGACGTCGAGGTCGATGAGTCCCATCACGCCGATCTTCGGAATCGGCCGGGGATCGCCGCCGCCGAGCGCGGCATCGCGAAAGAGGGATTCACGGGGATCGGCCAGCTTGAGGGGCTCGAAATCGGCGGCCGTCGCGCTGCCCGCCACCGCTCCCGGGGCGAGTCTCTGGAACCGGAGGATGGCATTGGGATTCGACGAGGAGATCCCGGTCGACAGGATTTCCTGGGTCACGTCGGAAATGGTGCCGTTGTTCTGAATGAGCTGGACCTGCAGAAACCCGTCAATAAGCGATGTCGCCACGGTCTGGTCCGTGTTATCCGCGTTGATGAAGTCGGCGTCTGCGGGATTCGATTCGGCAAAGCGCGGGGTATTCGCTCCCGGCACGTAGGCGTAGGCGCCGACGTTATAGGGCGCCCCGTACAGGGCGGCGTTCAACGGATAGCCCACTCCTCCGGGAAGATCGGCGGCGGTGTCGGACAGCAGCACTCGAAGGCTCGCCTGAGTGTAGAGACGTCCCTGGGCCAGGATGCTGGTTGGATTCTCCCCGGCCGGTGGACGACGAATCACCTCTATCGGAGACGCCGACGCGTCCACGAACGGGAGGATCAGCGCTCTGCCCCCCGTGTCCTTACTTAGGATGTTGCCGTTGTAGGTCGTCAGCGAGATCGCGGCCCAGGAGGGGTTGATGGCGGAACCTGGACCAGCGGTGACGCTTCCTTCGTTCGGGCTGTACTGTAGGGCGCGAAGACTTGCCGGGGCTCGCACCACGTCGACGGTTCCGGTATGACCGGTCGTGGTGATCGCCACGCCGTTGGCAAGCTCCGTACGGATCACGTCGGCGGCAGACACGACTTTTTGTGACAGCGTCAGGGTCGCGCCGCTGTTCTGCGCCAGGAACAGATTCCCGTTGGTATGCACCCGTCCCCCGAAGTTGAAGTTCGGGCCCGCGAAAAAGGAAAGATCGGAATCCGAGAACACGCCGAACTGAAACACGGGAACCAGTGCGACCTGAATTTCACGGGTCAGGAGGGCTTCCGACCCGATTCCCGCTCTTGCGGCGACGGTCAACGTGTAGGGAATCACCTGGGCGGTCAGGCCCGCCGACGCGCCTTCCTGAATCGTCACCACCTTGGATCTGGAAACCCGCCGGGCGTTGGCGTGCGCGGCGGCCGTGGACCCGCTCTGACCGCGCACGCACCCGGTGAAACTCGTCGCGGTGGTTCCGCTGTAGGTAATCTCTTCCGCATCGATCATGAAGAACCCCGAAGACGGCCACCCCGCGGTTGAAGTGACGCCGATCGTCGTGACCGTGCTGTTGATGGCTGCGCTCAGCGTCGCGTTCTGGCCGCCGGTGACCGTATACGTCGGGTACGTCACAGAGGAGATCACCGGCTGGTTGGCCGGATTGGTCACCGCAGCCAGTTGCGCGGCTGTCGGAAAGACCGATAGTGAAAACAGCTTCGACAGGTCCGAGTTCATTTGCTCAAGGCCCGCCTCGGCAGCGTAAAACGCAGAGCTGAAATCGAGATCGTTGCCTGCGATTTTCTGTTCGGTGTTCACCTTGTTGACCATGCTGATCGCCAGGGTGCTGACCACCGCCAGAATGATCAGCGAGGTCACGAGCGCATACCCCTGTTCGTTTTCAATCCGGCGTCTCATGTTTCCCCTCCTTGATCAACGTATCCGTCACGGCCGTTATCCCTTACGGCCCGTTGTATCGATTGCGGAATGTTGCATTTCGAATCGTGATTTTCGACGTCAGCCCGAAGCGGTAGTAGTCGCCGGTGCGTTGCAGCCGGTCCAGCGACCGTCCGGTCACCGCGATGTTCGCCGACCGGATCTGATTGGAGGCTGAAAATCCCGCCGCCGGAACGACGTTTGCCGTGGCCGCGCTGGTGGTGAAGTCGTAAAGGTCATAGGTGATCTGCAGGTTTTCCACGCCCTCGATCAGTTCCTGCGGCGCCTGCGCATTCACGGCGCGCATCAGCGAGGGGTGGCCGTGGCTGCCGGCCGCGTTCAGGTAGTAACTGACAACATTGATTCGCGTCGCTGTCGTCGGCGGCAGCGTCGAATCCGGATTGAGCATCGTCGTCAGAAAGTTCCCGGCAGCAGCGCCTGGCTGATTGATCCCGCAGGCATCCATGTCATCGAAGGAGGCCACGTCCGCCACTGCGCTCACACTCGTGACGCAGCCCATGACTGCGCCGTTGATATTCATGAACAACAGCACGTTGTTCTGGAACAACTGGGTCGCTCCGGCGCGGACGTTCTCCCCGAAGTTCAGGTCCGTGCCCGGAAACGTATCCGTGTATCCGGTCACCGACCAGGTGGGCGATTGCTGATCGACCGCGACAATCGTCACGACATCGGTGTTCTCCGTCGCGTTCTGCCCGGTAATCAAGGGCCCCTCCGCTTCACCCGGAGTAATGATATTCAACGTATCCGTCGGGGTGGGCAGTGTGGTCCCGATGCCCGGCCGCAACAGTGAAACCGCTCCCGCTCCGTTGGGCACGGTAATCGCCCCCGGCAACCCCGTTCCCGCCATCGTCATCTCTCTGGCGATCGTGTTGATGGCGACCCGGACCGACTGCTGCGTCTGCAGCGACGCCTGCAGGCTGGCCCTGGCGCTGAAAGTCGAAAAAAGCAGGGTGAACGTCGCTCCCATCACCACGAGCATCGCCAGATTCGCGATGACGAATTCCAGCGCCGTGAAGCCGCGCTGGCGTCGCAATTCCGGGGTACGGGATGTAGGAGCCATCGTCATCACTTCCTCTGGGCTAACTGAATCTCGAGATGCGCGAACCGAGGGTAACGGTTCGCCACACGCCCTTGACCGAGAAGCGAACCTCTACGGTGATCTGGCGAATATCGGGATCCGGGTTGCCATTCGACATCGTAATGTTCGTGATCTCTATGCGTCGCTGATAGGTAGTCAGTGGCCGGACCTCGTCGTCCAATGTCCCCAGCAGACCGTCCGGCCCGGGCAGCGTGGTGGTCTCCAACGGCTCGCCCGCGTCGTCGGCGGTGTTGGCAATTCCATCCGAACCGGTCAGCGTGATCGGCTGCCATCCATCCACGAAAATACCGGCAACCGGCGGGTTAAACACCGTCGCGTCGGACACATTGCGAATCTGGTTGTAGACAATGTTCTGCGTATTGCGCGCGGTGAACACGCTTTCCAGCGCCTCGCGCGCCTTCTGTTTGGCGATCAATTGCTCCTGGCTGATAAACATCGAACCCACGGCCGTTCCCACCGTCAAAGCCGCAGCCAGCAGCCCTACCGTCAGCAGAAAGGCCGCCAGCATCACCTCCAGCAGGCTCAGCCCGGCTTCCGGGCGCCGCTGTTTCGGGCCAGAATGTTCAGGACTCTTGAGTTTCAATGGTTCGTCGACTCCCATACGTTATTGATCAACTGGTATTGCGAGATCCGCCCTGTCGCCCCTGTGAGGGTCACGGCCCGGGCCGAGCCGGCGCCTCCGCCAATCGTAAAAACGGTGCCGTTCTGCACCACTCCCGAAGCGTCGATGAAGGTTCCATCACCCAGAAACGTCCCTCCTGTCGCCCCGTTGAAGGCCACGGCGGTGGTGTTCCCGAACCCCTCGGGGGTGTCGGGTGGAGAGCCACCCGGCAGAGCGAAAGCAAATCCGCTGGGCAGATAAACGTCCGAAATCACCGTCGAGGTGCCATCGGACTCCAGCCGGGTCACCGTGATGTGATTCGGGGCCAGAAACTGAATCGATACATTGCGTCGTTCGTTAATCGCCACCTGTTGGGCATAGGTCATCTGATCGACCACCTGATTGGACACGATCTGGGTCTCGATCGCCCCCCGCGTGCCGCGAAGCTGGACTATGGCGATGGCCCCACCGATGAACGTCAGTCCAATCACCAGGACCAGCTCGATCAAGCTGAATCCGGAGTCTCTGGCTCTGGTCCGCATGACAAACCCAAGGCACTTCGAGTGCCGCGACAGCTAAATATGAGATGTTTCTTAACTTACTGAGTGGTCTCAGGTTGAGTCGCCTCAGGAAGACTCCTAGTAACTCCCCCTCGGAACTCGTAGACTCCTTCGCGTTACGTTGTGACTCAGTGGTGAGGAGACTGCGGCATTCCAGCAGAAACATGAGGAGAGACAGGAATCCGCGAGGCATAGGATATAGTTCTAGGACTTATTCAGATTCTTCACTACGCCAAGAGTTTCCCGATGACTGAATTCCGCTCGAACCTCTATAGTGATTTTCCTACGGATCACACGGAGGGAACCGTTTCTACGCAGGTCATCGAACTGGCCGAGTTGATTAAGGAAAAGGGACGCCGTTCCACGCAGGAATTGCCGCCGCTCCTGAAACTGGCGAAGTGTCTGGCGGAGGATTCGACTCTGAACGACGTAAGCCGCGCTTTGGCGCATCGCGCCGCCGCGAATGCGCATCAACTGATGAACGAATTCGAGCCGGCCCTGAACAGTTACGACCGCGCTACTTCGATTCTCGAGGGAATCGATGAGCCGGTTGAACTTGGGCGGACACTGCACGCGAAGGTAGGGCTGCTCAACTTCATGTGCCGGTTCGACGAGTTGCTCGTCTGTGCGGACCGCGCCCGATCAATTTTCGAGACCTTAAACGACCGGCACCGGCTGGCTCGCCTCGACGCGAATCTTTCCCACGCCTATCAACGGCTCAACCGTTTCGACCTTGTTCTCCATTTCGCAGAACGAGCGATGCCGGCGCTCGAAGAAGCCGGTGACCGCGAGGGCTATTTCGCCACCCTTTCGAATTCTGCTGCAGCCTTGATGCTGATGAACGACTTCGAGGAAGCCGAACGCCGTTACGCTCGAGCTCTCGGGATTGCAGAAACCATGGGATGGTCCGTCTGGTCTTTGGCCTGCCGGTACAACATCGCTTATCTTCTTTACCTCCGCGGAAACTCTGCTGAGGCGCTGCGGGAAATCGACGCCCTTCGATCGACCTATGAAGAGAGGGGCGATCGGCGTCAGGTGTGTCAGTGCTGTTTGAACGAAGCAGAAATCCTGATCGAGATCGGCGACTTTAAAGGCGCGATCGAGGTGGCGGGCCGCGCGGAAGTCCTCGCGCGTAGCCTGGGATTGAGCCTTGAGACGGGCAAGGCGCTGGTCTTTCAAGCCGTTGCAGCAAGGCGGTTGAACACTCGCGAAATCGGCCCTCTTCTGGCTGAAGCAACTCGCTGCTTTCAGGAAGAACGAAACGACGCATGGACTGCCATCGCCAAGCTTCAGGTGGCTTTGATCGGAGGCGAGTGGGGCGACGTTCACGGGCTCGAGGAAGCCTTGGCCGCGCGCGCCCTACTTCAGAATTCAGGGTTGCCCAATCGCCTGGCACTCGCGGACATCATTATTGGCCGTATACGAAAAACTCGCGGTGATGTCGAGGGGGCGCTTGAAGCCTTTCGCTGCGCACATGGCGAAGCCGACCGAGGACGTTCGGAGTGGATGCAGTTCCATGCAGCGAACGAGTTGGGCACACTGCTCGTGCGCACGCAACCGAGCGAGGCGCTGCACTACCTGCGCGGGGCTGAGAAGCGTCTCGATTCGCTGTGGGACAGACTGGGATCCGATGACTTGAAGCTCGCCTTCCTGAACGATCGCGAGAATGTCTATACACAGCTGGTGAGGCTTGCCGTAAGGCAATCGCCGGAATCCGCCCTCGAGCTTTCCGAGAAAGCGCGCTCCCGTGTGCTGTGTGAGAGGCTCGGAACCGGGCCGATGAATGCCTCGGCCCTCACAGCTTCGCTCTCAGCGGATGAAACCGTCCTGGAGTACTTCATCGACGGGACCGATCTGCTTATTTTCACGATAACTCAAACCGGCGTAAGGTGCGTCCGGCAGGAAAACGCGGTTCCTGAAGTGGAGACTCTTCTTGCTAACTTTGAACGGCACGTCAAGAGCAGCAGTGTGAACTGGGAGCATCTGGCTCGAGCACACAAGCATCACCTGTTGACCGCGTCAACCCGTTTGAATGAGCTTTACAGAATCCTTATCGAACCCATTGCGCCGGAACTGCGCAAGCGCATCATCGTTGTCCCGCAGGGCCTGCTCCATCGAGTGCCGTTCCATGCGCTGCGGAACAGCGGTGGTTACCTTATCGATGAGCACGATGTTGCCTACACCCCCAGCGCGGCGCTCTATTGCAATCCCGTGCGGGTAAGCGGATCGAACTCGGCGGTACTTGTCGCTTTTTCGGGCTCGCAGAAAACAACGGCCGAGGACGAGGTGCGCGAGGCTGCATCCAAACTTGCCGACGCCCTCGTGTTGGTCGACCCTCCGATCTCAAGGTTGATCGATGTCTTCAAAACGCCGCACGCGCTGGTTCACATCGCAGGCCACGCAGGGATAGATAGCATTGGTGGACGCCTTGCGTGGATCGAAACGACTGAAGGGCGGTTGACGACCCGCGACCTTTCCGATCTGGCAATCCGCGCGAATACCATCGTGATCACCGGCTGTCAGACGGCCCGCCGTTCCATTCGGCCGGGCGACGAGTGGCAGGGACTGATGCGCTCCTTCTATCTTGCCGGCGCCGGGGCGGTAGTATCCGCTTTATGGGACATTCGCGACGAATCGGCGCGCCGATTCTCATCATCGTTCTACGATAATTTCGAGGGCGGCGACGTGGTAACGGCCGTCCAGACGGCAATGAAAACTGTGCGCTCATGGCGCCAACACCCCTACTTTTGGGCGGGTTTCTCGACCTTTATCCGCAATCAACAGAAGGAGGACATGTGACAGAAATTCAAGCCAGTCTGGTCTTCGATTCATGGCAAGATGCGATACCCGACCTGCGCAGAAACTCCGTCGACGAACGCCACTTGATTTATGAGGGAGGCGGCGTGTTTTTCGATTTGCTCCTTGAGCCGGCCGAAGATGGCGCGTGCCTTCAGATCGCAGGCCAAGTCATGCCCTCCGATGATCTGTCCCAGAGTGTTTCCCATGTCCCTGTTCTGCTCGAACATCGCCACACCTGCGAGCGAACCCACACCAACGCGCTGGGCGAATTCAGGTTCCACTACACGCCATCAGACGGGTGCTTCGATATCACGATCATCCTTGGCTCACGCAAATTCCTGGTGCGTGGATTGGGTTCAGACGAACCGCGCAAATGGCAAATCATGTCTTCCGCGGTCAGCCAGGGAACCGGGAAAGGAGGAGCGCAATGAAGCGGTTCCTGTACGTTGTCATCTTCTCGCTCGCCATCAATGCCGCAATTTTGGGCCAGCGAAGCCGGACAGAGTTGATCGTCACACTGAAGGATGGCGGGTCGATCGATTCCGTGAACAAAGACAACAAGACCACCACTCTTAAGCGTATCGGCGGCACCAATACCTATCTCCTCGCGCAGGAAGCGGATGCGGCTCAAGCCCTCCCCAAGTTCAAAAAAGGCTCCAGCGTCGACACAGTGGAATTGAACAGCCGCATCGAGCTGGCCGACGGCGCCGAGACGGTTTTCCTCCTCGATGACAACGCCGAGACAACCTTCCTGCTGGACAAGAAGACAATTCTGAATGGTGTCGAAGTGCCGGCGGCCTATTCTCAGCAAGCAGCGCTGTCGATCATCGAGGCCGACCAGGCTCGTGATCTCAGTACGGGAGCCGCCACAAGGATTGCCACAATAGACACGGGAGTCGACTTCAGTCATCCAGCGCTGAGACCCTGGCTGGATGCTGGGGAAGACCTGGTCAATGGCAGGAGCGCGTCGGAATACGACGGTCTGGCCCTGGCAGACTCCGCGGAGACCATTTTCCTGCTCGATACCGGAGATGGTCAGAAAAGCGCACTACCGACGGCATTCGGGCACGGAACTCTCGTCGCCGGGGTGATTCACGTTGTCGCGCCGGACGCCGTCATCGTTCCGATCAAAGCCTTTGATCCCTACGGCCGCACGAGCCTGTTCACGGTTGTCGAAGCCGTGTACCGGGCAATTGAATTGAAAGTGGATGTCGTCAACATGAGCTTCTCGACAGGCGAAGACTCCCTCGCCCTGCGACAGGCTGTCAACAAGGCTCACGCTTCGGGGGTCACTGTTGTCTCGTCGATGGGTAACGGGGGGCAACACGTGGAGAGCGTCTATCCCGCAGCGTACTCGGGTGTCTACGGCGTCTCCGCCACCGACCTTCTGGATCACCTTGCGCTGTTCTCCAATTATGGAAAGACCGCCTCGATTTCCGCGCCCGGAACGGACGTCATTTCGACCGCGCCTGGCGGACGATATGCGATGGTATCCGGAACGTCCTTTAGCGCACCTCTGGTGAGCGGCACCGTAGCTCTTCTTGCCTCGCACCAGAATCGTGGTAATGCGCAGGGACCTCTGGTTCTGGCTTCCGCAGAATCAATCGATAACAAAAATCCTGGTTTCGCCCACATGCTCGGTTCAGGCCGCCTGAACGTACGGTTGGCATTGCAGCGATTGGGGCCAAAGTAACGATGAGATTCTCTGAGTCGGTCCTTGCGGTCCTTGCAAACCTGGGGCACACACTGGCCAGGGCCCCGGAGCCAGAGGCGGCCGCCGCCGAAATTCATCGGGCATTCAGGAAGATCGCCAGAGTTTCGGAGGTTCGCATTGTTGCCGCGGAGCACCCTTCAGGATGGCGGGAATGGATCAGCGGATCGAAAACTGCCGGCGTCCGTCGTACGGCAGAGTTTCCACAACCGTCACCGAAAGGGACAGTCGCTTATTTTGAAGCGGACAAATCGGAATCGGGTTACCTCTGGATCTCAACGTCGGAGGAAAAATGCAGGCAGGCGCTTCAGATCATTGCCCCCCACGCCGGAACGTCCATCATGCTGCACGAAGCGCTCAAGCGATCGCAGCGTTCGACGATTCAGGAACGCGAACTTGCCAGAGAGGCCATCCGATCGCGCGACGAAGAAAGAAGGCGAATTGCCCGAGAACTCCATGACGAGGTCGGCCAGTCCCTGGCGTCACTGAAACTCAATTTGAAATGGGCTGAAGATGTCGTTCGATCGCGTGGCGCAATGGACAACGCGGTAACCGAACTGAGTCTGGCCCGCGATTCGGTTGGCGCGATTCTGAGAACGATGCGCGATCTCTCGCACACGCTTTACCCCGGTATTCTGGACAGCTTGGGGCTGTCCGCAGCAATCAAGGAACTCCTGTACCAATCGACACGGCGCGCTGGTATCGAAGTTCTCTGTAGTGTCACTGGCCCTGAGAAGCCGCTTTCGAAGGAAACTGCAGTAGGGCTTTACCGATGCTGCCAGGAGGCTGTTAACAACGTCTTGCGCCATTCCCGCGCGTCCAGAATTTCGGTGGAGATCGTGTATGAGGACGACGAAGTCCGCGTGACCGTCGAGGACAACGGCAAGGGTTTTGATCCTGGAAATATCCACGAAACCGGAGGCCAGATCGTGAGTGTCGGGTTCTGGACCATACGTCAACGCGTCGCCGACCTGGGAGGCTCTTTTCGATTGAGCACCGCACCTGGAAATGGCACCGCAGTTGAGATATGCGTCCCAAAGAAATTGAAGGTACTTGATGCCAGAACCAAAAATAAGACTGCTAATCGCTGACGATCACGCCATCCTGAGGCAGGGACTAAAGCGCATTCTTGAAGCGGAACCGGATATGACTGTCGTTGGAGAGGCATCGACTGGAACAGAAGCCGTTACACGGACGAGGCTGACCAGACCCGACGTTGTCATTATGGACGTCTCGATGCCCGAGCAGGATGGCATTGAGAGCCTACGGGAGATCCTCAGATCCACTGCTTCCCGCGTCCTCGTCCTTTCAGTGCATATGGAGCACCAGGTAGTTTCAGATGCAATATCTGCGGGCGCGTCGGGGTATCTGGTCAAGGACTCGCTCGATACGGAGCTTATCGCCGGGGTGAGAACCGTCATGCATGGCGGCACGGTCTTCTCCTCAAGCGTATCGCGTCTGCTCGCCGATGCCACACAACAGGGCCCCTCTGTCTCCTGGTATATGGAGAAGTTAACGACCCGTGAGCGCGAAGTCTTTCTTCTCCTCGCCGAAGGCAAGACCCCGACGGAAGTTGCACTGGCACTCTTTGTGAGCCCCAAAACGGTTCATACTCATCGCCAGCACATCATGGATAAACTTGGTTTGCGGACAACCACAGAACTCATCCGATTTGCATTGCGAGAAGGTTTGATCAAAATAGTCTAGTGTAGTGTCCAGGAATTAGCTGGGCAGTTATTCCGAGCGCAACGGCGTCGGATTCTAGGAGCGACGAAGGAGCAATGCTCATTCATTGTGACTGAGGAGCGACAACGAAGCCGGCGCTGTTCCGCCGGGAGAACTGCCCAGCTAATTCCTGGACACTACACTAGTTCCCTGCCTTCGCCTCTTCCCTGTTTTGGCGGATTGAACTGATCATGGCAGAAATAGCGAGAATCCTCCGATCGGAGCCCTGTCAGGGCCCGGCGAGGATGGTCTGCCGGAAGGCGAGGTTGTTGATATCGCGGAAGCGCGGCGTGCCTGGGGGCAGCTGGGAAGGCACCAGGAACGACACGTCAAAGGCGTAGGCTCGCGTGGGCGGACCGTAGACGGTAGTGCAGCACTTGTAGGAGCCACTGCCCTGCCGGGAATAGTAGAGCGAGACCAGCGAGCCGGAGTAGTTGCTGGTGGCGCCGCTCCAGCTTTCGATGTATCGGAGGAAGTTGTGGGTGCCTCCGTCTGTGCCGAAATCGTTGGGGACACCGGCGCTGCCGTAAGCCGGGTTCGGGAAATTGCGGCCCTTCCCGCCGGCAATCGCCAGCCGGTACCAGGTGGTTGTCGCCTGGCGGTTGCCCGGAGCGTAGGGAAAATCAAAAGACTGTTCATCTCTCCACGCACCGGAAAGCAAGGTCACCGAATCCGCAATGACCGCAGAAGCCGATTGGCCCGCGCCGAAACCGGCGCCATTGGCGTTGTAGTTTCCCTGGACGTAGACGGGATTCTCCGACGCGACGGTGAAGCCCGGCATCGGCAGATTTCCCAGCGCCCCATTGACCAGGCGAAGCGCCCGCCGGAAATAGTAGACCTTGTTCTTTCTGGCCTGGTTATTGGCGAATACGAGCGAGGTGTTCACGTGGGACGCCGCGGTTGTGCTGTTGGCGCCGCGCGTGATGCCGGTGAACTTCGTGGCGGTCTTGCCGGTGTAGGTGATGGACTCGGTGCCAATCACGATATAGCCGCGGGTCGGGAAAGCAGCCGTGGACACGACGGTAATTTGCCCGCCGTTGGCAGGATTGGTTGCCGAAGTCATCGCCGCCGACAAGGTCGTGGACGCGCCCGCATAGGTCGAAAAAAGGTCGGTGTTGGCCGGAAAAGTCGTGGCGGCGCCGGGCAGGTTTGCGCCGTAGGTTTCCAGAGTGCCGTTCTCGTTGAGGTCTTCTCCGGCGTCCAGGGTGTTGTTGGGCGTCCCGTTGGCGCCACCCGCTCCATTCACGAAATCTTCGAAGCCGAACTCCCCGGTTTCATTTCCGGCGCCATCCCGATTACCCCGCCGGTCGGAGAAATAGAGAATGTAGCCGTTGTTGTCGAGGGCCAGATCACCGCTGCCGGCGCTGGCCGGCGTAAAGCTGGGATGCGCATCGCTGAGCCACAACCTCAGGTTGTTGACGTCGAGGTCGATGAGTCCCATCACGCCGATCTTCGGAATCGGCCGGGGATCGCCGCCGCCGAGCGCGGCATCGCGAAAGAGGGATTCACGGGGATCGGCCAGCTTGAGGGGCTCGAAATCGGCGGCCGTCGCGCTGCCCGCCACCGCTCCCGGGGCGAGTCTCTGGAACCGGAGGATGGCATTGGGATTCGACGAGGAGATCCCGGTCGACAGGATTTCCTGGGTCACGTCGGAAATGGTGCCGTTGTTCTGAATGAGCTGAACCTGCAGAAACCCGTCAATAAGCGATGTCGCCACGGTCTGGTCCGTGTTATCCGCGTTGATGAAGTCGGCGTCTGCGGGATTCGATTCGGCAAAGCGCGGGGTATTCGCTCCCGGCACGTAGGCGTAGGCGCCGACGTTATAGGGCGCCCCGTACAGGGCGGCGTTCAACGGATAGCCCACTCCTCCGGGAAGATCGGCGGCGGTGTCGGACAGCAGCACTCGAAGGCTCGCCTGAGTGTAGAGACGTCCCTGGGCCAGGATGCTGGTTGGATTCTCCCCGGCCGGTGGACGACGAATCACCTCTATCGGAGACGCCGACGCGTCCACGAACGGGAGGATCAGCGCTCTGCCCCCCGTGTCCTTACTTAGGATGTTGCCGTTGTAGGTCGTCAGCGAGATCGCGGCCCAGGAGGGGTTGATGGCGGAACCTGGACCAGCGGTGACGCTTCCTTCGTTCGGGCTGTACTGTAGGGCGCGAAGACTTGCCGGGGCTCGCACCACGTCGACGGTTCCGGTATGACCGGTCGTGGTGATCGCCACGCCGTTGGCAAGCTCCGTACGGATCACGTCGGCGGCAGACACGACTTTTTGTGACAGCGTCAGGGTCGCGCCGCTGTTCTGCGCCAGGAACAGATTCCCGTTGGTATGCACCCGTCCCCCGAAGTTGAAGTTCGGGCCCGCGAAAAAGGAAAGATCGGAATCCGAGAACACGCCGAACTGAAACACAGGAACCAGTGCGACCTGAATTTCACGGGTCAGGAGGGCTTCCGACCCGATTCCCGCTCTTGCGGCGACGGTCAACGTGTAGGGAATCACCTGGGCGGTCAGGCCCGCCGACGCGCCTTCCTGAATCGTCACCACCTTGGATCTGGAAACCCGCCGGGCGTTGGCGTGCGCGGCGGCCGTGGACCCGCTCTGACCGCGCACGCACCCGGTGAAACTCGTCGCGGTGGTTCCGCTGTAGGTAATCTCTTCCGCATCGATCATGAAGAACCCCGAAGACGGCCAACCCGCGGTTGAAGTGACGCCGATCGTCGTGACCGTGCTGTTGATGGCTGCGCTCAGCGTCGCGTTCTGGCCGCCGGTGACCGTATACGTCGGGTACGTCACAGAGGAGATCACCGGCTGGTTGGCCGGATTGGTCACCGCAGCCAGTTGCGCGGCTGTCGGAAAGACCGATAGTGAAAACAGCTTCGACAGGTCCGAGTTCATTTGCTCAAGGCCCGCCTCGGCAGCGTAAAACGCAGAGCTGAAATCGAGATCGTTGCCTGCGATTTTCTGTTCGGTGTTCACCTTGTTGACCATGCTGATCGCCAGGGTGCTGACCACCGCCAGAATGATCAGCGAGGTCACGAGCGCATACCCCTGTTCGTTTTCAATCCGGCGTCTCATGTTTCCCCTCCTTGATCAACGTATCCGTCACGGCCGTTATCCCTTACGGCCCGTTGTATCGATTGCGGAATGTTGCATTTCGAATCGTGATTTTCGACGTCAGCCCGAAGCGGTAGTAGTCGCCGGTGCGTTGCAGCCGGTCCAGCGATCGTCCGGTCACCGCGATGTTCGCCGACCGGATCTGATTGGAGGCTGAAAATCCCGCCGCCGGAACGACGTTTGCCGTGGCCGCGCTGGTGGTGAAGTCGTAAAGGTCATAGGTGATCTGCAGGTTTTCCACGCCCTCGATCAGTTCCTGCGGCGCCTGCGCATTCACGGCGCGCATCAGCGAGGGGTGGCCGTGGCTGCCGGCCGCGTTCAGGTAGTAGCTGACAACATTGATTCGCGTCGCTGTCGTCGGCGGCAGCGTCGAATCCGGATTGAGCATCGTCGTCAGGAAGTTCCCGGCAGCAGCGCCGGGCTGATTGATCCCGCAGGCATCCATGTCATCGAAGGAGGCCACGTCCGCCACTGCGCTCACACTCGTGACGCAGCCCATGACTGCGCCGTTGATATTCATGAACAACAGCACGTTGTTCTGGAACAACTGGGTCGCTCCGGCGCGGACGTTCTCCCCGAAGTTCAGGTCCGTGCCCGGAAACGTATCCGTGTATCCGGTCACCGACCAGGTGGGCGATTGCTGATCGACCGCGACAATCGTCACGACATCGGTGTTCTCCGTCGCGTTCTGCCCGGTAATCAAGGGCCCCTCCGCTTCACCCGGAGTAATGATATTCAACGTATCCGTCGGGGTGGGCAGTGTGGTCCCGATGCCCGGCCGCAACAGTGAAACCGCTCCCGCTCCGTTGGGCACGGTAATCGCCCCCGGCAACCCCGTTCCCGCCATCGTCATCTCTCTGGCGATCGTGTTGATGGCGACCCGGACCGACTGCTGCGTCTGCAGCGACGCCTGCAGGCTGGCCCTGGCACTGAAAGTCGAAAAAAGCAGGGTGAACGTCGCTCCCATCACCACGAGCATCGCCAGATTCGCGATGACGAATTCCAGCGCCGTGAAGCCGCGCTCGCGTCGCAATTCCGGGGTACGGGATGTAGGAGCCATCGTCATCACTTCCTCTGGGCTAACTGAATCTCGAGATGCGCGAACCGAGGGTAACGGTTCGCCACACGCCCTTGACCGAGAAGCGAACCTCTACGGTGATCTGGCGAATATCGGGATCCGGGTTGCCATTCGACATCGTAATGTTCGTGATCTCTATGCGTCGCTGATAGGTAGTCAGTGGCCGGACCTCGTCGTCCAATGTCCCCAGCAGACCGTCCGGCCCGGGC
The DNA here is from genome assembly GCA_963836435.1 of uncultured Acidobacteriota bacterium. Lineage (GTDB taxonomy): Bacteria > Acidobacteriota > Terriglobia > 20CM-2-55-15 > 20CM-2-55-15 > DASTBJ01. The sequence continues at coordinate 238,902 of CAWIJI010000011.1, read as the reverse complement.
AGCGTGGTGGTCTCCAACGGCTCGCCCGCGTCGTCGGCGGTGTTGGCAATTCCATCCGAACCGGTCAGCGTGATCGGCTGCCATCCATCCACGAAAATGCCGGCAACCGGCGGGTTAAACACCGTCGCGTCGGACACATTGCGAATCTGGTTGTAGACAATGTTCTGCGTATTGCGCGCGGTGAACACGCTTTCCAGCGCCTCGCGCGCCTTCTGTTTGGCGATCAATTGCTCCTGGCTGATAAACATCGAACCCACGGCCGTTCCCACCGTCAAAGCCGCAGCCAGCAGCCCTACCGTCAGCAGAAAGGCCGCCAGCATCACCTCCAGCAGGCTCAGCCCGGCTTCCGGGCGCCGCTGTTTCGGGCCAGAATGTTCAGGACTCTTGAGTTTCAATGGTTCGTCGACTCCCATACGTTATTGATCAACTGGTATTGCGAGATCCGCCCTGTCGCCCCTGTGAGGGTCACGGCCCGGGCCGAGCCGGCGCCTCCGCCAATCGTAAAAACGGTGCCGTTCTGCACCACTCCCGAAGCGTCGATGAAGGTTCCATCACCCAGAAACGTCCCTCCTGTCGCCCCGTTGAAGGCCACGGCGGTGGTGTTCCCGAACCCCTCGGGGGTGTCGGGTGGAGAGCCACCCGGCAGAGCGAAAGCAAATCCGCTGGGCAGATAAACGTCCGAAATCACCGTCGAGGTGCCATCGGACTCCAGCCGGGTCACCGTGATGTGATTCGGGGCCAGAAACTGAATCGATACATTGCGTCGTTCGTTAATCGCCACCTGTTGGGCATAGGTCATCTGATCGACCACCTGATTGGACACGATCTGGGTCTCGATCGCCCCCCGCGTGCCGCGAAGCTGGACTATGGCGATGGCCCCACCGATGAACGTCAGTCCAATCACCAGGACCAGCTCGATCAAGCTGAATCCGGAGTCTCTGGCTCTGGTCCGCATGACAAACCCAAGGCACTTCGAGTGCCGCGACAGGTCGTTTTCTAACTTGTTGGTGGACTTGAGCTGGATGGTTGAACAGAAAATCGCGGTAAATCTACTTTGCTGAATTCTCTACATCGTGGTCCGCCTTCACTCAGGCGGTCAGGCAAGGCTGCGCCGGAGGAAAGGAATTCGAACGGACGCCGGGGAAGGCGGAGAGGTTCTATAGAAGTACGGGTTCTGCTTTATTCTTCTTTAGTCGGTCCAGATGTAATTGTTCCAGAACCATTTCTTGATCTTTCCGGCAGGCGATATGGAAAGGGCTGCCCAGCCCTTGCTGCCGGTCCGGCTGGTGTCCTTGAAGTAGTAGAGGAATCCGTAGTTGGTGCAGACGCCGGAGGCATACACGCAGGGTAACCCCCGGCTGTTAAAGGAAATGTCAACAGATTGCGGGGTGTAGCCCAATACGGCAGAGCTCAGCACGCCGGGAGCTCCGGGGCCCGTAGGCGTGGCCATCCTGACGACGGGCGCTTCCCATTTGACCTGGCTATCCGCATTGGATAGCGGAGACGAGTCGGTGGCATCCTTGACATAGCCCATCAGCGTGCTTCCGTTTTGGGTGAGATGTGCCGTCAGCGTCTTGTTCTTTTTCACGGCCAGCATCCGGCAGTTCTGCAAAAGGCCGGACATACTGCTGATTCCCGCATGAATCCGGGAACTGGAAACAACCGCGGCGATGTTGGCAATCGCGATGGTCGAGAGTACCAGCGAGATGGCCACAACCATGAGGATTTCGACCAATGAGAACCCTCGCGAAGAAAACATGCGTCTCTTTTTGATCATCAGGTAACCACTTTCACGTCTCATCCGTGCGACCTCCTTGTCGACAGTAAAGCTAAACTGGTTCAAGACTGTTTCCCTTTGTCGTTGGCTTCCCAATTCAATTCCTTAATAAGCCAATGATCTGTAGCTGAGAACCTTCAGAGGTCTCGTGCTGGTCAGGTTCGTCAAAGGCACCGCGGACATCAGATTCGAAACCAGACAGTGGTCGTACTGCAATCCGTTGCCGCCGCCGCCGTTCCATCCAAAGGTGGGGGACCCCATGGTCGACAAAAGATTGTGACTGGCGTCCCATGTCTTCGCCACCCACATGGTTCCGTTAATCTGACCGTTGCCGCCGCCATTCATCTGAACGATGCCGTCACCCACAACGAAAATGATTCCATTCCAGCTGAAATTGCCGCTCATGGTTAAGGTGCCCGTCACAACGAGAATACCGTTGCCGGTGCCATTCCCATTCAATGTCAGATCCCCGCTCACGTAGTTAATCGAAGTGGTGGTCGTGGTGTTGGGGTGGAAGGTCCCCACGTTCGCTGCAGTGTAATGGTGAGCGTTCGGCATGTTGTAGATCGCGCTCATCACCGCGTCCAGGCCGGCCGGTGTTGTCATCGTTTCGCCCAGGGCGCCGTAGCCATTCTGCACCGACGGCGTTCCGCCGGCGCCGGTGTAATGCGTCGGCCTTGGGAGAGAATCGACGATCGTTTCAACGGAAACGGTCGGCGGATTGGCGTTCGGATCGTCGAAGCCATCGATTGCGGGATGGTCCTCTTCGGTAACGGGATCGTGACAACTGTTGGCATCTTCTCCATGAATGTAGAAGTTGATGGAGTTCGGCATGGCATCGATCACAGGATTGGGCCCGTCGAGAGTCAGGGCCCCGCCGGTGGCGAAACCGAGAACAGCGCTGGCTACCTCCGCTTGAACCATGGAACGAGCGCCATTCGGAGTTTGTGCCAGCGAAGTTACGAGCCATACCTTTCCATATTTGGTGCCGCCGCTCACAACCGCGGTGGCCGCCGCTCCGGAGCCCCCGCCGCCACTGAGAGACACGGTTGGATCCGAGCTATAGCCCGATCCGTTGGTGTCCACATCGATGTGATCCACATAAAAGGTGCCGGTGTTCACCATCGTCACTGTCGCGTCTGCAGTCGCCCCGGTTCCTCCACCGCCGCTCAGCGTCACCAGAGGAGGCGCTATGGCGTTGTAACCCGTGCCTCCGGACGTGACCGTAACACTGGCGACAGGGTATGTTGTCACCGTGGACGTTGTTATCGCCGCGGTCGCGGTTGCGCCCATTCCAGCACCGCCGGTCAGGGTGACGGCAGGGGCAGTGGTATAGCTTGCGCCGCCATTGGTAATGGTGATTGAAGCCACAGGATAGGTCGTGGTACTCGTCGTGAGAATCGTCGATGTGGCTGCCGCTCCTGTGCCGCCACCGCCACTAAGGCTGACTGCCGGCGCCGAGGTATAGCCGCTGCCGCCAGTGGCCACCGTGTAACCGGTGACGGGAAAGCCGCGCGTCACGGTTGCGGTCGGGCTGCTCGTTGTTCCCACACCCCCGGTAATCGCCACAGTCGGCGTGGTGGTATAGCCACTGCCGCCGCTGGTCACGTTGAAGGATGCGATGCGGTATCCGGTGGTCGCCGTAACGGTAATATTTCCGCAATCGGCCCAGGCGCCGCCCGCCAGTTTTAGCTGAGACGCAAAGGTAGGGGCGCTGTACCCACTGGAATCGTAACCGGGATTCTGAATCGACAGGCTGACCGGCGTCTTGTCGTTTGCCGTGCTGACATACAAGGTTCCGGAAAAGGACTGGTTCTGGCCGGCGGCGCTGAATGTCACGCCCGCTTCCATGTCGGCGGGGTTGTATCCGTTGGCGGCCGTCAGCTTGGTCGAACACTGGGGCGAGCTGGTGACCGCAACCGCATAGACACAGGACCGGTTGGCCTCCAGAACAGCGGTGGCCGCCGCTCCCGATCCACCGCCACCACTGAAGGTGACCACCGCATCGGAGGCTGCGGAATAACATTGAGTTCCGGCGCTGCCAAGAGCAAGCGTTTTAACCGAGCCTGCGGTTCCGAGCGTGGCAGTCGCCGTCGCGCCGGAACCGCCGCCGCCGATGAGGGAAACCGTTGGCGCGCTCGTATAGTCCGAGCCACCCGCGGTCACGTTCACGTTATTCACCGTACCCGTCAGGGTCGTCGTGCCTACCGCCGACAACACCGCGGTACCCGCCGCCCCGGAACCGCCGCCGCCGATGAAAGTGACCGCTGGCGGACTTGTATAGCCGGAACCACCAGCAGTGATGCTGGCCGACGTTACAGTGCCCGTCATCACGGAAGTCCCCGATGCCGAAAGCACGGCGGTGGCCGTTGCCGCACCGCTGTCGAATGTCACCGTGGGAGGGGTCGCATAGCCTGACCCGCCATTCGTCACAGCAATCGACGTGACAGCTCCGGTGGTCTCGTTCCCGAGGACCGCTGTCGCCGTCGCCCCGCTGCCTCCGCCGCCAGCAATAGTGACAGTTGGAGCCGTCGTGTACGTCGTGCCATGCGAATCCATCACCACGGAAGTCACGCCGCCAATCGGCTGGCAGCCCGTCGTGTAAGAACTCGGAGTGGATATCTGGGTTCTTCCGTTCCAGCAGGATTGTGAATAATCGGTGTTGTCACCGTTTACAGGGACGGGCGTATTGTTGTTCCCCTTGAGCTGAATTCTCGTCCACTTCCAGTCCAGAGGATTCGCGAAGTTCCAGGGTGCGGAAGACGGCTGGCTGTCGTCGACGTAGCTGAACCACGCAGTTCCGGCCGCGGTTGTCGTACACGGAACACCGGGTGTGCCCGACAGTCCCAGGACATTCTCCTGACAAAGCTCGGTGTCGAAGTAGGGGTTCGTGGGGTCCCACGGTTTCACGGTGGAATAATCGGAGACGATATAGACGATATTCTGGGCCGTTGCCGAGGGCAACACCAGCGGCGGAGTAATCTCGTAAGGATACTTGATCCGTTCCCGACCCTCCTGCAGGCCGGCCAGAGCGGCGTAGAGCGCAACCTGACTGTCGCGATAGTTGTGGTTGATGGCGGTCTCCATGTTCGTGGAGTACATCATGCCCAGACCGATCACGGTCAGGAGCAGTGTGGCGAACAAAACGACGATCAACGCGATGCCGCGCTCGTCCCTTCTCACTGTGGTTGTCATCACGGAATTGCTCTCCTTGTCCATTCCGGGCTCCCTATTGGCAGCTGGTCTTGAAGCCGATCGCAGCTTGAGAACAATTGTTCAAGCGGATCGTCGAGACCAGTGTGATTACCGATTTTTGTCGCGTCTGCGGATCGATGGCGGTGGACTCCAGCGTCAGCACGGCCTGAACCGTATCGACGGCCGCGATCGTATTCCCGCCACTTGTCGTGATGTCGACCGGTAAACCCACCGCAGCGCCGTTGGTATATGCGGAAAAAATATTCGAGTTCCTGACACCCTGGACTTCGATCTGGTATTGCTCCGTGCTTTGACCGGTCATCGGATCGCCATCGATCTTTGGAAGCTCACTGCGCTTCAGACAGGGGCATCCGTTGGTTGTGGAGGTATCCAGGTGATAGTGAACGACTTTTACCGTTCCAGTCCCATCCGTATCCCCTTCGAACCGAAGGTCGGTGTCGCTTACTTCGACCACACCTGCCGCCGCGTGCAGGTCATTGATAAAGGGATCCTGGGTGAAGAGGGCGGCGTCCATGTTGCGGGGGCTGGGATATCCCGCTTGCCGCAAATCCCGGGACATCTGGTCCATGAATTCGCGTGCTTCCTGAAACACATCTGTCTTTGTCTGCTCCGTCGCCGATCGAGCGCCTGCCAGATTGATCACCTGGAGGATCACGCCGGAAACGGCGAGTACTACGACCATCACGATCAGCAATTCAACAAGCGAAAAACCTGCGTGTCTTCTTCTCATAGCTTCAACTCCCGGACATGAAACGCAGGGTCACAGGTAAAGCGAAGTAGATGTTGCCTTCACCGTGATTCTTCAACTTGGCGCTCACCGTGGTCATGTAGGTGTTGGTCGTCCCGACCTGATCGAGATGCCATCGCACATCATAGATACCAACGATTGCACCGGTGTTGTTACAGGGGGTCCGCACGACGTAGTCCATGTGGTAGCCAGCCGGCGGGGAAGCCTGCGTAAAGTCGATGGTACTGCCCAACAAGGCCGCACCCACTGAACCCGTATTCGGTATCGTTGTGTCGATCGTCCAATTGGTGCCGGAACAGTCCGCCAGGTTTGAAGTCCCGTTTCCGTTAAAGGTCGAATGGACCTGTTCGAGAATCGATTCCGCCAACATGGTCTGGGTGCTGTCGATCTTGTTGCGGTTGTTGGTGGCGATCGAGGCCACGATCAGGGAGACCATACTGAGCGACAAGACGATGAGAATGGCACAAGCCACAAGAGTTTCAATCATGGTCACACCGGCTTGCGAGCTTAGCCTGGGCGCAAATCCCTTCCCCTTCACCCAACCCATAGGAAACCTGTCCTTGCCTTCCATCGTCCTCCTACCTGTCTATCGGCCAAATACCTAGTCGACTTTCCGAAGAACCAAAAACCGGGGTGCAGGCCCCCTTCCAATTGAAAACATACTTTTTTTCAATGACTTAATCAGGTCCTAGACGAGGGCGGCGGGTGAAATTCACCCAGATATGGGATGAGACTTGCCATATTTTTGACGCTGGACTTGAGGGCTACAGGTGGGCAATTATTAGATTAGCTTACAAACCGAGCATGGAAACGCCGTTATAGAAGGTCCCGGCGACACAGGCAATAATGTAACTGGTGATTGCTCCCCCGACCATTGCCTTGAACCCCAGGCGGGCAATTTCCTGCCGGCGCGAAGGCGCCAAAGGAGAAATGCCCCCGATTTGAATCGCGATGGAAACAAAGTTGGCAAATCCACTGAGAGCGTAGGAGGTAATGACCACGGATCGCGGGTCCATCATCGCCGTTCCCTGTCGGACCGCCTCCAGGTGACCGGCGAGGTCGGCATAGGCGACAAACTCGGTCAGGATGATCTTCTCCCCGAGCATCCGGCCGACGACCAGACAGTCCTGAACCGGCGTTCCCATCAGGAAAGCAACGGGCCAATGCAACCATCCCAGAATGAGTTGCAGAGACAGGGACGTGCCGGGCACGAGCGGGCCAAAGATCATGTAAGACAGGTTGGCAACACCGAGCGCCACCGCGATGCCGATCACCGAACCTTTGAAAGGAAAAACCTTTCGGATCGAAGCGACGAGGATCGGGAACCAGAACGCAAGCCCGACCAAACCCACGACTCGGGCCGAACCGGGCATTGTGACTCTCATGCCTCCGTAGGCTGCCAGCACTGCAAACAGCGAGAGCCAGAGGACGACATCGGAGACCTTGCCCAGCCGGTAAACGACCACTATTCCAACAGCAATCGCCGCCAGCACCACGTTCAGTTGCAACAAACCCTGCGGGCTGCTGAAGAAAACTCCCAGCCAACCCACCATCAGATTCGCCATCGCAATGAGGGCGACGAACGCGAACAACATCCCTACGACGTTAAGGGTCAATTGAAGGCCGACACTCGCACCATTGGCGGCGGCGTCGAGGAGATTCACATCGTCCGAGGGAACATCAAGCTGCGCATCTCCGACCGTAAAGGGCTTGTCCCGTTCCGGAACCATCACTTTGGCGACGATGAAGCCGGCCGGCGCCGAGAGGATTGAAGCAGAAATCAGGTGCGCCGCAATGTTGGGGAAATAACCCGAAAGCATCAGGATATACGCGCCGAGCACACCGCCTGCGGTGTTGGCGAAACCGCCAACCATGATCGCGTTGAGTTCCGAGCGGGTCATCCTTTCAAGATAAGGTTTCACCACCAGGGGCGCTTCTGTCTGTCCGACGAAGATGTTTGCGGAATTTGACAGCGCCTCGGCCCCGGACACTCTCATGGTGTGCTCCATGATCTTTGCGAAGAACATGACGACCTTCTGCATGACGCCCACGTAGTAGAGCAGGGAGAGCAGAGCGCTGAAAAAAATGATCGTCGTGAGTACCTGGAAAGCCAGAAACATGCCGGGAACGGTACCTGCTTTCACCGCGGCCTGAATCACGGGATCCGGCGACTGAGCGCCCAGACGTGTCAGATATTCCTTCAAAGTCAGAACGCTGCCGTTGCCCTGTTCCGCGCCCAGCGCTCCGAAAACGAAAAGAGCGCCTTCCTTGCTGAAGTTCAGCAAGGCATTGAAAACGTCGTTGAGACGAAGAAAGAGCTGAGCGCCGGGAGACCAGCTCGACAGGACCAGAATGGCGAAAGCAAACTGAAGACCGAGCCCCCAGAGGACAACCCGCCACGGAAAACGGCGCCGATCCTCGGACAGCGTCCAGGCCAGAAAAATGAAGACGAAAATTCCGAGGAATGAAATCAGATTCTGCATTTAGCCGCGCGCATTATACATGCGCCGTGACCACGGCAGAAACGCGCTGAATCATTGGGAGAGAAAGCTCAGGGTAGATCGGCAATGCCAGAGACTCCAGCGACGCCTCTTCGCTGGCCGGGAAGTCTCCGGCCTGGTAGCCCAGACCGGCAAAACACGGCTGAAGATGAGAGGGTAGAGGGTAATACACCTCACATCCGATGCCTTCGCTTCTCAACTTCTCCATCAGGGAGTCCCGCCGCGGATGCCGAATGACGAACTGGTTGTAGATATGCCGCCCGGGGGATTCCACGGGAAGAACGACGCCCCTGGGCAGGAGTCTTCGGTATTCGGCAGCGTTTCCCCGCCGGGATTCAGTCCACCGATCGAGGTAACGGAGCTTCACACGCAACACCGCCGCCTGCAGGGCATCGAGGCGGAAGTTACCGCCCAGAATTTCATTCACGTAACGGCTGCGGAAACCGTGCATGCGAAGCATGCGCGCACGGTCGGCGAGGGAAGCATCGTTGGTGGTGACCATTCCGGCATCGCCGAAGGCTCCCAGATTCTTGGTCGGGAAAAAGCTCAAGCAGCCCGCGGTGCCGACGCTCCCCGCACGCCTTCCGCCGCGTTCGGCGCCGATCGCCTGGGCCGCATCTTCGATCACCGGCAGTTCGTGCTTCGCGGCAACGTTCATGATTTCTTCCATCTCTGCCATCTGACCGAAAAGATGGACCGGAAGAATAGCCCTGGTCTTCGAGGTAATCTGCGATGCAATCGAAGAGGCATCGATATTGAAGCTGGCCGGGTCCATGTCCACGAAAACAGGTCTCGCGCCAAGTCTTGCGATCGTGCCGGCCGTTGCGAAGAAGCTGTAAGCCGGCGTGATCACCTCATCCCCCGGGCCAATGCCCAGAGCCATCAGAGCGACGAGCAGGGCATCCGTTCCGGATGAAACCCCGATGGCATGTTTGCAGCCGCAGTACGCGGCGATCTCCCGCTCGAGCGCTTCGACTTCGGGTCCAAGGATGAACTGCTGTGAATCCATCACGCGGTCCAGCGCCACTCGGATCTCGTCACGAATGGAAGCGTATTGAGCCTTCAGGTCAAGGAAAGGGACGTCGGTCATCGGCTTAGAGTCTCACGAAAGGGCAGCCGGCTGTTCGGTTACTTGGGCGAAGCCTGATGGTATTCCTGAATGGAACGAACGCCCAGGGTGTCGCGCTGCAGAGCGCGAATACCGGTGACCGCGGCGACGGCGCCGGACAGCGTCGTGATGCAGGGGATACGGTAGTGGATGGCGGCGCGCCGAATCGATCTCTCGTCGAAGAACGAATCCTTGCCGAGGGGTGTGTTGATCAGCAGGTCCACTTTGCCGCTTTTCACATAGTCGGCGATATGCGGGCGGCCTTCGTTTACCTTGTAAACGGTTTCCACCGGAACACCGGCGTTGCGCAATACCTGCGCGGTCCCGCGTGTTGCGACGAGATTGAAACCCAGTTCCACCAGATCCGCGGCAATCTTTCCGATCGACTTCTTGTCGTGCTGGTTGACGCTGAGAAAAGCCGTGCCGGTGCGGGGCAGCACTGTGCCTGCGCTGATCTGCGCCTTGAGATAAGCCTTGCCAAAGGAGTCGTCCGCACCCATGACCTCGCCCGTGGATTTCATTTCGGGCCCGAGAATCGTATCCACTCCGGGAAAACGCGAGAATGGGAACACCGGCGACTTCACGCAGTATTGCGACACTTTCAATTCCGCCGGCAGACCAAACTCACGGAGTTTCCGCCCGATCATCAAACGGGCTGCAAGCTTTGCCAGCGGCACGCCGGTCGCCTTGCTCACGAAGGGTACGGTGCGGGAGGCCCGCGGATTCACTTCCAGAACGTAGACCTTGTTCAGGTAGATGGCGATACTGAACGTTCATCAGACCGACGACATTCAGCGCGTGCCCAAGCCGCACGGTGTAATCCCGGATCGTCTGCCGATGTTCCTCGGCCACCATATACGTCGGCAGGACGCAGGAGCTGTCACCGGAGTGGATGCCCGCCTCCTCGATATGTTCCATCATCCCGCCGATGACCACCTGCTCTCCATCGCATAACGCGTCGACATCGACCTCGAACGCGTCCTCCAGAAATTTGTCGATCAGCACGGGGCGCTCGCGCGACACCTGAACCGCCGCGCGCATGTAGTTATCGAGGCCCGCCTCGTCGTAGACGATCACCATCGCGCGTCCGCCCAGACACGTACGAGGGTCTTACCAGCACCGGGTACCCGATCTGCTTCGCAACGGCGCGAGCCTCTTCGATGTTCACGGCCGTTCCGTTCTGAGGCTGCGGAATCTGGAGTTCGTTGCAGCAATCCGCCGAATCGTTTGCGGTCCTCCGCCAGGTCGATGGATTCCGGCGAGGTCCCCATGATCGGGACTCCTGCGTGCTGCAAGTCCAGCGCAAGATTGAGCGGTGTCTGACCTCCGAACTGCACGACAACACCCATAGGCTTTTCCTTCCTCACGATGTGGATGACATCTTCCAGAGTGAGCGGCTCGAAGTAGAGACGATCCGAAGTGTCGTAGTCGGTGGACACCGTCTCCGGATTGCAATTCACCATGATCGTCTCAAACCCTTCTTCCTTGAGCGCGAACGAAGCGTGACAGCAGCAATAATCGAACTCGATGCCCTGCCCGATCCGGTTCGGACCGCTCCCGAGAATCATGATCTTGCGCGCCGACGTCGGCGTCGGCCTCATCTTCTTCTTCGTAGGTCGAATACAAATAGGGCGTGTACGACTCGAATTCCGCAGCGCACGTATCCACGCGCTTGTAGACCGGAAAAATTCCGCAGTCGCCGCGTTTAGCCGCGACATCGGCAGGTTTAGCCTGTACAAGGCGGGCCAGATCCGGGCATCCGAGAACCCGTTTCGCTTTGGCCTCGCGCAGAAGGTCCGGGGCAGGGTCTCGATTCGGTATTGCGCGATCTCGCGCGACATGTCGGCCAGTTCCTTCATCTCCGTCAGGAACCATGGATCGATATGCGTCAGGTCGACCAGTTCCTGCACCGTGAAGCCCTCGATCAGCGCCTGCAGGAGATAGGCAACACGATCGGGGTTGGGCGTGATGACCTTCCTGCGGATCGCGCTCTTGTCGAGAATGTCGGAGCCTACCACGCGACCCGTCTCAAGCGAACGAATGCCCTTGAAAAACGCCTCCTTGAAGGTCCGGCCGATCGCCATCACTTCGCCGACCGACTTCATCTGCGTGCCCAGCGTGGTATCGGATTCCGGAAATTTCTCGAACGCCCATTTCGGAATCTTCACCACGACGTAGTCGAGAGTGGGCTCGAAGGACGCGGGAGTCTTCATCGTGATGTCGTTCGGGATCTCGTTCAACGTGTATCCCACCGCGAGCTTTGCGGCGATCTTGGCGATGGGGAATCCGGTGGCCTTCGACGCAAGCGCCGAACTGCGCGACACCCGCGGATTCATTTCAATCACCACGAGACGTCCGTCCCTGGGGTTGACCGCAAACTGGATGTTCGATCCGCCGGTTTCGACGCCGATCTGCCGGATCACCGCGACAGACGCGTCCCGAAGGCGCTGGTATTCACGATCTGTCAGGGTCTGCGCCGGCGCGACAGTGACCGAATCGCCGGTATGGACGCCCATCGGATCGAAGTTTTCGATCGAACAGATAATGACCACGTTGTCCTGGAGGTCCCGCATGACCTCCAGTTCGTATTCCTTCCAGCCCAGGACCGATTCCTCGACCAGCACCTCATGCACCGGACTGAGATCGAGCCCTTTCTGGACAATCTCTTCGTACTCCTCGTTGTTGAAGGCAATGCCGCCCCCCGCGCCGCCAAGGGTGAACGAAGGACGGATGACAATGGGAAATCCAATCGACTCGACGGCACTCAGTGCCGCAGCCATGTCGCCCACCACTTCGCTGCGCGGAGTCTCGAGATTGATCTTCTTCATCGCCTGCTTGAACAACTGGCGATCTTCGGCCATCTTAACCGCCCCCACCTTCGCGCCGATCATTTCAACGCCGCAGGCGTCGAGCACCCCGGCATCGGAGAGTTCAACGGCGAGGTTCAGCGCCGTCTGGCCACCCACGGTCGGGAGCAAGGCATCCGGGCGCTCGCGCTTGATGATGGCTTCGACAAACTCCTTCGTGAGGGGCTCGATGTAGGTGCGATCCGCCGTTTCCGGGTCCGTCATGATCGTGGCGGGGTTCGAGTTCACAAGAACGATTTCGTAGCCTTCCTCCCGCAGCGCCTTGCAGGCCTGAGTGCCGGAGTAATCGAACTCGCACGCCTGGCCGATGACGATCGGCCCCGAGCCAATGATGAGGATCTTCTTGATATCCGTCCGCTTAGGCATGGTCCTTCATCATTTTGAAGAATCTTTCAAAGAGGTAATAGGAGTCGTGTGGCCCCGGCGACGCTTCGGGATGGTACTGAACACAGAATGCCGGCAACGACTTGTGTTCCATTCCCTCGACAGTCTGGTCATTGAGATTCAGATGCGTCACCCGGATGTCGCCCGGCAAGCTCGAGGGATCGACAGCGAAACCGTGATTCTGAGCCGTGATCTCGACCTTGTTAAGGTCGGTGTTGAGGACCGGCTGATTGCCGCCGTGGTGCCCGAACTTCAACTTGAAGGTCTTGCCCCCGAATGCGAGGCCCATAATCTGATGCCCGAGACAGATACCAAAAATGGGTTTCTTGCCGAGCAGGTTGCGGACATTCTTAATGGCATAACCCACAGCCTCGGGATCACCGGGGCCATTGGAAAGAAAGATGCCGTCGGGCTTGAGGTCGAGCACGGCTTCAGGCGGCGTTGACGCGGGAACAACGGTGACACGCCCGCCACAATGAATGAGATCGCGTAAAATGTTGGTCTTTATCCCGAAGTCGTAGGCGACGACGTTGAAAGTCACCGGCTTCGTGCCGGCGAGGGACGAGAATTCCGTAAACGTGAGAGGTTCCCGTGTCCCCATGTAGGACTTCTCGATCGTGACCTTGCTGGCGAGGTCGGATCCCACCATCAGCGGCGCGTCCTTGACCTTGCGAAGCAGCGACTGTTCATCCTGATCGGCCAGAGAAATCGACGCCGCGCATCGAGCCTTGCAGGCGGATATGCCGCACCAGAGCACGCGTATCGATGTCCGGAAATCACGGGAATCCGGTGGCCGGCAGGTAGTCGTCCAGCGTTTCGGTCGTGCGCCAGTTGCTGGCAATCGGAGCCATGCGACGAACGATGAAACCTTCCAGGAACGGCTTTCGCGATTCGATGTCTTCGCGGTTGATGCCGGTGTTGCCGATCATCGGATAGGTCATCGTGACGATCTGGCCGGCGTAGGAAGGATCCGTGAGAATCTCCTGATAACCGGTCATCGATGTATTGAAAACGACTTCGCCGATGGCCTCGCCCTCGAAACCGTGTCCCTTGCCCCGGAAAATACGTCCGTCTTCGAGCAGCAATGTGGCGCGTTTCGGTGGACGCGCGCTCAATCCAGTGTCCCGATCTTGCCCATCGGGCCAATAACGAAAGACAGCCTTGCCGTAAATGTACTTCTCGGGCACCAGTCCCCACATGCGGCTGTCATTGGATTGATTGCGGTGATCTCCCAGGACGTAGTAGTGCCCGGGCTCGACGAAAACAGGGGGATAGGATCGGCCGTCGATAAACTTCGGATCGATATAAGATTCCTGCAAGCGCTTGTTGTTGAGATAAACGAAACCGTTCCTGATTTCCACCGTGTCGCCCGGCATGCCGATAATCCGCTTGATGTAAGACTTCGAAGGGTCCTTCGGGTACCAGAACACCACGATGTCCTTGCGGTTGATCTCTTCAATCCGGTAAACGAATTTATTGACGAAGATCCGCTCCTGGTCTCGAAGCTCCGGCAACATGCTCGTACCCTCGACCTTTACAGGCTGGTACAGGAACACAACGATCATGATCGCAATGCCCACGGCAAAGAAAATATCCCGCACCCACCAGCGAATTTCACTCAGGACGCCGGGCAGTGCTTTGGTTTCGGCCTCAGGTGCCGAGACCGGTGCGGATTCGGGTTCAGTTGACATACGATTGACGGACTTGGAGAGGGTTACCTCATCAAAGACCGATTCAGTTTAACGGAAATGAGCCGCCGTTCGCAATTGGGGACAGACAGAAGTTTTGGGGCCCAAGGGGAGAACTTGTGGGACAGGGAGCGATTTACCGCTGAGACGTCGCCGTACAGGCAGGCAACGCCGGATTCATGACGATTTTAGGGTCGACCGACGGTGATGGCGTGGCGCGCCGAATAGCGAACCTGGCTGCGTCCGGAATCGGCACTTTCAGTAAAGGAATCGCGCAGTTCGCCACCTGAGGCACCGACGCAGACCGGGGTTTGACCGGCAGTTTTGCCGCATCCAGAACTTGCCGGGTTATGCTGTCCTGCGCCGGCCTGGGAGGAAACAGCTGAAAGGGTTTGGATTGCGCCGACAGCGTGCCGCCGATTAGAAACACGACATAGCCAAGCTTTTTCATGGTCGAAACTCCTCTCTGTCCCCATTGTTTCAGAACCCAGGCTCAGGCGCCAAGTAGCTCGCCGGCGGCGATCTCGAATTCAGGGAATGCGCTGCACCGAACGGTCTGCCCGCGCTTGACGGTTTCCCTTGTTGCATAGACGCCGTCTGTTGGATCGCGAAACACGAGGATGAGATCGTGTTGCAGGTCCACGATCCAAACCTCACGGATGGCGTTCCGGGCATACACCGGAAGCTTAACCTTCCTGTCTTTATGCAGCGTTGTGTCGGCCACTTCGATCATCAGCAGGACATCTTCCGGGGCAGGCTTTCCCGATCCGTAGAATCCCTCGCGAGGCCGGATCAGCACCACATCCGGTTGCGGCTCGTTGTACCGGTCCATACTGGCGGGATTCTGGACACTGACGACTGCACGGTCGCCGACGCCTCGAGCAAAGATCATGTTTGCCCGATTCACCGCTTGCATATGCCGGGCCCCGATCGGACTCATCGGGATGATCTCGCCTTCAATGAGCTCCACGCGCTCATCGTCGCCGATGATCCCGGCTTCAGCCATCCGGTAGTAATCGTCCACTGTAAAAAGTCGTCTGACCACTTCCATTTGCATCGTGAGATTCTCTCCGGAGAATACCGCAGCGCCGCTCTCATTGCACGTTGGAACGCACGCGGATTTCCGCGGTTATTCGATGGATTTCCCTTGCGGGGCCCCGAAGAAGTCGTGGAAAACTCCGAATATTTTCTCTTCTTTTCCGTGATTCCCGGTGAATCTCCTTTCCAGTATCACCCGGATGGGTTGAACCGGTCGAAACTCCTCCCTGTCCCTCATCAGGGAAGTTTGTAGAGGTAGATCGAACCGCCGAGGATGGCTTCGGGTTTCCGATCCCGGTAGGCGGAAAAGTAGTTCACCCGCTTCTCTTCGGTGTCGCGAAGAGTGCCCGGCTCACCCGCAGGTACGGTTGAGCCGTTCAGGAAGCTCGCGCCTATGGCCGCATAGCCGGATTGCGGTACGGGGCCGTCTGGACCGTAGAGGTCGGGACATTGGATGCCCAGGTACCCCATCGTCATCCATCCGCCCAGCAGGGCGCAACGCGCCGAGGTGACGCCCCGGGTCTTAAGATAGACCGCAAGATCCTGCACATCATCGCCCCATTCCACGTTGGAATCCGACAGGTAGCGCCATCCGCCACCGGGCGCAAACTCATTCACGTAAGCGGTGTAATCGGGGAATGTTCGCGCTGCTTCCAACGAGCACCATCCCAATATCACAACAGCGATCGCGATACCGGCCTTTCTCCAACGGCGCGTCAGCGCCTCCAGCAGACCTCCGGACAGAATCATCAGGAACGGAAAGACAGGCAGAAAATGGCGAATCCCGATATTGATATGCCCGGTGAAGGAAATGGCGCAGTAGACGCCAATTGGTACCAGCAGCGCGAGATAGACCAGGGAACGCCCGCGAACCGCTCGATATACTCCCCAGGCGAGGGCCGCGATCGCCGTGAGCAAAAAAGGAATCGTCGTCTTCAGCGCGAACGCGACCGGAAAGTAGTACCACCAGCCCATCGTGCTCTGCATCCCGAGCAGCGACGTGGCATGCCCGTATTCGTTGTGCGCCATGACGTTGTACATGCCGAAAAGAAAATACGTCGGCAGGACGTGGCGCAGCGTGGGAATTGCCCGCGCCATCGTTATGGCGAACTGCTGCTGCCCTTTGATGATAGCCCGATCCGTATCGTTCAGCGGAGGATGCTCGAAGAAGTAGGCCCCGTTGATGAGAAACAGAATCAGCACCGCGGCAGCGACCGCCCGGCCGGCGAGCGCGCCGCGATTCCCTGCTCCGGCCCGGGCAATTTCAACGAGGAACACCGCCACCAGCACGATCCCCACGACAACCATCGAGAATTTCGTCAGCAGGGCCGCGGCGGTTCCGATGGCGAGCCAGGTTGCGCGTGGAAGGCTGCGTTTTTCGAGATATCGATGCAGCAGATAAAAGAAAGCCAGGTAGCTCAGAGACCCCGCGACATCGGTATGAACCATGCGGCCGTGCGCCAGCATCGTAGGTTCAAGGCAATAGAGCGTCAACGCGAAGAGTGCTGCGGTGATGCCAAACAGCTTTTTCGCATAGAGAAAGATCACGAGTCCGAGCGCCACCGCGACGGGAATCATCATGATCCGCGGCCAGAAGGCGAGGCGCACGAACTCCGCAGCATTCTGCTGCCAGAAGAGGCCATAGAAATCGAAGCGTTGTTGAGGGATACCGGCGTCCGGCGGCACCGCGTTTGTGGTGGAAAGAAGCAGCAGGGGCAGGGCCGCCCACAGTTTGACCAGCGGGGGATGCTCGGCATTGAAACGAAAGTCCTGAGTGGTCCAGTAGTAGTACCCCGCGGGAATGTGAACGAGCTCGTCGTTGGTCAGCGTCTTGCGAGAGATTGCGACGGCCTGACTGCAGGCCACAGCCAGCAGGAGAAGTCCGGCGATGATGTAGCGCGAACGCATCACATCCGAGTTAGTGCCACAAGCGGAACTCTTTCGTCATTCCGGCAACAATTCCGGCCTTGTGATCCCATCCGGTGGTGCCTGCTGTCGCCGCAGCATCCCAGGTGACGCCGCCGGCCTTGACCTGCAGTCCAAGACGGGCCTGGCCGCGAGACTCCCCGCCGGCGGAAGGATTCTTCTGCGCATTATGATATCCGTTCCATTCGCCGAGCACGCTGACGCGATCGCCGGCGGCTACAGTGGCCGCAATGCCATAGGTGAGAACGTCGTGTTGCGACTGTGGCCGCAAGGCATCGTCCAGAATGCCAAGGCCTGCGCTTCCAAACAGAAATACCGGCCCCCTTTTTTTTCCAAACAGGAGGTCGCCGAAGAAATGGGTCCCATCCGTCCCGATGCCCTTTGTCCGATTCGAATTGGGAAGCACGACCGTAGGGCGAAAGCTGATAACCGGCCGCCAGCGGCCTTCGTCGACGATCTGCATCTTGGTGCTGAGAGCGAGATCGCCCCAATCGTTGCGCGATCCCGCGTTGTTCTGCAGGCTGAGGTAGTTGTGCAGCGTTCCCGTCATTTGAAACTCCGCCCGCTTACCCACGCCGAAGTGCAACCCGCTGGTAAGGATCTGATACAAATCTCCCGTCAATCCCGACACGGGAAAACGCGCCCGATGCTGGTACCCGAATCCTGTTTCAGCAACAAGCGAGCCTTCCGCGATCACGCGGGGATCTTCAGTTAGCAGAGGCCGCTGCTGAGCTGCAGCGCCCGTACTGCAAGCAAGAATAACGAGGATGATTCTACGAAGTAGGCTGAAGTTCATAACGAAGAAGAGCCGCTCCCACGATTGCCGCCGTTTCAGTTCGAAGTATGCCCCCGCCGAGTTCGGCGAGGGCGAATCCCTTTTGGCGCGCCGCTTCCAGCTCCGAATCCGTCCATCCGCCTTCGGGGCCAATCAGGAAAAGTACAGGGCGATCGGACTGCCGACCGCCGGCGAGTGCCGACTTTAGCGGTCCTCCGCCGCGCTCCGCAAACACAATCTTTGTCCCGGCGTCGTAGTCGAGCACGAGGGGGAATCGGACCGGCTCATCGATCGTGGGCAGATGGTAGCGCTTGGATTGCTTGGCGGCTTCAATGATAAGCCGCGCCCAACGGTCGGAGCGCCGGCCAGGCGCAACATTCGAACGACTGGCGATGATGGGAATGATTCGCGAGACACCGATCTCGACGGCCTTCTCCAACGCCAGTTCGAAGGCCGCCGGCTTCACCAGGCTCAAACCAAGAATCAGCTCAGGCAGAGTCTTTTCGACGCGGCGGCTATCGAGAATCTTAACCAGAGTCTCGCGCTTCGTTGTGGATTCCACCTTGCCGGTCCACACGCCGCCCTTGCCGTCAAAGACCTCCACGGCCTCGCCCACTTCGATGCGCGCCACTCTGAGGTGCTGGTGTTCCTCTGCCGGTACGCGGAGACGGGTTGATTCGATCGCGGGTTCGGGGATATAGATAGATTTAACCGACATTCATTTTCCGCAGCACCAGGGCGGACCACTCGCCGCGGCTCCCTTGCTCCAGAGTCGCGTGGACGTGTGACGAGGCTATCTGAAGGATACCGGGTATCTGGAAGTTCAGGATACCGGAGAAAATCGCAAGTCCATTTGGCCGCAACACGCGATGAATGTCGTCGTAAATTGCAGAGATGACATCCGCAGTCACGTTGCACAAAAGCACGTCCACGCTTCGATCCGCGACGGCGTCGATGGAGCTGCACATCAGGCGGATTTGCCCCGCCGAGTTTCGAGCCGCATTCTCGCGCGCCACCTCGACGGCGACGGGATCGTTATCGCATGCAAACACGGCTTTCGCGCCGAGCTGCGCCGCGGCAATGGCAAGAATTCCGGACCCGGTGCCGAGGTCGAGCACAGTGCTGCCGGGCTGAAGCCATCGCTCCATCGCTTCAAGTGTGAGTTGTGTGGACTCGTGGGTGCCGGTGCCAAAAGCCTGTCCCGGATCGATGAAGATGGGAAACCGGCCCTCAGGACACGAGGAATCGAGCCAGCTGGGAATCACGAAAAAGCGCTTCCCAATGGAAAAGCTGGACCAGGAGCTTTTCCACTCTTCCCCCCAATCGCGGTCGCCGACGGGAACGAATACGATTTCGGGAGAGGGAAATCCCTCGCGCTCGAAAAGAGATGGGATGGATTCGAGTCCAGCCGGGGCTTGAAAGTAGGCCGTCAGCGCGGTATCGCCGCTCTCCCAGACGCCGGCAGCGCCGAGTTCCATCAGTTCGCCGATGACGGCATCCTTGAGGGTTGCTGGAACATCGAGCGTGATTTGGTGCCAAAGCATAGGGATTCATTGGAGCGCGAAAATTCCCCCCTGGATGATCCAACCCAAAACGGAGTGTGTCTCGAGACGCACCCCGAAAGGGCGACGGGAACTCAGCCAGGGGTTCAGCGAACTCCGCGTGAACGCCAGCGAGCGACACCCGGGGTTCATCTTCCCCAGCCGTTCGCGCCCACATTCCCGGTACGGTAACCCCGGGTTGCGCTCGCTAAACTCCGGCGTGCTTACCCGAAATGTCTAAACTCCAGAGCACGCCTCTGGAGTTTAGACATTCTTGAGTCCGAGCGGGAGCGGAAACACGAGGTTACGTCTCCGGTTTGCAGGTTCGCCCGCAAGGTGATGGCGACGTTGAAAGGTGAGTCTGAGCACGCCGGAGGCGTGCTGAGAATTTAGCCCCGGGTTAAGCGAGCGAAGCGAGCGCAACCCGGGGTTACCGTAACCAGAATGTTGCACCCCGGCAGGGGTGCAGGGATTTCTCGCACCCCGGCCGGGCCCTGCCGGGGTGCAAACGCCGCTCGTGAGAGGAACCCCGGGTGTCGCTGCGCTCCTCTCGGGGCTACCTTCCTTTCACGGCTCCGGCGTGCTGAAGAGTCGCGTTTCAACGTCGCCACCCGGCATAACGAGCTGCACCTATCCGAAGATTTCTTTCACCCGGTCCAGCAGCTTTTTCTCAATTGGCTTGTTGTCGTCGTGGAACGTTTCGCCGAGCCTGGCGACCAGCTCTTTCTGTTCTTTCGACAATTTGGAGGGCACCACCACATTGACCGTGACGTACAAGTCACCGCGAGCGGATCCGCCTCGCTTGGGCACGCCGCGTCCTTTGATGCGGAGCACCGCTCCAGGCTGTGTACCGGCGGGGACGTGCAGGCGTTCTTCCTGTCCCTCGAGCGTGGGCACGCTAATTTCCGCGCCGAGCGCGGCCTGGGGAAAGGATATGGGAATGTGGCAGTAGAGATGGTTTTCACGCCGCTCGAAGAAATCGTGATCCTTGACAATGAGGACGACGTAAAGGTCCCCCGGCGTTGCGCCACGAGGGCCGGCTTCGCCTTCGCCGCTGATCCGAAGCTTGTCGCCATGATCGATCCCGGGAGGCACCTTCAGCTCGAGGTTCTTCTCGCGCACAACCCGGCCATCCCCGCGGCAACTTTTGCAGGGGTTTTTGATAATCTGCCCGGCGCCGCCGCATTGGGAACACGTGCGCGTTACGCTGAAAAAGCCCTGTTGGAATCGAACCTGTCCGTATCCGTTGCATGTCGGACAGGAAGACGCGCCGCTGCCCTGCGCTCCCCCGCTGCCGCCGCATTCCGAGCAGGCCTCGTGACGCGGGAACTTGATTTTCGTCGTAGTGCCGAAAACGGCGTCCTCGAAACTCAATTCCAGGTCATAGCGGAGATCGGAGCCGCGCTGGGCGCGCCCGCCGCGCCGCCCTCCCCCGAAAAGATCGCCGAATCCGAAGATGTCTCCGAGGATATCGCTGAAATCCGAAAACACGTTCGGATCGAAACCGGCGGCCCCGGCAGCCCCGCTGACGCCGGCATGGCCGAACCGGTCGTACTGAGCCCTCTTTTGAGCATCGCTGAGGATGGAATAGGCCTCAGCGGCCTCTTTGAATTTTTCCTCTGCTTCCTGGTTACCGGGATTGCGGTCGGGGTGGTATTGCATCGCCAGCTTGCGGTAGGAACTCTTGATCTCCTGATCCGACGCTGTTCGACTGACGCTCAGAATCTCGTAGTAATCACGCTTTGTGCTCAATCCTCTGCTCCCGCGCCGCTCTTGGATACAGAAACCATCGCGGGTCTCAGGAGCCGGCCATTCAGCGTGTACCCGCGCCGCAACTCCTCGACGACTGTGTTCTCCTCGACTTCATCCGTGGGGACCGTGCTGACAGCCTGATGAAAATTAGGATCGAAGGGCTGCCCCTGCGCTTCAATCGCCTTTAATCCAAACCGCCCCAGCGTATCCTGAAACTGCTTGTAGACCAGATCGAGGCCGCGCAGCATGTTGTCTCCGGCGGATTTTTCCGAACTCGCATTGCGAATCGCCAGGTCGAAGGAGTCCAGCGCGTTGAGCAGTTCCCGCATCAATTCAGCGGACGCGAACTGGATATATTCGCTTCGCTCGCGTTCGATGCGCTTCTTATAGTTTTCAAACTCGGCCTGCTTGCGCAGCAGGCGATCCTGGAGCCCGTCGCGTTCTTCGACAAGCCTCTGGAAATCTCCAGCGTTGCCCGATTCTCCAGGGTCGGAAGCCGCGCGATCGCGGGCCGAGAACTCTTCCTGTTCCTCGTTGTTTTGTGCCATTACGCGTTGATTCTCTGGCCGACTAGCTTTCCCAGACATGAGACAGCGGAAATGACGCGACCGTATTCCAGGCGAATCGGGCCGATGATGCCAAGAAAACCGGTCGTTTTGTCGCGCGACTCATAAGAGGTGGTGATCACGGCGAAGTCACGCATGGAGGCAATACCAAATTCGGATCCAATAACAACTTTCACACCTTCCGCACCCCTGGCGGCAATACATTCGTTAAGAATCTTGACGAGCCGACCCTTCTCTTCAAACATCTGAAAAATCTCACGCATCCGGTCAACGTCGGCAAACTCCGGCTGGTTGAGCATGTTCACCGTACCCTGAACGAAGACGCTCTCCGGTCCCAGGTCCGTTCCCATATCGAGAGTTTCGTTCCAGGTGCGAAGCAGGCTGACCATACGATCAACCGCCGATCGCTCCTCCTCCATCATCCGCACGAGCTCGTTGCGGATTTCCGTCAACGTCCGGTCGGAGAACCGCTCCACGAGAAATCGTCCGGCGCGATCGAGCTCCGACTGGGGATATCGATCCGAGACGCGGATCACTTTACGCTGCAGCAGGCCGGACTTCGAAACGAAGATGACGAGAATTTTACCGTCGCCAAGGTCGAGAAATTCGATGTGTTTCAGCTGGGTCGTCGCCAGCGGAGGCGCGATCACGATGCCGATATTCTTCGAAATGTCGGACAGAACGAAACACGTCCGCGACATCAATTCCTCCGGCGTGTCGCTATCGCCCAGCATCCGGGCAATCCGGCGCTCCGAGATCCTGTCCAGATGGTCCGTTTCGGGAAGGGTGTCCACATAAAAGCGGAATCCCTTTTCCGAAGGGACGCGGCCAGCCGACGTGTGCGGATGGGTTAAATAGCCGGCATCTTCAAGCTCGGCCATCGTATTCCGGATGGTTGCCGGGCTCAGCCCGCCTCCCAGCTGGCCGGCCAGAGTCTTGGATCCCACCGGCTCGCCTGAGCTGATGTAGGTCCGAATCAGAAGATGAAGAATGTCCTGCGTCCTCGACGACAGGATGTCTTTTTTCAACATCGGTGTTTTTTTATAACATCCGGGTTACGGCCGGGTCAATCGACTCTCCTTCTGAAGTCGATGGCAAAGCGATCCTGAAAGCTTCCAACCAGAGCATTGATGAGTTCAACCCACGACGGACGCACAGCGATAAATTCCTGTAAACCCGCCATTTCCTCATACAAAACCCGGGCGTCTGGCATCCGCGTGACGCGGGCGAGTTTCTCGCGGTCGCAACTGACAGGCATCGACCCGTGCTGCAGGAAACTGCGGCGCAAGCGCCGCTGGGCGCTGCCGACAATCTTTCGGCCCCGGACCGTGAGTTCGTAGCGCGACACGGAGATGAAACACGGCATGTCCGTGTCGTTCGTGCCACCGGGATGCGCCGCCAAAGGACGGGTTTCCGGAGCGAGAATCGCGGGAACACCGATCCGGTTGAAACCCTCGCAGAGCGCCTCGGAGACGCTCTTGTAGTTGGCGTAGATCGTATCGCCGAAACAGGTGCTGTCATTGGAGGCCACCGCGTAAGTCAATTCGTCGTCGTGGAGCACGGCACGACCGCCGGTCGGACGATGAACGATGTCCACGCCGTGCTCGGCACAGAACAATTCGTCCACAGCGGTATCGACGCGCTGGTTGCGTCCGAGCGACACGGTAGGGCTCCGCCACCTGTAAAACCGAACGATGGTTTTGGGAGAAGACGCGGCTTCGACTTCGTCCAGCAGGGCGGCGTCGATCGCCATATTGGAAGTGCCGTCAAGATCCTCGTCGATAATGAGATCCCAAAATGGCATGGAAACGGGAACGGGGAATTGGGGCTATTTCGGTGACGTTGATCAAATTCGCCTGCGACGAATTCGTAATCCGAACGTTACTTCGGGCGAATTTGATCAACGTCACCGAAATAGCCTGTCTACTTTACTTTCATGGGAACGCGGATCCGCTGCGAGTAGTCATCGGGAACCTTGACTTCAAGGGTCACGCTGGCACCGGTCTTTAATTGCGACTCGACGCGCTGGAAATCCGCGACGCTGGTGATTGCGATGGGGCGACCGGCCGTGATGATGCCGGAGATGACCATCCCCTCCTGAACGCCCGCCTCGTCGGCGACACTGTTCGGTTCGACCTTGGTGACTTCAACGCCCGTCAACCCGGAGAACTGCCGGCTCATCTGGGCGGTAATCGGCTGAACCTGAATTCCGAGGCGACTCTGTGCGGTGGGGCCTGCCCCGCCGCGAGAGTTCGGGCGATCCGGCACGTTCGCAGTGCTGACATCGTCCGCCAGGACATCCGCACGATCGCCGATGGTTACCGCCACCGTTTGCGGTTTGCCGTCTCGAATCAGTCCAAGTCTTACGGTACTGCCCACGGCGCTGTCCACGATCACGTCCTGAAGCTGGTCGCCGTTGGTGATCTTTGCTCCATTGATCTGGGTAATGATGTCGTTGGATTGCAGACCCGCCTTGGCCGCAGGGGTTCCAGCAAGGACCGACTCCACGATAATCGCTTCCTTATCTTTGATCCCGAAGGAATCCAAAGCCGTCGGATCGGTTTCCGTGGTGTAGGTAATCCCGATCGAACCGCGGGTTACTTTGCCATGCTGTGCCAGCTGGTTATACACCTTCACCGCGGTGTTCGACGGGAGCGCGAAACCGAGCCCGGCGAACGAATCCGTTCCCGAAACGATTGCGGTATTGATGCCGATAACTTCACCCGCCATGTTGACGAGCGGGCCTCCGCTGTTGCCGGGATTGATCGCCGCATCGGTCTGAAGAAAGCGCTGAAGGCCGCGATTCGACTGTGATGCGCCAAGGTTGGAATTGCTGCGTCCCTTTGCACTGATGATTCCTGCGGTGACGCTGTGATCGAATCCAAAGGGACTGCCGATGGCGAGGACCCAATCGCCCACCTTGACCGCGTCGGAGTTCCCGAACTTTGCGATGGCGAGGTCATGATCGACGTCGATCTTGATCAACCCGAGGTCCGTACCCTCATCGGTGCCGATGAGCTTGCCGACGTACTTGCTGTCATCGGACATGAACACGGTAATCTTCGAGGCCTGATCCACGACATGATGATTGGTCAGGATGTATCCCGCCTTGTCGACCACGAAGCCCGTACCGGTGGCCACACCTCCGCCGCGTTGGCGCGGGTTGCCGTCATCGGGAGTGAGACCGAAAAGATCCGGCGGCAGTCCGGGGAAGCCGGGAATCTGAGGAATCTGCTGGCGGCCCCCCCGCTGCTGAACTCGCGCGGCTGCGGGAGCGACCTCCACCTCGATCTTGACCACTGCAGGGTCCAGCTGTGCGGCGATCTGGGAAAACGCGTTGGAAAGCGAGACCGGGTCGGGAATGACGAGTGTCGCAGGCGTCTGTTCGAACGTCGCTTTCACTCCACCAGACACGATGGTCCCGATGATGACGCCGATGCCCAGCGTCAAAGCAACCATGCTGAGGAAAAGCAATCGCTTGTTATTCATTTTTTAAAACTCCTCAAAATTAGAGTGATCCGTTGCGTGCGGGTGCAAAAGAGTACCGTGGCACCAAAATCCTTTGGACGCATCACCCCGGAATTTGTTTAACTTCCGCCGGCTGAGCCTGAAGCCTTGCGAGCCGCTGGGCGGCGGCCATCAACGTCTCGTCCTTCTTACAAAAAGTGAACCGGATAAAGTTCCTGCCCGACGCCGGATCTCGAAAGAAGCTGCTGCCGGGAACCGACGCCACCCCGATATCCCGGATCAGGAATCGGCTGAATTCCACATCGTTCGCCAGACCTTCCCGCTCTCGAAGCCGCTCAATGTTGCACATGATGTAATACGCCCCGGACGGCACATAAGGCTGAAGCCCCGCCTGATCCAGCACGCCAAGCAGCCTGTCACGCCGGGCTCTATAGTGCTCTGCTAATTCTATGTAATAAGACTCGGGAAGGCGAAGTGCAACTGCACCCGCTTCCTGGAGGGGAGCGGGCGCACCGACGGTCATGAAATCGTGCATCTTCCGGATCGCGCCGGTGATCTCCGCTGGCGCGATAATATAGCCCACGCGCCAGCCGGTGACGCTATAGGTCTTGGACATGCCGTTCACCACGATGGTGCGCTCCCGCATGCCATCGAGCGTCACCGGCGAAATGTGCTTCGCCCCATCATAAAGAATGTGTTCATAGATCTCGTCTGTGATGGCAAGCGTATCCCACTTCTGACACAGCCGGGAAATCGTTTCCAGCTCGGCGCGGGTGAACACCTTGCCGGTCGGATTGTTCGGCGTGTTAATGATGATGGCCTTGGTGTTGTTGTTGAACGCCCCCTCCAGTTCCTTCTCATCGAAGGACCAGTCGGGGGCGCGCAACTGCACGTAACGGGGCGTGGCTCCGGAGATGATCGCGTCGGGACCGTAGTTCTCGTAGAAGGGTTCGAAAACGATCACTTCGTCGCCTGGATTGATGATGGCGAGAAGCACATCCATCATGCCTTCGGTCGAACCGCAACAAACGGTGATTTCGCGTTCCGGATCGACGTCGATACCGAGGCAGCGCCGCGTCTTTTCCACCAGCGCATCCCTGAATTTCTTTGCGCCCCAGGTAATGGCGTACTGATTGACGTCGGCGTCAATCGCGTCCGCTGCGGCGCGCTTCAGGATTGCGGGAGCGGCGAAATCCGGGAATCCCTGGGAAAGGTTGATCGCTCCGTGCTGGAGCGCCAGGCGCGTCATCTCGCGAATGACGGATTCGGTGAACTGCGTGGCCTTGTGCGAGATGGATTTGTTGAACATGGGGAGTTGTCAGGTCGTCAGCGTTCCGGCATATTCTGCGCCGAGCCGGCTCGGATCGCCGTCCGCCAGCACGCGCACCAGTTCTTCATGGTAATAGTCGTGAGGCAGGGCCCCGGAGCCAACGCGCTGCCGGTATCGCTCACGTCCATGATTGATTTGCTTCTGAAGACGGGAATACAGGTCCGACGCGGCACGACCCTCGCGGACCTCGGCCTCGTTATAGAGCTTGATTTCCGAAACCAGAATACGAGCGGTGAGCCGGGCCTCGGCGACCAGTTTCTCTTCGGCAACAGATGCGGCAAGCGCGGAAGAAGCGCCGGCCGGCGGCCCGGCCGGCGCCGCAACGGGCTCGGCGTCCGCCGGGGGACGCGGCACAGGCGTCTGCAGTTTCAGACCGAAAACTTCGATGGCGCGGGCCAGACAGGACGACAGGAAATCGAGCGGCTCCGCCTTGTAAGCCTGCCGGGCGCACACCGCCGCCACCGTTCTGCCGCGCACCACAATCGGCCGGAAAAAAGACTCCGGATCAATCGTGTCCTGCGAGACAAGGTGCGAGAACGCGCCTTTTCCGCGAGACTTCCAGAGCGCCAACCCGTCAGCTTTTGCAACATAGATCGCAACGGCCCCTGCAAAGGGTCCCACGAGGTTGAGGAACCGGGTGAGCATTTCGGCCTGGGAGCCGCTCTCCGCCAGCTGGCGCTGCCCTTCCGCATAAGTGCGCCAGAGATTCACCTGGTCCCGAAGACGGCCTCTCTCGATCTCCCATTGTTCTGCCGTGGTCTTCGACTGCTTCGCGAAGTCCGCTCCCATCTGGTCGATGGTTTCCGAAAGGGTCTCGCGGAACTGGTGCTCCATCTCCGCGCCGACTGTTTCGCGCGTGGATGCGATCGCCTTTTCTTTATGGACCTGCAGCTCGGCGGACAGCTTCTCACGCAACTCCGCTACGGCCTTCTCTTTCTCGGCGGCGGCGAGCTGCATCACCGCACTTTTCGCCTCATTTGTCGCAGCTTCGAGACGTTTGAGAAATTCTTGTTCCTGCTGCCGCCCCGCTTCCTGCAAAATTCGTTCGATCTCTGCAGCCAGCGAGGGGGCGAGCGCTTCGAGGATCTTATCCACTCTTTGGGTGCTCAGCTCCATGCGAGAGAGGATTATACTGCGTTGACAGAACGTCGGCCCATCCCTATATAAATAGAGACGCTTTATCGCGACAAAAGGGGGCGCACCGGTTTCGACGGGAGCTGTGAAGGAAGAGAGGCATGCCGAGGCCCATGTCCTCGTAAAAACGTGGAAACAATCAACTGCTGAATATACACCAGCACTAGCCGCTTAATAACCGGCTACGTCCTTGACCCGTTCTCCTGTTGGCGGGTTAAAGGGCGTCACTTTAGACGGGATAGCCCGAGGCTGCTGACCCGGCGGCCAAAGGGCGAAACCTAACGGGCGGGTGTCCCGGCTGGCTTGCAGGCTCCTTCAGGCCGGGATACGACCAAATCGGAACCTGACACGCATGTAGAATCTCTAACGGAACGTTTTCGGACGCGGGTTCAATTCCCGCCGCCTCCATTGTTATAAGTAGCTGATTTTAAGTTAGATAAAAGATAACAAAAGATATAAAACTTCATGTTCCTGAGACGTTCCACCGAATGGTATCGTTTTAGGCATGTTGAACGTTTACCGTCGCCACCGGAACGAGTGACGGTGACCGACGCCATCGCGCGATACATTTCCGAATGCAAAGCGCGCAACCTCTCCGACGCAACTATCAGCAAGTACCGCGTCCTTCTCGAAGGCTCCCGAGACCACCCCGGAACGTCTGGATCTGGCGACCCCCCTGAAGTGACTCACCTGAGCATCGGAGAGTTGTCCCGAGCGGTTTGGGATTAAGGCGGGGACGCGCACCAAATTTGAAAGAATTCGGTGACCGTCCCTGAATTAGCCCCAGCTTCAAAAAACGAAAGAAGCTGCTCGGTGTTTGCTGGAGGCCGGAATCGTTGACGCTGAGGGCCGCCGCATTCGGAAAGATCTACCTCCAGATATGCATGAAATCAGCGACCGCGACTTTGGCGGCTGAAACCACTCCACCGGCTATTCGCCGAAAATCTCTTCCAAGCCATACGCGCAAGCTGCCTGAAGTTGACCGCCAAATTTGAATCGCCATTGCGGCAGGCCCGACAAGCGTCAGTGCATAGTACGGTGCGTGGATGTTTTCGTTCAGCCTCAGAACCATTTCCATCGCAGCGACCAGGAAGGCGACCGTGCACTGCGCCCATCTCGGCGTAACCGTCGTCTTCGGGTCCGTGATCATAAAAAAAATGAAAAGCTGATACATCGGTCCGGTGATTGGCGCGGCCTCTGCGAGAAAGCCGTGGCCCGTGATCAGGCCTCGCAATGCCGCCAGCGCAAGAAAAGCAGCGACGTAGGTGGCCGTGATATGGAAGCGCTTCACGCGCCACGTAATCACGGCCCCCAGTGTCCACACAATCAACAACGGCCAGATATCGTTGCCCCATTGAATACTCAACGTCGACACCGCATCCGGCGCGAGCAGCAGCAGGACGCAAATGCTGAAGTTCGAGGGGTTCCACAGGTGACGCCCTTTCCAGCGGATGACATACTTCGAAGTGATCGCAATCGCGCTGCATAGCGCGTACGGCCAGAACTCCGGCGAGCGAATCAGAATACCGACGCTGATTCCGGTGATGTAGGCACTGGCCAGATGGGGGAACTTGCCATACGACAATCGTCCCAGTGCGAGCTCGAACAGAATCGCCACAGTGATAGCAAGTGCCGTCCGGGTGAAGCTCTCAAGCAATCCAGAGGAAAGCTGGCCGGCAAACAGAATGGCGGTGATCAACATCGGTGGAAGGTAGCGGTTCCCGACACTGAAGAATCGCGAAACGGCGCTCCCTGCAGGTGTTTCCGGCACGGCTCTACCCTTCCTTCACTCGATGAATTCGGTTGGTTTCGGGTGCGCGGAGTGTCTGAGTCTTTCCCGATGGCCAGCGGATTTCGACGCGTTCGACGCCTGCCGCCTTGCCCAGGCCGAAATGAAGGCGTCTTTGATTCTGCGCGCTGAATCCGCTGCCGCCCGAAACCTGTTGCGCCTGTTGTTGTCCGTTCCAGAACACGCGGACCTGCGCTCCGATGGCGCTGCGATTACTTTGTACGCCTTCCAACTCGAATGCAATCCACCGATTGTCCGGTGCGACTGTGTTTGAGTATAAGAGCGCCGGGCCTTTTTGATTCGCGACTACTGCATCGAGCTTCCCGGTATTCGTGAAGTCAGCCAGGGCGACTGACCGTCCGTCGTAGACGTCGGACACACCGATGAATTGTGCGACCTCCTTGAACCTTCCGGCTCCGTCATTGATCCACACCTTCTTCTGTTGGTATCCGGACAGGCTGCGATTCTTCATGGGCGGCCAGTTGTTCGCGTCGGAGATTATGGCTTTGTTGCCGCCTGTAACCTTGGAATAGTCGTACCAGTAACTGGTGTTCCTGGCCGCCGAGACGAACCCGTTCACCAGATAAATGTCCTGGAACCCGTCGTTGTTTAAATCCCCGAATTGGGCGCCCCAGCTCCAGCCGCCAATCTCAACTCCCAGCGCTCCCGCCATGTTGTCGAACTTCAGATCTTCACCCGAGGTCCCCGCGCGAGGCATCCAAAGGTTGTTGCCCTGAATCAGCACGGTCTCCTCAGAGATGTTGGACACATAGATGGCGAAATTGCCGCGATTGAGTACGTCACCGATCGCCGCATTCATGCCGGACTTTGGGGCGAAGCCAACCCCGGTGCTGGCGCCGACCTCGCGAAACCCCTTTCCACCGTCGTTGAAGAACAGTTCGGACACTCCATAGTCGTTGGCGATAAACAGATCGGGATAGCCTGTACCCCGAAGATCTGCCGCAACCGCAGCAAGCGCCCAGCGTCGCGACTTGACACCAAGCTTTTCCGCGACTTCCTCAAACTTCCCATCGCCGACGTTGTGAAAGAGGTATTTGCGCCCGCCGTTCTGCGCGTACTCGAAGCTTTCGGGCATGATCTTCGTTCCGCCGAGATTCCAAAGATCCAGTTTCTCGTCAAAATATCCGGCGACGAACAGATCGAGCTTCCCGTCACAATCGTAGTCGAACCAGATGGCGTTGTTGGCGTTCATCCATCCCGGAAGCCCGGCCTTCTCGCTAACACGAATGAAGCCCTTGCCTCCTTCGTTGTGGAACAAATCCGGGCGACCCCAGCGGTAAAGGAATACGTCTTCGTAGCCGTCGTTGTCGTAGTCGCCCCAGACCGCCCCCATCGAAACACCGGTCTCACGCGAGTTCAGATCGCCAATACCCATTGTGTTGGCGACGTCTTCGAACTTCCCGCCGCCAACATTGCGGTACAGGGCGTTCATGCTGCCCTCTCCGCTGTTAGTCAGGTAAATGTCCTGCCAGCCATCCCGGTCAAAATCGACAACGGAGACCGCCGCACCCATTGATGCGATCTGCGGCA
Organism: uncultured Acidobacteriota bacterium; assembly: GCA_963836435.1. Lineage (GTDB taxonomy): Bacteria > Acidobacteriota > Terriglobia > 20CM-2-55-15 > 20CM-2-55-15 > DASTBJ01. The sequence goes on along the minus strand of CAWIJI010000011.1, from coordinate 207,743 downwards.
TGATGTGATCGAGTTTCCGGTCGAGTGCCGGTGCAGTGTGAGTGAACGCAATGCCTGCGGCCCTGGCGGATTCCTGAAAGCGCAGGCCATACGCAGACAGCGCGGACATATCCTTCGTGGCTGCAGGCACGGCCTCTTTGCTGGCCGATAGACGCCGAATGATCCAGGGTGTGGCAAGCAGCCCTATGAAGATGACCGTTACGATGATTCGGAGAGTGCGACCTTGCAAATCAATTCCTCAGTGCCCGGCGAAAAGGCTCGGGCGTCACGTAACGCGTGTGAAACGTCTGCCAGTCCCCGGGGTGTTGTTTGTACGCCGGTTCGTCCTCAAGCCTTTCTGGAGCTTTGTCGTAATCCTTGATGCCGCGATAGGGCAGTGGCGTGACGGTTTTTGAAAACGTCGAGTTCAGATCTCCATCTTTGATCCAGCCGTCGCCCACCATCACGTAGTCGCGCGTGAGTCCGGTTTCCGGTGGCGGCAACGCCGCGAACTTGAGGCGGATTTCATCACCGGCATCGACAATCATTATCCGGCCGTCGATCTTTTCCAGCAACTCGCGAACATCGCCATGGCGCGTGTAGAAACCGATGAGGTCACGCCATTTCGGACTGGTTGCGATGAGCCGGTTGTAATCCGGAAGCTCTGGAGACGTTTCGTCCGCCTGAGTGAATTTCGAGAAACCACGCCACAGCAGCTCGGCGGACTTGAGATCAAGGTGCCGAGTTTTCAACGTGGACTCCGGCAGCGCCTCCGCCCATTCCAGCTTGTCCCAGTAAATTTCCATGTTGGTGCGCAGCCGCAGCTTTCTTGGGGCCCCGGGGCGGAAAATGCCGTTCAGATCCAGCGTGACGGTTTTCATCTTGCCGGCCGGGAATCCGAGCCCCGTCTTCGCAGTGCTCCAGTTGCCAAGCGCGTCGGGTGTCTCGATGCTCAGGCCTTGCGGCTGCGGGTAAGAGGTCTGGCCGTAGGCAATATTGATCGATCCGTCTGTCGGATGTAGAAAACCGTGGCCGATCAAATACAGTTGTCCGTCACGGGGCGCTTGTGCGGGGAGTTCAAGCTCGACCCAATGATCGCGTGTGACACCCTGGTACGGCCCTTTTCCGAACGTCCCGAGATACTTCCGATCGAGCGCCACCACATCGGCTGAGACGTCCTGGCCGCTGTCATCCGACGCCTTCTCAAACGGCTTCGGTGCCTTCGTCGCGTAAAGCTTCAGGGCCGGCGCCGGAACAGCGAAGCGCTCGTCGGCGAAGACCTCGGTCCCCACGGGATGATCCACGGCCATCAGCGAGTAGTGATCGATGTAATAAACCTCCCAGAGTTCCGCCGTCACGCGCAGATCGTACAATCCATCGCGCGCCACAAGCTGATCCCCGCGGATCCTGAACCATTCTTCGGTCTGAGAAATGCCGGCCGTGATCTGGGCGTTGATGTGGAGCCCCAGCGCAGGCGACCATGGAGCCGTGTCCTTGACGTAGCTGATCTGCTTTCCATCCCAGGCAAACAGCATGGGGCAGGACCCCTTCAATCGTTGCTCTGCAAGGATCGGCTGGTCCGCCTTCAACTCGAACTCCGCCTGTATGGATCCATTTGGCCAGATCATGCGTGCAACATCGGTTTGTGTGTTCTCTCCCAATCCGAAATGGAGGATCGGAGACGTAATGAGCTGCTTTTGCGCGAGGAGCCCGGAACGAATTTCGAGCTCACCGCCGAGGCCGAAGGAATTGATGCGCTGGTCGCCCTTAGCCTGGGCGGCGCGCGTTCGGATGGTCTGATAGTGGTAGTTCTTACTCCCGCGGTTGATGAGTTGGACGGCCTCGTTCGGGCCTTGTGATCCTGGAGAGCCTCGCACGCCGATCAAGTCCAGCCTTCCATCGTTATTTACGTCATCGATGGCCCGCACACGCACACCGGCCGGAATCTGGACCGGCGCGAATCCCTTCCCATCGCCCAACAGAACGTTTGTAGCGCCTGCCACGAGGTCCAGACTTCCGTTGTTGTCGATATCCGCAATGAGTAACTGCGCATCAGCGCCGGGATTGGCCGCGAATTTGATGCGGGCAATCTCCACCACTTCCAAGGCAGGGTCCGTGCCGTTATTCGACAGGCGGAGTATTTGCCCGCCGCGATTCAGCAGGACGAAGTCCATGATGCTGTCGCTGTTCAGGTCGGCAGCGGCGATGGCAATGACTTCACCAACGTCTTGCCGTACGGACTGCTCGCGATACTGGCCCAACCGTTCATTTGTCAGCAGTGTGAATCCCCCTGCGCCCACCATCGCAAGATCCGGATCGCCATCTCCGTCGAAATCGGCGCTTACAAAATGACGCACGTTCAGCAGGTTTTGGAAAGGGAACACTTGCGCGAATGTCCCATCGCCGTTGTTTCGCAAGACTTTCGGCGAGCCGCCCGGAAGCGGACTTAACAAGAGATCCATGTCGCCGTCCAGGTCGACGTCGAACGCCCATATCGCCTGGTAACCGGTTCTGAGGACTTGTTCAGAAAGCTTCGTACCTGCCGTGACATCTGTGAAGGAATTGATCGTCTCCTGGCGGTAAAGACGAAATCCCTCGTTTCCAACGACAGCCACGTCGGTTTTGAAATCGTAATTGAAATCGATGGGCGCGACGCCGAGAGCCTGCGCACCCTGTCCCCCAAAAGCGATCCTCGCGCCTCCCGCAATTCGCAATTCGTTCCGGTCGCGAAACACCAGCGACGGTTTGCTGCTGTTGTCGAAGGCAACAACGAGGGGGGAAGGTATCCCGCTAACCGGGTCTACGCCCGGGATTTTCTCAACGGAGAACGTCATCGCCATGTCCGGCGATGCCGGCTCGGCGTCGGGCGACGGCAGATTGATGAACTTGAGGAAGGGCTCGGCCGCAAACTCGATCGGAGTCATTACTGCATTCAGGCTTTGGCGAAAGTCCGTGGTGGGAGCGAGCACGTTGCGGAGGAACGCGACTGGCAGTGCGGCGTCTCGCGGGTTCGGCCCGGCTGCCGCCTGCTCCAGCGTTATCATCTGTTGCCTGGCGCTGGCAGGCCACGACACCGATTTTGCGGTTAGCTTTGAGGCTACTTCCTTCAGTGTCTTGCCATCTCCGCGTTTGGCCGCCAGGCGCGTGACGTCCAGAAGCACGGCCAGGTTTTCCGGCTGCGCTTCGAGAATCCGTTGGAGCAATTGTTGTGCATCGGCGTCGCCCGTGCCGGCGCCCTGGCGCTCGGTCTCCTGCGACAGGGTGTAGAGAGCACGCAGATTCGCTGGATCCAGTTCGACGGCTCGTTTCAGGTGGACGATCGCTTCGGGCAGCTTGCCGCGACGGCTTTCGATGAGACCGAGCAGGGCTTCGATCTGGCTGTTACCAGGAGCAAGCGATCGCGCTTTCTCGACGTCTTCATAAGCCTTGTCGAATTCCTGATGGCGCACCGCAAGCAACCCGAGATTGGCCCAGGCCGCGGGTTCACCGGCTGCGATCCGCGTCGCCTCCGTCAATTTCTGTTCGGCACGCACATCTTCTCCGGTTTGCAGCCCGGACAGGCCGACATAGAAGGCCGCGACCAGGTCGCGGTACTCTTTTGAATCGGGTGTGGGAAGTGTGGAACGGCGCGAGCAGGTTGCAAAGGTCAGAAGAACCGCCACAAATACGACGACGTGTGCTGTACGCCCCCAAAAGTCACGCATAAAGACTGGCATGTTGTATGCCGGTATGTTGAGAAGCAATAGTATGAAAGCACTATTGCGCGAAATTCGGACTGGTGTTCCTGTTAGGTATTCTCTCAAGAGGTGCACTCAACATGGCTCACATTGAATTGCCACCAGGCTTGCCAGGAATCCGCGGATTGCTGGTGTTTCGTCCGGAGACCGCGAAGCCGCTAGGAGAGTTGGCGGACGTGCTTCTGCATGCTCCCAACACGCTGTCTCCCGGCGATCGGGAACTGATTGCGGCCTATGTTTCGGAGCTGAACGAATGCGTGTACTGTCAAACGAGCCACGCCGCCCTCGCGGCGTGTCACCTGCAGGACGAATCGGTCGTTGCTTCAGTCATGCAGGACGCCGAGGGCGCCCCAATCTCCGGAAAATTGAAAGCGCTGCTTGCTGTCGCCCGTCGCGTACAGCGGGGAGGCCGACAGGTGCAGCCGGAGGATATCGTCCGCGCGCGCCGCGAAGGGGCGACGGATATGGAGATTCACGACACCGTCTTGATCGCCGCTGCTTTCTGCATGTTCAACCGCTACGTGGACGGCCTGGGCACTTTCGCGCCAACCGATCCGAATGGATATCGGGAGCGCGCCAGCTATGTGGCCACCCATGGATACTCTGCAATGCTGCACACATTGGCGCCATCTTCGGATTAGCTCGTTATGCCGGGCGTAACGAGAATTTTGTTCCCGCAAGGCATAACGGGCCAGGCGCCGAAGGCGCCGCCGCGAGGGCAGCGGCGCGCGGCTGTCGCGCCGCGCAAGCGCCCGAGCCGGGGTCCGGGGCAGAGCCCCGGCTAGTTTAGTTAGAGAGTGTCTTATCTGTTGAGCTTCGGATACCTGTGTGTCTCGACCGCAGGATCGGCGGGCAAAGGAGATTCCGGCATGTTGAGGTGGGGCCAAAGCCCTGTCTTGAATCCATCAAAGTCCGTGGCCCATTCCTTGTGGTTGTACACGCATACAGGAAGGCACATGGAACAGTAATTGTGCTTTGCGAAGTATGGGAAACATCGGCCGGTGTCCACCATGTAGCGATAGTTTCCCAGGTGATCCTTGCCTGCCTCTTCGCTTCGCTGATCGGGAATCGCGTCTGCCGGACAATACAGACGGCAGGCTTTGCACGTGTCGCAGAACCTGGCAATGCCCGCGTCGATGGGGCGATCGGTTGCGAGGGGCATGGATGTCGCGACACTGCCTAATCGGAACAAAGGCCCCATCCTCGGATGAATGATCGACCCATGTCGTCCCAGTTCGCCAAACCCCGCTTTCAAAGCCAGTGGTATGTGGAGCAGATCGCTATCGCCGATGGGATGCTCAACAACGCACGCGTAGCCTAGGCTCCTGACATATTCCGCGAGACCGATAACGATCTCTCCAAGCGAAAAGTACACCCGCAGGCATTCAATCGCGGATTCCTGAGATACGACGTTTTGGAAGGCTCGCCATAACATCCTTTGTCCGACAACAATGGCGTAGCTCTCGTTTACTTCCCGGCCCTTATAGATGTCTGATGAGTCAATTGCAGCGATGCCGACCTCGTCGGCTTCCAGTTCGATTGCCTTCTCCTTGACGTTTCTGGCTGCGTCTTCCACACGTTCGAAAACAGCGCAGCTCGGGTTCACATCTCCATGGAAGCGCGGATACTGATCATCACGGATCCTGGCCAGAAGTTGATCGACCTGCTCGATCCGGATACTCCTGCCGCCGACCGATTCGTACCAACCCTCCCAATTGAATGCTACGACCTGCGAGCCCTTCATCGTGGATTCTGATTCTGTGCCGGAAAAGCAATCCGGAACAGCGGAAAACCCAGTGCAACCACGCCCACGCCCAGTGCGGACTGCAAGGGGTTGCGTGCCGCCAGCAGGACAAGAACGAGACTAACGCATGCTACAAAGATCGCCGGGGTGACGGGGTAGCCTGGCGTACGGTAGGAAAGTGCCGCTCCACCTTCTTCCTCAAAACCGCAATCGCCGCCACACTCAACGCGAGGAAGAGCAAGGACACAAAAAAGAAGTACGCAATAACCTGTTCGAACGTGCCAACGGCTATCAGCAATCCTGCGAGTACAGTCTGCAGAGCGATCGCCGCGGCAGGCGTGCCGTATCGTGGGTGTACCGTTGCGATCCCGGGGAAAAACAAACGATCGCGCGCCATGGCATAGTATACCCGCGGCACCGTCGTGATCAGCGCCGCCAGACTACCCAGAATGGAGACCGCGACAATCGCGGAAAAGATTCTCCCGCCCGCCGTTCCAAACAGCACCTGTCCGGCTTGCGCGGCAAAAGCTTCGTCGGAAGTGACAGCCTCAACCGGGACGAGATAGAGAAATACGGCACTCGTCAGGATGTAGAGGCATGTGATGCATCCGACGCCGAGGGCAAAGGCTTTGGGCAGGGAGCGCGAGGGATCACGCACTTCGCCGCCGATCTTGCTGAGGTCCCACCAGCCGCCAAAGGAAAAGAAGCCGAGCACCAGGGCTGCGGCGATTCCGCCGGGTAGCGATTCCGATCCAGGCCTCAGCGCGGTGAACGGCACGAAGTGCGACCAGTTTCCCATTCGCAACCCGAACCCCCAAGCCGCCAGGAAAAGCAGCATGCCGATCTTCGACCACGTTAGTACCTGGATAATCCTGGCTCCGAGCCGAAGTCCGAAAACATTGCTGGCAGCGAGGAACAGGAGAGCAATCAGCGCGATGGCCTTTTGTGCCAATGGCAACGACAGATCCGCCGCATGGCCGATGTAGGTTCCGAGACCGATCGCGGTCGCCGCAGTGATTCCCGGATCCATGACGAGAAAGCTCATCCACCCGTAGAGAAACGCGCACCGGGCGCCGTAGGCCTCTCGCAAATAGACATAGCTGCCCCCCGCCTCCGGAAACCGGGCAGCCAGTTCTCCGTAGCAGAGCGCGCCGGCGAGCGCGACGCCTCCCGAGAACAGCCACAATAGCAACAGCCACAAAGGGGAACCCACAGCCCTCGCCATTCCCGAAGGAGTGAGAAAGATCCCAATACCGACGACCTCGCCGATAATGGCAGCCACTGCGGAGCCCGGTCCTAGCTGCCGAGTAAGCCCCGTCATCCTCCAGCCGCCTTAGAAGGCCACCCGTACCGCCAACTGAAACGCGCGCGGACCACCGGATCCGAATACGCCTCCGGCCGTCGTTACGGGTAAACCGAAACTGGAAGACTTGAGAAAACCGGCGTTGGCGGCATCACTGCTGTCCCTCACCAGCACGTTTGAAAAACCGGAATAGTTCACATTGCTCACACCAAGAACGTTTGTCACATTGAACAGATTGAATGCTTCGCCGATTGGCTCGATCGTGAAACGGTCGCCTGCGTGGAACACCCTGGACAGGCGAAGATCGAAGGATTGAAAACTATCGCTGAAGCGCGCGTTGTTATTGACCGTCGGCAGAGGCTGGCCGCCAACGCCGCCCGCCGCGTTGACCTTCTGAATAAACGCGTTCAAATCCGCGCCGGTGTGAAAGACGCGGCCTCCCGCGTTTCGTTGCAGCGCGGGGAGCCGCCCGCTTGCGTCAGGAACCAGAATATCCATCGGGACTCCGCTTGCCATCGTCCAGATGGAAGAGAACCGAAGGCCTTTGGGCCCTTCAAGAACGCCGGACACCGCGAGGCGGTGCCGCTGGTCATTCGGGGTCGGACCATATTCCCGTTGCAGGTTGTTGGAGTCGATCGGCCCGTTGGCAAACGGAATCTGGTCGTCGTTGGCGTAGTTAAAGGCTTTTGAAAGCGTGTACGACGCAATCAGCTGATAGCGTTTTGAGAACCGCTTCTCGGCCGACAAGAACAAGGCGTCGTATTTTGTTTTCACGCTGGATTCCAGATTCTTGACCGTGTCCGGTCCGCCCACGACTGGATTGAAGACAGTTCCCAGGTTGCGCCCGATTATGAAGGAGGTTCCAAAGTCGTGCACGCCTTCTGCGCGCAGGACGAAGTTGCGCGCCGGTTCCCATTGGAACCCTAACGTGAAATGCTGAACCATCGGGTTCTGCATTCGGTTATCGATGATGTTGATTCCCCCGGCTCCGGCGCCCGGCAGGATGAACCCCGTGAATGGAGCCGATACCGTCGGAGCACCGGGCGCGAATAGGCCCGACATCGGATCCAGAAAGAACACGTTACCGGCGCGTACTTCGACGGGAAGAGCGCGCCCGTCGAGACCGCGCTCGAGCGACTCGATCTCGAGCGTGATGCGATCGTAGAAGATTCCGTAGCCGCCGCGCACACTGAGATGTCCACCGGCGGGAGAAATATTGAACCCCACACGTGGTGCGTAGTTATTCTTATCGCGTTCGCGCTGGCCTTTGAGAAACGGCAGAATCAAAGGATTGAGTTCACCCGTGCGGCTTCCATTCTTGACGTCGGTATCCAGCTCGTAGCGCATTCCCAGGTTCAGACTCAGCCAGCGATTGACCCGAAAATTATCCTGAACAAACCAGGCAAGGTACGTGTTGTCGGCATTGGGGATGTCGAGTGGGCGGGTTGGAACGCCGCTACGCAGAGTGACAGCGAACAGAAGATCGTCATCGTTAACCTTGCCGTCTCCGTTGTGATCGAAGTCCGGGAAGTCCTCAACCAGCTCAAGGCGACCTTGCTGGAAAACTTTGAGCAGGAAGGCCGCGTCGATCCGCTGGACCTCGGCGCCCACGTCCAGACGGTGCCGGCCTGCCGCCCACGACAAGGTGTCGGAAAACTGCAGTCGGTTTTGCCGTGTTTCCTGAGGCACGCGGAAAGATGCTCCATCCTGCAGGCTGGGAAAGGTGAGTTGCGGGCCTGGCTGGACGGGGTCAGTCTGGTTTCGGAAGTTATTTTCGCTGAAGCTGAAGCGATTCAAGGAGCGCGGCGAAAGGACGCGAGTCCAGGAGAAAGCTGCCGCCTGAAAGTGATTATCGGAACTCTGTCGCTGCGACGCGGAGCCGATTGCCCGCGACAGAGTGCTGGCGGAGGTATCGTCCTCCTGTTGCGCCGAGCAACGAAAGGTCAGCGAATCCCGCGTCGATACATGCCAGTCCGAGCGGATCATGGCAATCAGGTCATTGAGCGGCGCCGGCGCAAAGCCTCGCGTGATGCTCCTGGTGGATGTATTTCGCTGACCGACCAGAACGGCGCCATCCTGATTGCGAAACTCAAGAGCTCCGAACCACCACGCCTTTTCCTTCACAAGGGGGCCACCCAACGACGCAGCATATTGCTGGCGGTCGAACGAAGGCGTCAGCCCGAGGCTGCGGTCCAGCGTTGGCGGCAAACCCTGCAGGCGTCGATCGCGAAAGAATGCAGAGAGAGCGCCATGGAAATCGTTGCCGCCGGATTTTGTAACGACATTGATGACAGAGGAACCGGAGCGACCCAACGATGCCGAGAACTGGTTGGACGCAATTTGAAATTCCTGAACGGCGTCCTGAGGAACGTTGTGCAAGGACCCGCCGACAATGTCGTCGTTGTTGTCTCCACCGTCGATCGTGACGTTGCCTCCGCGTCCGAGCTGACCGGCAGATGAGATAACAACAGTGCCCGTCTTGGTCGGATCGAAATTGGGCGCGGGCGAGTTCCCCGGTATCAACAGCGCCAGTTCGAGATAATTCCGTCCATTGAGCGGAAGACTCTCGATAAATGGCGAAGAGATTACGCCGTCGACAACCGCGGACGTGGTGTTGACCAGAGGGGTGGCGGTTTCCTGGACGGTGATGCGCGCCTCGACTCCTTTCACTCGCGGGGCGATGTCGAGCGCCGTGGTCTGGCCAACTTGTAGAACCACCGACTCGTAAATCGTTTCGTCAAAATTCGCCGCCTGGGCTCGGACTGCATACTCCCCCGCTGGAAGACCGGTTAGCGCATAGAGGCCGCTGCCGTTCGTCGACGTTTCACTTGTGGCTCCCGTCGCTTTATTTCGCGCATTGATTGTCACGCCCGCCAGGACTGCGCCTGTCTGGTCTGTCACGCGGCCGCTGAGTACCGCTGCGGCAGTCTGTTGTGCCACCGCGGAGGTAGTCAGGCAAACGATCAACAAGAGACTCGACATCAAAACTGATAACGGGCGTACTCGCATAACCCTCCCGATTGTGATGAGCGACTGGCGGGCGCCATTCTTTTCAAAAAGGAGAGGCGAAGCAATAGTGTGAAAGCACTATCGGGCAGGGGCCACACCTTGACTCTGCAAATGTCAGCGGATCACGGATTTATCCGCGCGGTCCTCACGCCGAGCGCCACCGTGCCGATCATCAACAGAATGCCTATTAGCGCGGCACCGGGCGCGTCATCGGTGTCCCCGATGTAAATGCCGGCGGCGCCAATGGCAACGCCGATGGCGACGAGGCAGAGAGCCTTGAGTAAGTTCGTGACGGAGGATTTCATGGCTTCTCCTTTGTGAGGTTGAACTCGCCGCCAGGAGCGTCGATTTGTAATTGTGAAGAACTTTGTTAAGCAAAGCAAGCTGCGTAATGGAGCGGACTGTATGCGGTCACGCCAGCGCGCTCGCAAAGCTCTATGTCCCGTTCGGTGTTCGTCACCAATTCCGGCGAGAACGTTGGCGGCAACGCGAGCCGCACCGGTTGAAGCTCCTCCGCATAACTTAGACACGACCGATCGGTCCACGGCCGTTCCGAGGTGCCTCTGCCTCTAACGCGATTCACTGAAACAGCGTGATTTCAAGTCCGCGTGAACGTCATCGCGATCTCGCCCGGCCGCGAAACGGTCAGCTTGTCCCCTGCGACCCAGGCCTCAGCACTCTCATCGTCACCCATGATGTCGGAGTGGAGCTTGCCATCCTCGCTCACATGCCAGTGCCCGATTGCCTTCCGGCCTCCGGGCAACGCGCCGGAAACCACACCCCCGGCCTCGAACGTGAGAGTGAGGAGTCCGGTTGTCCAGCTTCCCAGCACGGCCTCCGCCAGTGGCCGCACGTCGCGCTGCTCCGCCGGAGGAGGCGCCGCGTTGGTCTGGCGGATGGAATGTTCCATGCCCGCCAGACGCGCTGCGGCCTGCTCCCTGTCGGTGCGGCGAGTGCTCCAAAACGAGTCCTTCAGCGTCGACAGCACCCCGCCCAACGTCGGGGTGAAACCTTTCGGAAGGGGCAGGTCCGGCAACTGCTCGAAGTTCACCACGCGGCGGTAATGGGGAAGGAAGAAAATACGGGCGACACCTGCCCGCGGCAACATTTCGTATTCCGCTCTGGACACCTTGTAACGGCGTCCCTGCGCCTGCAGGTAGTACCTGTTCCCCCTGCTGGTGGCCCCTGACGTCTGCGCTCCTTTAAGGAACGCTCCTTCCACGGATTCCACCCTTCCGGCGCGAATGTCCCGCGAGAGGGCGTCACTTCCCAGGACCGCCCACACCATGAGGCCTGCGGCCACGATGAAACAAACTGCCGGGATGGCGATCCGGGAGAACGGGGTCGTGTTGTCGGCAAACAGAGCGATCACCAAACCGATGGCAAAAGCCAGAAAGGCTCCCGAGACCACCCCGGAACGTCTGGATCTGGCGACCCCCCTGAAATGACGGACCTGAGCATGGGAAAGTTGTCCCGAGCGGTTCATTTCCAGAGCATCGTTTGAGAAGGGGCCGACGGTTGGCATCGGTGATCCTCGATCGCAATATCCGCCTGATGAGCACAAGAAGTATAGCAGCCCGTGGCTGAAGTCTGAACCGGACGCGCGCCTGAGCGCCTGAGACTTGCGGGGGAGAGGGAGGAGTGCCGACCGATGATCCCTGCGACCCTATACGCCCGGCGCGCGAGCTTTGCTGAATCAAGCCGTTGATGAACGGTTCGGTTCCCGCCTCGCTCACTCTGTCAGTCCGCCAGAGCGCGTTTGCGCGTTTCGATGACCCAGGGCATCAGGAGCAAGCCCAATAACGGCACCGCACCCACCCAGAACAACACCTGCAGGGCCGTTGCCAGCGCGTCGGTCCCCATCGACGCAACGCGGCCGACAAGAAACGGGCCTATCGCGGCGACGACTCGCCCGGAGTTATAGCAGAACCCGGAGCCTGTAGCCCGAAGCCGCGTGGGATAGAGTTCGGGCAGATAGTAGGTGAACGCGCCGAAAACGCCGAATACCGTCAGGCCGATGAAGAAGTATCCATAGAGACGGTCGTGCGGTGCGAAGTTCGGGCCAAAAGTTCCCATCACCGATGCGCCGGAGAGAAGGAAGTAGATGATAAACATCTTTCGACGCCCCATGTGTTTGGCCAGGGGAACGGTCAGCAAGGTGCCGGCAAGACCGCCAAGGTTGAAGATGTTCGTCGATAGCTTGACCCAGGATTGGGCCAGTTGCTGGACAGCGACGCCGGTCAGCCCTTGCGCGGCCGCCTCCACGTTTGCCAGACCGGTCGCCACGGTCTGAATGAAGGCATTGCAACTCCACCATGTGATCAGCGCCACCAGCGCCATGCCGAATCCGCTGAGGGTCGTGCTGCGAAACTCGGGTGAAAATAGTTCGCTGAGCTTCGGGTGGGCGCCTTCGGCCGCGCTCTTCCACCTCTCCGGTTCCTTGATGAAAAAACGAACCACGAAAGCGGCGGCGGCGGGAATCAGTCCGAACAGGAACACGTAGCGCCAGGACGTTTCCGGACTGCCGGGCATCGCCACTCCCTGGACGTAGGTGGCAACATAGGTCGCCAGAAACAGCCCCATAGGCGCCGATGTGTAGAGGAGGGCTCCGGCTTCCACCCGTCTCTTCTCCGGCACGACTTCGGCAACCATCGACGCCCCCGCCGCCCATTCGCCGCCTATGCCCAGGCTGGCGACAATGCGGAAAACAATCAAGAGCCCGATGTTGGGCGCGGCCGCACACAACGCCGTGCCGACGGCATACATCGCCATGGTCATCATCAGCGTCTTCGTACGCCCGATTCGGTCGCAAATCTTGCCAAACAGGATGCCTCCGGCAGCCCAGCCCAGCAGCAGGATGGAAGTGATGATTCCCACATACTGGAGCGTCGCCACACGCGCTTCCGGAGACCCGATCTTCAGGCCAAGAAGCGTCGGAACGCAGTTTGGAGCGACGTAGTTGAAGAGCAGGCCGTCAAAGATATCGAAGCCCCAGCCGAGCCATGCCGCGAAGAGCACGATCCACTGATAGCCGTTCATGTCGAGGAACGTTCGTTTGCCCTGCGTCATAGTGGCGGCAAGTCTAAGTCAACTACCGTGGTACACTGCGCAAAAAATGGATTCCTGCCCCAGCTGCGGAAAGTTCAACGAAGACCGTGCCGCTTACTGCCAGGGGTGCGGCGCCGCACTGAAGGCCGGTCGCGCTCCAGTGCCTCTGACGGCCACCTACGGAGGGTTCTGGAAACGCGCTGCGGCATGGCTCATCGATGCCGTCGTCGTGGGCGCTGCAACGGGCCTGCTGATAACCGTCACGGTCGGTATCGGCATCGCAGGAATTTTCTTCGCCCACTGGCTCTATGAGGCGGCCATGCTGAGCTCCTCCTGGCAATCCACCCTCGGCAAACGCGCCCTCGGAATGACCGTCACGGACCTCGACGGCGGGCGCCTGTCCTTCGCGCGCGCCACCGGCCGTCACTTTGCCAAGTGGCTGTCTGCCATGACCCTGTGCATCGGATTCGTCATGGCGGCCTTTACCGAAAAGAAGCAGGCGCTTCACGACATGGTTGCCGGGACCCTCGTGGTCAACAGCTAACCAGACGGGGCTCCGCCCCGGGCCCCGGCTCGGGCGCTTGCGCGGCGCGACAGCCGCGCGCCGCTGCTCTCGCGGCGGCGCCTTCGGCGCCTGGCCCGTTATGCCTGGCGGGAACAAAATTCTCGTTACGCCCGGCATTACGAGCTGACTTCATCCGTATGCTTATCACGACGCTGTCGTGTTAAAGTAACGGCGTGCGGCTGCCGACCAAAACGATACTGACGCTCGCGCTTGCGCTTTGCCTCCCGGTTCAGGCATCCGCGTCCGACCTGCTTGTTGCCGCTGCTTCGGACCTCAGCCCGGCGGTCAGGGACATCGCCGTGAGCTTCGAAAAAAAGACCGGGCACAAGGTCAAACTTACGCTGGGCTCCTCGGGAAATTTTCACACCCAGATCCTCAATGGGGCGCCCTTTGACGTTTTTCTCTCCGCCGACCTGAACTACGTCCGCGACATCGAGAAAGCGGGTCTCGCCGAACCGGGCACAACCTACGTTTATGCGATCGGCCGCATCGTGCTGTGGGTTTCCCGGACCTCGTCGCTTGCGATCGAAACCCTCGGGATGAAAGCGCTGCTCGATCCGCGGGCCCGGCGCATCGCCATCGCCAATCCGGAACACGCCCCATATGGCCGCGCCGCTGTCGAAGCCATGAAGAAAGCAGGGGTTTATGACTCGGCAAAAGCCCGCTTCGTGCTTGGAGAAAACATTTCGCAGGCGGCGCAATTCGCCCAGTCCGGCGCCGCCGACATCGGTATCGTGGCGCTGTCGCTGGCGCTGTCGGATTCGATGAAAGCTCAAGGGCGTTACTGGGACATCCCGCTGGACACCTATCCGCGCATGGAACAGGGCGCCGTGGTATTGAAGCAGGCCGGGAAAGCCGGCCACGCCGATGCCGCGCGCGCTTTCCTGGACGCTTTGCGCAGCGAACAGGGCCGGGCCGTCCTGCGCCGCTACGGATTCCAGTGAGCGGCGCAGCGATCCTCACGTCCCTGGAACTTGCGCTGGCAACCACGCTCGTCCTGATGGCGATCGGAGTCCCGCTGGCTTACTGGCTGGCGTTTTCAAAGCGCCGCTGGAAGTTTCTGATCGAGTCTGCCGTGGCGCTGCCCCTGATCCTGCCGCCGACCGTTCTCGGGTTTTACGTCCTGATCGCTCTCGGGCCCCGCAGCCCGATCGGCCGGATCTCGGAACGGATCTTCGGAACGACGCTTCCTTTCACGTTCAAAGGTCTCGTGGTTGCGTCAACGCTCTACAGCCTGCCGTTTGCCGTGCAGCCAATCGCTGCCGCCTTCGGTTCCGTGAGCCGAAGGCTGATCGAGGCCTCATGGACGCTGGGGGTATCGCGCGCAGGAACGTTCCGGCGTGTCATCGTTCCGCAATCGCTCGCTGGACTGGTAACCGGGGCAGTGCTCAGCTTTGCCCACACGATCGGCGAATTCGGCGTTGTGCTGATGGTTGGCGGAAACATCGAAGGCCGGACGCGAACGATCTCGATTGCGATCTACGATGACGTCCAGGCTCTGAACTATGCCCAGGCCAACGCCACGGCCCTCGTCCTCTTGATCTTCTCCTTTGCGGTTCTGGCTGCGGTTTACGGCGTAAACCGCAGAGTTCTGGTCTCGGGCCCGACATAACGGAATATTAATCTGCGGTTAATGTTCCGCCGGACAGGTTTGTCTAAGCTGCCCTGAAATTCCGTTTGCGTCAGCCCTGGAGGTTCAATGAAAGCACAACGTCTCCTGACCACTATCTCGATCGCGGCCATTCTGGCCGGCGCCCTGGCCGCCTATGCCGCGGATCCGAACTATCACCTGATCACGGAAATCAAGATCGGAGGCGGCGGCCGCTGGGATTACCTCTCTGTCGATGCAGAAAACCGGAAGCTCTACGTTATGCACTCCGGCGACAATGTCATCAACGTCATCGACCTGGACAAGAACACGCTCGCCGGCACCATCACGGATGTCCCCGGCGTTCACGGATTTGTGGCGGTGCCGGCGCTCGGAAAAGGCTTTTCAAGCAATGGCGCGGAGAACAAGTCCAGCATCGTCGATCTTAAAACCCTGAAGACCCTCTCGAAAGTCGATACCGGCGCCAACCCGGACGCGATCCTGTTCGAACCCAAAAAGCAGGAGATTTACACGTTCAACGGGTCGAGCAAGGACGCCACCGTTTTCTCGGCTGTCACCGGAATGGTGGTGGCGACCATTCCGCTGGGAGGTAAACCCGAAACCGGCGTTGCGGATCCTTCTGTGGGCCGGGTATATGTCAACAATGAGGACACCAGCGAGGTGAAGGTCGTGGATGTAAATACCCACACCGTCGTGGCGACCTGGCCGCTGGCTCCAGGCATGACGCCGACAGGCATGGCCTTCGATGCCAGGAATCATCTGCTCTTCGTCGGCTGCAGCAACAGCATGATGGTGGTCATGGACAGCGCGAATGGAAAAATCGTTTCGAGCGTTCCTGCCGGCGCGGGCATCGATGCAGCGGCCTTCGACCCGGGTACAGGCATGGCGTTTGTGTCCGCGGGCGGAGGGGGCAACGTTACCGTTGCGCAGGCCGACGGCGGGAAATGGGCTGCAGTCCAGACCGTTCAGACAGCGCGCAATGCCCGGACGATGACCGTGGATCCTCGGACGCACAACTTCTACGTGGCAGCGGTGGAATATGCGGCGGCCCAGCCTGGCGCAGCCCCGGCGCCCGGAGGACGGGGGCGGGGCGCCCCGGCCGTTCCGGACTCGTTCAAGGTCATGGTCTTTGGACCTGGGCCGGCGAAGTAATTGCGAACGGCAACCGGACCGTAAAGACCGAGCCCACGCCAAGTTCGCTCTCGCACTCGATCGAACCGCCGTGGGCTCGCACGATGGCCTGGGCGATTGCCAACCCCAGTCCTCCGCTCTGCGAATCGATGGCGTCATGCTGGGCAACCCGGAAGAATCGTTCAAAAACTTGGTGAAGGTGCTCGCGGCCGATTCCAATCCCCTGATCCTCAAAAGTCACCTTCACTTCCTGCCCAGCCGCGAGGTTCACCCGCAGCCTCCGGCCGGTTTGCGAAAACTTGATCGCATTGTCGATGAAGATCAGGAACAACTGGCGGAGAAACGTGGGATCACCAGACACCATGACGCCTTGCTGAAAGTCACGCTCGATGCGAATACCGCGCGATTCTGCAAGCGGCGTGGCCAGAGCCACAGATTCTTCCAGAACATCATCAACGCAAACCTCTTCGGCCGCGAACTTCAGCTGGCCTGCATCAGCCATCGACAAAGTGAAAAGACCCTCGACTATGCGGCTGAGCGTCTTGAGTTCGCCATCGATGATCCGCAGGGCCTGTTCATAATCCGCCGTCGAGCGCTGCCGGTTCAACAGCAGTTCGGTTTCTCCCCTTAGGACAGCCAGCGGGGTCTTCAGTTCGTGCGACGCGTCGGAAACAAACTGCCGCAGCTGTCCCACAACAAGATCCAGCCTCCTGGCGTAGAACACCGACACCACGGCCATCAGCCCCAGACTCACCACAAGCAGGAGAAAGGCAAACTTCATGAAAGTGCTCAAGGCCGCCCGTACTTCCCTCGTCGGGACAGCAACGGCAAGCGCCCATTCCATCGTCCCGGCAGGAAATGGGACAAGGGCGACGCGGAGCTCTCCGATTTGGTCTACGCGAAGGGTTTGGAACCAGGGCTTCGGCGGAAACGGCTGGGCGAAATGAAGCGGCAAATCGGCCTTAAGATTTTTCGAGCGCTGCAGGACTCGCCCCGAAGCCTGCTCGACGACCTCGAAATAGGCTTCCGGCAGATTCAGCTGGTCCACATCCCTTTCTTCAGGATCCGCGATTTGATCCGCAATGATGGGGCCCGCCGTTTCGGTAAGCTGCCGCTCGAGCTGACTGCTGACCGCGCGATCGAAGAGAATGTAGGCGGTGACAAACGATCCGACCAGCAGGACTCCGGCGACGGCGCAGAACAGCACCACCGTGCGAATCTGTATCGAACTTCCGGCTCTCATTCCTCGCTCTTGAGACAGTACCCGACGCCGTGCACGGTATGGATCAGACGAGGCTCGCCCATCTTCTGCCTCAGCCGGTTGATATAGACCTCAACAAGGTTGGTCTCGCTGTCGAAATGGGCGTCCCAGACGTGCTCCATGATTTCAGTTCGGGAGGCTGCTTCGGGGGCGCGCATCAGAAGGAACTCCAGGACGCCGAATTCCTTCGCGGTCAATGTCAGTCTTTCGCCTCTGCAGACCACCGTACGGCGGTGCCGGTCGAGTTCGACCTGGGCGAACTGCAGCGTCCGGCCTCGCTCTTGTGCCCGCCTTCGAACGAGGGCGCGCACACGGGCAAGAAGTTCGGCAAGCGCGAAAGGCTTGGTGAGATAGTCGTCGGCTCCGGCATCCAGCCCTTCGACGCGCTGCTCCACGAGACTTCGCGCGGAGAGC
Source organism: uncultured Acidobacteriota bacterium (assembly GCA_963836435.1). Lineage (GTDB taxonomy): Bacteria > Acidobacteriota > Terriglobia > 20CM-2-55-15 > 20CM-2-55-15 > DASTBJ01. The sequence continues at coordinate 189,943 of CAWIJI010000011.1, read as the reverse complement.
ATCAGCACCGGCGTGTCGATCTTCGAGTCGCGCAGTTCGCGGCAGACGGCGATTCCACTCAGGCCCGGCAGCCGCACATCCAGCAGGATGCCGTCGTAACTGCCTTCGGTAGCCATGTCCAGCGCCTTCTCTCCGCTATGAGCCACGTCGACGGCGTAGGCGTTCTCCCGGAGTGCCCTGCAGATGAAGCTCGCGACGCGGCGCTCATCCTCCACCACCAGAATCTTCATTTCCCTCTGAGCACGGGCCACGGAGGTTCACCACCTATCCAGGCAGCATTGACTGGAATGGTCTCGACGCTCTTTACCGAGTAGGCGCGCAGTGTCCCGAAATCCTTCACGACCTCCAAGACCAGCTTTACTTTTTCAGGCTTTTTTTCCTCGATGTATCGATTCAAATCGGGCGAGTCGACATTCTCATAGCAGTTCGCGTAATCCAGATAATGGAACGTATATCCGTGTTGCTCTCCGTCCCTCATGTAGGGCTCGTAGCGCGCCCAGAATTCCTGCTCTGTCTTGACGTTGGTGAAAATTCCACTCGTCGTCCAGAAGAGAATGACGTAGACGAACACGCTGCCGACGAATCGATACTGATATTTGCCGTGTTCCCAGACGCCCGACCGCCGCTTGCGCCGCCCGAGAAAGGCCAGGTATCCGAGGCCAAGCACAGCGCCCCCGAGCAGAAACACGAAAGGCGCAAGGTTGAACAGGCTTGCGTAAGCCAGCAGCAACACAACAAGAATGAGAATCGTCCAATAGAAGATGGCCGGCATCAGCCTGATATTGTACTCTCGTGGGTGCTATGCAGATGATGATCCGATGCATCCTGAGAGCAGATCACCTCACCGCTTTCATCGAAGGAATGAAGAATCTCATTAACGGCATGACCGTCTGGGAGACGCGCCACTACAGTCCTGAGACGCACCAGACGGTTTCTTATCGCGGGATACAGTACGAAGTCGGCAGCCTGAGCGTCAATGTCGACATCGTCAGCGACGAAAGCTGGGTCGACGACATCGTCCAGAGGGTCGGGGAAGCCCACAAAAAGGAAGAGTTCAGCGTTCACCAGCTTCACGTCTTTCCATTGGAAGCGAGCTACCATATCCGCAACGGTTTCATGGATCTCTGAGGGAGCTACTTCTTGCGGACGCCCTTGCCGGACTCGGCCGGCCGCGGAGCAGGTAGCTCCCCCGTTCGCTTCTGGACGGCCTGGCGCAGGAGATACTCAATCTGGCCGTTGACGCTCCGCAATTCGTCCTGGGCCCAGCTCTCCAGCTGGGCCCAGAGATCCCCGTCAATTCGCAGGAGAAAGGACTTTCGTTCAGCCATATCGGGTCATCATGCGTACAACGTTCCAGTGTTGACCACAGGGTGAACCTCGCTGTCGCCGCAAAGGACGACCATGAGATTGCTCACCATGGCCGCCCGGCGCTCGTCGTCGAGATGCACGACGTCCTTTAAAGCAAGCTCCCTCAACGCCATATCCACCATGCTGACGGCGCCGTGGACAATTTTCTCGCGCGCCTCAATGACAGCCTCTGCCTGCTGGCGGCGAAGCATCGCCTGGGCGATTTCCGGGGCGTATGCCAGATGGGTGAGGCGCGCTTCGTCCACGACAACCCCGGCTTTCGCGAGACGCACCTGCAGTTCCGCACGCAACGCCTGAGAGACTTCATCGACATTACTCCGGAGCGTGATGTCCTCACCCCCGCCATCGTAGGAATACTGGCTCGCCAGGTGCCTCAACGAGGTCTCACTTTGCGTGGTGACATAATTCTCATAGTTATCCACATCGAAAGTCGCCTGCGCCGTGTCGGCGACCCGCCAGACCACGACGGCGGCAATCTCGACGGGGTTGCCGCGCTTGTCGTTGACCTTTAAGGGTTCGCCGTTAAACGTTCGAGCCCGAAGCGAAATCTTGTTGCGTCCCAGCGTTCGCTCCCGGCCAAACGGCCATCATTCCTCCCGGCATTCTTCTTCTGCGCTTCGGCAAGCTGCAGAACCAGAGACTGCTGCCCGTTCGAATAGAAAGGATTCCCCCAGTGAAAACCGCTCTCCCTCACCGTGCCTCTGTAGGCCCCGAAGAGCACGAGCACGCGGGCCTGATTCGGCTGCAGGCTGAAAAGGCCCGGCAGAAGAAACAGGACCGCAACGAGGGACAAAGGAATCAATAACTGGAGCCGCGACCCCTGCAAACCCCTGGTCACGAGCAGGCCGACATCCACCCCCACAATGGCGACTGACAGACCCAGCATCATCCAGCCGTTTTTTACACGAACCACGCTTTCGCGACTTGCCGCTACCGGAGACGTATCCATTGGGGCTCCCCTTTCGATTTCACTTAAGTATCGAAATAATATCATTTCGATAGACTCGATCAAGGGCAATCGAATGGCGCGGAAGCGGTATTTCGACCGGACACCCGAGGGTTTGGCCGATAAAGCTGCACCGCTCCGATAGTAATGTGAGCAAACCTTCCGTTAGACTAGTCCTATTCGATGAAGCGCGTAGCAACAGTCCTTATTGTGGCAGTACTGGCGGCATGCCTTTTCCTTCGGACGCCTTTATCCGCCGCAGACACGGATTTCCCGATCTACTTCGAGAACTCCACTCTGGCGCTGAAGTCCCAAACCGTGGACAAGACGACCTATCTTCCGCTGCTCGACATCGTCAGGCATTTGAACCTGGCTTACACGGACGCAACGGCGGCACTGACGTTCACGATCCAGGGACAGAATTCGCGGCTGGTGCTGACGCCCGGCAGCGCTTTCATCTCGCTTAACGATCGCCCGATCCTGCTGCAGAACCCGATCCGGCGTGACAACGGTCAATGGCTGGTACCCCTCGACTTCCTTTCGCAGGGCCTCGCGCGTGTTGCGGGAATAGAGTTCCGCTATCGGCCCGGCGATCTTCGGGTTTTCGCAGGCAATGCCAATCCGGCTGAGCTGGCAATGAACGCGCAGTCCCTCGGGTCGACGACGCGGCTGACATTGCGGACAGGATCTCCGGTTGAGGTGGAACTGCAGCGCGAGGCAGGCCAGCACCGTGCGTCCCTGTGGCTGAAGGGTAAACCGATAGATCCGGGGCGCGAGCACCTGGACTACAAGGACCGCATGGTCCAGTCGATCGCCTTTGACGATTCCGACGGCGTCGCCCGCATCGTGATCGGGACCACCGACGCGGTCCGCGACGTACGCGTTACGGCGGCCGAGGAAAATCGGGTGTACTTTGTGGATTTCGTCGGCGAGGCATCGAGCGAGGCGGTGCCTGGCGGCACGGCCGGCGCCGCGGCAGGTGTCGATGCGAAACCCAACGCGACACTCTCCTCCAATATCCGTGTGATCGTGATCGACGCCGGGCATGGAGGCCTCGATTCGGGCGTCACCAATGCAGCGACGCTGGAGAAGGATCTCACGCTGGCCATGGCCCGCCGTCTTCGATCTGCGCTGCAGAGCCGCCTGGGTGCGTCCGTGGTTTTGACACGCGACTCCGACGCCCTGCTGACCAGCGAAGCGCGGACGGAGGTGGCGAACAACAATCAGGCGGGACTGCTTGTCAGCCTCCACGTGGGATACTCACCGAACAAAACCGATCCCGGATCGTCGATCTTCGTCATGAAAAGGGACTTCACCGTCGGCAACCCGACAGCGACGCCGGGACAACGCCTCTTTCTCCCGTGGTACATGGCCTATCGAACAAGCCAGCAGGCAAGTGAGGCGCTGGCGGAACAACTGCATCAGGACCTGAACCAGACTCTCCCGGGCTGGAAGTTTCCCATCCGCTCCGGCCCCATTGCCGTGCTCGCAAGTGCCACAATGCCCGCGGTGGCCATCGAGATCGGAAACCTGAACAACGACGTCAGCGTGCAAACGCTGGTGGACCCCGTTTTTCAGACGAAGGTTGCTTCAACGATCGCGGCAACAATAGAAAAATTCGCCGAAACGCGGACCGGGGCGCGCGGCCAATGATGGCGAGAATTCCCCGCCATATCAAGTTCGGCCTGATCGCCCTCGCGGTCGGGTTCGTGATCACGTTCGGCCTTTTCGTGGATGTGGTCGGACGAATTCAATCGATCATGAAGGACAAGAAGGAGGTTGCCGAGAATCCCTTCACCCCTCCCAAAGCGCCCCTCTACAACCAGGCCGATCCGCCCATGCAGGTGAAGATCTTCTTCCCGGGCAGTGGTGGCGATGTGATTCTCACGGCGGAGGACCAGACGATCTTCAGGTCGGCCGAGCTGACAAATCGCGCCAAGCAGGTGTTGCAAAAGGTGCTCGACGGGCCGAAGACTCCGGGGCTGTTTCCATCCATACCGAAAGACACGAAGCTGCTTGAAGTATTCATCGATGATGCGGGGTTGGCCTACGTGGATTTCTCCGATCCTCTTTCGGCGAACCATCCCGGCGGAATGTCCAATGAACAGGCGACGGTCTACTCCATCGTGAATTCCCTGACGTACAATCTTCCGGAGATCCGGCGGGTCAAGATTCTCGTAGGCGGAGCCGAGCGGGAAACTCTTGCAGGACACTTGCTCCTGGTGCCGCTGGAAATGGACCTTTCGATCACGAACGTCAAAAATCCTCAACAGGAGCAGGTTGTACATGCGAATTGACGGCCGGGTACCCGGCCAGATGCGTCCCGTTCGAATCACCAGGGATTTCATTCAGGCTGCCGAAGGTTCCGTCCTTATCGAGTTCGGGCGCACCCGCGTCATCTGCACGGCGAGCGTCGAGGAGGTGGTGCCTCCCTTCCTGCGCAATACGGGGAAAGGGTGGGTAACGTCGGAATACGCGATGATCCCGCGCGCGACGTCGACGCGGACCATCCGCGAAGCGTCTTCCGGCAAGCGCTCGGGGCGCACGATGGAAATTCAGCGTCTTATCGGCCGCTCTCTGCGTTCGGCCATCGATATGGATCATATTGGCGAGCGCACGATCTGGATCGACTGCGATGTTATCGAAGCCGACGGAGGCACGCGCACCGCATCGATAACCGGCGCTTACATCGCGTTGAAACTGGCCGTGAACGGATTGATCGCCGCCGGCAAGCTGAAGAAGGATCCGATGCAATGCTTTATCGGAGCGGTAAGCGTGGGAGTCATCCGCGGTGTACCGATGCTGGACCTGAACTACGCCGAGGATTCCACTGCCGATGTGGATTTCAACCTCGTGATGACCGACAAGGGGGAGTTCGTGGAAATCCAGGGGACGGCGGAGCGCAATCCCTTCAGCGACGCCACACTGGGTGAATTACTCGCCCTGGGCAGAAAAGGAATCACCGAACTGATCGACCGGCAACGTCAGGTCGTCGGGCCGTGAAGCGACTCATCGTTGCAACTACCAATGCCGGGAAGATCCGCGAGGTAAGTCTGGCGCTGAGCGACCTGGCCGAATGGAGCGTCGAATCCCTTCCGGAGCTTACCGATGTCGAGGAAACCGGCGCGACGTTTCTTGAAAACGCAACGCTGAAGGCCTCCTACTACAGCCGATTCATCGATGGGCTTGTCCTTGCTGACGATTCGGGCCTGTGCGTTCATGCCCTGGACGACCGGCCCGGCGTTCACTCCGCGCGTTATGCCCCTTCGGCGGTCGAACGTAACGATCGTCTGCTGGGAGAACTCGCGGATTTGGGCGCCGATGTGGATCGCAGCGCTGCGTTTTACTGCGCGTTTGCGGTGGCGCGGGCAGGAGCTGTGGTCTGGACGGTTCAGGCCGATTTGCGCGGCCGAATCGCAGAGCAGCCCACGGGCGAATTCGGGTTTGGCTACGATCCCATTTTCTTTGTGCCGGACTTCGGCAAGACGCTGGCCCAGATGTCGGTTGCGGAGAAGAACCAGGTCAGTGCCCGGGGACGGGCGCTGCGCGAGCTCCGAACTTTTCTGGTTTCGGCTTGAAACTTTTCCGGGCACGTCCGGTCTATGGTGTTATCGTGCAGTTGGGTAAGGAGCTTGAATGCGAGTGTTGATCCTGTTGGCCGTGCTGATGATGCAGTCCCAGGGTCCCCGGGACCTTCAGGTTGCCGAAGGGGTTAAACCCAACATCCTGATTGTCGAGAAGGGAACCGTCATTCCCGTGGAGTTGATCAATAAGCTCTCCACCAAGACTATCAAGGAAGGCGACCGGATCTACGCCAGGACGTCGTTTCCCATAACCGTCGGCAACACCATCGTCATTCCTGTCGGATCAAGCGTCCAGGGCAGAATCAAAGACGCCGTTCGAGCCGGACGCGTCAAAGGCAGAGCGAGCCTCACCCTTTCGTTCGAAAGAATGATTCTCCCGAACGGCGTCACGATGGAAATTTTTGGATCGCTCGGCGGATCCGACGAAGGTCACCGCGAAGGTGAAGCCACGATCAAAGGCGATTCCACCAAGGGTAAGGATGCGGGCGACATCGCCAAGGCCGGTGCAACCGGCGGAGTGATCGGCGGCATTTTCAAAGGCAAGAAGGGAGCGGCGATCGGCGGGGGCGCCAACGCGGGAGTTGCGCTGGCCGGTGTGCTGCTCAGCCGAGGCCAGGATCTTGAGCTGCCCAAAGGCACGTCACTCGAAGTGATCCTTGACCAACCGCTGGAGTTCTAACGACTGAACACCTGCGGAACCAGGATTCCCAGCGCCACAACAGAAATCGCCAGCATGAGGCCTGCCGGCACGAACTTTTTCGATTTCGCATAACGCGACCCGAAGTTCGCCAGCATGGCCAGCGTCGCCCCCGTGCCAATGGAAGCTCCAAGCTGCGGCCGGATCTGGAATCCAACCAGGGCCGCGGCCACCAGCAGAATGGTTCCCACCAGAATCCCGGCAATCAGTTGATGACGATTTCGCGAGCTGCGATATCCCGCACCGGCCTCGATGCAAAGGATGATCCCGTAAACCAGGAAGACGCTGGCGACACCCATGGCGAGAGTATGGCACAATGTTGCCAATCGGGGCGTGGCGCAGCCTGGCTAGCGCGCCTGCCTTGGGCGCAGGAGGTCGGAGGTTCGAATCCTCTCGCCCCGATTAATAGAGTCAGTCCGTTAGGCGGGCCTGAATGGCCCGCCTTTTCTATGTCCACACGAATGTCCACACGGGAGGGAGTCGGTCGTGAATTCGTAGACTCTGCAACCTTCCGGTCAACAGTTGCCGGGAAGGGTTTACTGCGGAGCTGGGGAGGTCTGAGATGTACTGCGGTAAAGGGCTTGAGGCGATTCTGGAGTACTGTGAAGAACTGCCATTTTCTACCTGGACTGGGGTCCTTTGCCAATCCCTTTGACCTCGCCTGACCACAGAAGTCCCGGCATTTGTCAGGGTGCAACCGTTAAGTAGGGAGTAATGTGACGCCTAATGGATTCCAGGCGTCCCTGAAGGTCCCTAACGTCGTCAGGCGTGAAGGCAACCATGTAATATCGTGCGTTGATGCTGAAGTTCTTAAGCTCGCTATAGTCGTTGTAGAGCTGCTTGATACTTACGTCTCGCTGAACAGCGCTGTCACGAGTTCTGTGATCGGCGGAATGAACTCCTCGCGTCGCAAAATACGCCTCGACGTAATGAAGTCCTGAGTAGAACAGAGCAGTGATGGCCCAGTCTAAGTACGGTGTCGTTGCTACATCCAACGATGATACGAAGCGCTCATCATGCTCAGCTTTTCGTTGGTGTTCAGCTTTGGTCGGCATTGAAGCACTAACGCGGTCTCTCGTATGTTAAGTGCATGGATTCATCGCCGATGAGGTCCACAACATTCCGTCCCATCAATCCGATAACATAGAAGTCGAATTGGAACATCGGGAACTCGTCAATGATCGTTCGCTGTCGCTCGTAAATCTCTTGTCGCACGGCTTTTTCGAATTCATCGATAACGATCCAGGCGTAGAAAACTTCGTTGCTGCGAAACGCAGTGTAGACGAACGCAACTTGCGGGATTAGAGAAAACTCAAACGCTATGCACTCTCTCAGGCCACTTGTGGGTACGAGCTTTTCCAAGTCCGCCACGATTCCGGATTTGTGGAACTCTTGTTCTGGCGCATCCAATATGAGGAGGTCTCCCCCTGTACTTTCTACGCGGACCGTGAGATTCGATTGGGTAGTGCGAATGAGATTCACGATTGCTCCGGTTTCTTTTTCAGGTTATCGGGAACGATAGCAGTCATTATTTGCGTAGCGTTGATGAGGTAAATCGGTTCTCCATCGGGTTTCCACACATCAAGCCTCAACACATCTGCGAGGACAGTTTTGGTTTTCAACTTTGTGCCATCGTAGAGGATATATGTGTTGAAGCCTTCGCGTTCCGTCTCGAAATCGACCTCTTCTCCCCAGACTTCTTGACCTTGGAAATTTACTTTTCGTCGTGCCATTTGTGCAGTCCTATCGCCTGCTTTTGCGTTTGAACGGGCGTGGGAAAACCGCCTGCGGGCCGGAGCCATCGCGGGCAATATTAGTGTGTGTCCGACCATGTTCGAAGAACCCAGACTATACGCTCCGCAAAACAAGCGACGCAAGGCTGCCTATGTCGGCGAATTCCGACTTGGCGTGATCGTTCCATCCTTGAGAAGCTCCTGCAGTCCGCGCATGACCAACCCGTGAGCAACTTCGGTCGGCGTCTTTCCGTAGACGCCAATGCTAACTAACTGGCGCAGATACTCTTTAGCCTCCTGCGTCAGAGACAACTTTAGCACTTTCGTTTCCACGGTGTTTCTTATCCTGGCCATTCGAAGTTATGCACCAATTAGATACTATTTGGTATCTAATTAGTACTGATTATGCACTGCGGTCCGCGCGGGAACCAGCTCTATTCTGGCGCACTTGGTAGGTTCTCTGACAGGATCTTGTTCGTAGCGCGTAGAAGCGGCCCTTCCTGTCTGGGGAAAGGAACACTATTACGAGATGAAGGAATCCAACCAAACCGAGAACGGTGTCGAGATTTTCATCCGTGTTTTTTGGCAGTGCCAGCAGTGCAAGAAGGTGAGGTGGGAGACAAACACTGCGTCGTAATATCTGACGCGGCATCCTGCTCAGTTTCTGTATCCAAATCTTGCGTTGGACGGTCCAGCTGTACCGCCGCCATCCCTGGCAAGGCACCGCTAGACGGCAACCTGGTCGAAGTCTAGCGGCTCGGGTTCATTCTTCACTTCAGTGTCGTCCATCCCCTCGTCGCCCACAGGGTCCCCGGATGAGATTGGTTAAAGTTGTTCCTGCCTCTCGCTGCAGTTCTCCATAACGAAACAAGAAGATGAGGAAACGTTGCGTTTCGACGAGCAACGCCTTTTGTAAGCGTGTGAAACGAATCGAAGACTTCGGGCCGGTAGTACAAACGAAAAGGGCGACGGTTGTGACACCGTCGCCCTGATTCTCGCCGTGTGTTCTGCTAATTGTTCGACTTCGCGCCCGCCATCCGCGCCGCATACGCTTTGGCATCGCCAATGGCAAACTGGTTGTTGCCCTCCACCAGCTTTCCATCCTTGAACCCGAGATAGAGCGACCTTCTCCGTGTGCACGATCCGGCGGCCGAATTCGTCCTTCATCACGGCGATTTCCTTGTGCGTCTTCACGTCGAAGACGCTGCTGTCGCCCACGAACGCGAGCTTGCCGTCGTTGCTCATGGTGACCCAGCTGTGTGCCACGCCCGCCGCGGCTTCATGATCTTCGAAGCGTTGTAGACCGGGTGACGGCCGTCGCCAGGATTGTCCCACACCTGCCACGCGTTGTTTTCCGGATCGGCGACCCAGATTTCGCTTTCATCCGGGGTCATCCCAATCCCGTGGCTGGTGTCCCTTCGGCTGCACCGGGCACTTTGAACCGCCCGAGCACTTTCCCGGTCGCGATCTCGCCGAGTCTCAAAGCCGATGAGACCGTTCACGTTGACATATACCAGGCTGGCGTCGTGGTTCTGCGTCATCGGGCGCACCATCTCTGAGAAGGTCATGTAACGCAGTACTTTCTGATTCGGCATATCGACGACGGCCAGGCCCGCCTTGGGCGGGCTCGACATCGAGCCCAGGAGACCGAGTTTCCCATCCGCGGTCAGCGTCAGGTTATGAGACGACGGGCGCTTCGGGCACCGGGAGTTTGCTGAGCACCTTGCCCGTGGCGCCATCGATGTAATACCACCACGCGTTGTAGCTGGAGCCCACGACCAATGTCTTGCCATCCGGCAGCAACCAGGGCCGCTCGCAGCACCCGCGAGAGTGAGCCCAAGGGACCGCTTTTCTGAACCGGCGCGCTTTCGCCGTTGAACGTCCAGGCGATCTGGTCGGTCGACAAATCGATGGCCTTCATCCAACCATCGGTCGTCACAAAGAGCATCTGCAGCGGTACGCTGACGGCGATTCCCGCGTTCTTCGGACCTGGCATCAGGGCCGCCGGCAACCCGTACGAAATCCGCTTCAGGAAACTGTAGTTCTTGTCGGCGTCGAGCACGACCACGCCCGACTGGTTGTCAGTGCCGTTGTCGCCCGGTGTGGCAATGTACACCAGGTGTCGGATCCGCTCACTTTGCGGCGCTCCGGCGCCTCGCGCGCCTGCCGCGCCGCCTCTCTGCGCGCTGACGTAGGTCATGGTGCACAACATGCCGGCGGCGCAGACCATCGCGACCACTCCCGTTCTAAGTCTCTGCATGACAGCTCCTCTCCTCCCGCTTTGCGTTCAAGTTGTGTTACTGCATCAAACTGGGATTATTGGGCCCCAGTTTTGCTGCGCCGGCTACGCTTGTCAACTAAAAGCGGCAGTTAGCTCGTTATGCCGGGTAACGAGAATTTTGTTCCCGCCAGGCATAACGAGCCAGGCGCCGAAGGCGCCGCCGCGAGGGCAGCGGTGCGCGGCTGTCGCGCCGCGCAAGCGCCCGAGCCGGGGTCCGGGGCAGAGCCCCGTCTAGGTAGTAGCCGCGGGGAGGCGAACCGAGGCCGAACTGGCACGAATGTTCTCCACGAATCCTGCGTCTCGAGTGAAGCAAAGATCGAACGTATTGCGGGCAAACTGGAAGAGCTTGCCATTGGCGAAGCCTTGAAATCCCAGCACGCCGGAGGCGTGAAAGGAAGGTAGCCCCGGATGGAGCGCAGCGACACCCGGGGTTCATCTCACAAGGGGCGTTCGCACCCCGGCAGTGGGTGCGAGGAATCCCTGCACCCCGGCTGGGGTGCGAACATCTCCGATACGGCAACCCCGGGTTGCGCTCGCTTCGCTTGCTTAACCCGGGGCTAAATTCTCAGCACGCCTCCGGCGTGCTAAGTATCACGTTTCAACGTCGCCATTGCCTTGCGGACGAACCTGAAAACCGGAGACGTAACCTCGTGTCTTCGCTCCCGCTCAGACTCAAGAATGTCTAAACGATCGCGATTTTGATCCCTTCGAAGAACATCTTAAGCTGAAAGTTCCACACTGATTCCAAGGGTGGAGCTGATTGGACAAGGCTCAGGCCGCCCTTGTGGCCGGTTCATCGGTGATCTCCCAGACCGTAAGTGCACCGCACCTGGGGCACCGCGTCAGCGTCTGTCCTGTCTCAAAGATCACTTCACAGTCGCAACATTCTGAACTGTACAATCCCTTGTGGTTCGCTTCGGTTCCTGTCTTCATTGTGCCCTCCTGTGATTTCTCCGTTTTCATATATGCTCGTCATCCGGCATTTCAATTGCCATCGCTGAGTTTCTTGAGAATCGCTTGGGTTCCACGCCGGACAAGGGTTTGAGCTGACGCAATCGGGGAAATTTTGGAGTGGTTCGACAGCGCCGGAAGATCTCGATGGTCTCCATCTCTTGCCGGAGACGACCGCGCGCCCATCAGATCTCTCCCGCGTCTGCATCGTCTTTCCTGCTCACGAATGGAACAGACTCGCCGTCCTATTCACTACTGCTATTGAAGGTTCGATGACCTTCTAAATCCTTGAAAGGAAACAACGCGAACACTGCAAAGGATTCGTTGCTTTCCAACGAATAGGAGAACTCATGAAGAAAATTGCAATGCTTGCCGCGTTTGTATTGCTGGTGATGCCTTATAGCCTGTCCGCGTCGACTGTTGAGGAGCTGAAGGGCACCTGGTCCGGGAATTGGCAGCCTGAAGGCGGCGTGATCGATGCGGTGACAGTGGAGATCCATGAGGAAAACGGAAAGCTCACCGGCCGCTTTCGCACGCCCGTTCCGATGGATTACAGCAAAGCGGAGTTCGACTCCAAAACTAACGCCGTCACCCTGGAAGCGAAGGACCCGAAATCCGGCAAACTCTACAAAATTCAGGGCAAACTCAATGGTTTGGAGATCAAGGGAACCCTATCCGCAGGGGAGACGAGCGGGAGCATGCTGCTGATCAAGTGGACTTACGTTCCACGAATACGCTGACCGTCCCGCACGACCCCTGGCACCTTAAATTGCCGTAGGCGACCGGTGGCGATTTCTGAGAGAATTTCGCAGTGCGCATACGGTTCTTCGGTCTACGGTTCGCGGTGGTGGTTGTTGCCGCCACGGCATACCTGCTTGCCGGGCAGCAAGGGCAAACCTATCGCGAAACGCCAGGTGCGTCTATGGTCATCGCCGATGAAAGTGCGGTTGTCCTGCCGACGTCGGGGACGATAGACGAACGGCCGTTTTTCTCATCGCGCCGGTATCCTACGATCGCCTATTCCGATAGCCCTACAACCGACGTTGCGGGCGATCTGGCGCGGAGGGTCGCCGACGGGTCGGTACGTCTTCCCTTCGACAACAGCAGCGGCTACCTGTTACCCGTGTTGGAAGCGCTCCACGTTCCAACCGAAACACAGTCCCTGGTTTTTTCAAAGACCAGCCTGCAGGCGCATTTCATCAGTCCGTCCAATCCACGCGCGATCTTCTTTTCAGACGACGTTTCGGTGGCCTTCATCCGGAATGCGCCGCTGCTCGAAATCTCGGCGCTGGACCCGCGTCAGGGGGTCGTGTTTTACCTGGTCGAGCAGCGGCCCGCCGAACGCCCCCAGATCGTTCGCAGCGACTCGTGTCTTTCCTGTCACGAAACTCACAACAGTCTTTACATCCCGGGAATGCTGGCGCGCAGCATGGGCGTGGGAACCGGTGGCGAAACCAAGCCGGAGTACGGGAATTTCCTGTCAGACCACCGCAGCCCGTTCGAGCAGAGGTGGGGGGGCTGGTTCATTACAGGAAAAACCGGCACGGCCCGCCACATGGGAAACGTGATGCTCGGCGAGAACGATACTTCCGGCCGTGGTATCCCCCGACAACTGGACTCCCTGGAAGGAACCCTCGACCTCTCGGGTTATCCCTCACACTATAGCGACGTCGCCGCCGTCATGGTGCTCGATCATCAGGTCGGATTCACCAACCTGCTCACACGCGTCGGGTGGGAATCCCGCATCGCACTCGATCGCGAAGCGAAGAGTCCGCAGGATAAGAATGCCGCCGAACGGCTGATCGCTGCGGATTCCCGCGAACTTGCCGATTACATGCTCTTTGTCGACGAGCCGGCCCTACCTGGAAAGTTTGAATCGACTTCGGGATTTCAGGCGAGGTTCGAGGCCGGCGGCCTGAAAGACAAACGAGGCCGCAGCCTCAAGCAACTGGACCTCGGGAAGCGCCTTCTGCGTTATCCGTGCAGTTACATGATCTACTCGCCTGCGTTCGAAGGCCTGCCCGCCGCCGCGAAGGAAGCCGTGTACTCGCGTCTATGGGAGGTACTGTCCGGCAAGGACAAGACGCCGAAGTACGCGAAGCTCTCGACTGCCGACCGCACCGCCATTGTCGACATCCTGCTGGAGACGAAGGCGGACCTGCCATCGTACTTCCAACGCCTGGAAAAGTAGTTTCGGCACTAAGTAGTTTCTGTCTCGAAACATAACGGCCTAACGGGCCGAGGGATCGCCGGTGGGCGCGGGCGCGTGGTCTTGTTTCGAAGGGGGGCCAAGCAATTCGGTGAAGATCGGCTTCAAAGCGTCTGCCCAAACCTGGTAGCCCTTCACTGTCGGATGGAGCTGATCGACCATCATCCCTTCGAAGAGTCTGCCATCCTTGTCGGCAAGCTTGTCGTTGATGTTCAGGAAGCGAATCTTCCGGCCGTCGGCGAATGCCGCGAGGTTGGCGTTGATCTTGTTGATGGTCGGCACCACCGCGATGTTGTCGTTCCGGGGGAAAATGGCGGTGAGGATGATCGTCGCTTCAGGGGCCTTGGATCGCATCAAGTCGAGGACCGCGCGGAGTCCTTTGGTAATATCCGCGACTTTCGCATCGTCGCCAGCGGCAGGCGGAACGCGCCCGACGTTGTTGGTTCCCGCGAGCAGGACAATCACTTTCGGATTCACACCATCCAGTTCTCCGTTCTGGAGGCGCCACAGGATGTTCTGAACCGTGTCGGCGCCCCATCCGAAGTCCGCGGCGTTCCAGCCGAAGAAATTCTGTCTCCAGTTCGCGAGCATCGCCGGATAGTCGGTCGCACCCCAGCGGCGAATGATGGAGTCGCCTTCGAAATAGACGTCGATGCCGCCCTTGCGCGCCTTTTCCAAAAGCTGTGCATGCGCTGTCAGCGAGTTCTGATCGGTTCTGGCGCGCGGTTGATCGGCGGGCGCCTGCGCGAGAACCGTCGAAGCGACGGCTCCCGCCAGGAAAAACGCAGCCAATGGCCAGGACTTCATCGGACCAAAGGCGTGTGCCTGAGGTTTTGATCGGCCCACGGAATGAAGTATTTCCAGTTCGGCCCATCCGTATGACCGCCATCGTGCTGCCGCCAGGCAAGCTGGCCATCGAGCAGACCGACATTCACTGCCGGCATTTTCTCGGTCTTGTAATCGTCAGACTTGCCGAGATCCTTCGCGCCGAGAAGACGAAACACGGGCCCGGCGGCGATGGCAGCCATGTAGCTGCCCTGGTGATCAAGCCACTTGGCATCGCCCTTTTCCGGCACGCCGTAGCTGATGAACGTTGGACGCGGTGCGCACATCGCGATCAGTTCGTGGGAATCGACCGGAAGATCACCGGCGTTCATGCTGCCAAAGCTGGATTCCGCCGTGCCGTACTTCAGGAAGTTGCCGGCCATCCAGTGATATTCGCCGGAACCTGTAAGAGTCTCCACGGCTTCGCCCCAGTTGCGGCGATGCAGTTTCGCGCCGCCCTCGCCCGAAGAGCCGACGAGCACGACCGCAAACCGTGTGTCGTAGGCCATCGTGATGAGAGCCGCTTTGCCATAACGCGAAACGCCTTCGATACCGACCTTTTTCGCGTCGACGGACTTGTCGGTTTCGAGGTAGTCGAGACCGCGCGACGCGCCCCATGCCCAGGCGCGGAGGGCTCCCCAGTCGTCGGGCTTGCGCGGCTGACCTTTGTTGACCAGGCCGATGATGCCGCGGGTCAGACCTGTCGGTGTCGGCGCAACGCCACCTCGAGGAGCGCCCATTCCGCCCGCGTCGGCCTGAATGCTGCCGGGATTGATGCCGGCATAACCCCAGCCGTCGGCGATGAGCTGCTGAGTGGACGGGGGATCCGCCCGGGCCGCGCCTGCCGCTGGGGCCGCGCCACCACGGGCGCCAGCGCCAGGCAGTGTGGCGCCGCCGAACATCATCATGACGGGAACGGGCCCCTTCGCATCGGCGGGCACCACCAGCGTCATCTGAATATTCACATCGATGGCAGGATACGAGGAATTATCGACGTGACCGACAAGCTGTTTGCCGACGACGGGATAGGGCCCTACCATGGCCTCCACCGTTTTTGTCACTTCCCACGCGACTTTCGGCACATTCTTCGGAACCCGGCCGAGCACTTCGCGGTCGAAATCTTCGACGATTTCGGGTCGCCGCTGATTCCACCACATGTCCGGAGTCGTAACCTTCTTTCCGTTCTTCAACGTGAGAACTTCCGGGAGGTCCGGGAAGGGATTTGCTTTCGCTTCATCGTAGTTCGCCGATCTCGGATCGGTCTCGGGCACGCTGCCGCTCGGCCCCTGCCGAAGCTTCGTGATGCCGAGCTGCTGCATCATGTTCTGGTGATCTTCAGCCGTCGTCCAGTTCTTCGCCTCGGGCAACTGCGAAGAAGCTTGCTGCGCGACGAAGTTCGTTGCGGCAATCAACGCCACCACAGCAACCAGCAAACCCACGCGTGTAGCCATCGAAAATCGCTTTCCCCTGTTCATGGTTCCTCCTCTCGACCGCTCCGCTTACTGCATTAAACCCTTAACGGTGGGGAGGATCGCATCTGCCCAGATCTGATAGCCCTTGGCCGTCGGATGAAGGCCATCCGCCATGATGTCTGCCGGAACGAGGCCATCGACAAGGAATTTGTCGCCGATGTCCATGTAGAACACCTGCTTGTCATCCGCGAATTGCGACAAACCGACGTTGATGGCCTTGATCGTGGCGTTCAGGATAGGCGTCTGCTGGGGCGCCCGGGCATTGTTGCGAGGAAAAATACCGAGGACAAGAATCTTCGCCTGCGGTTGCTGCTTTTTGAATTCTTCGACAATCAGGCGGTCGCCTTCGATGATTTGACCCACCGGATTTGATCCGGTGTTGTTGGTGCCGAGCATCAGGATAATCAGCTTCGCCTTGAAGCCCTGGAGTTCGCCGTTCTGCATACGCCACAGCACACCCTGGGTCGTATCGCCGGCAATGGCGAAATTGGCGGCCTTCAACGGGGCAAAGTTCGCTTCCCAAACCTTTCCACCTGTGGCTTCATTTCCACGCGGCCAATAGAACCAGTCGGTGATGGAGTCGCCAACGAACAGCAGGTCGATGTTACCCTTCCTGGCGATATCGCTGAATATCTGGTGACGCGCATCGTTTCGCTCATTGTGAAACGGCACATTGGCCGGAACCGGCGGTCCTGCAGGTCCGCGCTGGCCCCTGGCGCCCGCGCCCGGACCACCACCCGGTGCTTGAGCACCTGCAGCCGGCGCCTGCCCCTGGGCCAGGACCAAAGCCGGCGATAGCAGCAGTACAAAAGCCGCCTTCAAGTAAACTGACGTTCGCCGCATAGAAGCCTCCAAATTTTTGATTTGTGGAAAGTGTTAGTGAACACTCACTATGGTCGCATCATATAGGGATTGATAATGGCCGCCAAACGAAAACTCAGCGAAACCACCAAGGTTCGGCAGCTGGACATTCTCAGCGCGGCAGACAAGCTTTTCTCTCAGAAGGGATTCAACGGCACGACGACCAAAGAGCTCGCCGCCAGGGCAGGAGTCCACGAAGCTGTCCTTTTCCGTCATTTCGCAAATAAGCGCGAGATCTACCGTGCGACCGTGGAATTCAAACTAAACCGCAACCGGCCGGCGGCGCTCGAAGAGATGAAAAAGTGCGCGAAAAACCGCGACGACCGCGGTTTCTTCGAGGCGCTCGCCCACGGGTTGCTGCAACGCTTCGAAGAGGATCCCTCGATCCCCCGCCTGATTCTCTATAGCGCCCTCGACGGGAACGAACCGCCCGGAGTTGCCGCTGAACGTCAACTTCGAGTGGAAAAACCCACGCGCGATTACATCTCCACTCGAATCCGGGAAGGCGCCTTTCGCAAATTAGATCCCGACCATGCGGTGCTCGCCTTCGGCGCCATGCTCTTCGGTTACATCGTCCGCCAGCACATCATCGGTCTTGCCGCGCACAAATCCTATAACCGGAAAACGATCGCGAAGAGTTTCGTGAGGATATTCCTGGAGGGAATGCAGCGATGACGGAAAGGGACGGACGAATTCGCGCGAACGTGCGGGCAGGACTGCGCGTACGCGTTGTCGAGAAGCAGAATCAGCGAACGGGAACTCTGACGGAAGGCATCGTTCAGAAACTCCTGACCAAATCACCGGATCACCCGCACGGCATCAAGGTCATGCTGGAAAGTGGAGTTGTCGGGAGAGTGAAAGAGATTCTGTAAACGGGCGGCGATCCGCAGTTCCCTGCGGTGGGTTTCCAGGCATCAGGGGCGTCCTGCATGCCGCTATAGAATAAAAACATGTCGGACCCCTATGATCTTCAACGATTCCTCGAGGCTCAAACCCCGGTCTACGACGAGGCGCTTGCCGAACTCCGGGCGGGCAAAAAGCGCAGTCACTGGATGTGGTTTATCTTTCCGCAAGTCGCCGGGCTCGGGCGCAGCGAAACCGCGATGTTCTATGCGATACGCTCCCTCGACGAAGCCGCGGCCTATCTGCAGCACCCGGTCCTCGGGCCGCGACTGGTGGAATGCACGGAACTCGTAAACCGGGTCAGCGGGAAGACAGTTCAGCAGATCTTCGGCTCTCCCGACGATATGAAATTTCGCTCCTGCATGACGCTGTTCGCTCACGTGAGCGCCGGCAGTGGCGTATTTGAGAACGCGTTGCAGAAATATTTTGCCGGAAAGCAGGATCTCCTGACCCTGGAACGACTTCACTTGTAGTCTCCCCGGGAGTACGATGGCGTGCATGCTGAGACGCATTGCTCCCTTATCCATTGCCTTGATCCTTGCGTCCACCTGCATTGCAGTCGGCGTACGTTCCCAAACGCCGGCGGCTGCGGCTCGGACTTATGTGGGTTCGGCAACCTGCCGCGGCTGTCACCAGGAGATCTACGACCGTTGGTCAAGAACGCGGATGGCCAATGTCGTCACCAATCCCAGGGAACACCCGGAAAAGGTGATTCCCGATTTCACCAAACCCGATCCCCTGCTCATCTTCAAGCTGGATGACGTGGCGTTTGTCTACGGCAGCAAGTGGAAACAGCGGTACTTCACCAAAGTCGGCGACGACTACTTCCCTTTGGGAGCGCAGTGGGACGTCGCGCACAAGGTCTGGCGCGCCTACAAGGTGCAGCCCAATACCGACTGGTGGGTCCCGTTCTACCCGGATGACAACGCAAAACGGCCGACAGGTCCAACGTGCGATGGCTGCCACTCCGTGAACTACGACGTCAAAACGAAAACGGTCACCGAATGGAATGTCGGCTGTGAGAAATGCCACGGTCCGGGAAGCGCGCACGTACGGAACCCCGGGCCCACGACCATTGTGAATCCCGCGCGGCTCGATTTCGTGCGAGCCACCGATACATGCATCCAGTGCCATTCGCAGGGACAGCCCCTGCAGAATCCGATCGAAGGGCGGTACTACGATTGGCCGGTCGGCTTTCATCAGGGCCTGGACCTGAAAGACTTCTGGAAGCTCGAAGAGCACAAGCTCGGGGAAACCACGTTCACACATTACGCGGACGGCACGGGGCACAAGAACAGGATGCAGGGGAACGACTTCGTGCAGAGCGTGATGTATGAGCGCGGCGTCACCTGTTTCAGCTGCCACGATGTTCACGGCACAGCCAACAACGCCGACCTGATCAAACCGGCGGCGCAACTGTGCCTGACGTGTCACGGCCCTTCATCGCCAAACGGACCACATGCGCCGACGGTCGAGGCGCACACTCATCATGCGGCTGGAAGCGCCGGCAACGATTGCGTCGGCTGCCATATGCCGAAGATCGAACCGGAAATCTCCGACGTCAATGTGAGGAGCCATACCTTCAAGTTCATTCCACCCGAGATGACCGATCAGTTCAAGATTCCGAATTCGTGCACGAACTCCAGCTGCCACACGGACAAGACGACCGAATGGGCAAGAACAACGCTCAAGAGCTGGGGAAATGTTTCGCCGTGGCGGGTGAATTGAGTGTCCGCGGAATAACAAATATCGTAACCATCCAGCACCCAAAGGGGTAATGCCACAAGGTTTTCGGGGATCGGCACCGCGGAGCGGCGCCACTGGAGATTGGAAGTTTTGCACGCCGGAGGCGTGAAAGGAGCGACACCCGGGGTTCGTCTCACGGGGTGCGAACATCTCCGTTACGGCAACCCCGGGTTGCGCTCGCTTAACCCGGGGCTAAATTCTCAGCACGCCCTCAGCGTGCAGGGAAGTTTAGACATTCTTGAGTCTGAGCGGGAGCGGAAATACGAGGTTACGTCTCCGGTTTTCAGGTTCGTCCGCAAGCCGATGGCGACGTTGAAACGCGAATCTGAGCACGCCGGAGGCGTGGTGAGAATTTAGCCCCGGGTTAAGCGAGCGGAGCGAGCGCAACCCGGGGTTACCGTAACGACAACGTTGCACCCCGGCAGGGGTCCAAGGATTCCTCGCACCCCTGCCGGGGTGCAAACGCCGCTCGTGAGATGAACCCCGGGTGTCGCTGCGCTCCACCCGGGGCTACCTTCCTTTCACGCCTCCGGCGTGCACTGGAGTTTAGACATTCTTGAGTCCGAGCGGGAGCGGAAATACGAGGTTACGTCTCCGGTTTGCAGGTTCGTCCGCAAGATGATGGCGACGTTGAAACGTGAGTCTGAGCACGCCGGAGGCGTGCTGAGAATTTAGCCCCGGGTTAAGCGAGCGAAGCGAGCGCAACCCGGGGTTACCGTAACGACAACGTTGCACCCCGGCAGGGGTGCAGGGATTCCTCGCCCCCCTGCCGGGGTGCAAACGCCGCTCGTGAGATGAACCCCGGGTGTCGCTGCGCTCCACCCGGGGCTACCTTCCTTTCACGCCTCCGGCGTGCAGTGCACCGCGGAAGGGGTGCCAGGACCGCTCCGCGGTGCCGGTCTCCAAAACCCTACGGCATCACCCCTTTGCGGTCCTGAATATTTCGGGAGCCCAGGAAATACTGGATCGCCGGTGTGATCACCAGGGATAGAACCATCGAGATCAGAATGCCTCCGATCACTGCAATCGCCAGCGGTTGAAGCATCTGCGATCCGGCGCCCAGCGCCAGGGCCAGGGGCAGCATCCCGGCGACGGCGGCAAGTGCCGTCATCACGATAGGCCGCAGGCGGCGACGGCCCGCCTGGAGAATGGCTTCCTCCCGTGAGAGCCCCTCAGCCAGAAACTTCTCGTTGGCATCCAGCAGCAGGATGCCATTCTTCGCCACGATGCCGATCACCATGATCAGTCCCATGAACGAGGACACGTTGAACGTGGTGTCGGTCACAAGAAGGGCGACGAAAACACCGGACGTGGAAAGAACCGCAGACGAGAGGATCGCCAGGGGCGCCGTGAATGTTCGAAACTCGAAGAGCAACACAAGGAAGATCAGCACGACAGCGAGAAGCAGGACCGTACCGAGGTCGCGGAACGATTTCTGCTGTTCCTGGTAAGTGCCACCGTATTCCACCCGAATTGTCGAAGGCAGGTTGAGATCGGCGATGGCTTTTTGGACGGCGGCAATGCCTGTCCCGAGATCCACGCCCTCAAGACGCGCCGTCACTTCCAGTTCGCGCTGGAGGCTTTCACGAAGAATTTCCGTCTGTCCGGGAGCCTCTTCCACGGACGTCAACGATCCCAGTGTAGCGGTCCCGCCCGAGGGGCTGACGAGAATGGTATTCCGGATTGCCTCGAGCGACGATCGATTGCGTTGAGGAAAACGCACCCGCAGGGGATAAGGGCGGTCGTTGACGATCACCGGTTCGATCGCCGCTTCGCCGTCCATGACCGCGCTTGTCACGACGCCCAGTTCTTCACCCGTGAAGCCGGCTCGCGCCGCCTTCTGAGGATCGACAGTGAACGTCAGCGCAGGTCCGCTCGTGTGGTTCTCGACGCCGTCTTCAATATCCACGACAGGATTCCTGCCGTCGACGGTGACTCCAGCCAGGGCATCTGCAACTTGCGGAGCCCACGTATAGAGGAGTTCCGGTTCCTGAGAGAACAACTTCACGACCACGGGTTCCGGGGCACCGGTCAGGTCGCCAATCATGTCCTGCAGGACCTGGATGAACTCCGTGTCGAGTGCGGGCTCGGCTTGAACGACCTTGCCACGCACTTCGCTGATCACTTCATCCACGCTGCGCTCCCGATCATCCTTCAACTTGACGGCGATATCCCCCGTGTTGGGTTCAGTGACGGCAGCCAGTCCCAGTTCGAGGCCCGTGCGCCGCGATGTGCTTTCGACTTCGGGCGTCGAGCGAAGAATCTCTTCGATGTGGGACATGACGCGATCCGTCTCGGCCAGCGAAGTTCCCGCAGGCATGACGTAGTCGAGAATGAATCCGCCTTCGTCGAACGCTGGAAGCAGGTCGCTTCCAAGGCGCGAATAGCAGACATAAGAGACACCTATCAGGGCAAGGCACAACACCCCCAAAAGCAAGGGATGCCGTAGCGAACGCCGCATCGTTCGCGCATAGAATCTTACGATGGCGCCGAACAGCCCTCGCGTTTCGGCGTCGTGCGGCTCTGCCGGGGCGGTCGCTCCACGGCGGATCAGGCGTGTACTGAGGTTGCTGGTCCAGACCAGGGCCAATACCAGCGAGGCCAGGAGCGAGACGCTCATCGCGATTGCAAGAGCGCTGAAGAATGTTCCGGTGACTCCGGTGATCGTGATCAGGGGAAGAAAAACGACGATCGGCGTCAGAGTCGAGCCGATCAACGGAACGGTAAGTTCCCGGAGCGCGCTGGCTGTTGCCTGGAGCGGTCCCTCGCCGGAGTCGCGATGGAGTACGATGTTTTCGACAACGACGATCTTGTCGTCGATGGCCAGGCCGACTGCCGCGGCCAGTCCGCCGAGCGTCATCAGATTGAAACTCTGCCCGAGAATCTTCATCGCGATGAACGTCACGATCATCGTCACCGGTACGACGAGGCCTGTCATCACCGCGGTTCCCCAGTCGCGCAGGAAGAGCCAGATGATGAACGCCGCCAGGAAAAGGCCGATAACGATCGAGTCACGCACACTGGCGATCGATTCATTGACGATTCCGGACTGGTCGTAGAACGGGCGCATCTCAATGCCGGCGGGCAGCGTCGGGCGAATACTCTCCATCTCTTTGTGAACTTCATCGGCAACCTGGACCGTGTTGCTGTCTATCTGCCGATTCACGCTGAGCAACACGGCCGGCTTGCCGTTCGCGCTAACCGACGAATAAACCGGCGCGACGCCGCGATCGACGGTTCCGATATCGTGAACACGGACCGGCACGCCGTCGGCATTCTTGATGACGATATTGCCGATCTCTTCCGGTCCGTGAACCTGCGAAGTGATGAGGCCCAGATAGAGTTGATGATTGCGGTCGAGCAACCCCGGCGATTCGATCACGTTTGTTCGATTGATCGCATCGACGAGCTCTCCGACCGGCACACCGGTGCGAACCATCCGGGAGGGATCGACCGTGACATGAAATTCCGGCTGTTGCCCTCCCTGGACAAGCACTGACGCAACACCGTTAAGCCGGTTGAGCCTGGGCTTGATTTCGTAGGTCGCCAGTTCCCACAGATCCGTTTGCGAAACCTTATCGGAGGTGAGGCTGTATCCGATGATCGGGAAGCTGGAAAAGTCGAGCCGGTTGGTGCGAATCTCGACCGTCGGCGGCAGGCTGCTCTGGATTCGCGACACGGCTGCATCCACGTACTGAAGCGTCTCAATCATGTTGACGCCCCAGTTGAAGAAGAGATTGATTTCTGCTGAACCGCGGCTCGTAACGGATCGGACCTGCTCGAGGCCGGGAACACCGTTGACCGCCTGTTCGATCGGGCGTGTCACCGTGACTTCCATCTGCTCGATGGGCATGACTCCGTTCTCCACGCCGATGATGATTCGAGGGAAGTTCGTCGTCGGGAAGACGGCCACTGGGAGGCTCACGGCCTCATAGATGCCGACAACCGCCAGGATCAGGATCGTAAAAGCGATCGATTTCGAATGGCGGGCAAACCAGTAGTTGTTGGGGATCTCTTGGTTCTTCGACATGGTGTTCTGGCGCCCCGGGTATCCATGCTGTCGGAAGCGGAATTTCTTAACTTCGCCGCACAGCTCTCCTTCGTCCGCTACTTCTCCTCCTCGTCGTCCTCGTCCTCTTCCTCCTTTGGAAGCTGGATCTGCAGGGTCGCCTTCTTCAATACATCCGGATCAAGTTTCGAGAGCTCGAACGCCCCCGTGCTGACGACGCGGTCGCCGCCCTTGATCCCTTCGGTCACTTGAACGTTTCCAGCATCATGGATGCCCAGCGTCACCATCTGCTTGATCGGCTTGTCTCCCTCGCCGACCAGCATCACGAACGTCTCTCCGAATTCATCGGTCACGATCGCGGACTCAGGAACGACCAGCGCGAACGGTTCGGTCTTCGCAACAATCTCCACGTTCAGGCTGGTGCCTGCTCTCAGCCTCAAACCCTGGTTCGCAGCCTGGATCCAGACCTCAACAGTCGTATTGGAAGGATCCAGCGCCGCGCTGATCTGCGTGACCCTGCCCGGTGCAGGCTGTCCGCCGTCTGCGGGGAACAGGTTTGCGGGGTCCCCGATCTTGAGTTCCGCCGCCTCCTGCTGGGAAACATGAGCCCGCGCGATGACGGACGACAGGTCCATGACGGTAAGCAGAGGGCTGCCGCTTGCAGCAGTTTCCCCGGCGTACAGGGGACGATCGGTAACGATGCCGTCAATGGGGCTGACAATTTTCGAGTAGCCCAGTTGCACTTGCGAGGTTTGCAACCGGGTCCTTGCGGCATCTCGTTGCGCCGCCGCCGCCTTCAGGGACTCGTCCCGGCCGAACCCCTGCAAATCCTGGAGAACGCGTTGCGCACGCTCGGATTCATTTCGCGCCTGGGTCAGGGCGACCTGCGCGTCGTTGACTTCCTTCTGGGCGATGGCTCCCTGCTTGAAGAGTTCCTGAAGGCTGTCGTATCGCTTTTGCTGTGCGTCGAGGACCTCTTTGGCGGCACGAACGTCGAGTTCCGCTTTTTGGGCTTCCTGGGGAACCGCAGCTCGGGAGGTTGTCTGGTAGGTCGCTTCCGCCTGATCGAGCGCCGCTTGATTCTCGGCGACCGCTCCCGCCAGATCCTGGTTTTCGAGTTCCGCAAGAAGCTGGCCGGCCTGCACGGCCGATCCGCGTTCGACAAAAAAAGCACGCACCGGCGCGGTAATCTTCGGCACGATGGACGCCTGCTGCACGGGATAAAGAACGGCTTCCGCCACAATTTTGCGCTGAATGGACGTGCTGAGCGCGGGGGCAACTTCGACGCTGACCACAGGATCCGTTTCGGGTTCCTGCTCGTCGGTCTTTGCAGAACAGGCGGACAGGAAGAAGACCGCCACCCCAGTCAGGACGACAGCGAACCCTGCGGATCTGAATTTCAAACTCTTTCGGCGAAACGTCCTCCGGGCCGCGCCCGGCCGGTTATCTTCTGGTCGAAGTTCCATCATCAGAATCCTCCCGTCACGGATTGCAGCGCCGTGACGGCCAGACGATACCGCACCTGCGCTTCATCGTAAGCAGTCCGCGCCTCGATCAGAGTATTCTGCGCATCAACAACTTCGAGCACAGTGGACTCTCCCGCCTGATAACGAAGGTTAACCAGCCGCAGGCTTTCGGCGGCCAGGTCGGCGCCGGTCCGGGCGAGATCTGTGGCAGCCCGCGCTGCCACGGCTTCGTTATAGAACGCGTACAGATTGCCCGCAATCTGCCGCTGTGCCTGAGTCAACTGGAGGCCGGCCTGCCTCTGCTTCGTCTGTGCCTGCTGTATCCTGCTTCGCGTACTGCCCCAATCGAAGATCGGAACCGAGAGGTTGAAGGTGAGGTAGTACCCCAGGTTTGGCAGCTTCCCCGCACCCGGATCAGCCGCCGCGGTGCTGTGGAACTTGAGCGCATTGGCCTCCATTCCGTAGTTCGCTTCGAGGGTCAGCGACGGCAGAAGAGCATTGCGGGCGGCGCGAACATCGAAGGACGCTTCGCGTATCGCAGCGTCAGCAGCTTGCAGCTCAGGATTTTCCTTCTCGGCCATTGTCTTCAATTCGGCGAAAGGCGGCAGAACCTTCGAGGAGTCCAGATCGTCGACTACGGTGAAGTTCTCGTCGAGAACCGGTGACAACAGAACGGCGAGACCCAGCCGTGAGTTCTCGATCGCGAGGGTGGCATCCTGAAAAGCGCGGCGTTGCAGCTGCAATTGGTACTCTGCCTTCACGGCATCGCTGTGCGCCGACTGCCCGGCTTGCTCCTGCTGCCGGGCAATCTCGAGAAAGCGCTGGGCCTGCTGGACGCCTTGCTGGGTTGTCGCATAGCGGCGCTCGGCGGCAACAAGGGCGTAATAGCGTTCGGAAACCGTAACGTCAAGCCCGCGCCGGGCGATATCCACCTTCGCATTTGCAAGAGCCTGGGCCGCGGAGGCCCTAAGGTAGTCTGTCTTCAGAATCGTGTTCGGAGAGATCTCTTCGCGGATGGTCGCCGTCGGACGATAGACGTGGACACCATCGCTGGC
Organism: uncultured Acidobacteriota bacterium; assembly: GCA_963836435.1. Classification (GTDB taxonomy): domain Bacteria; phylum Acidobacteriota; class Terriglobia; order 20CM-2-55-15; family 20CM-2-55-15; genus DASTBJ01. Next base: position 163,837 of record CAWIJI010000011.1, on the reverse strand, counting down.
GACAAACCGGCCGCTGGGCGTGACTCCATTTCCCTGCGTGCCGAAGTACTGGCCATTGGCGCTCAGAGAAGGCAGACGCGCCGCCTTCGCCTGAAGGATGTCCTCACGCGCAATCTCGACGTCGGCAACAGCGGATTGCACGCCGATGTCTATCTTGCGCGCGCGTTCGAGCGCATCCTGGAGTGTGATCACCGCCGGCGGCCCGGCCGGGCCCTGGGGCCGCGCAAATGGCAGCGGCGCCGCACTATCCGGCGCCTGGGCCGCTACGGTGGAAACCGCCAGTAGTGTGGCACACGCCGCGGTTGCAAGACATTTCATCACAGACATTTCATCACAATCCTCCGCGGCGAAGCGTATCGAACACGCGGGCCGGAAACCTTAAAAACAGATTAATTCTCTTTTATGTCTGCCCCATTCAACGAAGCCCGAAAGTCTTTTCGAAGGCTTCCGCGCCGAGGCGCTACTCCGTTCCCGGCATCGCGTTGGAACCTGCGTTTGAGGCATTGCGCCGGACGGAACCATTGAAGGGAGAGCCGGGCGAGACAGGCGGCAACTGCGCCGCGGAAAATCGCTCTCTGTCCCCGATGGCATTGCGTATACTAAGCACATCTGTTACCCGCTTTTGAGTGCCGAGCAACGAGCTCATGTTCTCTCTTGCGGATTTTTGAAACCTGAATTGGGATCTTGAGAAGAGGAGAATATGGGCAATAAGCTCTACGTAGGCAACCTTCCGTTTTCAGCGACTGATGACAGTTTGAGAGAGTTGTTCGCTCAGTCCGGCAGTGTGAATTCAGCAACGATCATAACGGATCGCGACACCGGACGAAGCAAGGGCTTCGGCTTCGTCGAGATGTCTTCTGATCAGGAAGCATCGGATGCGATCACGAAATTCAACGGAACGAACTTTGAAGGCCGAACGATAACCGTCAACGAAGCGCGCCCGAAGGCACCTCGCGAAGGTGGCGGCGGTGGTGGTGGCGGACGCGATCGCGGGGGCAGAGGCGGTGGCGGCGGACGGCAACGCTGGTAACGAGTTTTAAGGAGTAACGATGGCAAGAAACACTCGGGCCACATCAATGAAGCGGGCACGAGAAAAGGCACAACAGGAACGAAACAAGGAAAAGCACGCCCGGCGTCTTGAGAATCGCGAACGCAAGGGGGCTTCCGTCGCCGGCAATGCCGGCGGTGAAGATCCCGATATCGCAGGCATCCGGCCCGGCCCACAGCCGCGGCCGGAATGGCTCGAGGATCTCGAATCCGAAGCGGACGCCGAGGCCAACGACGCCGAGGCCCCGCAGTAGCCAGGGCTGGCCGAAGCTCCCTCCATGCGCGGAGCGAATTCAAGCCGGGGGCGCAGCGTGAGCGCGATAGCGCGAAACCTCAATGCGCGCAGCGTGAGCGCGATAGCGCGAAACCTCAAGTGAATGGGAGCAGCCACAATGAAAAGTCTCTGGCGATAGAAACGCGGCAACTCACCCGGTTCTTCGACCAATTCTGCGCCGTTGACCGGGTGAATCTGCGTGTCGAACGCGGGACCTTCTACGGGTTTCTGGGCCCGAACGGCGCCGGAAAATCCACGACCATCAAAATGCTCACCGGTCTGCTCGCCGCCTCGAGCGGCGAGATCCTCGTCCTCGGCAGGAACATGCTCGACCCGAAGGAAGCGCTTGAGGCGAAACGCAGGATCGGCGTCGTACCCGAAGATCTCGCCCTGTTCGACAACCTCACCGCACGCGAACACCTCACCTTTATCGGTCGCATGTATCTGCTGCCGAAAGACACGATTCGGACGCGCATCGACGAACTGCTTCGACTTCTTGGCCTGCAAAACGACGAAAAGAAACTCACACTGGAGTTTTCGCATGGCATGAAGAAAAAGCTCGCGCTTGCCGCAGCCCTGCTTCCCAATCCCGACCTGCTGTTCCTGGACGAACCGTTCGAAGGCGTCGATGCCGTCACTTCGCGCGTGATCCGGGACCTGCTGGAAGGTTACGTCGAGCGCGGCTCCACGGTATTCCTCACCTCTCATGTTCTGGACGTCGTCGAAAAGCTTTGTTCGCACGTCGGCATCATCGCGAAAGGACAACTCGTGGAGGAAGCGTCCCTCGACGAAATCCGCCAGGGCAGCTCCCTCGAGGCCCGCTTCCTGGAGAAAGTCGGCGCCGATGAAGCGGCGACCCAGAAGTTGTCGTGGCTTGAAGGGGTAGCGGAAGCCCCGTCGTGAACTGGGAGCACCTCAAGGCGTTTCTCTGGCTGCGTTGGCGCCTCGTCGCCAACCGGAACAAGCGCGCCGGATCGGCCTCCGTTATCCTGCAGGGAATCCTGACCGCAATCATGCTGGGCGCCGGCGTGGTGTCGTTCTTTGGGGGAATCGCCGCCGGATACTACGCGCTGCCGAAAACCCCGCCGGACGTCTTCTTGTATGTCTGGGATGGGGTTGTGGTTGCCTTCCTTTTCATGTGGATGGTCGAACTGGTCGTGGAACTGCAGCGTTCCGAGATTCTTTCGCTGGACAAGTTCCTGCACTTGCCGGTGTCTCTGGGCGGAGCGTTCGTCATCAACTACGTGGGGTCGCTCTCCAGCCTGGGCGTCGTGATTTTCCTCCCGCTGATGCTCGGGCTGTCCATCGGCCTGGTCTTTTCCATCGGCCCGATCATGCTGCTCATGTTTCCCCTCATCGGGGGCTTCGCCCTCATGGTCACCGCACTCACGCATCAATTCCGGGGCTGGCTCGCCAGCCTGATGGTCAATCAGCGCCGCCGGCGCACGGTGATCACGGTCGCAACGTTCTCCTTCATCCTGATGACTCAAATCCCCAACATCATCGGCTTTTCGACCGGCCGGTGGAGGAGCAGAGCGGCGATTACCGCGCAGGCCAAAGCAACCCAGCAGGAAGTCGAGAATCTCGACCGGGCGCTCGCCAAAAGGGAAATCACCAGGGCGGAGCACGATTCCAGGGTGAGGGCCCTGCGGAGACCGGCCTCCGAAGAAGACCGGCAGCGTGTCTACGAGACAGTGCGACTGATCAATATGGTCTTTCCCCTGGGATGGCTGCCGTATGGCGCTTCCCAGGGATTCGCGGGAAAACCCTGGGCCGGACTGCTCGCCATGTCGGGGCTCGCCTTGATCGGCGCCGCAAGCCTGCGGCGTTCATACCACACCACGCTGCGGCTTTACACGGGGCAATTCAGCAGCCAGGCTCCGCGAGCACCGGCAGTGCCGGCCGGGCCGTCGCCGGCCGTGGAACCGAATGCCGGGCCGAAGAAATACCCGGCAGAATTTCTTGAAAAAAAGATCCCGCGACTCACCGAATACGCGTCGGCGATTACCGTCTCCTGCTTCCGCTCGTTAATCCGGGCGCCAGAGGCAAAAATGCTTCTCCTGACACCCCTCATCATGCTGTTCGTATTCGGGGGCATGACCTACAACCAGAACAGCAATCCCCCGGAGCTTGTGCGTCCCCTGATGGCGGCTGGCGGCTATACGTTCATCATGTTTATGATGGTCGGGCTGCTGGGCAATCACTTTGGCTTCGACCGCAGCGGTTTCAGGGTCTTCGTTCTGTCACCCGCACCCCGAAAAGACATTCTGCTGGGCAAGAATCTGTCGGCCGCTCCATTCGCAGTGGGATTCATGTTCATCAGCGCCCTCGTGTTTCAGCTGATGCGGCCTATGCGTGTGGATCACTATCTTGCAGTCCTGGTGCAGATGATCCCGATGTATCTCGTCTTCTGCCTGATGGGGAACGTCTTGTCGATTATCGCGCCCATGCCGATGGCGGCGGGTTCGCTGAAACCCGCAAAACCCAGGGCGACGGTGCTGTTGGTTCATCTGGCGTTCATGGTTCTGTTCCCCGTGACGCTGACTCCGACCTTGATTCCGTTGGGTGTCGAATTCCTGCTCCAATGGACGGGTACCTACGCGTGGTTTCCCGCCTACCTCGTCTTCACGATCGTGGAGCTGATTCTGGTCGTGTGGCTTTACCTCCTGATCCTTGACGGACAGGGACGCATGCTGGAACAGCGCGAACAGAAAATTCTGGAAGCTGTCACAGCCAAGGTAGAGTAGAGATCATGGGAACTTCCTTGATGTCCGCTGCGATTCTCGACCGCGTGAACGGTTCGTTACACGTCGAGCAGATCCCCATTCCCGAGCCGCGCGCCGGCGAAGTGCTGGTGCGTGTTTGCGCCTGCGGGGTGTGTCATACCGATCTTCATGTCATCAAGGGCGAAGTGGCATTCCCAATGCCTGCCGTTCTGGGGCATGAAATCTCGGGGACCGTCGCAGCGACAGGGCCCGGTGTGCAAGGGTTCCCGGCCGGCACTCCGGTGGTGGCGCCTTTTATCATGCCTTGCGGCGACTGCGCCCTTTGCCAGGCGGGTCGCGATGATCTCTGCGAAAAATTCTTCGGCATGAATCGCCTGAAAGGCACCCTGTACGATGGGACCACACGCCTTCGACGCGAAGACGGTTCGCCTGTCGCCATGTATTCGATGGCGGGACTGGCGGACTACTCCGTCGTCCCGGCAGCCGGGCTGTTTGCTCTTCCTGCGGAGCTTCCGCTCGTGGAATCCGCGGTTCTTGGCTGCGCGGTCTTCACGGCATACGGTGCGGTCCGCCATGCCGCGGATTTGCGCGGCGGAGAACGCGTGGCGGTCGTGGCGTGCGGCGGGGTGGGACTCAACGTCATTCAAATCGCGCGGGCGTTCGGAGCGGCGCAAATCATAGCCGTCGATGTCTCGGACGAAAAGCTCGAGGTCGCCAGGCAACTGGGCGCAACCGACACCGTGAATGTCAGTGGCGCGACGCCGGAGGACACGGCAAAAAAGGTCTTCGACCTGACGAAGGGCCGCGGAGTGGAGGTCGCATTTGAAGTCCTCGGACGCCCCGAAACTTTTGCGCAGGCGCTGGCACTGCTTGGCGACGGAGGCCGCATGATTGCGGTTGGCATCGCGGCAGGACGAACCGCGGCGCCCGTCGAAATCACCCGGCTGGTCCGGCGCGGGCTGCGCATTATCGGTTCGTATGGCGCGCGGACTCGGGCCGACATGCCGGAAATCCTGCGCCTCGCGGCGAAGGGAACTTTCCGCCTGCAGACGTTCGTCACGCGCAGGTATCCGCTCGCTGAAGCGGAAGCGGCTTACCGGGCACTCAGCCGGGGTGAAATTACGGGAAGAGCGGTGGTGACGCCATGAAAGGAAACGCGTGTCCCATCCTCTCGAGGAGGGGACAGTGATTCTCCGAAATCACATCGGCGGCGAGTGGCGCGCGGCACATACCGGCGACACGGTGCCCATCCGGAATCCCGCCACCGGCGAGGTTCTGGCGGCAATGCCCTTGTGCGACGGCAACGACGTGGACAGCGCGGTTCGCGCTGCCTTCGAAACCTTCCCCACCTGGCGCCGCACGCCGCCGGGCGAACGCATTCAACCGCTGTTTCGTCTTAAGGCCCTGCTGGACACGCACGCCAGGGAGATTGCGCGGATCATCACGCAGGAATGTGGCAAAACGCTCGCGGAATCGGAAGCGGAGCTGAAGCGCGGCATCGAAAACGTTGAGGTGGCAGCCGGCATACCTTCTTTAATGCTGGGTTCCAGCCTCGAAGACATCGCCAGCGGTATCGACGAAACGATGATCCGGCAACCTCTGGGGGTTGTCGCGGTGATCACGCCGTTCAATTTCCCCGCCATGATTCCGCTGTGGTTCCTTCCCTATGCCGTTGCCTGTGGGAACACCGTGGTCATGAAGCCGTCCGAGAAAACACCGATGACCATGGGCCGCATCCTGGAATTGATGCAGGAGGCCGGCTTTCCTTCCGGCATCATCAACCTGGTCCACGGCGGCAGGGAGACGGTGAATGCCCTCGTCGACCATCCGAACGTGCGGGCAATTTCGTTCGTGGGCTCCACGCCCGTCGCCCGAATGGTCTACGCGCGCGCGGCCGCCAACGGCAAACGCGCGCAGTGCCAGGGCGGGGCACGGAATCCTGTCGTGATTCTGCCGGACGCGGATATGGAAATGACTTGTCGCATTACCGCAGACTCGGCATTCGGCTGCGCCGGGCAGCGCTGCCTTGCGTCGTCGGTTGCCATTACCGTGGGCGAAGCCGGCCCGGTATTCTCGAAAAGAATCGCAGAGATCGCCGCTTCACGAAGGGTCGGGTGCGGCCTGGATGACGGCATTGAGATGGGACCCGTGATCTCTGCAGAAAGCCGGCAACGCATCGAAGGGTTGATCGCGCAGGGACTTTCCAGAGGAGCAACACCGCTTACCGATGGCAGGGGAGCGCGCGTGCCGGGTTACGATTCCGGAAATTTTATGAAGCCAACCGTTATCGCGGACGTGGACGCCGGGTGCGACCTGGCGCAAACGGAAGTCTTCGGCCCGGTGCTGAGCGTCATCCGCGTGAATAGCCTGGAAGACGCCATCGAACGGATCAACCACTCGGCCTACGGCAACATGGCCTGCCTCTTTACCGGCAGCGGCAGCGCCGCCAGACGGTTCCGCCAGGAAGTACGCGCCGGCAATATCGGGATCAATCTCGGCGTCGCGGCGCCGATGGCCTACTTCCCGTTTTCGGGTTGGAAAGACAGCTTCTTTGGCGACCTCCACGCCCAGGGCCGTGACGCCATCGACTTCTTCACCGAGAAAAAAGTCATCGTCGAGCGCTGGCCGGCGGAATGGAGCCGGAAGTTCTGACGGTCTGCTGACAATTCTCCCCGGAGGGGCCTGGAGTTCGGACATTCTTGAGTCTGAGCGGGAGCGGAAAACACGAGGTTACGTCTCCGGGTTTTCAGGTTCGTTCGCAAGACGATGGCGACGTTGAAACGTGAGTCTGAGCACGCCGGAGGCGTGCTGAGAATTTAGCCCCGGGTTAAGCGAGCGAAGCGAGCGCAACCCGGGGTTACCGTAACGGGATTGTTGCACCCCGGCAGGGCTGCAGGGATTCCTCGCACCCCTGCCGGGGTGCAAGCCGCTCGTGAGATGAACCCCGGGTGTCGCTTCGCTCCACCCGGGGCTAAATTCCTTTCACGCCTCCGGCGTGCAAAATGTCTAAACTCCAGAGCACGCCTCCGGTGTGCTTTCCCCTTCGGGGCGCTGGAGTTTAGACATTCTTGAGTCTGAGCGGGAGCGGAAAACACGAGGTTACGTCTCCGGGTTTTCAGGTTCGTTCGCAAGACGATGGCGACGTTGAAACGTGAGTCTGAGCACGCCGGAGGCGTGCTGAGAATTTAGCCCCGGGTTAAGCGAGCGAAGCGAGCGCAACCCGGGGTTACCGTAACGGGATTGTTGCACCCCGGCAGGGCTGCAGGGATTCCTCGCACCCCTGCCGGGGTGCAAGCCGCTCGTGAGATGAACCCCGGGTGTCGCTGCGCTCCACCCGGGGCTAAATTCCTTTCACGCCTCCGGCGTGCAAAATGTCTAAACTCCAGTGCCCCTTCAGCGAGAAAAAACATCCAACGGAACACTTTTTTCAAAATCAGAAATCCGTGCTCCTCATTCATATTCTCCCTGCATTCAGCTACTTCCGGCCCGACGTAGGACCATGAACCCCGTACTGCTGGCTCATTGCTCCCATTTACGGGTCAGAATGAGACCGATATAAACCCTGCAGCATTCAGTAAGAAGGTTCCCAGTCCTTAAGCACTCGAGTCTGCCGAGGGATCCTTCTTCGGATACTGAACTTCTTCAACGGGGGAAACCAAATGAAAAAGTATTTTTTGATGACAGCCGTTGTGGTGCTGTCGTTGAGTATGTCCTTGTCTGCGTTCGGTCAAGGCGCCGGCTCTGCCGCCGTCAGCGGAACCGTCACAGACGCTTCCAGCGCCTTGATCCCTGGCGCGACCGTGCGCGCAACTGCCGTCAACACCGGCGTTGTGACCACGACCATCACCAATGAATCCGGGGTCTACAACTTCCCGAGCCTTTTGCCGGGCAAGTACACGATCAGCGCATCGCTGCCGGGATTCCAAACCAGGAATCTGACCGACCTGCAACTGGGTCAAGGGACCGCTTACCGTTACAACTTCGCCCTGTCTGTCGCCACGGTGGCAACGCAAGTCGAAGTTTCTGTTTCCGGTCAGGATACGCTGGCGACGTCGGGCGCCACGATCGGTCAGGTCCTCGACCAACAGCGCGTGTCGGATCTGCCGATGGTGGGCAACAACGTGCTGCAGTTGATCGGGGTGCTTTCCGGTGTTGAAAATGTCACCGACGCCACGTTCGGCCGCGAGGCCACCACGTTTGCCGGGATCAGCGCCGCCAACATCACGACCGTGCGCGACGGCATCATGGTGCAGGATACGCGCTATCCAACAGGCATCAACTCTGCCACCGTCATCAATCCGGATCTGGTTGGCGAAATCCGTCTCATCCTGGCTCCGGTGGATGCGGAGATCGGCCGCGGAAATGGCACCGTCCAGATTCAAACCCGTTCGGGAACCAACCGGTACAGCGGCGCAGCGGTGTGGAGCTTCCGCAACAGCGCACTCGATCCTAATTCCTGGGCCAATAACCGGAATCAAACTCAGATTCCCGGCGTGCCGACCAACCCGGACGGAACGCCGAGCGCGACGATCCCCAACTGGTCGAACACCCACCAGGGTACGATCAGCTTCGGCGGACCGATTGTGCGCAACAAGACCTTCTTTTATGCCCTCTATGATTTCAATGATTCCGTCGGCCGCGTGAGCACGAACTTCGCGGTTCTGACGCCCTGTGCACGCAACGGCGTCTTCCGTTACTTTCCGGGCTGGAACAGCAACGATGCCCTGGCAGCAACAACCGGAGGCTCTAACGCGGCGACTGCGGTGGTCGATGCGCTCGGCAATCCGGTGACGCCGACCACGAATCCGAACGGCACACCGTACACCGGCAGCCTCAGCTACTTCAGCGTTTTTGGACCGATCTCCGGAAACCCGACCAAGGCCGACTGCTCCGACGTGGTCAACACGTCAACGCTGGTTCCCACCGGGGCCACAACGAGCTACGATCCCTATCGCACGCAAGTCGACACGACCGGCTTCGTGAACCGCGTCTTGGGCTATATGCCGCTGCCGAACAACTATGAGACCGGCGACGGGCTCAATCTGGCCGGATACCGCTGGCTGCGCCACACGCACGGGTTGGACAACCTGTGGGGTGTCGGCGAAGCTACGGGCGTACGCAAACAGATCAATGTGAAGATCGACCAGAACTTCACCCAGAATCACAAAGCCAATTTCAACATCAGCTACGAGCGAACCAATTCCGACGATGTCGTCATGGGCTGGCCCGATACGTTCAGCAACCAGAACTTCCGGCGGCCTCTGGTCATTTCGGCGTCCTTTACTTCGACTTTGTCGCCGTCTCTCCTGAACGAAGCTCGTTTCGGCATGCGGCGCACCGGGACTAACGTCGTCGCCCCGTGGGAGATTCCGGCGAACCAGGATGGAATCAAGGCGTTTCTGCCTGCGGACGTGAATGGTTTCGAAATTCTTCCCAGGCTGGAAACACCTAATGGCCCGGGTGGTGTCGAGACCGGTATGCCGTTCTGCAGCGTGGTGAGCGGCGGCCGTCCGAACACCAATGCCAACTCGGGCGGATGCGCGGGCGGCGCCCTGACGGCCTATGCCGTCGACGTCACTCCCGTCTATACCTACGCCGACACCCTCAGCTGGACTGTCGGCGCTCACGCCATGCGGTTTGGCGGAGAACTGCGGGATTCCAGCAGCACTTCAAAGGTTGACGGGCCGTTCTTTTCGAACTTCAGGCTTAAGACGGCTCAGCCGGTTGGCGGAAGCGCCCCGAATGCACCGCAGAACAATCAAACCTTCTCCAGCACGAGCGCGGCAACGCCGGGTCTTGGCAGCACCGATGCCTCGCGGGCTCGGGCTCTGCAGAATTTCCTGGCCGGTTCCGTCAGTTCTGTCGGCCATCTGGATATCATCACCGACCCGAAAAACCTCAGCCAGTGGGTTGATGGCAGTAACAGCCCCAGCCGGTACAAGGAAACCCAATTGAACGTGACCGAGTTCAGCGCCTTCTTCAAGGACGACTACAAGATCTCCAAGAATCTGACGCTCAACCTCGGCGCACGTTGGGAATACTACGGCGTGCCCTTCGTGGGCTCCGGTTTGACAGTCTCGCCCGTAGGCGGCGGCGCAGCGGCTTTCGGCATTTCCGGCCGCGATATGACCGGATGGATGAATCCCGGAGCGCGTGCGGACGTGATGGCCCTGGAGTTTGTTGGGCCCAATTCCAACAACCCGGACAAGAAGGTCTATCCGACCGACTGGAACAACTTCGGCCCGGCCGTTGGCTTTGCATGGCAATTGCCGTGGTTTGGCGAAGGCAAGACAACCGTCCGCGGCGGCTACCAGGTGACCTACCAGACGCGCGGCTTCAGCACCATAGAAGGGGCGCTGAGCTCCGCCCCGGGAGCGACCTACAACGCCTCCTACGAGGGCGACAGCTCGACTCCCTACCTCGACCTGACGAGTCTGTCAATGGCGCTTCCAGCTCCCGTGCCAACACTGCCGATGGAGCCGATCCTGCTCACCGACCGCGGCAGCAGTATCACCACTTTTGATCCCAATTACGTCAGCCCGTACGTTCAGAACCTGACGCTGTCGGTTACCCGCAGCGTCCGGCGCAACATCACCGTGGATTTGCGCTATGTCGGGACGCTGGCCAGAAAGCAGTTCGGCAGCCTGAACCTGAACACGCGCAACTTCCTCTACAACGGGTTGATTGACGAGTTCAACAGCATCTGTCACCGGCGGAGAGTCCGCCATGCTGGATTCCATGTTCCAGGGAATCAACATCTGCGCCACTGGTTGCGGCAATGCCAACAACTTCGGTCCTGTCGGCACCACAAAGAATGGCGTCCTGCAGACGGCCGCGCTTCAAATGCGGTCCAGTTCAAACTTCCAGAACAATCTCGCAAGGTTCAATTACAACATGCTTGCCACCACGTTGAACACGCTCAACTACTCCAAGGCCGGGGGCCAGAACTCGACGCTTCCCGATGTCCCGTCGACGGTTCGTGGAGCGGTCCTCCGTAACAGCGGCTTATTCCCCGAAAACTTCATCGCCACCAACCCGCAGTTCAACAACGTGACGATGCTCACCAACACGGATTCCAACAACTATCACTCCGGACAGGTGGAAGTCACGTTCCGTCCAACCCATGGAATCAGCGGCCAGACGACCTATTCCTGGAGCAAGAACATGGGACTGGACACTCCGGCAAACCCGGTCGACCGTTCGGTCAACTACACGAACGTCGGTAACAACCGGACTCATCAGTTGCGCACCAACGGCACGATCGAACTGCCGTTCGGACCCAACAAGATGCTGTTCGGTAACAGTTCCGGCGTCCTTGCCCGGGCGATCGAGCGCTGGCAGCTGGGCCTGATCTACAACCTCAGCTCCGGCTATCCGAGCAGCATTACCGCGACGAGCATGCTCTACGCCAACGGACTTCCCGATGTCGTCGTGCCCGTCGATTTCAACAAGTTGGCGGGAACGCGGTGGGGCACTCCTGCCGGCAGCCAGCTCGAAGGCCGTTACTTCGACGACAGCTTGTTCGTCAAGGTCGACGACCCGCTCTGCGCGACGGTAACCTCCCTCCAGGGGCTCAATGCGAACAGCCGCTGCAACCTCGATGCCCTGGCCATGGTTGTTCCGGCCGGAACGGCGGGCTCCTTCGTTCTGAACGATGGCACCAACCGATCCGCGCAGATCGTGCTGCAACATCCGCAGCCGGGAACCCGGGGCAACCTGGGCAACAACACCATCATGGGAATGGGAACCTGGCGCTTCGACGCAAACCTCAGCAAGACGTTCCGGGTCTCCGAGTCGAAAACGCTGCAGGTCCGTGTCGACACGCTCAACGTGTTGAACCACCCTCAACCCAACAACCCGAATCTGTCCATCACCGGCGGTGCACCGTTCGGGCAGATCACCAGCAAAACGGGTCAGCGTTCGTTCCAGGGTCAGCTCCGACTGACCTTCTGATCAGACGTTCCCCCAGGGAAGGGGACATCCCGCAAGGGATGTCCCCTTTCTTTTTTGGAAGAAACGAACCGCAAAGGAGGAGCTTTGTAAAGTAAGACCAAAGCGCAGTCTATGAGACGCATCCTTTCACTTCTCTTCGTTCTCGATTGTTGCCTGGCACCGGTTGCTGCGTCACGCTCCCAGTCGATTGCCGACCCGGATCGCTGGCAAGCGGAGCAGACCGAAGCGGTCGAGGCCCTGGAGCAGGGACGATTTAACGACGCTGTTGCGTTGTTCCAGACAGCCGCGCAACACGCGGCGAAATTCGGGACCGACGATCTCCGTCTCGCCGAAAGCCTGAACGGGCTGGCCCGCGCCTACCGATACCTGCGAGATTACAGCGAGGCGGAGCCCCCCGCCCGCCGAGCGCTGGCGATTCTGGAGCGCTCCCTTGGCCCTTCAGACAAGGGCCTTCTGCCCAGCCTGATCAACCTGTCCGGGATTGCGCAGTCCACCGAACAATACGAGGAGGCAGAACAGATCTATCGGAGGATGCTGTGCATCCGGTGGGGAACATCGGACACCCCGGGGAATGAAGCCGGCGCAGTCCTCGAACAGTTCGCAGAAATTCTAAGTCTCGGCTACACGCGAGACCCCGGTCTCAAAACGGCGCTGGAAGCCTATTGGCAATCGATCACCGAAGTCCGACTCGACAAGAGCCTGTATGGCGTCATGCGGGACGGCCTTTTGTCGGTCAGGCTGGTGAGTGCAGCGGAGTCCCTCATGGGGCAGGCCACACGCCTTTACCCGAACTCCCGCCAGCTGCGCTACCAATTTGCCGAACTGTACGTGAAGTCCGAAAAGTATCTTAAGGCTCTTCGGATGTTCGAACAGGCAGCAGGACTCGAATCCCATTCGGAATCGGCGGTGGAGCGAACTCAGCTCGGGTTGATCTACGAAAAGATCGCGGCAATGAATATCTTCCTGGTGCGTTTTGATGACGCTCTCGCCGCCCTTCGGAAGGCTTTGACGATTAACCCGGACAGCGTCAGTTCAGGGCTGCTCCTTGGAGCTCTCTACCTGCGCCGAAACGAGTTCGACAAAGCTGCGTCGGAGTACCGGCATCTGATAACCCTGGATCCCCGGATCGCCGCGGCTCACGACGGGCTTGCTCAGGTCGACCTGTCCATCGGCCAATTCCCGGAAGCAGTGCGCGAAGCCAAACGCGCTCTGGAAATCGATCCGCTTCTTCAAAGAGCGCGTTATGTCCTTGGCATGGCGCTGGTTCGCAGCGGCCGGGGCGAAGCGGGCCAGGAAGTGCTTCAGGAATATCGTCGAAAGGAGGCGCAGCAACAGGCAGCGGCAGCAGCGGCCAAAGAGGTAGAGGAAATCGTCAGAGCTGTGTCCGCCGCTCTTATCGACAACCGCCTCCCGGACGCCCTGGAATTGCTTCGAGACGGAACCCGGCGGCATCCCGAAGCCGCAACGCTTTATCTGAAACAGGGATTGATTCAAGGCCGGTTGGGGCTGCACGACGAAGCGATCGAAACCTTTGAGACCATGGGAAAGCTCCACCTTGACGACTTTCTGGTCCATCGCAACCTGGCCGGGGAATACGAAGCCGTCGGAAACGCAGGGGCCCGGCAACAGCGCGTGCTCTACCTTCAGCGGTACGATGCCGCATTGCAAGCGAGCGTGAACCGATGAGACTCGCTTTTCGCCGAACGTCGCTGCTTGCCCCGGTTTTCACCGCTGCGCTCTTCGGTCTTCAGCAAAACGAATCCGTACAGTTCGTCGACATCACGAAAAATGCAGGCATCTCTTACAGACACGAGAATGGTGCGACCCCCGAGAAGTACATGCCCGAGACGATGGCTTCAGGGGCTCTGATTCTCGACTACGACAAGGATGGCTGGCCCGATCTCTTCTTTGTCAACGGTGGTTCATTCGTTGACCGCAAAACCGCCGGCAAAGCGAAGCACCGTCTCTATCGAAACACCGGCGATACGAAGTTTGTGGATGTCACTTCAAGCGCAGGCATCGGGATTTCCGGCTTTGGAATGGGGGCATGTGCGGCGGATTACGACAACGACGGGTGGCCGGACCTGTATGTCACGGCGGTAGGACCCGACAAGCTTTACCGCAACTCCGGGCGGGGCGTTTTTACCGATGCGACAACTGCAGCGGGTATTCGATCCGAGCTATGGAGTACCAGTTGTGCGTTTGCGGATATCGACAACGACGGGGATGTGGACCTCTATGTCACGCGGTATGTCGACTTCGCTGTAAGCAACAACAAATTCTGCAGACTCGTCGAAGACGTCCGTGGCTACTGTCATCCGAACGTCTACAAGGGTGTTCCGGATCTTCTCTATCGCAACAACGGAAACGGTACGTTTACGGACATCACTCAGGAAGCCGGTATAGACAAAGTCACCGCCGGGAATGGCCTCGGGGTTGTATTTGGCGACTACGACGACGATGGGTGGATCGATATCTACGTCGCGAATGATTCCACGCCGAACTTTTTATTTCACAACAAAGGAAAGGGAGTCTTCGAGGAAGTGGGCTTCTGGAGCGGGGTTGCGGTCGGGGCGGATGGCAAGCCCCTGGCGGGAATGGGCACCGACATGGCGGATGCGACCGGAGACGGCTTGCTCGATATCTTTGTGACCAACCTGGACGGCCAGACCTATTCTCTTTACAAGAATCTGGGGAAAGGCCTTTTCGCGGACGTGACGTTCCCCAGCGGCGTTGGCGAAACCTCACTTCCATTCGTGGGCTTCGGCGCCGCCTTCGTGGACTATGACAATGATGGGGATCTCGACCTCGCTGTGGCCGACGGCGAGGTGATTGATAACGTCGGGCTCCTGCGAGACAGCACCAGTTACGAGCAATTGAACCTGCTGCTCCAAAATGACGGCACCGGTAAGTTCAGAAGCGTCGGGCCGGCTTCCGGGCCCGGCTTTGCACTGAAAAAGCCGAGTCGAGCTCTCGCGCTCGGAGATATCGACAACGACGGGGACCTCGACATCCTGATTACGAACATCGGAACAACCTCCGATCTTCTGCGAAACGATGGAGGAAATCGCGAAAACTCCATCCTGGTCCGAACCGTCGGATCCAGAAGCAATCGGGACGGCATCGGCGCCCGCCTGAAACTCTTCATTGGGGATAGGGTTCTTCTTCGGACCGTCAAGGCAGGATCGAGCTATCTGGCCGAGAACGACCTCCGCGTTCATTTCGGCATGGGACGGGCGAAGCATGCGGATCGTCTCGAAATCCACTGGCCCGGGGGCTCCGTGGATACCATCAGGAACGTCCAGGCCAACCAGATCCTGACGGTGCTTGAAGGAACAGGCGTCACGGACCGCCAGCCCCTGATCAAACACCGCGCTTCCAAGTAGACCGTGTGTGAGCTGGTTAGTGCGAGGAATCCCTGCACCCCGGCAGGGGTGCAACGTTCCCGTTACGGTAACCCCGGGTTGCGCTCGCTTAACCCGGGGCTAAATTCTCAGCACGCCTCCGGCGTGCAAAATGCCTGAGCGGGAGCGGAAACACGAGGTTATGTCTCCGGTTTTCAGGTTCGTCCGCAAGGCGATGGCGACGTTGAAACGTGAGTCTGAGCACGCCGGAGGCGTGCTGAGAATTTAGCCCCGGGTTAAGCGAGCAAAGCGAGCGCAACCCGGGGTTACCGTAACGGGAATGTTGCACCCCGGCAGGGGTGCAGGGATTCCTCGCACCCCTGCCGGGCCCTGCCGGGGTGCGAACGCCCCTCGTGAGATGAACCCCGGGTGTCGCTGCGCTCCACCCGGGGCTACCTTCCTTTCACGCCTCCGGCGTGCAAAATGTCTAAACTCCAGAGCACCGCTCCGCGGTGCAACAGCCGAGCAAAGTGGCCGAGTTTCGAGAAGAAATCAGTTAAGCCCGTACGTCTTCGCCAGGTACTGGACAAGCGGAGCAATTTCATTGTCGGGCACGCCCGCACCGCGGCTGTTCATACGGTTCACGATATCCTGCCAGTCCGGCGCGGAGAGTTTCAGGGCCGTAATCAGGTCAAGGTCGTGACAGGTTCCGCAGTAACCCTCCATGGTGGTCTTGCCGGGGTCTTCCTTCGCCGCTGCTCCCGCCGCTGCTTCGGGGGCTGCCGCGGTGGCGGTGCCATAAGTTCGGGCGAGGTAGTCCACCAGCGTGGTCGTCTGAGGATCGGTCAGAACCGCCCCGTAGCCTTTCATGCGCTCCACAACCGCCGCCCAGTCTTCCTTCGACGCTTTCTTCGCCATAATGACATCGGGCCCATGGCAGGTCGAGCAAAGGCCCGTAACCAGCGCCATTGCTTCGACGTCTGCTGCGGCGTTCGCGACCGCCCCGGCAACGGCCGGGGGAGCTGTTCCGTAGGTCCGGGCGAGATAGTCCACCAGGGTCGTCGTCTGCGGGTCGGTCAGGCCGGCCCCGTAGCCCTTCATGCGTTCCACGACGGCCGCCCAATCGTCTTTGGAAGCTTTTTTCGTCATGATTACATCGGTCCCGTGACAGGTCGAACAAAGACCCTCAACCATCGCCTTTGCTTCGACGTCTGCTGCGGCGTTCGCGACGGCCCCGGCAACGGCCGGCGTCGCGCCCTTCGGGCCAAAACTCTGCGCCAGGTAATCCAAAACGGTGTTCGTCTGAGTGTCGTCGAGAGACGCACCATAAGACTTCATGCGGTCCAGAATAGCCATCCAATCTTGTCTTGACACCTGTTTGGCCGTAATCACATCCAGTCCATGGCAACCCGCGCAAGTGCTGGTAACGATCGCCTTCCCCGGACCGTCCGGCAATGTAGAATCCTGGCCTGCGGCGACCGCCGCGGCGGTGGTCAACAAAGCTACAAGAAGCCATCTCATCGCGATCTTCTCCTATAAATGCTTATGACCTTCAAGGATAGGGCAAGTCCGGTCGAGAAAACAATCGTCGAGGCGGCTGGGAGCCAGTGTTCCCCAAGAAATTCGCCTTGACTCCGCCCCCGATTTGAATAACCTTGCGGCATCGGAGGAATTGAAATGCGGGTTACAAGACTGTTGTTCGCTTGTTTGGTTGTCTCAGCGATGGTGGCAGGTTCTGCGCTTGCCCAGGAAGGATTCCCTTTGAAGGGGTCCTGGTTGGGCGATTGGGGCCCGAGCAAGACCACGCGTAATCAGGTCTTCATCGTGATGGATTGGGACGGCAAGAGTATCAGCGGCATGATCAATCCCGGCACCGATAACATTCCTCTGAAGAATGCCACACTGACCCCTCCGCCCCCGGCACCTGCGCCTGCGGGCGGCGGACGCGGCGGTGGTGGCGGTGGTGGTGGACGCGGTGGCGGGCGAGGCGGCGGTGGTGGAGCTCCAGCCGCAGGAGCAGTTCCGCCAACTCCAGCACCAGCGGCGGCTCCTCCCGGTCCTCCCGTATCGAAAGACTGGCTCGTCCACTTCGAAGCCGACGGCAAGGACCGCTCCGGTGCGACAGTCCACTATGTCGTCGATGGAAAGATCGAGAATGTAGGCCTGGCGAATCGCGCCGTGGCCGGAACCTGGATGGCGGGCACCACGAAAAACGATTTCAGAATCGTCCGGCAGTAATTCCGGAGAGGCCTGAATTCGGGGCCGTGCACCTCGAACCCCGAATTCTCCCAGCCATCGGCAAACTGAATTCGGGGTTCGAGGTGCACGGCCCCGAATTCAGGCCATTACTACTGCGATTGTCCTCCGCTGGAAGCGGCGCCGAGCCGCTTCCCATCCACAGAGACCGCTGCCGTATTCACCTTGTTGCTTCCGTCCTTGGCCCGGCTGCCGTTGAGAGAAACAATCATTCCTTCTTTCATGGTGGACACGGTCCAACCCGTACGCTGAAGCGCGTTGGGGCTTCCCATCTCGCACCCCCAATTCACGAATTTTCCGGTGGCTTCGTCCTTCACGTTGACCCAGAACCAGACGTGAGGATTCGTCCACTCCACCTTCGTCACGACGCCCGTCAGCGTCACCGGCTTGCTTCGATCGAATTCGGCATCGAAGGAGTGATGCGCCGACGCAGTAAGAGCGGACAGAAGGATAAAAGTGATGGTTTTCATGGGGGCGCCTCCGCGACTAGGCGATTTTGTTGTGCCGTCCGGGAGATGTCAAGCCTGTGTAATAATGTCGGCCTGTAATCCCGCATTGTAAGGAGACTTCATGATCATCGATATCCATGCGCACGTCACCGCGCCCGACAGCCTCTACGTCTACAAATCGGGGTTGCTGTCGCATCGCGGCGCGCACGGCCGCGGCGCCATGGGGCTTCAGATGAGGACATCAAGGCCGCCCTGAACAGCGCCGGTCTTCGGCGGCTCGTCGCATCTGGCGCAGCTCAAGGAAGTCGGGACCGACATGCAGATCATCTCGCCGCGTCCCTACCAGATGATGCACAGCGAGAACGCCGAAACTCGTGCGCTGGTTCATCGAAGAGACCAACGACATCATTGCCAGAGCAGACCAAATCTATCTCCGAGGTGTTCCGCGGCGTTTGCGGTCTGCCGCAGAGCCCCGGCGTCAGCCCGAAGGAAGTTCTTCCGTATCTGGAAAAGTGCGTCAAGGAGCTGGGCTTCGTCGGATGCCTGCTGAATCCGGATCCGAGCGAAGCCGACGGACACCAGACGCCTCCGCTGGGCGACCGCTTCTGGTATCCGCTGTACGAAAAGCTGGTGGAGCTGGATATTCCCGGCCACATCCACTCGGCGGGTTGCCGGTCGGCGCGGCTCACCTATTCGCTGCACTTCATCAATCGAGGAAAGCATCGCCATCGTGTCGCTGCTCGAACTCCAACGTATTCAAGGATTTTCCGACGCTGAAGATCCTGGTCTCGCACGGCGGCGGCGCGATCCCGTATCACTGGGCGCGCTTCGAAGCCAGCTCGCTCCGCCGCGGCGGCGAGCGTTTCTCCGACAAGATGCGCAATCTGTATTACGACACGGTGCTCTATTCCAGCGAATCGCTGCCACTGCTGATTCAAGACCGTCGGCGCGGATCGATGCCTGTTCGGCACGGAACGGCCGGGAGTCGGCACGGTGAAGGATCCGCGCACGGGCCGCTGGCTGGATGAGACGCGCTTCCTGATCGAAGCCTTCGACTGGCTGAGCGCGGCCGACAAGAAACTGATTTTCGAGGACAACGCCAAGAAGCTCTTCAAACTCGACGTCTCGGAGGACAAGCCAAAGGAGTGACCTCATGAGATCACACTCGAATCGTGGCTGGCAGCTGGTCGCTGCCGCCTGCTTGCTCCCGCGGCATTCCCGCAGCGCGCAGAAGATCACTCTGATCATTATCCCAACCCGCAGCGGCTCGCATGGCCGTTGTTCCTGGCGAAGGAAGGCGGCTATTACCAGAAGTACGGGCTCGACGTGGATCTTGTAGTTCGTGCGCGGGTCACGTGGCGGCATCGCGACGCTGGTGAGTGGCGATGCGGCGCTGGTCAATTCGTCCCTGGAGCAGTTGATGCAGGCCGCTTCCAAGGACGGGTCGATGGTTCCGTGGGCAGCTCGCTCAACAAAGGCACGTTCGCGCTGATGGCGGCGAAAGGACCATTGGCCAGCGTCAAGGATCTGAAGGGCAAGCGGATCGCGGTGGGCCAGATCGGCGATGCGCCTTACAGCTATACGTGGTCGCGCTGCTTGCGAAATCCGGCTTGGGCGCGCGCGACGTGATCTGGGTTCCCGTCGGCACCGATGTGAGCGGCCGCGCCGCGGCGCTCGCCAGCGGCCGCGCCGACGCCACCATGCTGACCGCGCCCGCGTATTTCAAGCTGGAGGACGCCGGGTTCAAGACGCTGGCGAATCTGGCCGAGCATGACGATATCTTCGCCTCCACCGGCTACCTGATGAAGAAGAGCCAGATCCAGGCCAATCCCAAGCTGCCCGAGCTGCTGCTGCAAGGCCCAGGCCGAAGCCATCAAGCGCTTCTATGAAGACAAGGCCTTCGCGGTGAAAGCCTACATGGTCTACGACAAGCAGCCCCAGGCCGACGTGGAACGGATCTACGATCTTTATGCCAAGCCCAACGCCTTCGAACGCGTACCCTACGTGCTGACCGCCGCCGTCAAAGCGGTCGTGGCGGAGCAATCCGATCCGCAGATCGCCGCGCAGATGAAGGCCTATCGACTTCCACCAGGTGATCGACAACAGCACGGTGGAGCGCCTGGTGAAGGAGAAGTTTTTCGAGACGCTGTTCGGCCCGCCATCAAAGCCGAAGAGGACCGCAAGGCGAAGCTCGCATTTAAGTAAGCCGAGTTCAAGTAAGACATGGTTAAGCTGTCCATCGAGCACCTGTCCAAGCGCTACTGGTTCGAGCGCGAGGACCGCGAAGTGCTCGCGGTGAGCGATGTCTCGCTCGCGGTGGAGGATGGCGAATTCCTGGCCGATCGTGGGTCCCAGCGGCTGCGGCAAAACCACACTGCTCAACATCGTCGCGGGCCTGCTGCCGTACGAAGAAGGCACCGTCAGCATCGACGGGAAGCGCGTCGAGGGCCCGGGCGTCGACCGCGCCGTCGTATTCCAGCATTCCGCCTTGCTGCCGTGGCGGACCATCGCCGGCAATGTCCGTTACGGGATGGAGATGCAGCGCCGCTTCGATGAAGCCACCATGCGCGAGCGCGCGGATCACTTCGTGAAAATGGTGGGCCTCAGCGGATTCGAGCGCCACTATCCGAACGAGCTTTCCGGAGGCATGCAGCAGCGCGTGAACCTGGCGCGGGCGCTGGCGGCCGATCCCGAAGTGCTGCTGATGGACGAGCCGTTCGCGGCGCTGGACGCCCAGACCCGCGAGTTCATGCAGGCCGAGCTGCTGAAGATCTGGTCGCAGGCCCGCAAGACGGTGCTGTTCATCACTCACCAGATCAACGAAGCGGTGTACCTGGCGGACCGCGTCGCGGTGATGAGCGCGCGCCCGGGCCGCCTGAAGGGTAGTTTTCAAGGTTCCGTTTGGACAGGCCGCGCACGCTGTCTTTGAAGCGCGATCCTCAGTTCCTGGAGATCGAAGATTCCATCTGGCAGCTGATCGAAGAGGAATCGCAGAAGTCTCAACATGGTTCTTGCCGGAGAAGTAAACATGAATAGTGGAAGCATCAGACCAGACTCCCCTCGGATGCGGCCGCCCCACCAAAGCTTCTACGCCAAGCACGAGGCGGTGATCCTCGGCGGCGCTGTCTCTCGTCCTCTCATCGGCGTGTGGCAGGCGTGCTGGGCCGCCGGGATGATCTCGCCGCTGTTCTTCAGCAGTCCGTCGGCCATCGTGAAGCAATTCCGCTACACGCTGGTGGAAGGAACGCTGCTCTCCGACATGAAGTACAGCGGCACGAACTTCGCCCTTGGATTCTGACCTGGCGGCGGTCACGGGCGTGATGGCTGGGGTGCTCATCGGCTGGTACCGCCGTTTGCGGCTGTTCTGCGATCCGTTCCTGAACGCACTCTACGCAACGCCGCGCATCGCGATGGTGCCGCTGATCATCATCTGGTTCGGAATCGGAATCTGGTCGAAAGTGTTTATCGTGTTCCTGTCGGCGTTCTTTCCAATCCTGGTGAACACAGTGGCGGCGTGCGGGCGCTGGATCGGGATCTGCTCCGGCCGCGCGAGCCTTCTGCGCTTCCGACTGGCAGATTTTCAAAACGCTTGCGATTCCCGGATCGGTGCCCTTCATCCTCACCGGCATCCGGCAAGGCGTTGCGCTGGGACTGATCGGCGTGGTGGTCGGCGAAATGGTGGCAGCAGCGAGGGCATCGGGTTCATGGTCGTGTACGGCGGACAGACCTTCAATACCGATACGCTTTTCGTCGGCATGATCGTCATCGCGCTTTCCCGGATCCTGCTGACCTGGCTCGCCGAGCGCCTGGAACGGCGCTTCTCGCGCTGGCGACCCGAACGCTGATGCGGCGGAAGTCGACAGCGGTTTACAACTCTTAACACCGATCTGCCGCCGCCATCAGTCTATAGAGGCAGCTGGAGGCAAATATGCAACTGAATGAGATACCCAACCGCAGAGAGTTCCTCAACTGGATCGCAATCGGAGGCGCCGCGGGAGCTCTGTTCAGCGCTCGAGGCTTGTTTGCCGAGGAGCTTGTGCGGACGCCCGCGCAGACCGAAGGCCCGTATTACCCCATACAGCTGCCCCTGGATCAGGACAATGACCTGCTGCTGATCAACGACAGCCTCACTGCGGCCGTGGGCGAAATTCTCACCTTGAGCGGCCGAGTACGGACCTCCTCCGGCAGTCCCATCCGCAACGCAACGGTGGAAATCTGGCAAGCCGACAATACAGGGGCTTACCTGCATCCGCGCAGTAACGGATATCGAAACCGGGACGTCCATTTTCAGGGTTACGGACGGTTCGAAACCAGTTCAACGGGCGAGTATTTGTTCCGAACCATAAAACCGGGGCTCTATGCCGGCCGTACCCGCCACATCCACTTCAAGATCCATGCGCCGGGAATGCAGGAACTGACAACCCAATGCTACTTCCAGGGCGAACCGCAGAATGCAAACGACGGCGTGCTTCGAGGTATCCGAACCGAGAGAGAACGGAATTCGGTGATTGTAGCGTTGACGCCAATTGCCGACTCCAGGGTTGGCGCGAAAGCCGGACGGTTCGACATAGTGATGGGCTGAGGGGAAGCAGAATCCGCAGAGCCGGCTAGCCCGCGCGTAACGAGAATTTTGTTCCCGCAAGGCATAACGAGCCAGGCGCCGAAGGCACCCTGGAGTTTAGAGTCTGAGCACGCCGGAGGCGTGAAAGGAAGGTAGCCCCGGGTGGAGCGCAGCGACACCCGGGGTTCATCTCACGAGCGGCGTTCGCACCCCGGCAGGGCCCGGCAGGGGTGCGAGGAATCCCTGCACCCCTGCCGGGGTGCAACGTTCTCGTTACGGTAACCCCGGGTTGCGCTCGCTTCGCTCGCTTAACCCGGGCTAAATTCCCACCACGCCTCCGGCGTGCTCAGACTCGCGTTTCAACGTCGCCATCGCCTTGCGGACGAACCTGAAAACCGGAGACGTAACCTCGTGTTTCCGCTCCCGCTCGGACTCAAAAACGTCCAAACTCCAGAGGGCGCCCAAGGCGCCCTGGAGTTTAGAGTCTGTAGCACGCCGGAGGCGTGCTGAGAATTTAGCCCCGGGTTAAGCGAGCGAAGCGAGCGCAACCCGGGGTTACCGTAACGGGAATGTTGCACCCCGGCAGGGGTGCAGGGATTCCTCGCACCCCTGCCGGGGCCCCTGCCGGGGTGCGAACGCCCCTCGTGAGCTGAACCCCGGGTGTCGCTGCGCTCCACCCGGGGCTACCTTCCTTTCACGCCTCCGGCGTGCAAAATGTCTAAACTCCAGGCGCCGAAGGCGCCGCGCAAGCGCCCGAGCCGGGGTCCGGGGCAGAGCCCCGTCCAGTTGGCTAACCACCTCGCATGGACGACGCGACGTACTCTATCGATTCCGGCTTCAACAGCCGGTAGTGAATCGCCCTGGCCAGGCGCATGCGCTTCTTGGCGATCGAATCGCAAAAGACCAGGTCTGCCGCCTTCGCCGCGGCCGGGCTTTCATCCGGCACCAGAATCTCGCGGAGTTCGTGACGATTTCCCAGTGCCGGCGCCAATACGCCCCGAGCTACTTCCAGGAACAGCCGGCTCGCCGAAACCACGGCGACAACGGACGGTCCACGCAAAGCGCCGATGGCCTTCAAATGCGCATCGGCGGCGGAGTAGCGCACTGGCACAACGGGGCGTTCCTTTGGGAAAAGGGGATTCACGTGGCGCAGCGCATGATTCGCCGCGACAGCAAGTGCCCCAATCGCAAGTCCGGGATTGGCCTGCAGGTCCTCCCGGGAACATCCTTCCACTGCCCACGGGAGTTGAGCGCACAATTCCTCGCGCATGAGTTCACGAAGCCCCTTGTCCTGTTCGACCACGAGGACGTGATCCGGCGGCTCAGCCAGAAGCCGCTCGCGAACGCGCTCGCGAAGGGCCTGCAGCGAATAACCACCTCGTCGAGCGAGGACGATCGTCTCGTTGATCAGGTCGTCGAGCGAGCCTCCAACGCGGGATCGCTCGCGCGATATCACCGCCAATCGGCTTCCGCGGCGGCGTTCGAGCCATGCCCGGCGGACAAGGTCCTGGTAAGCCTCGCTGACGGTGTTGTGATGTATCTTCAGTCGCCGCGCCAGTTCGCGAACGCTGGGCAGGAGTTCGCCGTCTTTTAGCCGATCGATCGCGATAAGAAAGATAATCTGTTCGGTCAGTTGCCGGCGGATCGGAACGTCGTTCGCGCTGTCGATTCGTATGTCCATTTTTCTGCGCCTATTGTACGCAGGGGGTCCGTGACACTCCACAAACTGTCATAGCCACCGCCGGGCGGGTGCGCGCGGAGCTTTATCGTGACAACCATGATTGGGAGGAGCACGATATGGAAGCACCAACACTCGACATGTCTGTAGCGGACAAAACCATGGGATGGAGGCGCGGCTTCTGGAGCGTCTGGGCGACCCAGTTTCAGGAATCCTTCAGCGACAACGCTTTCCGGTGGATCGTCATTTCGTTCGTCGCCCACATGGTATTGGAAGGGTCTCAGCGTGAACTGCTGAACACGGTGGCAGGAGTCCTCTTTGCGGCGCCTTTCGTCCTGTTTTCGCCAGCCGGCGGCTATCTGGCCGACCGATTCAGCAAACGCGCAGTCATCCTGGGAACCAAGTTTGCAGAAATTGGCGTGATGGGGGTGGCGTTGATCGGAATGACGCTCGGCAGCCTCCCTGTCATGCTGGTGGCGCTTTTCCTGCGAGGCATCCAGAGTTCCTGCTACAGCCCGTCGAAATTCGGCATGCTGCCTGAAATTCTTCCCGAAGATCGCCTGTCGTGGGGCAACGGCCTGATCGAACTGGGATCCTTCGCCGCCATCATTGCCGGAACTGTTGCCGGCACATCGCTGTATTCGCAATATGAAGGACGGCTGGGATATGCGGGCGCGATCCTGTTCACGGCAACACTCCTGGGGGTCGCGATATCGGGCACTTTGCCCCGCGTCCGCGCTGCGGGATCGACGAAGCCGTTTCGGCGCAATCCTTTTGGCGGACTTCTCGAACAATGGAAGTCGATTCGGAAGGATCGCACGCTCTGGCTGGCCGTACTGGGAAGCACCTACTTTTTCATGCTCGCCGCGCTGCTGCAGTACGCCGTGGAGTACTACGGCAAGGACGTCCTTCACATTACGCAGACCCAGACAGGATACTTGCAGGCCGCGATCGGTATCGGCATCGGAGTCGGAAGTTTCGCGGCCGGCTATCTTTCAGGCGGAAAGATCGAATACGGGTTGATCCCGCTCGGGTCGGCGGGTCTCACGGTTCTCGCCATTCTGTTTTCAGCAGCCCCGCCTTTCGCCATCGCGGGGATCCTTCTCGCGCTCCTGGGTTTTTCGGGCGGTTTCTTTGCGGTTCCCGTCATGGCGATCATCCAGCATCGTCCGGATCCAGACAAGAAGGGCGGCGTTATTGCAGC
The DNA here is from genome assembly GCA_963836435.1 of uncultured Acidobacteriota bacterium. GTDB lineage: Bacteria > Acidobacteriota > Terriglobia > 20CM-2-55-15 > 20CM-2-55-15 > DASTBJ01. The sequence continues at coordinate 138,345 of CAWIJI010000011.1, read as the reverse complement.
CTCCAACCAGCTGTCGTTTATCGGCATCGGCCTCGCCGCCGTCCTCTACGGCGTGCTTACCGGTGTGGTGCATCTGTCTGTTCCCGCCGTCTTTCTCGTCGGCGGTCTGATGACTTTTGGTGCGACGATCTACGCGGTGACGCTGATGCCGGACTCCGTGCTGCGGCTTATCGTGTGGGTTCTGGTCCATTCCGTTTATCGCATGCGCGTAAAGGGCCGCGACAACATCCCGGCAAAGGGTGGGGCGCTGTTTGTCTGCAATCATCTTTCGCTGGTGGATGCCATGCTGCTGGCGGGCTCCACGGAAAGGCACATCCGGTTCCTGATCTATAAAGGATTCTACGACCGGCCCCTGATCCGACTGTTCGCCAGGGCCGCCCGCGCGATTCCGATTTCCTCCGAGCAACGTCCCCGGGACATGATCCGTTCCCTGCGCACGGCGAGCGACGCCATTCGCAAGGGCGAAGTGGTGTGCATCTTTGCCGAAGGTCAGATGACCCGAATTGGACAGCTGCTTCCCTTCCGGCGAGGGTTCGAACGCATCATGAAGGGCGTCGAGGCGCCAATTATTCCCGTCCATCTCGATGGTGTGTGGGGCAGCATCTTCAGTTTCGAGCGCGGCCGTTACGTCTGGAAACTGCCCAGGCGCGCGTCGCATCCCATTACCGTCAGCTACGGCTCGGCAATGCCTTCCACTTCGACCGCAGTGGAGGTCCGGCAGGCCGTGCAGGAACTGCAAACCGAGGCGTACGGCGAACACGGGCGGCGATTGAAACCGCTTCCCTATGCGTTTGTGAAAACCGCCCGCCGGCATCCCTTCAGGATGGCCGTCGCCGACGCGAACACGAGTCTGCGTTTTGGTGTAGCGCTCCTTCGCACGGTATTTCTCGCCAATCGCCTGGCACCGGTCTGGGAAGGACAGGAGATGGTGGGCATTCTGCTGCCTCCTTCGATTGCGGGCGCCCTCGTCAACTTCGCGGCGCTCGTCAACGGAAAGGTTCCCGTTAACCTGAACTACACGCTCTCCAATGAAGGTCTCGCCTCATGCGCCCAGCAATGCTCGATCCAGACCGTCATCACGTCGAGGGCGTTCCTCGATCGCGTGAAGATCGAAGTGCCCGGCACGGTGATCCTGCTTGAAGAGGCGGCTGCGAATCCGACCGCAGGAGAAAAGCTGAAAGCGCTGGCAACCGCATGGATTCAACCCCTCTCGTCGCTGGTGCGGCGCAAAGTAAAGCCCGAGGATCTGGCAACGGTCATCTTCTCGAGCGGCAGCACAGGAGACCCCAAGGGCGTGATGCTCACGCATGACAACATCGTTTCCAACATCGCTCAACTCGAACAATGCGTTGGCTTCGAGCGGGACGATCGTATTCTGGGCATCCTTCCTTTTTTTCATTCCTTCGGCTTTACGGGAACTCTGGCTTTGCCTCTCACCGGAGGTCGAGGCGTGGTTTATCACCCGAATCCCTTCGATGCGAGAACGATCGGCGCGCTGGTGGCACAGTATGGCGTCACGTTTCTTCTGGCAACACCGACTTTCCTGCAAGGCTACATTCGTCGTTGCGACGCAGCCCAGTTTGGAAGCCTGCGGCTGGTTCTGGTCGGCGCCGAAAAGCTCCAGGAGAGGACGGCCCAGGCGTTCGAAGACAAGTTCGGCATTCGACCGCTTGAGGCCTACGGCTGCACGGAGTGCTCCCCTGCCGTTACCGTGAACACGCGGGATTTTCGCGCTGCGGGTTTTCGTCAGGTCGGCGCCAAGCGCGGAAAGATTGGCCACGCGCTTCCGGGAATCAGCATCCGTGTCGTCGATCCGGAATCGTTCGCTGCGCTGCCGCCGGGCACCTCGGGTTTGATGCTCGTCCGCGGACCGAACGTCATGAAGGGATACCTTGGCCGTCCTGCAGAAACCGCAGAAGCGATCCGCGATGGCTGGTATGTCACCGGCGACATCGCCAAGGTCGATGAGGATGGTTTTGTCGAAATTATCGACCGGCTCAGCCGCTTCAGCAAGATCGGCGGCGAGATGGTGCCCCACATCAAGGTCGAAGAAAAACTTCAGGACCTCGCGGGCGAGCAGGAACAGGCTTTCGCCGTAACCGGAGGCCCCGATGAAAAGAAGGGCGAACGGCTGCTCGTCCTCCACACGCTCGATGAAGAGCAATTGAAGGCTTGTCTCGAGCGGCTCGACGAATGCGGACTACCTAACTTGTGGGTCCCACGGCCACAGGCATTCTTCCGGGTGGATCGGATTCCCTACCTGGGAACAGGAAAGATGGATCTGCGCAGGATTCGGGAACTGGCCCTGCGGCTGGCCGGCGAGCGAGTTCGAGGGAGAGCTGAGGCTTGAACCATGACGATCCGGGACTCCATGCCTACAGACTCCATGCCGACGCTTGCATTTACCTCCGGCTACCCATACCATCCTGTGCAGCGAAAACAGTAAGGTTTGGTCTTGATCGAAAGGAGCGTTATGAAGAGATTGAATGTCTTATTTTTACCTGCGCTGATGGCCGTCATGTGCCTCGCGCTGTTCGGCCAGGGCCCCCAGGGCGGAGGTCGCGGCGGTGGCAGAGGTGGCGGCGGACGCGGAGGCGGACGTGGTGGCGCCGTCGCTCCGGCAACGGGTCCTGTAGCCGACATGACCAATATGATCGTCGAGGCCATCAACAAACAAGACGCAATGTTCTTCGACGGGAAGCTGACGGCGGATGCCATTCTTGCCGACGAGGACGGCCACTTCATCCCGGCCATGGTCTGGGTTCAACGACTGACGTCGTCCCCCAAGAAACTGACGATCGAAGGATTGCGAGTGGGAGATCTGGGAGCCGACGCCGCTTGGGCAGGCTTTACCTATACGCTCGATGAGACGGCTCGGGGAGCAGAGAACCAGATGACGGGAACGACCACCATCGTCTACAAGAAGAATGGCGCTAACCTGCAAATCGCGATGGTTCATCTGGCTGTCAAAGGCGCCGCCATCACGCCTCACTAAAGCCGAATTCGGGGCCGTGCACCTCGAACCCCGAATTTCCAGGGTGTAAGTCTGTATTACGAATTCGGGGTTCGAGGAGCACGGCCCCGAATTCCCTGTCCCATGAAGACTCTCGTCGTCGATAACTACGACTCTTTCACGTACAACCTCTATCAACTTATCGGTCAGATCAACGGCGAGCTGCCGATCGTCGTCTACAACGACAAGCTGACATGGGAGGAGTTCCTCGAACTCGCTCCCGACAATGTGGTTCTCTCGCCTGGCCCGGGACGGCCGGAGAATCCACGCGACTTCGGCATCTGCAGCCGCATTCTGCTGGAGTCCCGCGTACCCGTGCTGGGCGTGTGCCTCGGACTCCAGGGAATGGGACAGGTTTTCGGCGGACGAGTCGTGCCTGCCCCCGAGCCAATGCATGGCCGCTCCAGTGTGATTTATCACGATGGCTCCGATCTCTTCAGGGGCATTCCTGAAGCGTTTCGTGCAGTCCGCTACCACTCCCTGATGGTGGAACAGCCGATTCCCGGCGTCTTACGCCGGATTGCCTGGACCGCAGACAACCTGGTCATGGGACTCGCGCACCGCCAGCGGCCCCTGTGGGCCGTGCAGTTTCATCCGGAATCGATCGCTACGGAACACGGCGAGCAACTGTTGCGCAACTTTCTTGGCGCGCCGGCGGCACCCACGATTGTGCCAGCAGCAATACTCCCCGACATCCGGACATCATGGAGAGTGTTTTCCAGGCGTCTGGATATCCATCCTTCGCCGGAGAACACGTTCTGCGCCCTTTTCGGGAACACCGTGCCATCGTTTTGGCTGGATTCCAGCGATGAGGATAGCGACCGGTCCCGATTCTCTTTCATGGGCAGCGGCTCGAGGATTCCCGATGCTCCTGTGTTCGACTACCTCCGGAATGAACTCCGCGATCGGTACTGCCCGGCGCCGGAGTTGCCCTTCGATTTTGTCGGTGGATTCGTGGGATATCTCGGATACGAATTCCAGTCCGGTTTCCTGTTTGTGGATCGGTTTCTGGCCTTCGATCATCGGGAAAAGTGTCTCTACCTCGTCCATGCGGCGCCTCTGGCTGATTCCACCTCAGCAAACAACTGGCTCAACGAGATGGAAAGCGCACTCCAACGAGGGGTTGCTGCACCTCCTGCTCCGGTAGCTTCAGAAGGCCCGGCGAACTTTCACTTTGAACGGAATAGAGCCGAATATCTTGCAGACATCGAGGAATGCCTTCGGCTCATAAAGGAAGGCGAAAGCTACGAGATCTGTCTCACGAACAGGCTGCGAGGGAACAGTTCGATGGATCCGCTCGACTACTACCGGATTCTGCGGCGCTTGAACCCCGCACCGTATTCCGCGTTTCTTCGGTTCCCGGAAGTGTCGGTGGCCTGCTCTTCTCCGGAGCGCTTTCTGCGAATCGATCGACTGCGCGGTGTGGAATCCCGCCCGATAAAGGGCACGGCGCGTCGAAGCTCCAACCCGGCAGAAGACGATTTATTACGGGAATCTCTGAGAACGTCGGTCAAGACGACAGCGGAAAATCTCATGATCGTGGACTTGTTGCGCAATGACCTCGGCAGAGTCTGTGAAATCGGGAGTGTGCATGTGCCACAGATGATGGAGGTGGAAACCTACGCGAACCTGCATCAACTGGTCAGTACGGTGCGTGGTCGATTGCGGAAGGATGCGTCCATAGTGGATTGCATACGAAGCGCGTTCCCGGGAGGATCGATGACCGGAGCGCCGAAGATCCGAACGATGGAAATTATCGGTCGGCTGGAGCAATCGCCAAGAGGTATCTACTCGGGAACAATCGGATTCCTGTCCCTGAACGGCACGGCGGATCTCAACATCGTGATCCGGACGGCGGTGTTTTGCGACGGGGAGGTTTCCATTGGAATCGGAGGCGCGATCGTGGCGCTCTCCGATCCTGAAGCGGAATTCGAAGAAGCCGTTCTCAAAAGCCAGCGGCTGTTGGCAGCGTTTGGCTCCCGGCCGGCCTTGGAAGTGTTTAGTTCATCCCAAGCAGGGTCCGGCCTTCCGGAGAAATCTTCTCGGGAGTCCACGCCGGCTCCCATACGACCTGGACGTCGGCTTCCTTGACCCCGGGAATAGTGAGCAACTTGCTCATCGCGTCAGCAGCGATGGACCCTCCCATGCCGCATCCCTGAGCGGTGAGCGTCATTTTGATATCCACGCGGCTGCCTTCGGCGAGTGGCGAGATCTCCATGTTGTAGATGAGGCCAAGATCCACGATGTTCACGGGGATTTCGGGGTCATAGCAGGTCTTCAGGCGCTGCCACACTTCCTTTTCCAGGTCCTCCGCCGAGAGCGGAGCCTCGGAAGCTTCGCCTCCAGCATGCGACTGCTTGCCAATGGCGTCGCCGTCCTTATCCGCCAGGCGGAAAAGGCCACCGTAAGTGGGCACCATGAGCGTGTAGGTTCCGCCGAGAGCCTGAGTAATCGCAACCTCAGTGCCTTTCATGAGCTTCACCGTGTCTCCGGCCGGAACCGCAACCACGTCGACGTCGCGCGACAACACGATGGCGTCGCTTCCCAGGTAATTCATACGCTGCTCCTATGCGCTGATTATACCGGTTTTTCATTGCGGAACGGCACGAGCGGCTGGAGCGAACGCCACAATCTGCCTCTCTTTTTCTCCGAAGGCGACACAACAGCGCGGTTTTTTCCGCCTTTCTTCGCCTGATAAAGAGCTTCATCGGCGCGGCGCAGCAGGCTTTCTACAGTCTCATCCGGCCCACACTCGGCCAGCCCACAGCTTGCGGTAAACGAGATGGAGTCGACACCGCCGTCGATTTCATAGTCGTATTTCGTTGCCGTCAGGCGGCTCAGCATGTGAGTGAACTTCGCGTGTGCCTGATCGACGGTGAGGCCGTCCATCAGCATCACAAACTCTTCACCGCCGAAGCGCGCGAGAAAATCTTTCGAACGGATCGACTTGCCGAAGAACCGGGCGGCGCACAGCAGAACCCGATCGCCCACCTGGTGGCCTCGGGTGTCATTAATCACCTTGAAGTCGTCGAGATCCAGCATGGCCAGTATGAACCTGTTGCTGGAAGTCTTATGTTCGGCGATCCATTGATCGAGTACGCGGTCGAACGTCCGCCGGTTGGGAATTCCGGTCAGGCCATCCAGCGACGCCTCCTCGCGGCTCACGGCCAGACTGTGCTGGAGCAGTTCCATTCGCTTCGACAACCGCGAATAGGTCGCCTCATCCTTCTGCTTCTTTTCGTCGACTGTACGCTTCAGTTGCTGTACCTCGAGGGAGATCTGCCTCTTCAGTTCGCGGATGTCTTCGAGATCCGTGAGGCGCTGAATCCGTTCCGAACGTGAGCCCACCTCTGCGGTAAACGAATGTGCTTCCCCCGCCAGCCGTCCGACCGCCTCGCGCAGAAAATTGATCACTTCCGCAAACTCGGACTCGCGCTCGAGCAGGTATCTTCCCGACCGTTCGAAGTAGTCTTCACAGAGATGAAGACATTCGACCGAGTAACGAGCAAAGTCCTTCGTACCGTCGGAAGCCGCAAGAGATTGGCGGTAAGCCTGGAGCTGGGAGCGGAATTCCTGGGTCTTCAGAGTTGCGGTTTCCACGGCCGCCTCGGAAACGAGCGCCAGAAGCCGATCGATCAGGCCGGTTGGGCGTTCGTTGCTCAAAAGGCCAAGTTCAAGAAACGGTTCTGCCATAAGCGCAGAAATCGGCCTCGGAAGGCCAAAACTTTAAGCGCGGAGCGTGCCGGCCGTAAAAAGTTCAACCTGTGAATGTGGTAGACTGCCACGGTTCCGGAGCCATAAACCCCAAAATACAGGAGGAAGCATGGAAGGCCTTGAGGCGATTTTTCGGTGGATGCATGTCTTTGTAGGAATTATCTGGATTGGACATCTCTATTTCTTCAACTGGGTCAACGGACAAATGTCCGCCAAACTGGACGGTCCCACCAAGAAACTCGTCGTCCCGGAATTGATGCCCAGGGCTCTCTACTGGTTTCGCTGGGGTGCGGCGTGGACGTGGATCACCGGCGTGCTCCTTCTGGGTATCGTTTATTACCAGAATAAGCAGGCTTTTGCGGGAGGTGCAGACTGGTCTGCGGGCGCCGGCATCATGATTTTTGTGACCTTCGCGGCAGTTTTTCTTTATGACGCCTTGTGGAGCAGCGGCCTTGCAAATAATCTTCGGGCCGCCGTGATCACGTCGTACGTCATCCTCGCGGTGATCGTGGCGCTGTACGCACATTTCGCGCATTTTGGCTATCGCGGCACGCTCATCCACACCGCCGCACTTTTCGGGAGTTCGATGGCTTTTAACGTGTGGTTCAGGATCTGGCCTGCCCAGCAGAAGATCATTCGCGCGATAAAGGAAGGAACGGCTCCCGATGCCGCCCTGGTAAAGGTGGCGGGATTGCGGTCAAGGCACAACACCTACATGTCCGTTCCGCTGATCTGGGCGATGATCGGGCAACACACCACGTACTTCGCCGGCGGCAATCTGGGGATCCCCAACGAGTACTTCTACATTTTCTGGCTTCTGATCATCATCGTCGGCTGGCACATCGTCTTCCAGTGTTACAGACGGGCCGGCAAGGTTCAGGGTTTCTGAAGTAGAGGGCTTTGTTTCGGGGACAGACCCCGAATTCTGAAGTGCGAATTCGGGGTCTGTCCCCGAAACAAAGCCCCCTGTTCCCTTATGTCCCCTTGTCCGTCTATCGGGCCGCGATGACCAGTGGGGATCTCAGCGTAAACTCCAGCTTTGTTTCCGCAGGAATATTGAGTTTTTCGCCCTTCGTCATGACCTGAACAGCGGTTCCCGCTCCACCGCCAACACCTGCTCCGATTGCGGCGCCTTTGCCTCCACCGGCGATGGCGCCAATGACTGCACCGAGTCCCGCACCGACGCCAACGCGACGGGCCGTCTGGCCCGTTCGGCTTTCACCGACTTCGCTGTATTCAGAGGTTGTCAAGGCGTAGGGGATGCCGTTCACATAGATCTGCGTCAGCTCCAATCCGAGTTCGGCTGAACCGGTGACACGGCCCGCGTCGCTCACATTCGCGATGCGGCCTCGGACATCGGCTCCTTTGGGAGCAACTTCAACGCCGTTTGAGATCAAAGGCTCATCCAGAGTCGCGACAAACGTCGAACCCACCTGGCTGGTTTCGCTGTTGATGACATCTACGGTTTGAATGGTGATCTTCGTGCCGGTGGGAATCGTGTACGCCGTATTCGCGGCGGAGGAAGACGGCGGCTGAGCGGGGGGGCGTTCTGACGCCGGGCGAAGCTGCGGCGCGACCGCGTTGCTGGTCCCCGTGTTGGAAGACGCCGCGGGTGTTGTGTCTCCAAACAAGACCTGCTGGACCTGGAGGATGTCGTAGTCTTTGACGACTCCGTCGGCCCCCCTGAACTTCACAACGCGCGCCGTTCCACCTTCAAAATAACCCGTAACGCGCGCACCAGTTTTCAGAAGCAGCGTATCGGCGAATGCCGGCGCCGCCACAAGCATCACCATTACTGCGGCTGCTGTCCACTGAGTGAATTTCTTCATGCTTCCTCCTCTAACTGTGTTCCAGAATACCATGCTCAGAATCTTAGACTCGTTTCCATTGAAAACGCGACTGGATTCAAGACGATTAGTGTCCCCTCGCAGGCGCCCAACCAAGGGTCCTGCGCAAAACACTTTGACAGAACCCCGTCGATCGTTGATTAATTGTTGCTCTTACGCGCCCGTAGCTCAGCTGGATAGAGCACCTGCCTTCTAAGCAGGGGGTCCCCCGTTCGAGCCGGGGCGGGCGTACTCGCATTCTCAATGAGATAGACGCCGTATTCCGCAAGAAAGCCGAATGCCTGTAGATAATTTTGTAGAAATGCAACGCCTTGAGCTTCTCCGACAGGGCTACGATAGAGAAGGCAGGTAAACTCACGCCATGATCACTCGTGTCTATGCGAACAATTTTCGATGCTTGGTGGGCTTTGAGGCAAAATTCAGCTCGTTCGGTGTCCTGTGCGGGCCGAACGGCGCTGGCAAGAGTTCGGTGTTTGACGTCGTCAGATTAATACGGGATCTTGCGACCGGAAACACCTACCTCGGAGGTGATGGAGAGCGGGATCTTCGGGCTCTGGAGTTCACCAATTGGATCGAACAGCCCCGTTCAGGAATTCGAGATCAACGTTGAGGCTGACGGTCATGAGTTCGAGTACCGACTTCATATCGAGCAAGTCGCCAGCGACTTAAAACCACGCATCGTGGTCGAGCGAGCTACGTGCGACAGGCGTGAATTGTTTGATCGGGACCTTGAAGGCGTCAGATTTCAGAAGGGCAGCAACGCCTCAAAAGGTTTTCCTCTAGACTGGCGCCAAGCCGCTCTCGGTTCTATACAACCAGCCGGATCACGACGGGAAATCGAAATCCTTCAAAAGGCTGTCTCAAGACTCTTGATTCTGAGACCAAGCCCAAGATCCATGGAAAAAGAGAGCAAAAGCGAATCGCCCAGTCCGTCTCTCGATCTGGGGAATCTCACATCGTGGTACAGGTCCTTGCAGCAAGAACAAGAGTTCACCGATGCGCTGCGCGACTCACTTCGAGATGTCTGGCCGGACTTCAAATCGTTTCGGCTTGTCGACGTAGGCTTAAATACCAAGGCCCTCCAACTGCGGTTTGAAGGTTCTGGGGGTCCTAATGCGGGGACCCTGTTCTTCGAACAGCTATCGGATGGCGAGAAAGCGCTGGTGGGACTGTACATGGTGCGCGCTGCATTGGCCACTGGGGCAGCACAAACAGTTTTTATTGATGAGCCTGACAATTACGTCGGCCTGCCAGAGCTTCAACCTTGGGTTCTAATACTTCGTGAACTGCTTGATGATAGTCATCAAGCAATACTCATTTCTCACCACCCAGAAATCTTGAGTACTGCCGGCGAAGAAAACGGCAGGTATCTTTGGCGGGATAATCACACTTCACCAACCCGAATCGAGGCGCTGAGAGTGCCCTCAGGTCTAAGTCCGGGCGAAGCCATTGCGCGAGGTTGGATCCGTGCCTAGCCGTACGCAAATTGTTTGCCTTCATGAAGGGGATAAGGGTAGAAGCATTGACCCTATTTTCATTCGTACTCTAGTGAGATCGCTTGATCCACAGTGGATTCGTCCTTGGAAAGGAAACAACGTAATACGTCCAGTATCCTGCGGCGGACGCAACACTTTGATCGCCAAGATGCCAAACGAGCTTAAGGGCTGCCTCGAAATGGGCGGGAACACTACATTGATGGTGTGGGCGGACATGGACGACGACATAGAGAGACCCGAGCAATTGCTTGACAAGTTTTGGGAGGCCGCTCAAAAGGACGGGATTTCAAGAAAGCAATTCGAGGAAGTCGTCTTCGTGTTCGCGAAGGATCGACTTGAGAACTGGATTGAGTTCTTACTTACAGGATCAACCGACGAATCGATGGAGGGGCCCCGCACGAAAAGCGATCGCGATGTAGCCAGTGCTGCTAAGGTGCTTGCCGATCGTTGTCGCGGCAAGACAAAAGGACCTCAAAATCCTCCGTCGCTCGAATGGTCGTGCGCCGGTTGGCGCAAGCTCGTCGAGAGAATGAAAGCGTGATCGCAAAAGCAGGGTGTAGATAATTCTGTAGCTGAAAAACTGTCAAAATACAAGCCCCCTTCCAAAACAGTCTGATAAGATTCGTACTCATTTTTTTGAGGAGAGGTGATTGATGGCAGCGCGAAAGTTGGAAATCCGAGGCAACCTGGAGAGCCTCTATCCCGATGTTTACACACCAGAGGCTGTGGCAGCTCTCGAGGCTTTGGCCGGTTTGGATGTGGATCGGAAAGCGGTGATGGCGGCACGCATCGAGCGGCGCGCCGCACGGGCTCGAAACAAACAGCGGATTACTTTCCTGGACCCGCAGTCCACCATCGCCAGAACAAAGATCAAGGTGCAGGAGGCGCGCGACGGCGCCTTTATCGGCAGTGAAATTCCCAAGGATCTTCAGCGCCAGTGGATTCAGGGAACCGGCCCGGCAGCGAAGCCGAACGCTCCGCTGGAGAACAGCATCCGAAACGTCGCCTACGCCCTGCTGTCGGGTGCGGACGGATGGATGTTCGACGGAGAGGATGCTCTGGGACAAATCTCGACGATGTCTCTGGATAACCAGCGGAACCTGAAGCTCGCCATCCATCGTGATCCGATGTTCATGAAAGTGGCCGATCAGGTGGCCGCGGAAATGAACAAATGGGCGCAGGGTTTCCTCGGAAGGCCCACCATCACGGACTGGGTCAAGCAGCTTGATTTCACGACAAAGATCTTCCGGGCACGGGGGCTGCACCTCGATGACCGTCACCTCCGCCATGCCGGCGGCGCCAGTTTCTCGGCCACCATCGCCGACACCACGCTGTACATCGTGAACAACTACAAACGCCTGCGCGAAACCGGCGCGTCGCTGGCTCTTTACATGCCGAAAATTCAGACCGCGGAAGAGGCCGCGTTATGGGGCGACATTCTCTCCGCGCTTGAGAAACATCTGGGCCTGGAAGACGGTGCGATCAAAGGCTACGTCCTGATCGAACAGATCGAAACGTGCTTCCAGTTGATGGAAATCCGGGCGGCGCTCGGCAAACACTTCATTGGATTCAACACCGGCCGCTGGGATTACATCAACAGCGTGTCGGATGCCATGGCGTGGGATCCCGCTTTTATCAACCCGAACATCGACGCGATCACGATGACCTACGGGTACATGCGGATCTACGAAGACCGCGTCCGCCGCGCGTGCAGCACGCCGGATAAAATGGGACAGTTCACGCTCTGGCAGGGCGGCATGGAACCGAATATTCCTGTAGGCTCCGAGAAAGGTGTCGCTGACGGCATGAAACGGGCCGTGGCCGGAGCGGAACGCGAACAGCGCGAAGGCGCAAACGGCAAGTGGGTGGCGCATTGGAAGATGGTCCATATCGTCCGCCCGGTCTGGGAGAAGGTCGGTCAGGATAATCAGATGGGACGCAAGTTCCCCGCACTCACCTATACACAGGCCGATGCCGACGGGCTCACGTTGCTCGAACCCGCGCCCCGAACCGTGCGCGGCGCGCGCGATCTGCTGAGCGTCGGAATCCAATATGGAAATGCGTTCGGTCAGGGCATGCAGGCAGCGGCCCTCAAGCCCGCGGATTTCTTCGGCAATGAAGACGTGCTGTACCTCATGGAGGATGCCGCCACCGGCGAAATCCGTTTGAGCATCCTGTGGGAATGGCTGCACAAGAAAGCGAAACTGACCGCAGACGATGCTGCGACCGGCGTGAAGGCAGGAGATGTCTTTACACTGGATCTTTTCAAACGCCTCCTCAGCGAAGAATACGAGAAGCTGCGCAAGGCCGGCAATCGCGATGTCCACGACAATTCAAAAAACACATCCCTACCCATTGCGCGTGAGATCGTCGAAGCGTACGTGCTGGATCCGGTGAAGACACCCTGGTACATCGACCTTCTCAACATCAATCTGAACAACTTCGATTTGGCGGAAGGGAAAAAGCGTATCGCCATGTACCTGGACGCCTTCCGCAAGGACGGAACCCGGATTACGGAGAACCTCGACTTTTAGCGGAGGAGTCATGCTCGGAACCACCAAATTCATTACGTTGGAAGCTGCGAAAAAGATGGCCGCCGCGGGCGAGGCAGAGGCACGCAAGAACGGCTGGAACGTCGCCATTGCGGTAGTGGATGCCCATGGCGACCTCATCCTGTTCCAGAAAATTGACGAAACTCAGCCTGGAAGTATCGCAGTCTGTCAGGGGAAAGCGCGAGCCGCTGCCCTGTTCAAACGCCCTTCAAAGGCGCTGGAAGACATGATCCTCGGCGGAAAAACGACTTTCCTCGCGGTCGAAGGCATTGTGCCAATCCAGGGCGGACTGCCGGTTACCGTCGACAGCAAGGTTATCGGCGCCGTCGGCGTCAGCGGCGTCACCTCCGTCCAAGACGAACAGGTCGCCACTGCCGCACTCGCCGCTTTGAACGGCTAGAAAAACTTGCGCTTCTCTCGCTCGTTATGCCGGGCGTAACGCGAATTTTGTTCCCGCAAGGCATAACGGGCCAGGCGCCAAAGGCGCCCTGGAGTCTAGACGTTTTGCACGCCGGAGGCGTGAAAGGAAGGTAGTTCCGGGTGGAGCGCAGCGACACCCGGGGCTCATCTCAGGAGCGTTCGCACCCCGGCAGGGGTGCGAGGAATCCCTGCACCCCTGCGGGTGCGAACATCTCCGTTACGGCAACCCCGGGTTGTGCTCGCTTAACCCGGGGCTAAATTCTCAGCACGCCTCCGGCGTGCTTGGCGCCGAAGGCGCCCTGGAGTTTAGACATTTTGCACGCCGGAGGCGTGAAAGGAGGGTAGCCCCGGGTGGAGCGCAGCGACACCCGGGGTTCATCTCACGAGCGGCTTGCACCCCGGCAGGGGTGCGAGGAATCCCTGCACCCCTGCCGGGGTGCAACATTCCCGTTACGGTAACCCCGGGTTGCGCTCGCTTCGCTCGCTTAACCCGGGGCTAAATTCTCAGCACGCCTCCGGCGTGCTTGGCGCCGAAGGCGCCGCTGCAAGCGCCCGAGCCGGGGTCCGGGGTGAAGCCCCGTCTAGCTCGTCTCTAGAAAAAATAGTCGGCGCAACCCCTTTCCCCGTTACCCGACCCCCCGGCTCAAGCCACCGCACTTCGAACTTAACCCATTATTTATTAATAACTTAAGCCTATAAAAACTTGCGGAGTGGAACCACCGGCTTTCGCGAAAGGCCCATATAGAACCTTAGTCCTATATTTTCCGGGACAATGCTCCGATGCAGAGCTGAAATCCAACCGGTATAAGTCTCATCAGCAACAGTTCTGAAGGAACAAAGAGAAGGGGCTCTGGCCTCTTTCTCAGATCCCCCTGAAAGCGGGCTCTCCGTGCTACGACGGAGGGTCCGCGATTTTTTTTGGTGGAGACTCTATTCAGCGGGATGCGCGGTTCTTTGCGAGGCGATCGTCCACAAGGCTAACGATCTCGTCCAGCGTGCCGGATTGGAGGCCCTGCTGGCCGGCAATTCGCCGAATCAGGCAATCCACGCGCTCGATGTTGCGGGGCGCCGCCAAACAGCGCGCGAGCCGCGGAAGAGGGTTTTGCCAGACCTTCCGCTGCCTTGGCATACTTGTCGAAGGGAACCAGGTCTGCCGTGTCTGCACCCAGGCCGGTACAGAGTTTCGACACCCACTCGTAGATCTCGCGGGACTTGCCAATGTCCCCCAGCACGGCTTCCTTGATGGGAATCATGTCGTCTTTGCGGATGCAGCGATAGTTACCGGTCATCAGCATCGGCCACTTGGCCAATGGCACAAAAATGGAATCGTGGACTTTGAGCTTCACCGGAATCTCGAGGGGACCGGCACCCGCATCGAAACGAGCCGCATCGATGTCGGCCTCAAGACCGCGCAGCAACGCAGTGGGATCCTCGGCTTCGAAGCGCGCCGCTTTAAAATTGGTGGGCAATCCAACCTGAAGAACATTTTTCGGCTGATCGGGCGGACGAAAGGCCTGAGGATCGGGGCTCGCCAGTGAAGTCAGACCGGGGGCGAATCCATCCCAAACTCCCGGATCCGCATAACAACCCTTGAGCGGCTCGGTGGACAAGCCCGGGATGCGCTTGAGATAGGACAGAGGCGGCATGTTCATGATGGCGAGGCAGGGCTTGCCGGACCGCCCGACACGGCCCATCAGTTCGCGAACTCCCGCCGAGCCGTACTGGGCCTCCTGCATGCCGAGCACGACCAGATCGAACTTCCCCGGGTCGACAGCCTCAGGAGTGCTGGCGGCAAGCGCACCCGGCAGCCCTTTCGATGAAATGTCCAGCAGGCACTTCCCGCCCCTTGATCGGGAAACGGACAATAGTTCCGTCCCTGTTGATCAGGTCGGCGGTGCTTTTCGTGCACACCAGTGAAACGTTGTGGCCGGCCATCAGCAGCTTCGTGCTGAACAATGAGCCGTACGAGGCTCCCAGGATGAGGACGTTGGATTTCACGATTCGAACCTCGCTTTGACTGAACTTTAGATTGCGCCCTGCTGGCGGGCAGCCTGGATTTCGTCGTCTTGCAAACCGAGAACCTCGCGCAGCACTTCATCCGTATGCTCGCCCAGCAGCGGCGACCGTTTGACGTCCGCGGGAGAATCCGACAGCTTGATCGGATTGCCCACGGTGAGGTATTTCCCGCGTGTGGGATGATCCACTTCGACCACGGTGCCGGTGTTGCGGAGGGCCGGTTCTTCGGCAATTTCTTTCATCGAGAGGATCGGACCGCAAGGGACGTTCACCGCATTAAGCGCGGCCATCACTTCCATCTTGGTCTTGGTCTTCGTCCACTTTTCGATTTCGGCGAACACGAAATCCAGCTTGGGCAGTCGCGCTTCCGGGGTGTTGAACTCCGGGTCCTCGAGCCATTCCGGATGGCCGATAATCTTTGCCAGGGCAGGAAACGCCTGCGCCTGGGTAATGACATATTGATAGGCATCCGGATCGGTCTCCCACCCCTTACAGCGAACGATCCAGCCAGGATGGCCTCCCCCCGAGGCATTGCCCGCGCGGGGGACCGCGGCTCCGAATTTGCCGTTGGGATATTGCGGATACTCCTTGAGCACACCGGTGCGCGACAGACGCTGCTGGTCGCGCAATTTCACGCGGCAGAGGTTCAGGACGGCATCCTGCATGGCAAAGGTGACGCGCTGTCCACGCCCGCTCTTTTCGCGATGAAACAGAGCCGCCAGAATGCCTGCAACGAGGTGAATACCGGTGCCGGAATCGCCGATCTGCGCGCCCGTCACCATCGGGAAACCATCGATTTCGCCGGTTGTGGAAGCCGCACCGCCCGTGCACTGGGCGACATTCTCGTAAACTTTGCAGTCTTCAAAGGGACCAGGACCGAATCCCTTGACCGAGGCGTAAATCATTCGGGGATTGATCTGCTGAATTTTTTCCCATGGGAAACCCATTCGATCAATCGCGCCGGGCGCGTAGTTCTCGACCATCACGTCACATTTTTCGATCAGCTTGTGGAAGATCTTTTTGCCGGCTTCGGTCTTGGGATTCAATGTGATGCCACGCTTGTTGCTGTTGAGCATCGTGAAGTAGAGGCTGTCGGCGCCCGGAACGTCCCTCAATTGACTGCGGGTGGGATCTCCATCGCCAGGCTTCTCGATTTTGATAACGTCCGCGCCGAACCATGCCAGAATCTGGGTGCACGTCGGTCCCGACTGCACGTGAGTCATATCCAGGATCCGTACACCTTCCAAAGCTTTTCCCATGATCAACCTCTTTTTCAGACTGTGTAGATTGCGTGCCGAGTAGATAAGGCGACGCTGCGGAATCGACAATTCTACCCCCCTGGTAAGGTTTTGAGAACCCTTTCATGCGACAATCCTGGGCATGAAGGCATGGCTCATCGAGGGATTCAACGGCATTGACAAGGTCCGGTTCTCCGAGGTGGCAGACCCCGTGCCCGCACCCGGAGAGGTGCTGCTGCGCCTGACTGTCGCTGCGTTGAACCCCGCAGACCGCTACCTGGCCGAAGGACAATACCCTGCCAGGCCTCCGTTCCCCCATATCCTGGGCCGGGACGGCTGTGGAGTGATCGCCGGCTTCGGTCCCGGTGTAGAAGGTCATCCTATTGGCGCGAAGCGGGCGATCCTTAGAGGCGACATGGGCGTTACACGATGGGGAACGTTTGCCGAGATGGTCACCGTCCCCGCGGAATCGCTTATCGAAGTGCCGGAGGGATGGACCGACGAACAGGCCGGCAGCGCATCGCTGGTTTACATCACAGCATTCCAGGCGTTGACCCAGTGGGAGAACCTGCCATCCCGTGCCGTGGTGCTGGTCAGCGGCGCTTCCGGAGGCGTTGGTGTGGCGAGCACTCAATTGGGAACCGCGATGGGACACACCCTCATCGGGTTATCGCGCGGGATGGAAAAACACCCGACATTGAAGTCGCAGGGCATGGCGCTGGTGCTTGATCCGGCCGACTCGAAATGGCGGAAAACTCTGGCCGAGTTTCTGGGCGATCGAAAAGTCGACCTGGCGATCGACAACGTCGGCGGCCCCCTCTTCAACCAATTGATCGCAGCCATGGGAGACCGGGGCCGTATCAGCGTGGTCGGGCGGCTGGCCGGCGAAGTGCCGCAATTCAATACCGCGACCCTGTTTTTCCGCCGAATTCGCATTGGCGGCGTTGCCGTCGGCGCCTACACGAATCAAGAGAGTCGGCAAGCCTGGCTATCCGCGCTGGAGCTGCTGAACAAAACAGGCGCGCGACCGCTGATCGACCACGTCTATCCGTTCGGAAACCTTCCAGCCGCTTTCGACAGGCTCGCTCAAGGGCCGATGGGAAAGGTGCTCATCCAGTGCTCGGCCTAGCCTGGTTTCTGTCTCGACACTCGGCTCCTTTGGCCGAGCTGTCGCACCGCGCAGCGGTGCCTGGAGTTTGGACGTTTCGCAGGCCGGAGGCGTGAAAGAAAGGTAGCCCCGGGTGGAGCCGAGCAACACCCGGGGTTCTTCTCGCGAGAGGCGGTCGCACCCCGGCAGGGCAATGTCATTCGCTTTGATTCGGGCGAAATCATTTCCTAGTGTCGCGCGAGCGTGAGGCACTGATCTGGGGTGATTATCGGCGGTGCAGGAGATTTTGGAACTTTTCGGCTTAACCTTTCGGTGTGTCTTTGGCAATGTACACTCGGCTAAGATCCGTCGAGACCTTGCAGAGGACGACTTTTAGCGGGCGCAGTTTCATCAAGACGCTCATTCATGCGTCGAAATGCGACCCGAGATGCGCTGGCGTCCCTGAAAGGAAGAAGAAAAGGGCTCAAAAACACAAAATAGGGCCAAAAGATGCTCGACCGTTCGTGCGAATACGCTAGCCAAATCCTTAAACGAACGCGGCCATTTCCTTAAGCGAATGACATTGCCCGGCAGGGGTGCGAGGAATCCCTGCACCCCTGCCGGGGTGCAACATTCCCGTTACGGTAACCCCGGGTTGCGCTCGCTTCGCTCACTTAACCCGGGGCTAAATTCTCAGCACGCCTCCGGCGTGCTCAGACTCAAGAATGTCTAAACTCCTGGCACGCCGGAGGCGTGAAAGAAAGGTAGCCCCGGGTGGAGCCGAGCGACACCCGGGGTTCTTCTCGCGAGAGGCGGTCGCACCCCGGCAGGGGTGTACGCTCTAAACTCACGTTTCTCCATCGGCACCATCCGGGCGCAGCATCCGGTTACCGGTAAAGTTGAAGATTGCGATAGGCCGAATCAATCGTCGGCGCCCGGCGCGCCGCGTAGCCGGACCAGTTCTTGTACTTTTCGAACATCAGGGTTTGCTGAAGTTCGGCAAGGGTCTTCCCCTGAGCCATCCCCTCGGAAACCGCGGCAATCAGCTCTTCGAAAAACTGGCGATTCGCCGTTACATCCGCCTTCGTGCCGAGCGCCCCGTGACCTCCCGCGAAGATGTCGAAGTCCAGCGCTTCCACCGTGCGATAGGAGCGCACCCATTCGGAGAGAGGGCTCCCGTCAAACGGTCCACATGCGCTCGGGAATGAGAGCGGACTACCAGTAGCGGGCAGCGCGACGTCGCTTATGAATTCCGTCGCAAAAACAACCCGTTCGGCAGGGAAATACAGGACGGTGGCGTCGTCGGAATGGTTTTTGCCGGGGTAGATCAACTCGACAGTCTTGCCGCCAAGCGTCAGGCGCATACGCTCGGAGTAATAAATATCCGGACGGCGGATATTGGCTTGCAATTCCGCCGGCGTCAGCGAGCCATCGCCGTTGCGATCCGCCGTTCGAAAAAAGTTCGCCGGCATGCCGCACCGTCCGCCATTGTCGGTCAACGGGCCGACGATTTCCTCGAGTTCAAAACGCCCGTTGTGATTGCGATCCAGCATGTCGCCGGGCATCTGCGGAATGCGTCCGTCCATGTTTCGCGCCACGTTTTCCTGCGCGATGAAGCGGGCCGTATCCGCGAAGACATCGCCACCCTCGATGTGATCCCAGTGACTGTGGCTGTAGATCACATAACGCACCGGCACCTTGAATCGCTCCGCGAACTGCTCCTTCATCCATGTCGCAAACGCCGCGTTGATGGGGTCTGCAAGGATGATGCCCTCCGGTGTGACCATAAAGAGCGAATAGTAGTTGTTGTTACGCGCGCGGTAGATATCCCCTTTAACGTTGACGATCTCGCGCGCCTGACCCCGTTGTTGGGCGGCGAAGCCGCTCGTGAGCAGAGCCAGAGCCAGTACGGTGGTGAGAAGTGCAAGTCGCATATCCGCCAGCATATAGGAAATCGGAGAAGCCGCTGCAAGCCGAATTCGGGGTTCGAGGTGCACGGCCCCGAACTCCGCTTTTGCCGCTTCAGGCGGAAAGAGCCTGCCGGATCATGTCACCGGCGGCCCGGACCCAGACCGGATGATCGTTCAAACTGGGTAACAATCGCAGTTCCCTGCCCCCGGCTTTGAGAAACCGTTCCCGCTCGCGATTTTCTATTTCGTCCAGCGTCTCCAGGCAGTCGGCAACAAACGAAGGGCAGAATACAGCCAACCGCTGTACACCTCGTTGGGGCAGTTCCTGGATCACGAAGTCCGTGAAGGGCTGAATCCATGGAGTCCGTCCCAGCCGAGACTGAAACGAAATCGAATACTTCTCCGGCGGAATTCCGAGCGCCCTGGCAATCGAGTGCGCGGTGTGAAAGCATTGAGCGCGGTAGCAGTTTTGATTCTCCGACCCGATTCGGTCGCAGCAGGAACTACGAGACAGACAAACTTCATGCTGACGCTTGACGTGCCGCTCCGGTACGCCATGAAAGCTGAACAATGAGAAATCCGGATTGAACGATTCGAACAGGCTGGACGAAGCCGCCCGCTGGGCCTCGATGAAGCCGGGGTCGGCATAAAATGGCGCGATCCACTGGGGCCTGAGCCTGGAACTGCCGAGCCGATCCAGAATCTCGAGGACCTTCTTCTGCACGGTTATGGTGGAGGATTGAGCGAACTGGGGATAGAGGGGAAAGACGATCAGCCGGTCGAGTTCCTTCAAACCAAGACGGCCCAGGGCGGTCTCAATGCCCGGATTTCCGTAGCGCATCCCGAGTTCCAGGCGCAGGTTTTCAAGATCCCCTAATTCGGTGCGCAGAGCCGCGGCGAACAGCCGCGAATAATGAATCAGGGGCGAACCTTCGGCAGTCCATATCTTCTGATAAAGCTCGGCAGACTTCCTGGATCTGGAGGGAACGATCAGCCAGTGGACCAGCGGCCAGCGCAGGATCCCTGGGATGTCGATCACGTCAGGATCCATCAGGAACTCGTTCAGGTAAGGCTTCAACGCCTCGGGTGTAGGGGCTTCGGGACTCCCAAGATTCACGAGGAGAAGACCGACCTTCGATTTGGCCGCTGCACTCATTTTGCTTGCCTGGTCACGCATGGGATGAAAACGTGTCATTCATAGGTTCAGAAGTATAGAGGGAAACTCGATTCGCTGGGCCTGCCGTGGTCGCGCCGGCGCGCAAATCGCGGAGACCGCGACGCTGCTGGAGACTGCGGCGGCCGGGAGTTTTAGCGGTTGATGCCCGCCAGGAACCTGTCGACGATCACGAGGTAGTCCCTGGTGTTCGGTCCTCCCACGTCTGAGCGAAAACGCTCGAACACACCGCCAGCAGACACGCCACAGGAAGCGCCATCCGTCTCGGAATGGATCCGCAAATCATGGATTAGACACGCTGAGAACAGGGGCATTCTATGTTATCTTCCCGGCACCATGAACAACTTACTTGATTTTGTCAGGCGGGCGCTGTGATCAACACCCCGATGGTGCAGCTTGTTTTCTCAGTGATCTCGATGGTGATGATCGCGAACCTGCAGTACTCGTGGGGGCTGTTCACCGAACCCCTGAAGGGTGCGCACGGCTGGTCGCAGCCGGAAGTCGCAGGGGCTTTTGCCGTGTTCATTGTCCTGCAGGTGTGGGTCCAGCCGCTCGACGGATGGATCATGGATCGGCTTGGACCGCGTCCCTTCATCACGATAGCCGGAATCCTGTGCGGCATCGGCTGGACGATGATGGGATACGCCACAAGCCTGACAGAGCTCTATATCTACTATGGGATGGCGGGAGTCGGGGCGGCGTTTGTCTATAGCGGGTGCATTGGCTCGGCCCTGAAGTGGTTCCCAACCCGCAGAGGATTCGCCGCCGGAATAATCGCCGCCGGATTCGGCGGCGGCAGCGCCCTGTTCGTTCCAATGATCGGGTACTTCATCCAAAACTACACCTACACCACGGCGTTCCTCATTACCGGGATCTTCCAGGGCATTGTCATTGCGGTTGCGGCCCAGTTTCTAAGACACCCCGGTAAAGACTTCGTTCCTCCAAAGCCCACCGCTGCAGCGAGTGCAACGAAATCGCGCCGCAATACCCAGACGTTTTCAACTCCGGAAATGCTGAAGACTCCCCACTTCTACATTCTCTATTTCATGTTCGTTGCCATGTCCACAGGAGGGCTGTTCGTCACCGCAAACTCCGGTTCGCTGGTGAGTTCCTGGGGACTTTCGACTGCAGTGCTGACGACAGCCGTGGCTTTGAATAACGTGGCCAACGGTGTAGCTCGCATCTTCTGGGGCTGGGTTTCGGACCGCATCGGCAGAGAGAACACGATGGTGGTCACGTTCTTCCTTCAGTCCATATTTCTGGTGTCCGTTGTGACTCTCGGGAGAACCTCTCCCCTCCTGTTCACGATTACTCTGATTCTGACTTACTTCACCTGGGGCCAGATCTTCTCGGTCTTTCCCTCGACCAACGGGGATTACTTCGGCAGCAAGAACGCGACATCGAATTATGCGTTTCTGTATTCTGCAAAAGGCGTGGCCTCCATCATCGGTGGACCGATCGCCGCATGGCTCTTTGTACGATTGGGGAGCTGGAGCGCGGTCTTCTACATCAGCGCCGTGTTCGCCCTGCTCTCCGGAATGACGGCCCTGGTCCTGCGCACGCGGCCGCTACCGCACAAGGCGGGAGACACAGCATAGCGTTACGGTAGAAAACAGGGGGTGTGCCGCGGCCCTGGATTCAAGGATCTGCCGGGATTTGCACAACCATGAAGAACTCTGTGGATATCGCGGTGATCGGCGCGGGCCACAACGGCCTTGTGGCGGCAACACTGCTTGCCCGCGCCGGCCGGAAGGTCGCCGTCTTCGAGGAGAAGGCCACGATAGGAGGCGCCGCGAAAACAGAGTTTCCCTTTCCCAGGGTTCCAGGGCTGGGAACCTCCACGGGCGCCTACCTTCTTGGAGTCATGCCTCCCGAGTTGACGGCGAAGCTCGGCCTGAGACTGAAACTGATCCGGCGCGATCCCCATTACTTCCTGCCCACCACCGGCGACCGCTATCTGCTCTTCGGATCCGATGCCGACGCCATGCGCGAGCAATTCCTGAAGTTCTTTTCCAGAAGAGACTGGGAAGCGAATGCAGCTCTGAATCTTGAAATCGGGCAACTCCGCGAAGACCTGGCGCCGGGGCTGCTCGAAGAACCTCTGTCCCTGGAGGCAACAGCGGAACGATTTATTCGTCCAGCTTTGAGGAAGACCTTCCTGGATCTCGTCACGCAGCCTGTGGAAAACTACCTCTCACGTTTCGGATTCGAAAGCGAACTCCTCCTTGCCATGTACGCGGTTACCGACGGCTTCTCAGGGTTGAGCGCGGGCTTCGGGGCGCCGGGAACGGGACTGAATTTTCTCTTTCATAATATGTGCCGTCTTCCGGGTTCGGACGGAACCTGGATGATTGTCGAAGGCGGCATGGGGAGCGTCACGAATGAGCTGGCACGGGTGGCCACCGAAGCAGGGGCGCAGATTTTCACAGACGCTGCTGCCGAAGCAGTAGTGACAACCGGAAACCAGGTAACGGGGGTCGCCCTTGGAGATGGTCGCGAAGTCGCCGCGCGGGTGGTGCTGAGCAATGCCGATCCGTTTCGTACCCGCGCTCTTGTGGGGGCGGAGAAATTTCCCGCCGACTTCAACGCTAGACTCGACGGATTCCGCCGCACCGGCACAACTTTGAAAGTGAATCTCGCTCTCGACAAACTGCCGACTTTCAAATGCCTCCCCGAGAATCGGGGACAACATAACGCGACGATTCACCTCCTTCCCCAGGAGCAAGACGTGATACGCCACGTCCGCCAGGCCTTTGATACCGTGAGCCGCGGCGGACTGGCAGACTTTCCCACGATTGAGTGGTACATCCACACCCAGGCCGATCCTTCGTTGCAGGACGAGGGCAAACACCACAATGCCGCCTTCTTCGTGGAATGGGTTCCCTACCAAATCAACGGGAAGAGCTGGGACGAAGAGGAATCGGGCTATGTGCGGCATCTGTTCGGGATTGCCGAACAGTTCGCTCCGGGTTTCACCGACAGCGTTGTGGACGTCTTTACGCTGACGCCGCCGAAAATCGAAGAGTACTTCGGGATTCGCTATGGCCATATCCATCATGTCGACAACACCTTCGGGTTCGATCAGCGCATGCCTTACGCGACGCCTCTCGCCGGACTCTATTGCTGCAGCGCGGGATGCCATCCTGCAGGCGCGGTCATGGGGTGCGCGGGTCACAACGCCGCGCTTCGAATCCTTCGCGATCTGGGACTGCCGTCCCAAGCCTGAAAAAAGGTCTCTGAAAAAAAATTTCCCTTTTGCTATAGTAAACGGTTGGGCTCGCTGCCAAGTTGCTGACTTCAATAGGTTAACGCAGAGAATAAGGCGAGCTAATACAGATTAAGGAGAATCTTCACGTGCCAGACCAGTCTTCCCAGACCGTTACGGAGGAGGACCAGCGAGGCGATACGAGGGAACTGATATTCAACGATTTCAGTATCCAGGTTGCAACCGTCAACGGCTCCGGTAGTCAGTCTTCCAACAGCGTCCTCATGCGCTCCATCTTTCAGATGGGGATACCCGTCAGCGGCAAGAACCTCTTTCCTTCCAATATCGCCGGACTTCCTACCTGGTTTACCATCCGCGCCAACAAAGACGGGTGGATCGCCCGCCGCAAAGAAATCGATTTCCTGATAGCCATGAATGCCGACACCGCACGTGATGACGTGATGGCGATGGAACCTGGCCGCATGGTCGTCTACGAAGAGAGCTTGAATCTCAATCAACTCCGCAAAGACCTTCACTTTTTCCCGATTCCGTTTGCAAAACTTGCCATCAGTATCACGACCGATGCACGGCTGCGCAAGCTTCTGGCCAACATGATCTATGTCGGGGTTGTTGGCGAGTTGATGGAAATCGATCCTGCGGAGATGGAAGGGGCCCTGAACAAGCAGTTCAAGGGCAAGGCGAAGGCGATCGCCCTGAACAAGCAGGCCCTTGAAGTCGGTCGCAAGTTTGCCCAGGAGCATCTGAGTACGGCTCCGGTTCCGTTTCGTTGCCGGCGGATGAATGCGACGAAAGGCAAAATCATCATTGACGGGAACTCAGCGGGAGCGCTCGGCTGCATGTTTGCCGGCATCACGGTGGCGACATGGTATCCCATTACTCCCTCGTCGAGCCTCTGCGAGACCCTGGCCGACTACATGGCACGACTATCGCCATCGAGAAGGATGGCAAGGCGACCTTCGCCATCGTTCAGGCCGAAGACGAGTTGGCCGCAGTCGGCATGGCCATCGGCGCAGGGTGGGCGGGCGCCCGTTCCATGACGTCCACCGCAGGGCCCGGCATCTCCCTGATGAATGAATTCATCGGTCTGGCGTACTACGCCGAAATTCCCATCGTGATCTTCGACATCACGCGTGTGGGTCCCAGCACAGGTCTTCCGACGCGAACCCAGCAGTCCGATATTCTCTCGTTGGTGTACTGTTCGCACGGCGATACGAAGCACGTGGTGCTGTTGCCGGCCAGCGTTTCCGAATGTTTCGACATGGCGGTGGACGCGTTCGACCTGACCGAACGGTTGCAGACCCCGGTTTTCGTGATGAGCGATCTCGATCTGGGCATGAATAACTGGATGTCGGATCCGTTCAAATATCCCACCCGCAAGTTCGATCGCGGAAAGGTACTCACGGCCGAAGACCTGGAAAGACTGAAGGGTTTCAAACGCTACGCGGACGTGGATGGGGATGGCATTGGCTACCGGACGCTTCCCGGCACGAACCATCCGAATGCCGCGTACTTCACGCGCGGAAGCGGGCACAATGACAGCGCGCAGTACAGTGAAAAGCCGGATGTTTACAAGAACAACATGGACCGGCTCGCGAAAAAATACGACACGGCGCGCCAGCTTGTCCCGCAACCGGAGATCGACTACCAGAAGGGAGCGACGGTCGGCTTCCTGGCCTTTGGAACAACCCACTGGGCCATCATCGAATCGCAAGACCAGCTCAAGAAGGAATACAACCTGTCGGTCAGCTACTACCGGCTGCGCGCCGTTCCGTTCACCAGACACCTTGTCGAATTTTTCGAAAAGCACGACCGCGTTTATGTGGTGGAACAAAACCGCGACGCGCAGATGGCCTCGTTGATCAAACTTGAACTTTCACCGGAACTGGGCGCGAAAATACGAACCATCCTGCACTACAGCGGCCTGCCGATCGATGCGCGCTTCGTTACCGACGAACTGATTGCCGCAGAGAGGGAGAAAGTAAAATGTCTACAACCATGCAACCACCGGCGCCGCCAAAACACATCAATCGTCTCGGCTTGACGATTGGCGAATACAAGGGCGGGGACTCCACCCTTTGCGCAGGCTGCGGCCACGATGCTATTACCGCGCAGATCATCAAAGCCTTCTACGAATACGGCGTGGAACCCACGCGTGTCGCCAAGCTCAGCGGCATCGGGTGTTCCAGCAAGACACCGGCCTACTTTCTCAGCCAGTCCCATGGATTCAACGGCGTTCATGGACGCATGCCGGCGATTGCGACCGGCGTGATGCTGGCGAACCAGAACCTGATCTCCATAGGGGTCAGCGGAGACGGCGACACCGCATCCATCGGCATGGGCCAGTTCGTTCATCTCCTTCGCCGCAACGTCCCCATGATTTACATCGTCGAGAACAACGGAGTCTACGGACTGACCAAGGGACAGTTTTCGGCCACCGCGGATTTCGGTTCAAAATCCAAAGGCGGAGTCTTGAACGACCTTCCGGCGATCGACATCTGCACGATGGCGATTGAACTCGGCTGCAACTTTGTTTGCCGCTCGTTCGCCGGCGATCCGAAACAGATGGTTCCCCTTCTGAAAGCGGCGCTCGCGCACAAAGGGACTGCATTGTTCGATGTCATCAGCCCCTGCGTCACGTTCAACAATCACGAAGGATCGACCAAGAGTTACAAGTACGCCAAAGATCACGAAGAACTGCTGCACGAAATCTCCTTCGTTCCGTTCTTCGAACAGATCACCGTGGACTACAAGGAAGGTGAGGTCAAGGACGTCGAACTCCACGACGGCTCCCATATCCGGCTGCGAAAGACAGACCAGAATTTCGATCCGACCAACAAAACAGAAGCGCTGAACCTGCTTCGGCATTGCTACGATTCCGGGGAGTTCCTGACAGGCCTGATCTATGTGAACGAAGAGAAGCCGGACTTCCTGAAGGGGCTGAACATGGTGGATGATCCGCTGGCCACCCTGCCTCAGGATCGTACTCAGCCCAGCCCTGAAGACCTTAAGGCGATCATGGCCGAGTTGATGTAAGGAATCACGGAAATCAGCGGAGGGGAATCGGGGATTCGAAGTGCACGGCCCCGAATTCCCCTTCCCACTATTTCTTCAGCGGCGGGCCGGCGAGGTCCTTTTCCTGCAATTCGCTTCGGGCCTTTGCGAGCTCAGCCTGGATCTGCGTTAGCTTCTGCTGGGACGCCTCGAGAGTTTGCTGCGCTTGATTCTTTGCGGATTGAGACGTGATTGGAGCGTTGATCTGTGCCGAAGCGGCATTGATGTCGAGTTGCACCTTGGTCTCCTGATCCATCAGGTCCCGGATTTGGGTTCGAAGCTTCCCGGTTTCCTCGGTCCACTGCTGAACCGGATCGACGACAGGTTGGGCCGCCTTCTCTGGGGGCGTTGCGACTGCAGCCGGATTTTCCTCCGGCTTGGCCTCCACGGTTTCCTTAGAGTCGTTGCTTTTAAGGTCTGCCGTGGTGAAGACTTTGGTGGCCGTGACTTGCGCCTGCCGCGCCCGTTCCCGACGGGCGACGTCCGCGATCGTTTGAGCCTGAACGACAACCGAAGCTAAGAGGATCAGGATCAAGGGTTTCATGTCTAAAATTATACTCAGCAAGTGCCGTAAGTGCGAAAGCGAAATCATTTTCTCCCCCACACTGGGAAACGGAGTGCTGAAGTGCCCGGGATGTCAGGAAGTGGTTCCGCTGCGCATGGACCCCTCGATCCAGGCGAACGGCTTCGTCAAGAACTGCGTCACGTGCGGTCATGATACGCTATACATTCAAAAGGACTTCAACAGGAACCTCGGGGTCGCCATCGTAGCGGTTGGAAGCCTGGCAAGTCTGTTCTTCTTTTCACGGAGTCAGCCTCTCTGGGGGACGCTGGCGCTGTTTGTCAGCGCGGGCGTGGACTTCATCATTTATTCGCTGGTGGCGGACGTGACGGTTTGTTATTCCTGCCACACCATCTACCGGGGATTTTCAAAAAACCCGGAACATGGTCCATTCGAACTCAAGGATCTCGAAAAATACGGCGGACGCGATCCCCGCTTCTAGCCTGTTGAAAAGGTTGTCGTGCTTAGAGTATTGTCTGGCTTCACGCGTCGCGGCTGAGAACTATCCGATGAATGTAAATACGGTGAATTCGCCCCCCCTCGCCCAATCCAGCTCGGCTCAGCGCTCGGTGCTTCCGCCGACCGAAACGCAGATCCGCATCCTCTATTACATGAAGCTCACTCGTGAGCTGGAAGACCGCATTGAGCGCAAGCTGTATCGGCAGGGAAAGATCCTGGGCGGCGTTTATGTGGGACGTGGCCAGGAAGCGATAGCCGTCGGGAGCTGCGTGGACCTCAGACCCGACGATGTGGTCTGCCCCTCGCATCGCGACATGGGCGCCTACCTGCTGCGCGGCATCGACCTGCGAACCATCCTTGCACAATACCTCGGGCGGAAGACCGGTCCAACCGGGGGAAAGGACGGGAATCTCCACTTTGGCAGCCTGGCCCACAATCTGATCGCCTTCATCAGCATGCTGGGCGACAGCGTGCCGGTAGCGGCCGGAATCGGCCTCTCGTTCAAGATGCGCGGACAGGACCGTGTGGTGATCTGCCCCTTCGGCGACGGCGCCACCAGCCGGGGGGACTGGCACGAAGGCACAAACATGGCGGCGGTCTTCAAATGCCCCGTGGTCTATCTTTGCAATAACAACCAGTACGCGTATTCCACACCTCTTGAACGACAGATGGCGGTGGAAAACGTGGCAGACCGCGCAGCCGCCTATGGCATACCCGGTGAAATCGTGGACGGTAACGACGCCCTGGCGGTGTGGGAGGCGTCCAAACGCGCCATCGAACGCGCTCGCGCGGGCGAGGGGCCGACTCTGATCGAGTGCAAAACCTTCCGCATGACCGGTCATTCCGCGCACGATGATGCGGGCTATGTGCCTGCCGAGCTATTTGAAATGTGGGAAGAGAAGGATCCGATCCGGCGTCTTGAACGCGATCTCGTCAAACGGGAGGTTCTGACCGTCGCCGCGATCGAGGAAATGCAAAAGGGGATCCATGCCGATATCGACGCGGCTCTCCAACTCGCCGAACAGGATCCTTATCCCGATCCGGAAGACTGCATCACCGGCGTATACGAATAGAACATGGCGGTCACCACCTACCTCGAAGCCATCCGGCAGGGAATCTGGGAAGAAATGGAGCGCGATGAAAGCGTGTTCGTCATCGGCGAAGACGTGGGTATCTATGGCGGCGCGTTTCAGGTCACGGCAGGAATGCTGGGAAAGTTCGGGGAACAGCGCGTCGTAGACACGCCGATTTCGGAGTCTGGAATCGTCGGGGCGGCGATCGGCGCGGCACTGATGGGGATGCGTCCTGTCGCTGAAATGCAGTTCGCAGACTTCATTTCCTGCGGCTTCGATCAAATCACAAACTTTGCGGCCAAGTGCCGCTATCGATGGGGCGCGGCGGTCCCGCTCGTGATCCGCGGACCAAGCGGCGGCGGAGTTCATGGAGGGCCTTTCCATTCCCAGAATCCCGAGATGCACTTCGTTCACACTCCGGGCCTGAAAGTCGTCTGCCCGTCGACCGCGTATGACGCGAAGGGCCTGATCAAGTCCGCGATCCGCGACAATGATCCGGTGCTGTACTTCGAACACAAGTTTCTCTATCGACGTGTCAAAGAGGAATTGCCCCGGGAAGACTTCACGGTGCCAATCGGCAAAGCGATTGTTCGCCGCAAAGGTGAAGACATCTCCGTGATCACCTATGGCGCCATGGTCTACATCGCTTTGGATGCGGCGCGGGAGCTGGAAAAAGAAGGCATCGATCTGGAAGTGCTCGATCTGCGCTCGCTGCTGCCGTTCGACCGCGAAGCTGTGCTCGAAACGGTGAAGAAGACCAGCAAGGTGATTCTGCTTCACGAGGACACTCGTATCGGCGGATTCGCCGGCGAGCTTGCTGCGGTGATTTCCGAAGAAGCCTTCGATTATCTGGATGGGCCAATCCGCCGGATCACCGCCCCCGACACGCCGGTGCCCTACAGTCCTCCGCTGGAGGAGTATTTCCTTCCGAAGGTTTCAGACGTGGTCCGCGTCGCACGGGACCTGCACCGCTACTAAAATAGGAGCCATGGCCGAAACGAAACTCATCATGCCGCAGATGGGCGAAAGCATCTTCGAGGGCACGCTGACCAAATGGTTGAAGCAGCCCGGCGATTCCGTGAAGCGTGACGAGCCGGTGTTCGAGATTTCAACCGACAAGATCGACACGGAAATCCCGTCGCCCGTAGCGGGAATACTGCAGAAGGTTCTCGTCCAGGAGGGCCAGACGGTCGAGATCAACACGGTGGTCGGGATTGTTGATGACGGCGAAGTCGCGGAGAACAGCGCGCCACCCTCGTCCGCGAAGACGCTCAAGCCTGAGACGACAGTTCCCCAAGCCTTGCGGGCGGAGGCCGCTGAAGAGACGGATGAAGCAGCAGTCCATGTCTCGCCGATCGTCAGACGGCTCGCAAAGGAACACGGAATCAATCTCGCCGTGCTGGCAGGCAAGGGGACGGGAATCAACGGTCGCATCACCAAGAGCGACATCCTGAACTACGTCGAGCAGAAAGGATCGGCGGCGGCTCCGGCAGCGCCAACGGGAGCCGGTTTCGAACGGGTGCCCATGACGGCCATGCGCAAGTCGATTGCCGAACATATGGTGACGAGCCGTCGGACGTCTGCGCACGTTACGACATTCTTCGAAGTGGACTGCTCGCGCATCATGGAGGCCCGCGAAAAACTGAGACCGGCATTCGAGAGCGCGGGAGTGAAGCTCACGGTCACGCCTTTCTTCATGCTGGCCGCCGTGCGAGCTCTGAAGAAGTTTCCGGTTGTTAACGCGTCTGTCGAGGCAGACGCCATTCTTTATAAGAAGTCGATCAACGTGGGGATTGCCGTCAGCCTGGAAGGCGGGCTGATTGTTCCCGTGATCAAGGATGCCGGCGAGAAAGACCTCGAAGCTCTTGCCAAATCCATTAACGATCTTGGCGAACGCGCCCGAACGAAGAAACTCGCTCCCGACGACGTGAAGGAGGGAACCTTCACCATCACCAACCCCGGCCAATACGGCGCGGTGACCGGCACACCGATCATCAATCAGCCGCAGGTCGCGATTCTCTGTATGGGCGGTATCAGGAAGAGACCGGTCGTCCTGGACGACGGCAAGGACACGATTGCGGCTCGCCCGATGATCATGCTCTCTCTATCCTTCGATCACCGTATCATCGACGGAGCCCTGGCGGATCAATTCATGGCGGATATCCAGAAGCAGCTGGAGTCCTGGGAAAGCTAATCCGTCGAGAATACCAGCAGGACGTTGCCGGGACTGCCATTGCGCACGCCGATATAACCGGAGGGGACGAACAGAAGCCCTCCGGCGATCACCGGGCCGGGAGCTCCCATGGATCCCCCTTTGGCGGTAACGCCGTTCGTCGTCTTGAAGTCACGAATCGTGTTGTACTCCCAGAGAACGTGTCCGTCCGCAGACGAAAGAATGCGCAGCATTCCATCCCAGCCCCCTGAAATAACAGCGCCCGGAATGGCACTCAGCGCACCTTCCTGTCCTGGACGCGCAGGAGCACCAGGCGGGGGCTCCAGCGGCGTAAACCACTTTTTCTGCCCGTCACGGAGTTGAACAGCGGCTATGCCGCCGGGGCCAAGCCCGAAGTAAGCATTCTCGTCATCAGCAGTTCCGCCCCAGACAATCTTGCCGCCGAACTCGGAAGTATTGCTGACAAGTGGGGTCTTCCACACCACAGCACCTTTGCGGTCCGGATCGTGCGCCCACACGTTTCCGCTCTTCTGCCCGGCGACAAGAATCGTGGCGCCATCGGGCAGTGTCCGCATCATCGGCGGCGAACCGAAATCATGATCGGGGCCGCAACCGGGACGGGGATTCTGAATGCAGGTCGATAGCCAGACATCGTTCTCCGTCTCCTGAACGTTCCAGAGGATCTTCCCGGTGTCGAGGTCCATTGCAATGAGGGAATCGGTTGTCGCCGAAGCGGGAGCGCTGTAGGCATTGCCGGTGCCTACATACAAAGCTCGCCGCTTCGCATCAATCGTCGGGGAGTTCCAAACCGCGGCGCCGGAAGGGGCAAAAAGCTGCGTGCCGGCGGCGTTTTTTGTTGTCGGTTTGGGTTCTTCGGGAATTGTGTAAGTCTTCCAGACCTGATGTCCGGTTTCGGCATCGAGCGCAACAACGCTTCCACGAAAGGTGCAGCAGGCGTAGCTGGCAGCACCACCGCTGCCTTCTTCTCCGGAAGCGACCGGAACGTAAATCCGGCCTTCGAAAGCACGGACGCCGCCGGTGATGCGCGCCGTCGGATGTTCTTCGACATGAGTCTTCCAGACCTGTACTCCTGTTGTGGCATCAACGGCGTAGGCATTCGCCCGGGCGTCGCCGAAAAACACGGCATAGGCTTTGCCTGCGCCGGGGCGCTCAACGACAACGGCACTCCGCACAGCGGCGTCGGCATGGAAAGACCAATAAACGCAGCCGGTCGCAGTCTCAAGAGAATAGACGTAGCCATTGTCGGAGCTGACGAAGACTCGGCCTCCTGCAACCGCGGGCTGCCCCGAAACCGCGCGGGCGCCCGGAAAGCCGAAAGCCCACTTCAGGCTGAGCTTCGGGATGCTCAGAGCGGTCAGGCCTGCGGCGGAGGCAGTCTGGTAACGGGTGTTCGCGCTGTCCGCTCCCCAGCCATTCCACGAAGGTGTGGAGCCAATGTCGTTCACGAGTGGATTGCTCGCGCAGCGGTTTGGCATCTGCGCCGCGTCCTGGCCGAAAAGGGGGAGATGGCCGACAGCCATCGCAGCCATAAAAAGGGTGAATTTCCGGAGAGTTCTCTTCATCGTCGGTCCTCTTTATTGCCCCGCGAAGCCGCGAGAGGTGTTGCCAAAGCCTCGTTCCAACAGGGTTTGCTTCGCAACCCCCTTCCTGACTCCGCGGAAGAGTTCTACTATACTCAAACCCCGGAGGAATCATGCACTACTCACGACTCGGCAACACGGGCTTGATTGTTTCCCGGCTCTCATTCGGCGCCATGACTTTCGGCACAGGCGCCGGACCATTCGCTTCCGTATCGAAGGTCGATGAAGGAAATGCCAGGGCCATGATCGACCTGTGCATCGCTTCAGGCATCAACTTCTTCGATACGGCCAACGGCTACGCCGCCGGTCAGTCCGAGATCATGCTGGGCAAACTGCTCGGCAAGAGACGTAAGGACGTCGTCGTCGCAACGAAGGTGGGTTTCCGAACCGGTACATCCATGATGGACGCCGGCCTGTCTCGGTCAAACATCTTTGCGGCGTGCGATGCCAGTCTCGAACGGCTCGGCACCGATTACATCGACCTCTATATTGTCCACAGAGAAGACCGATACACACCCGTCGAGGAAACGCTCGACGCGCTCGATGCGCTGGTTCAGTCCGGAAAGGTCCGCTATCTGGGATATTCGAACTGGTCCGCATGGAAGGCTGCAACCGCTATCCAGATTCAGAAAGCCAACGGATACTCCCAGTTCACGAGCGGTCAGATGCACTATTCCCTCACCGGCCGCGATGTCGAACACGAAATCATACCTTTCATGCGGGCTACCGGTATCGGCATGACGATATGGAGCCCGCTGGCGGGCGGCTTTCTGAGCGGTAAATACACGCGAGAAACGCTCCGGGATTCGGAGAACCGGCTCTCCGGTTTCGACATCCTGCCCTTTGACAAGGAGAAGGCGTTCAAGCTTGTCGAGCGCCTGCGGGAAATCGGGAAGGCTCATGGCGCCAGCGTCGCGCAGGTGGCTCTGGCGTGGCTTCTGGCCAAACCCATCGTTACCAGCATCATTATCGGCGCAAGCAAGATCCATCAACTCCAAGACAACCTGGAGGCGATGAAAGTGAAGCTCACCGCCGAAGAGATCGCAGAACTGGATACAGCCACGGCCCCCGAAGTTCAGTACCCCAACTGGTTCAGCGAGCGGACGGTGGATGTGCAACACAAGGAAGCGCTGGGGTAAGAGGCGGCTATCTCTTTACATAGATTTCGGCGCCGGACTTGAGAAACTCTCCGCTCTTTTCGTCCATTGCGGCTTTCACTTCTTCAGTGATCTTCATGGAACAGAATTGCGGTCCACACATGCTGCAAAAATGCGCGGTTTTTGCGCCATCCTGCGGCAATGTCTCGTCGTGGAAGTCTTTGGCCGTGGTCGGGTCCAGGCTGAGGTTGAACTGATCGGCCCAACGGAACTCGAAACGCGCTTTGCTGAGCGCATTGTCGCGGGCCTGCGCTCCAGGGTGACCCTTTGCCAGATCGGCGGCGTGAGCCGCGATTTTGTAGGCGATGACGCCATCTTTCACGTCCTTCGCCGTGGGTAATCCAAGGTGCTCTTTCGGCGTCACGTAACACAACATCGCGGTGCCATACCAGCCGATCATTGCAGCGCCGATGGCGCTGGTGATGTGGTCATAGCCGGGAGCGATGTCTGTCGTCAGCGGACCGAGAGTATAGAACGGAGCCTCGTGCGTGAGCTTCAGCTGCAAATCCATATTTTCCTTGATCAGATGCATCGGCACGTGGCCCGGTCCCTCGATCATGACCTGGCAGTCGTGCTTCCATGCAATCTCGGTCAGTTCGCCCAGCGTCTGAAGCTCGCCGAATTGCGCGTCGTCGTTTGCGTCTGCGATGGAACCGGGACGCAACCCGTCGCCAAGGCTGAACGACACGTCATAGGCGCGCATGATCTCGCAGATCTCCTCAAAATGCGTGTAAAGGAAGTTCTCCTGGTGGTGAGCCAGGCACCACTTCGCGAGGATGGACCCGCCGCGGCTGACGATGCCGGTCCGCCGCTTGATGGTCCACGGGATGTAGCGCAGCAAGACGCCGGCATGGATGGTGAAATAATCCACGCCCTGCTCGGCCTGTTCGATCAGGGTGTCGCGGTAGAGTTCCCAGGTCAGTTCCTCCGGGCGACCGCCGCACTTTTCGAGCGCCTGGTAGATTGGAACAGTACCGATCGGGACCGGCGAGTTCCGCAGGATCCACTCGCGGGTCTCGTGGATATTACGGCCGGTGGAGAGATCCATCACCGTGTCCGCACCCCAGTTGATGCTCCAGCGCATCTTCTCGACTTCTTCTTCAATCGAACTCGAGAGCGCGCTGTTGCCGATGTTCGAGTTGATCTTCACAAGGAAGTTGCGGCCGATGATCATCGGCTCGAGTTCCAGGTGATTGATGTTTGCGGGAATGATTGCGCGGCCTCGCGCGACCTCGTCACGGACAAACTCCGGAGTGATGTAGTCCGGGATTTTTGCGCCGAAGGGCTCGCCGGGATGCTGAAATTGCAGGAGGTTTCGCGGGCTGCCCGAGACTTCCTCGCGGGCTGCAGCAGCCCGTTCACGTCCAAGATTTTCGCGAATCGAGATGAACTCCATTTCAGGAGTGATAATGCCTTTGCGTGCGTAATGAATCTGGGATACCGCCCCGCCATTGGAAGCTTTGCGAGGCCTGCGTCGCACCCCGGGGAACGGCTCAAACCGATTCTTTCCCGCGCTCTGGTCGGCGTGTTTATCGCTCAGGAATCCGTTGTCTTCGGGCTTGATGTTGCGGCCCTGGTACTCCTCGCTGTCGCCGCGTTCGAGCACCCAGGCTTCGCGTAAGGGCGAAAGCCCCATCCGAACATCGCACGTAGCCTCGGGATCGCCCCACGGGCCTCGCGTATCGTAGACGCGCATCGTGGGATTGTCTTGCTGGGAAATGTCCCGGAATGGGACTCGAACTGAAGGGTGCAGGGTTCCTTCGCAATAGACGCGCGAACTGGCCGGAAAATCGGACATGGCATCCTCCCTTCGTCGGTATTACCCGAATCAGGTTCTAGGGGTCGTAGCGGGTATTTCGGGGACAGACCCCGAATTCTGAAGTGCGAATTCGGGGTCTGTCCCCGAAATACCCCTATCCTCTCAGCTGGTGAAAGCTCCCCCGGGGTTTTAAACGCTAAACGAGCTGCCGCAGCCGCAGCTGCCGCTGACATTGGGGTTGTTGAACTTGAAACCTGCCCCGTGCAGACCGTCGATGTAGTCCACTTCGGAGCCATCCATGTACAGGAGGCTGGATTTGTCGATGAACACCTTGAGGCCTTCAAATTCGAAGACCTGGTCATTCTGGTCATTGAATGCTTTGTCGAAACCCATCCTGTACTGAAATCCCGAGCAGCCTCCGCCCACTACCTGGATGCGCAGTCCGGCGTAGGGTTCCGGCTGTTCGAGCAGGATCTCCTTCACCTTTTCTTCGGCTCTCTTGGTCAGGCTAATCGGCATATCTGAAATTCCTCCCGGTCTGTAATACGAATGCTGATTATAGCAAAGATTCATCTTGAAGTAGCGTAAGGACCTGTTGAGAATCATGTCATGCTTCAAACGGTAGCGATCATTGCGGTGTTGGCAACTCTTCTGGCGGTCATCCTCGCGATCCGCAAGCAATCGAAAGTGACTCAGGAACTGACTCCGGAGGAACGGGCGTTGAACGCCAAAGTCTTCGAACGCTCGAGTCTGAAGATCGAATCGAATGTGGTTGAGGCTCTGGCGGAAAAGGCGCGCGATCCCCGGCTGGCGAGCATGACACAGGAAGACCTGGTCTATGAGGTTCTAAAGGAGTGCTACGATCCCGAAATCCCCCTGAACGTCGTCGATCTGGGATTGATCTACAATGTCCAGGTGAACCCGGACTCCGTGGACCTCAAGATCTCGATGACGTCGCCCCAGTGCCCCTCGCACGTCTCCATCAGTGAAGACATCAAGACAAGGCTAACGGACGCCGGCTTTCCGACACCGAAGATCGAGCTGGTGTGGGAGCCTCAATGGTCGCCTCAGCGTATCTCGGAAGCGGGAAGAAAGACGCTGGGGATTTAGGGGAAACCCATGTTCACGGGAATGGGCGCAAAGGAATGGATATTCCTGGCGCTCGTGACTCTCTACTTCTTTGGTGCCCGGGCGGTGGCCCACCGGCTGAGAAAATAACCAGGACAAAAAAAGGCCGCCCGTTTGGGCGGCCTTTTGCTTCCTGCGAAGCGATCCTACTTGGCGACAGTTTCAGTCTTGCGCTGAGCCAGTTCGATCTTGACCAGCTCGCTCGCCTCACTGCCACCGAGGTTGCGTCCGAGCGTCAGCTCGTCCATCATGCGCTTCATCTTCTTTAGCTTCCTCGCGGGCCTTCTGCTCGGGCGATTCGTCTCTTCATCCGCTGCGGTTTCCGGCACATTCTCATCATGCACCCGAACGCGAGCCACATCCTGCGGATTCAAAACGAGAGTCGGCTCGTAGTTGTCATCGAACGGAACCTCGTGGCCGCCGGCATAAACTTCGTGTTTCCGTGTTTCTTGTTCCACTCGGCGACGGTGGCGGTCTTGTACATGTTCTCGATGATCTTCCGCCAGCCGATTCCGGTGTTGTAGGCGCAGAAGGAAATTTCACCCAACTGCGTCGCATAAGGAATGATGCACATTTCCGTCCGCCGGAAGTCGTAGTTGAAGAGATCCTGGAACCACATCCCTGCGATGAACAGGAAGTTCCACGGATCCTGGCGGCGCTTCTCGATGTCTTCAAGACGGTCCGTTCGCCCTGGACCTTGCCGTAGCTCTTTCCCGACAGCCCGAACGACTTGTCGAACTTCTTCATGATGTCGATCAGGGTCAGGCTCGGCGGACCGGCGAACGGGTTGTAATTTTTCAGCAGCGCCAGACCCATCATGGCGTTCGAGAAGCCACTTTCCGCGGCCGGCGTCGGTGATTTTCTGCATGTCGCCGACGAGCCCGGGGATGTTCAGGAATTGCGGGTACCGGCGCGAATTCCTTGGTCTCTTTGTTGATCATCAGTGCCGTGCCGACGCCGCAGTTCGGGTGGCATCCGCAACTGACCTGGCCCCAATCGGCGCCGGGTCCGTGAACCAGGTCGGCAAAATCGGCGAATGCGCCCATCATGCGACAGCGGGAACCAGTCGCGTGTCGGTTCGGTGATGCCCACCTGGCGTCTTGACGTCGTTGGCCAGATGCGACAGCGTATAACGCTGCCGCAGACGGCGTTCCGGGGTGATGTCTTCATCGCGGCCGGTGAACGACACCGGCTGGAAGGCGATGAACGCGATCTTCTTCGGGTTATCCATCGCGAACCGGATAATCGAACCCACCTGGTCGTTGTTAACGCCATTGACAAGCGTGACCACCAGGATGATTTCGACGCCGGCTTCGTGCAGATTCTTGATTGCGCGAAGCTTCACGTCGAAAAGGTTGCCGATTTGCCGATGGCTGTTGGCATCGTTGCCAATACCGTCAAACTGGAGGTAAACGAAACGCAGGCCGGCCTCTGCGGCTTTGCGGGCAAATTCCTTGCTCTTGGCGAACTCGATGCCGTTGGTCGCCGCCTGGATGCTGGAATACCCGATCTTCGCGGGCATAGGCGAACGGCATCCAGGAAGTAGGGCGACATGGTCGGCTCGCCGCCGGAAAACTGAATGGACATCTGGCGCCGCGGCTTGATGCCGATGGCGTTGTCCATGATCTCCTTGATTTCCGCCCAGCTCAGTTCGTGGACGTAACCCACCTGGTTGGCGTCCATGAAGCAGGGATCGCACATCATGTTGCAGCGGTTCGTCAGGTCGACGGTCAGAACGGCGCCGCGGCCATGCTTAACCGTGCTGCTGCCGTGATTGTGAAGCTCCTCGTCGTTGTGCGACGGGATGTCGCGCCCGGGGAAGTTCTTCTCGATCCACTCGAGAAACTTCACGTCGATAGCCATGAGGTCTTCAGTCTTGCCGTGCTGCGGGCATTCCTTCACCATCCAGACCTGACCGTCGCGCTCGATGATCTCGGCTTTGACCTCGCCGACCTTCTCATGGAGCAGACTGGGTACATTCCGTCTTGCCGCTGAAGATCGCCTCGCGGGCCTCCTTCACGCACTCGGGGCACAGCGAATCGGTCTGCCGCGGCCAACCGAGGACCGGTTTTGTCTTCTGCCAGGACTTCAGAAGAGGCTTCTCCGTCCACTTGGGAGTGAACGTCGGAGCGGGGTTGAACCGGTTGAAATACTGGATCGTGTCAAAAGCCACACCGGCGACAGAGCAAACCGCCGCATCGACGTACTTCGTGATCCGCGTGCTGAGCGGGGCTTTGAACCGGTTTCTCGTCGTATAGTCGGCGTTCGGTGTTTCGAATGCCGCCTGACTCAAAGGGCTAGACAAGGATGCCTCCTTCAGTATCTTCCGATTTAGAGAGCTTCAGATGCACTCCCAACGCAGAGTGCCAAAATGACAAACAAAAAGCGGGGGCTAGAATAGCGTCAGATATCTGATTCTTCAACAGAAATGTTACACAAGTCCAAATATTTGTTGAATCTACGGCCGAACGATCTCCAGCGAAACGTAATCGACTCCCGGCTCCGCCACCGGCGAAATTTTCCGGACGAGAATGCGCGTGCCCGGTGTCGGGAAATCCGCGAGCACGCGCTCGGCAATCCGTTCCGCCACGGTCTCGATCAAATGATAGGGCTGCTTCCCGCAGATATCCGCCACAGCTGCCGCCACCTCGGCGTAGTCGATCGCGTCCTTCAGGGAGTCCGTCTTCGCCGCCTTGCGAGAGTCGATCAGGAACTCCACGTCGATGGAAAGCCGCTGCTTCAGGGCCCGTTCCTCCGGGGTCACCCCGATCACAGCCAGACAGTCGATGCGGGAAATCAGAACCTTGTCGAAGGCCATCAGCGGTCTGTCTCGTCCAGCGGTTCGCGGCCGCCAAAACCAGTCTCAATATCGTGCCAGGCGGTGATGGAATCCTCCCCCAGGTGCCAGCAGAGGTAAACCACGCGCCCATTCCTCATGTAAGGGAAATCACAAAGACCTTTATCGACGTCCTTTATATGCACCCCCATGTCCTTTACTTGTTGCAGGAGATACATCAGGTGGGTGACGGCCTCGATATAGGGCACACCGACAGGTGAAAATCCGTCGAAGGGCACGCGGTCGCGGACCTTCTGAATCTCGGGATTGAGTTCGTGCATCAGCCGCCATTCCTGCCCCGCTTCAATAAGGATCGTTCGGAGCTGAGGAAGCAGCTGGCTGGCCTCTGCTAACGTAAAAAGTCGCTCTTCAGCCATGACTTCTATCAGTGTTCGAGCCAGCGCTCTGCCTCGATCGCGGCCATGCAACCGGTGCCTGCGGCCGTGATTGCCTGACGGAAAACAGGGTCCTGGACATCGCCACAGGCAAAGACGCCAGGAATGTTCGTCCGGGTCGAACTGGGCTGGGTCTTGATGTAACCCTGTTCATCAAGGTCTATCACGCCCTTGAAGATCTCCGTATTGGGGTTGTGGCCGATCGCGATGAACAAGCCGTCGACGGCCAGTTCGGACTGCTGCTTCGTCTGAAGATTGCGTAACTTCAGACCGGTGACGCCCGTTCTTCGGTGTGCCGATCACTTCTTCGACCATGGTGTTCCAGATGAATTTGATCTTTGGGTTGGCCATCGCGCGATCCTGCATGATCTTCGAAGCGCGGAGGGTATCCCGCCGATGAATGAGATTCACTTCTGTCGCAAATTTTGTCAAGAACGTGGCCTCTTCCATCGCCGAGTCCCCGCCGCCGACCATGGCGATCTTCTTTCCGCGGAAAAAGAACCCGTCGCAGGTCGCACAGGTCGAGACGCCGTGCCCCATCAGCTTCAGCTCCGACTCCAGGCCGATCAGCTTGGCCGACGAGCCTGTCGATAGGATCACCGATTTGGCTTCGACCTCCGTGTCCCCGTACCAGACCTTGAAGGGGCTGCGGCTGAAATCGACCTTGTGGACGTACCCGTTCACGACCTCTGTGCCGAAATGCTGAGCCTGTTTGCGCATGTTGTCCATCAGGTCGGGGCCCATCACGCCTTCGGGAAACCGGGAAAGTTTTCAACCAGAGTGGTGAGCGTGAGCTGGCCCCCGGGCTCCTTGCCCTCGATTATCAGCGGAGCAAGGTTCGCACGGGCACTGTAAATGGCTGCGGTCAGACCGGCGGGGCCGGACCCGATGATGACAACGTTTCGCATGAATGAGGCTCCAAAGGACGACTTGATTCGGGGCCGCGCTACTCGATCCCCGAATTAAGTTACCACAATGAGGGAGGAGGTTCTGAGACCTGGAACGGGCTTTTGGTACAATCCGTCACGCGCGCCCGTAGCTCAGCTGGATAGAGCATCGGACTTCGAATCCGGTGGTCGGGGGTTCGAATCCCTCCGGGCGCATTTCGGCAAGATCTGGCCATGCTGATCGAATCGGCACAAGAGAAACCCGGAAAGCCGCTCACACTTGCCTTGCTGATCGGTGGATGCTTCGCGCTGGTTTTGACGGGAACCGAAAATTCAGATTGACGCACTATCCGACGCTGCGCTTGTTTTTCCACAAGCCTTGCTATTTACTACGCGTCAGCACCATGGCCCTCATCCCCTATGCAGAAGTTTCCTGGGAACGCCTGAGTAGCGCTATTG
The DNA here is from genome assembly GCA_963836435.1 of uncultured Acidobacteriota bacterium. GTDB lineage: Bacteria > Acidobacteriota > Terriglobia > 20CM-2-55-15 > 20CM-2-55-15 > DASTBJ01. The sequence continues at coordinate 97,112 of CAWIJI010000011.1, read as the reverse complement.
AAAGAGTCCGTCAGCGTCTCCTCCGAGTTGCGCATGCTTTGGAACAGGCCCAGGTGCCCTATGCGGTGGCTGGAGGGAACGCCGTAGCCGCATGGGTGTCGCGTGTAGACGAGACCGCTGTCCGCAACACGCAGGATGTAGACATTGTGTTGCGTCGCGCCGATCTCCCAAAGGCGCGCAAGGCCTTGGAACAGGCTGGGTTTGTTTACCGTCATGCGGCGGGGCTCGACACGTTTCTCGATGGTCCGAATGCCAAGGCACGCACGCAGTGCATATCCTGTTCGCGGCAGAAAAAGTCCGCGCCCCCTACGTCGAGACCGTTCCTGATGTCTCGGAATCCGACCGGACAGAGACGTTCCCTCTGATCTCGCTGGATGCACTGGTCCGAATGAAACTCACTTCGTTCCACGACAAGGATCGCGTGCATCTGCGCGATATGGTGGAGGTCGGATTGGTAGACCAAAGCTGGTTGGAGCGCGTCCCGCCTTCCCTTCGAATGCGCTTGCAGGAGTTGTTAGACAACCCCGAAGGCTAACCTCGTAACTTGCCAAACCTGTCTGCCACCAGCAGACGCAGCCGCGAATCTCCTTCTCCCGCACTCCCCAACCGCCGATGTCTCAGATGGAGTACAATTCCTCTGCGCGCCCGTAGCTCAGCTGGATAGAGCGTTGGTCTCCGAAACCAAAGGTCGGACGTTCGAATCGTCTCGGGCGCATTGAAGGTTCAATAAGTTAGAAAGGCGGCTATTCAGCCGTCTTCTCTTTTTGTCCTAGAATTGTCCGGGTCAAAGGGAGAAAGCCATGTCAAAAGCCGAAGCATGGGAGCGAATACGCACCTTAGGCGAGGGAGGCCAAAGCCAGGTTTTTCTTGTACGAAAGCCCGAGCGCGTCGAGGAACGCGCGTCAAGTATCCGAACAATCATCAAAGAAAACCCGTGGACGAACAACCTTCAGGCAGAACCAGGCGATCGCTTAGGCGAACGGACTCGCGGGAAAATCATCGACAAATTCGCGAACGCGCTGTGGCAGTACGTACAACCAGAAAATACGAAAGCGCTCGGAGCGATGAAGTGTTTCAAACTTCGAGACAAGAAGAACAGCGAACAACATCTCCTGCGGCTGAAAAAGGAAATTGCGGTACTCAGTCAAGGCAGACCAGGATTGCCAAAACTTTTAAACGCCAACGAAGCCGAAGCATGGATCGTAACGGAATTTTTTCCGGAAGGCACCTTAGAAGACCATCACGCAACCTATACTGCTCAACCGCTGAAAGCGCTTCGGGCTTTTCGGTCGCTGGTAACGACCGTTGCAGACCTCCACGCGGAAAAAATAACGCATCGAGATATCAAGCCAGCAAACGTGTTTGTTCGGAACGTCGAAGAACTGGTGTTGGGTGACTTTGGGATAGTCCATTTGCCTGACGCTGCAGAACGCGTCACAGTAACGGATGAACGCGTTGGGCCCAGAGATTACATGCCACAGTGGGCTGACCTCGGAGAGCGACTGGAACGAGTTGAACCCAGCTTTGATGTTTACATGTTGGGAAAACTCCTATGGTGCATGCTCGCCGGACGCTTGAGGTTGCCGAGGGAATATCATCGAAGGCCAAACTACGACCTCACCGTCCTGTTTTCGGGAGATCCCAAGATGCACAGTATTAACACTATCCTCGATCGCTGCATCGTTGAAGATCCTGGACAATGCCTCCCTTCCGCGCAAGAACTATTGCCGTTCGTAGATGAACAGCTCGAAATCGCCACGCGGGGCGGGCAATTGCTAGAACCGGGAGTTCCGCGGCCATGCCGTGTTTGCGGAAAAGGGCTCTATAGTCCTGCAATGATACGTCATGAAGACCAGCGAGCCGCCGTGTTTGCCCTAAAGCTAGATTGGCCTGGCGATCAGTTCGCAGGCGTCTTGAAAGTCTGTCCTTTCGCGTGCAACGTGTGCGGGCATGTCGAACTCTTCAAGTAGACGAGGACGCATTCAACCTTCCTGTCTCTTGAGCGAAAGCACATCGACGGGCTGTAACATCGCCGGGGCGGGCTCCAAATCAAAGTCGCCATGGCGACGGTTTCGCACGAGGATTGTTGGGTAGCATCGTCGGATAACTAGCTATAGCTAAGCTAGTACAACGATAATTCGATTTGTCATTTTGTTGGTTTCCTCATTCGTCTGCCACGATCAGATCAATTGGTTGTTTCTCGTTGCTATCAAGACTAAGTGTTCGCCCCTGGCCAACATACTGACCCATAAAAGCTGAATTCTTGTACGCGGCGCCGTCCAACTCGCGCCAGGCATAAACGGTGTAAGCTCCAGGCGGGCCAGAAAGGCGGAAACGGCCATCCGCATCAGAACTTACGGGCACGACTGTTTTACAGACGGATTCGTTTTGAGGAAGCATGACGATGACTGCTCCAGGGACCGGATTACCGTGACTATCACGGACGATTCCGTCCATACGTTCGGACGCACTATCTAATACGATCGTGAAAACCAGAGTTTCTCCCGCCCGAACGGATAGTTTGTCGCTGTCGACCTCGCGCCCCTCCTGATCGTGGAAAGATTTCCAAACCATTCCTGCTGGAATCCCAACAACGTCGACTCGATAGTCCCCTTCGGAAACGGAAGGTATGACAAGAACACCACTGTCATCACTGCGAAGACTTGTTGACACGCCTAATAGGCTGCCAACACTATTAAGGATCAAGGGTGGAGATCCTTTGCCGAGCCGCGCCTGAATTCCAGACAACGGCCGCCCAGAGATGTCCCTGACGATCATCCTGACTTCGGCCCCCTTACGAACTTGAAAATCCACCATTTGGTTGTCGGTAACTATATCTAGATAGATTGTGGCGGAAGGCAAGCGCAACGCAGGAGCGGGAATAAACAGGGCTTCGTATTGTCGCGGTATGACATTGACGCTGCGCCGATTCTTCGAAAGGCTGAACGAATTGATTATCTCGCCTCGGTCGCACAGAAACACGGTGCCCGGAAGATACTCACCGCTCTCAAAACGCGCGGCGACCTCAATTGTCACAGTCTTCTCAGGGGCCAACACGATGTCGCCAACAAGCGTGTCCAGGCCGCTATCCACACGCATCCCATCAGAACGGTCCGGATCCTTCGCAGGATAGTAGAGCGGCGAGAAACTCTGAAGCGGCCGCTCTGGCTGGGCTGCAACGCTGGCGTCTACCTTGAGACTGTACAACGCCGGGATCAGAGACCCGTATCGAAACTCTCCGCGATCGTCTGTCTTAACGGTAGACAATGCGGACCATGTCTTTTCACCGTGATTGTCGAAAACTGCGCGGATGGGCGTGACCGCCACACCTGACAAAGGATCTCCCTGAGCATCGATGACTCGTCCATGCAAAGCTCCGGTTCTCGCAAGAGATAGCGTGGCTCGTATATCAGCATCTCTTAGAAGAAAGAGCGGTATGCCGGAACTGCTCGGGAGTTCAAGTTTTGGCAGTCTAAGAGGAACATAGCCAACCTTTTCGGCAAACACGGTTGCTTCTCCCAAATATGTTCCACCCAATCTTGCCCAACCGGTCCCGTCTGTGTAGTCCTGTGTTCCGGCCGGCGACACACGGACAAGAACATTCTCAATTGGTTCCTGGGATTGACTGTCTACAATGCGAATCTGCACAGTCCACGCCCCATCACCCTGTGGAAACTCTCCTGCCATTGACAGGTGCGCGCCTTGGTGTAACAAAAGTGCAACTAGAGTCCCTAACATCGCTGTTCGCAAAACTGCGTGGCAAAGAACTCGAAGTCGAGTCGGGATCATCACGGTGTCGATACGACCCTTAGCACTTGATCCTTCGTGGCCCCTTTTTCGATGTGCACCTTTGTCGTGCGAGTTGAAAACGAGTTCAAAAATGACTCGTCCATGAACTGGTCCGGTGCTATGTTTTGCCACGCAATCATTTCGAAGTCCCCAGGGGGGATCCCATGAAAGGCAAACTCGCCCACTTGATCCGAAACGGTCGTTTTGAACAGAGTAGTATTGCTGCGTTGAAGGACAGGTGGCAGCAATACGACCTGTGCACCGCTCACTGGCTTATCGGTGGAGTCAACAATCTTCCCGCGAATTGTTCCACCCAACTCTCCGAGGACAACCTCGAGTGGGCCTGGCAATTCGCCATCGATCGTCAAGCCCGCGCTTAGCAAATCAAGAGGTCCCGCCTTAACCGAAGCTACGTATGTGTCTCGTAGCGGTAACACGCCTACAGCATATTTACCGGGCACGGCGCGCAATTCGAAAAATCCATCCGGACCAACATTCACCGGCCCCGTAGGAGTGCCGTACAAGAAGGAGAGATTAGGTTGATTATCAAGCCTAAATAGGGCGACAACTGACTGCGTTAACAGTTCCGGAGAGGGTCTGATTCGTCCGCGCACAACTACTGCCGGATTGATCGGTACTGCTCCCAAGTCAACATCGCGGTCTTTTACCTGAGCCTGAACATGTCCCATGTTTTCCACACTTAGCGGCGACCAACATGAACTAAAATAGATCTCATAAGTACCAGGAAGAAGCCGCAAAGTTATTGCTGGATGATCCGCCAGATTGCGCTGCCCGGCGAGACTGCGTACCTGCAACGAATATTTCGACACGAGGTCACTACCCAGATTCAATTGTTGAAGTTCAGGGATTTCAAAACCATTGGAGGCGATTCGCACAACCCAAAGGTGTGTGGCCTCAGCGGGTATCGGGCAGGGGGAAATGATGTTGGGCTGAAAGCTAATGCTGTAGGTCTTTTCCTCAGACAAGATGATGTCCGTTGCGGCAAATGCCGTCCCTTCGCTCAAGATAATGGGAAGGCTAGGGTCGGCGGTGCCTGGATAATACCGCACACCCGTTTCCTTTTCTGTCCACACTCCCATATAGAATGAGCCGGGCTCCAAACCAAATGCGCGGTAACGGCCCTGGTCGTCTGTAATAACCTGTGTGCCGTTTGGAATATTGGGATCGCCGGGATACCAATTTGGCTTCGACCCTGGGGGTCTTAGTACGTGATGTGAATTGTCGTAATAACTACGCAACATTACTACAGTTGCATTAGATAGGGGGCGGCGATTCTGGTCTAAGACACGACCTGTGATCGACGCCCCCTTCAACATTTCAAGACGAACACCCTTTACGGCAGCCGATGAATTGTTTACGGCAAACGGTGAAGCCATGAACAAACCCTGCTTTATAGCGCGGACGATATAGCGGCCAGGCGCTGCACGGACAATAAACCTACCCTGATCGTCCGCAGTAACGGCTTGCACTTGGCGCGCTTCCGATTCGAGTTCAACTCGTGCCTGTCCGATCGGGTTAGCTGTCTGGCGATCTATTACCACGCCCTCAATCGGAACGAAGCCCTCTTGCCCCTGAATAGTCAGAATGACCATTAAGAGGCAAACCGCGCCAAAGAAATTGTAGGGTGCGGGAACCTTTCGCATTAGCAGCTGCCAATGCAAGGCGGGTAACCACATACTCCGCCGCAGGAGCACGGGCTGCTACTCGTCTCACAGTATTCGTTCCAAGCTACGGCAAAACACTCGTATTCGTAGCCGCACAAAAGGTACATACAGTACGAGGTGTTGTAATCACAGTTGGGATAATCACTGTAGCAAACGGCGCCAACTCCTTCTCCGTCCTGACAAGACGCGAAAGCGACGTTCGGGCTGTACATGCTGTGAATGAAGCTTGTTGATGTGAGAGCGAACACCGCAAGTGCCAAAACCAGAGTTACTCGATTACCTCTCATGTTTGGACCTCCTTAAGTGTCATAATTTTGTACGTATTTCACAGGTATTTTCCGCGTATCGCCGACAGCTGTGTTTGCGACGCGCATCCGAAAACGGCAAGTCCGATTTGAGCACCGGCTCGGTCGTACATAGAACATTTCCTGCGAGTGCCGTTGAAAAAGCTGCGGCAATTAGACAATGCCGAAACCGGAGAAGCAATTGCAATTTATAGGTAAAAGCGACTATATACTCTAGTGCATATCCTGTTCGCGGCAGAAAAAGTCCGCGCCCACTACGTCGAGACCGTTCCGGATGTCTCGGAATCCGACCGGACAGAGACGTTCCCTCTGATCTCGCTGGATGCACTGGTCCGAATGAAACTCACTTCGTTCCGCGACAAGGATCGCGTGCATCTGCGCGATATGGTGGAGGTCGGATTGGCAGACCAAAGCTGGTTGGAGCGCGTCCCGTCTTCCCCGCGAATGCGCTTGCAGGAGTTGTTAGACAACCCCGAAGGCTAACCTCGCAACTTGCCAAAGCTGTCTACCACCAGCAAACGCAGCCGCGAATCTCCTTCTCCCGCACTCCCCAACCGCCGGATATCTCAGATGGACTACAATTCCGGGTGCGCGCCCGTAGCTCAGCTGGATAGAGCGTTGGTCTCCGAAACCAAAGGTCGGACGTTCGAATCGTCTCGGGCGCATTTCATAGTTTAGACATTTTGCACGCCGGAGGCGTGAAGCCCCGGGTGGAGCCGAGCGACACCCGGGGTTCATCTCACGAGCGGCGTTCGCACCCCGGCAGGGCTGCAGGGATTCCTCGCACCCCTGCCGGGGTGCGAACATCTCCGTTACGGCAACCCCGGGTTGCGCTCGCTTCGCTCGCTTAACCCGGGGCTAAATTCTCAGCACGCCTCCGGCGTGCTCCTAGCAGATGGCAAACGCGAAGACTCAATCCGACTTGCTGTTTGAAACATACCTCGGCGAGCGCGGTCTGAATCATGAATATGAAACAGCGATTGCAGGCAAGACTCGGAAACTGGATTACCGGGTCAAGGTCAACGATCAGTTCCTTTTTTTTTGAAGTCAAAGATTTGAATCGCTCGAGACCCGGCGAAGTAGCGATGCATGGCTCTTCTGCACCCCTGACTGAAAAGGAAAACATCTTGGCGGAAATCAAGAGGACCGCTGAAGAGAATAGCGGCATCCCGCCCGGTGTAAACAAGTTCTCCAACGAAACGGAATCAGAGCGCACGACTGGCAGGGAAAGCCGACAATAGAGGCGAATTGCCTCTTTCACGAAGCCGGTCGGGTCGAGCGGGCGTCCATCATCGTGGCAAAAGATGACTGCCCTCTTCTGACTCGTCAGGTGTTTCGCTCTCATTGCTTTCTCAAGTGTCGGGCGGAGGTCAACTTCGCGGATCGACTTCTCAGATTTCGGGGAATATGATCGCAAGACCGGTTATTGATACGAATCTCCAGACCGTTGAGAGAAATTGGATGCGAAACACACCGACAATTCGAGTCTCCGAAGCTCCCGCCAAAGAAGTGTGGTTTGAGAATCCCCGGCCAAATTTCCCAGCTTGGACCATGGCGCTGAGGTTAGAGATGCAGGGACGCAGGGTTGTCATCGCGTGGCTGCGCATCTACCTAAATGAGGATCAACAGCGTCGGAATTACCTCTCTGTCCCTCATTTTTCAACGCCATGAGCAATCCGATCAAGCTGCAAGTATTCACCGACTTCGTCTGTCCGTGGTGTTACCTCAGCACACCGCGTGTGGCGAAGCTGCAACGGAATTTCGATATCGAGGTTCAGTGGCTGTACTTTCCGCTGCACCCCGAGACCCCGGCAGAGGGGCTCACCCTCGAAAAACTCTTTGCCGGCCGAGGCTTCGATCTTGGCGCCGCGCAGGCCCGCCTGAAGAACCTGATGGAGGCTGAAGGATTACGCTTTAACGAACGAACCCACACCTACAACAGCCGCCTCGCACAGGAGCTCGCGAAAGGCTACGACAGCCTTCGCGATCGTCTATACAAGGCCTATTTCGAGGAGAGTCTGAACATCGGAGACATCGACGTTCTGGTCCGCATCGCGCAGTCCGGCGGGGTCCCTGCCGATGACGCCCGCCGCGCGCTTACCGAACGTACCTTCAAAGCAGCCGTGGACGCGGATTGGCAGGCGGCACACCGCTACGGAATAACAGGCGTTCCCAGCTTCATTGCGGGTGGACAAAAGCTGGTCGGGGCCCACCCCTACGAGGTCCTCGAAAAGCTCGTGATTGCCTCCGGCGGACAGCCATTGAAATTCGAGAATGAGTAGGCAACCCGTTTTCCCACGGTTGGATCCGGGCCCCGCACATTTATAATTGACGGAGAGCTATCGAGCTTGTATTCAAGGGTAGTTCTTTGAATGTCTCAAGCATTTGAGGGAATGGATTCTGATTGGAGATCGTCGAGACCCGTAAGGGATGTTCTCGAGGAGTCGAAGCTGAGGATCTGAAACTTTGTAAGGGCTGGTAGGATGCCGAGCCGCTTTCTAAAACGATGCCGATGGGCAAGTAGCCCGCAGGCGTTGCCGTGTTCCCCCCCGGCGCGGCGTCGTTACCCCCCAGTTCAAACGAATCCGGACCTTGTCTTCAGGACGTTTTTCGATCAGGTAAAACCAAATAGAGGAGAAAACCGATGCCCAAGCAAGGATGCCGGCTTCAGGATTCAGAGATCCAGACCATCATGCGGCTGCTGAACTCAACGGACATGAGCATCAGCGATATTGCTCAGCGCACAGGACGCAGCCGAGCGGCCATCATATCCGTCAACCGTCGTTTTCAGTTACGGGATTACCGGGGCCAGCGCAGTACCTGGGCGGTGATTTCGGCGCCGAAACACGCTCAGGAAGCGTCTCCCACCAGGGGACACCACTAATACCATCCCGCCGAATTCGGGGTCACAGGTGCACGGCCCCGAATTCCCTGGAATTCCCTATTGTTCGATCGGAGCGCCGGTTCCGTTGGAACCGATGAAAAGTTTCTTGCCATCGACATAAGTGATGTTGCTGCCGTTGGCCCGATTGGCTCCGTCTTTGGCCTGGAAGCCATCCACCAGGATCTCCGTCCCTATCTTCAGAGAATCCTGAGTGAAGCCTCGGCGAAGAAGCGCGTTGGGAGCAGCGGCTTCCACCGCCCAGGTTGTCACCTTCCCACTCTGGTCTTTTACATCGATGTGAATCCATGCGTGAGGATTGATCAACTCGACCTTCGACACGCTCCCGCGCAGCTTGACCGGTTTCGTGGCATCGAACTCGGCGGCGAAGGCGTGGTGGGCCCAGACGGGAACCGAAGCGCACAACATCACAAGTACCATTGCAACTGGGAATAATTTTGTTCGCATGAATCTCCTCCCTACTTCGGATCCTGCGCTCTGGAAGCGCTCAACGAGTTGCGCATGGCGTGGTTGCCCTCGTGGCACGCGTACTCGAAAATCTCGTATCCCGGCTCCTGCGTAATGGGGAACCCCAGAGTGAAAGGTGCGGTATACGTCTTCGGATCGTCGATCGTGGCCTGGTAATACATGGTGTTCTGGCCGTTGCGTGTGAAGCGTTCGGTGACCTTCAGAGCGTCGCTGGTCGGCGTGCCGCCGCCGTTTGCGCCGATGCCGGTCTTGCCGGGCAGAAAGTTCGTGGTTTCGACGACCAGCGTATTGCCCTCCCAGCGCCCGCGGGCGTCACCCATATACGAGCGGATGCTCGACGGCGCGTGGGGACGTCCGTCAGTGGGAATGATTCGTGCTTCGTGAACCATTTCATAGAGTATTGCGACCGAGTTCGGCGACTGCACGATCTGCATACCGTTCCCATAGATGACCGGGAGCGTGGAACCCAAAAGCCCACGCGTTATGCAGCGAATGTAGAGCGTGTAGTCCTCCCACGAGTCTGCCGGCCGCGGATTGCCTGCGGCGCCGATCAGGCGGGGCGCCGATTGCTGGAGCTGCTGCGCCTCGGCAGTGAGAGCGGGTCTGCGGCCGTCCTCCGGGACGATGATCAGGGACGTCTGGGTCGCCGGACGCCGGGCCCCCTCACCCCAGTGTCCGGGAGGATTCACGCTCACGTTGGCGTTCGGAGAGGCAAATTCCTGGGAATTCCGCTGTTCCGTCTGCTCGATCTGGGCTTCAGCCGCAGCAATCTCCTCCTCCGTTCTCTGCAGCCGTGTACCCGCTGCGGCTGGCCGTTCCATGGGCACCCGGATGTAGTCGTCGCCGGTCCAGGTTCCCTGCAGGTCAGGGGCACCCCAGGACAGCTTGGGCTGCGTCCATGCCCTGGCCGCAGTTCCCTGCGCCTTCGCGGCCGTGGGCGCCGCCTTCTGTCCGGTTTGCGCGTGCATCGGCATCGCCGCCAGCAAACCGATCGTCATTGACGTTAGCAATCGGTGACTCATGGAATCTCCTTTTACCTGGTCGGGTTTTTTCTCAAGTCTCCGTAGAGCAGCTCCTCGGCATACTCCACACACTTGAATTCCAGCATCTGCGCGTTCTTATCCAGGCGGCGGTAGAGAGGAAGACTGATCGTCCACGGCCGCGTAAAGGTCTTCGGATCGGTGATGGTCGCCTGGTAATCGATCACGTCAGGATTGCGGAACGTATAGCGCTCGACCACGTGCAGGTCCTCACTGTGAAAGTTTCCGGCGCGATCGAACCAGGTATCGCCATTCAGGCCGGTGACGTCGACGACAAGCGTGTCGCCGCTCCAGCTTCCATTGGACCATCCCATCCATGTCGGGACCGGGGCGGGCTTGTGATCCTTCATCCGGATCGTCCGGTTTGCAGTCGCGAACTCATAGGCAATCACGACATTGTCGGGGCCCTGCACAATCTGCAGAGGAAAGGGCATATAGGTCGCGCGGGGCACGCCCGGCATGTAACACTTCACGACAGGATCCAACTCGATACGCCTGGCGAAGTTCTCTTTCTTCTTCGCGAGCATTTCCGGGCGGTAGGGTATGGCTCCGCCCTCAACAACTCCCACACCGGCCGGCGTCGCTCCGATGGCTCCAAGCTGATAAAAGAAGCCTGCCGAGGGCCCATGATCCTCCAGGTCGTACTCCGCGGTTCCGATGGTTTGCCAGAGACCGCTGAAGTTGGGCTTGCCGTCGGGCAGCCGAGGGATGCCGGGCACAGTTGCCGCACCGCGCGCCGCAGCGGGTGCCTGGCCCCGTGCCGGGGCCTGGCCGACGCTCATGCCAACAGCCGGCGGCAATACAACAACGGCAACGGTCGCAATCGCGATCCGGTGCCGGAAGCATCGCGTCAATCGCAACAACCGCAACAATCGCAACAGCTGCATCAGGGAAGCCTCTCCTTGTAGTCTTCTGAAAACTGCTCCCGGTTTATATAGCAGCCGCAGTTGAAGTCAAGATAATCCCGGCACCTGGCGCTTCACTTTCCGACGAGGTGATCCTTGTCCACGTTGAACTCGTTGCAGACGTATTCGTGGATCTCCCAGTTCGTCAACAGGATAAAGCCACGTTTGAAGGTATGAGGCCTGGTGAACGCTTTTGGATCTTCCATCGTGATCTCCACTTCAAGATGACCGAAGTCCGGCCGCCGATAGCGCTCGATAACCTTCAGCTCTTCGGAATGCGGAATCCCGCGACTGCTGATCCACGTCTTGTCGTTGAACCCGATGGTCTCGACAACAAGCGTGTCGCCGTCCCACTTTGCAATAGAATCGCCCATCCACAACGGGAACTGGTCGGTCGCGTGGCCGCGCCCATCGAGGAAAAGCTGGCGATAGCTGTGAATGTTGCCTTCATCGAGAATCACCACGAGGTTGGGGGTCTGAACAAACTTCTGCGGGAACGGGGAGATGCGGGGGACGCCGGCAGGCAGACATTGGGCTTCCGGATCATCCTTCCCCTGGTTGGCCGAGCGCTCCTTTGCCAGCGTCTCGGCCCACGGCTGGAGCGGGACCTGGCCGATATTGAAGAACGCGGAGCCAGGATCCCACACTCCACTGAAATCCACTTTGCCATCGGGCATGCGCGGCGTGGGGCCTGAGGGAGCCTTTTCGTTGCCCATGCTGTTGCCGGTGGATGGAGCGGCTCCAGAAGCGACTGCCGCTCCGCGTCCCTGCGCAGCGCCGCTCCCTGTGATCGAAAGCAAAACCACAGAAAGCGCAGCGATCCAGGAAAGAAATCGCAGTTTCATTGTCCGCGCCCTGCCGGAGCCGTATCGCCGAGCGAGCTGCCAATGTAGACCTTCTTACCGTCTGTGGTCGTCACCATGCGGGAGTTGGCGTGGACCGATCCGTCGACGAGCGTTTTACCGTCTTTTGCCGCATAGCCATCCACGGTCACTGCCTGGCCGGGCAGCAAAGACTTCGCGCCCCAGCCTTGCCGCGCAAGAGCGTTGGGGCTCAGGAGCTCGAACGCCCAAACAGTGACCTTGCCTTTGTCGTCTTTCACGTCCACGTAAAGATAAGCGTGAGGATTGACCCAGGCCACTTTGTTGACCGTTCCCTTCACCGAAACAGGCTTCGTCTGATCGTATTCCGCCGCGAAGGAATGATGGGCAAATGCCGATGCCGTCGAAAGAACCAGCATCAACGCGGCAGCGATACCTGTTCCGTACCGTTTCATGAGTGACCTCCAGGAATTGACGGCAATGTATCGCAGGTCGTGCGATGTTTTCAATTCCGCGCCGCGACGCTGCCCCCGTGTACTGGCGTATAATTCGGCGCGAGGAAATCGGATGCGACAAGCAATGACGAAAACGATGGGGTTGGCGCTCGCATGCGCGGCGCTGGCGCTCACTCCGGCGGGCACGGCTCAGAAGGGCGCGGCTAATCGCGAGTGGCGCTACTATGGCGGGGATGCCGGCGGCACGAAGTATTCGCCGCTGGAGCAGATCGATGCGTCCAATGTGAAGAACCTGCAGATCGTATGGCGGTGGAAGACCTCTACGCTCGGCCAGCCTCCCGACTACAACTGGCAAGCCACGCCGTTGATGATCGGCGACACCCTCTACTTCACCGCCGGATCGCAGCGGGCCGCCGTCGCGCTCGATGCCTCCAGCGGCGACCAGAAATGGACCTACAATCTCGACGAAGGGGAGCGCGGTGCCCGCGCGCCACGCAGGAACAATCGTGGCCTGGCCTATTGGTCTGATGGACGAGGCAGCGAGCGGATCATCCTGATCACGCCCGGGTATCAGATGGTCGGTCTTGATGCGAAAACCGGACAGCCTGTCCCCACATTCGGCGCTAATGGCATCGTGGACCTCTGGGACGGTCTCGGACGCAAAGTCGAACCGAATCAAATCGGCGCGTCCTCACCGGCACTGGTCGTGGGCGACGTCGTTGTCGTTGGAAATGCGTTACTCGGCGGAGCCGCGCCCCGCACCATGAACAACGTCCCCGGTTACATTCGCGGGTATGACGTGCGCACCGGGAAACTGATCTGGACCTTCCACACGGTCCCTCTGCCTGGCGAGTTCGGCTACGACACCTGGGAGGATAACTCTGCGGATCACACCGGCAACACCGGCGCCTGGGCTCCCCTCAGCGCGGATCTGGATCTGGGTTACGTGTACGTTCCGGTGGAAACGCCGACGGGCGACTACTATGGCGGTCATCGCCCCGGCGACGGACTGTTCGGCAACAGCCTCGTCTGCCTCGATGCCAGGACCGGCAAACGCATCTGGCATTACCAGCTTATCCATCACGATATCTGGGATTGGGATACCGCATCCGCACCGGTGCTGCTTGACGTGCGCGTGGACGGCCGGGCGCGCAAGATCGTGGCGCAAGTGACCAAGCAGGGGTTCATCTACGTTTTCGATCGTGTCACCGGCGAACCGATCTGGCCCATTGTCGAGAGACCCGTACCGCAGAGCGACGTACCGGGAGAAAAGACGTCGCCGACGCAACCCTTCCCGACGAAGCCTGCGCCATTCGACCGGCAAGGCGTGACTGAAGCGGATCTCATCGACTTCACTCCAGCTCTGAAAGCGGAAGCGCTTCGGATTGCATCACAATACAAGATGGGCCCGATCTACACGCCGCCGATTGTCGAGAACACCGGCGGCAAGCTCGCGACACTCACGGTCCCGCACAATCAGGGGGCGGCAAACTGGGAGAGCGCGGCCGCGGACCCGGACACCGGAATCATTTACATCCCTTCGGTCACCAACTGGTGGGCCAGCGCGCTCGCGCCCGGAGGCGATCGTTCCGACATGAGGTACATCGGGCGCTCGAGCCGCGTGGAAGCGCCGATGGGGCTGCCCCTGATCAAACCACCCTGGGGGCGCATCACGGCCATCGACCTCAATACCGGCAATCACCTGTGGATGGTTCCAAACGGCCAGGCTCCCGACTACATCCGGAACAGTCCACTTCTGGCAGGCATCGACCTGAGCGGCGCCGGCAATCCGGAGCGCGCGCCCCTGCTGGTCACCAAGACGTTGCTGTTTGCCGGGGATGGCCCGGGGTTGTTCTCTTCAGGGCCGCAGGGCGGGGGGAAGAAATTCCGCGCTCTCGACAAAAAGACCGGCAGAACGGTCTTCGAAATGGAACTGCCCGGGAATGAGACCGGCCTTCCCATGACGTTCATGTCCGGTGGCCGGCAGTTCATTGTCGTCGCGGTCGGGGCGAGGAATTTTCCTGCAGAACTGGTTGCGCTGGCCCTGCCCAGGTAAGGGGTTTCCCGCCTGGAGGTAACGAAAGCGCACCGGGTGCAGGAGTATGCCAGGGGTAAGCTGCGAAAGCGCGCAACCGCTGGGATTCGACACCGTGATCAGGTAAAAGGAAAGTGGGACCTGATCGAACTCGGACCACCCCGCACTTTGCTCCCTTTGCTCCTGTTTTCTTGACTTTCGCCTTTCCGAAAATATACTTAAGTCCTCATGCCACAATCAATTCCGGATAAAAACTCATGAATAAAAAAGTTCTCGCCACGGGTGTGATCGCAGTCCTGTCTGCGGTTCTTATTTCCGGCCAGACCCGCGCCCCTGGAACCCAGGCCACGGCGTCGGCTGCAAATGCGGGTCAGGCCAGCCAAACGCCGGACACCTCGGCGCCGCGCGCCATCATCGACAAGTACTGCGTCACCTGTCACAACGAGAAGGCCAACACGGCAAATCTTCATCTGGACAAGCTGGACCTGGCGCATTTCGGCGATAACCCGGAAATCGGCGAGAAAATTGTCCGGAAGCTGCGCGCCGGCATGATGCCCCCCACCAATATGCCGCGGCCGGACCGCGCCACACTCGAAACCCTGATCGGCTGGATGGAAAACGAACTCGATCGCGCGGCGGAGACCCATCTGCCGGCTCCAGGGCTGCACCGCCTGAACCGTACGGAATATGCCAACGCAATCCGTGATCTGCTGGCTCTTGAAGTAGACGCCACCAAGTTCCTTCCTTCGGACGATTCGACACACGGCTTCGATAATATGGCAGGAACGCTGACGGTGTCTCCGGCGCTGATCGAAGCTTATCTGTCGGCCGCTGGAAAGATCAGCCGCCTGGCTGTTGGCGACATCACGGCTCCAACACAGGCCGTCTATCAGGCCCCGGCCGATGTTTCGCAGAACATCCGCGTCGAGGGACTGCCCTTCGGAACCCGCGGGGGGATGCTGGTAACGCATCAGTTCCCCGCCAATGCGGAGTACGTCATCAGGGTGTTGCCCATCGCCGGTTACTTCAAGAACGTGCTCGGCGGCATCACGGGTGAACAACTCGAAGTCACGGTGGATGGCGAGCGCGTCAAATTATTCGATTGGGACAAGGAGATCGGAACCGGAGGAGTCGGCAAGATCGGCGAGACACCCCGCATCCCGATCCGGGCAGGCGTGCACACGATCGCCGTGGCCTTCCTGGCGACAAACGAAGCGCCGGGCAATGACATTAACAAACCCTTCATGCGCACGATGAACTCCCCGGGACAGATTTCCGGGTATCTGTTCTACCCGCATGTTGGCGAGGTTCAGATCGAGGGCCCTTACGATGCCCTGGGCGCCGAAGATTCTGCCAGCCGGCGCAAGATTTTCATCTGCAAGCCTGCAAACGCCGGCGACGAAGACAAGTGTGCACGGCAGATCGTGACCAATCTGGCGCGCCGCGCCTATCGCCGCCCGGCAAAAGCCGAAGACCTCGCAACGTTGATGGAGTTCTACCGGGCCGGCCGGGCGAGGGAAACTTCGACTCGGGAATCGAAGCGGCTTTGCAGCGCATCCTGGCGGATCCGGCGTTTATCTATCGCGGTGAAGTCGAATCTGCTGCGCTGGCTCCCGGCAAGGCTTACCGCGCTCAGCGACTGGAGCTGGCCTCGCGGCTGTCGTTCTTCCTGTGGAGCAGCATTCCCGACGACGAACTCCTCGACCTGGCCGAGCAGGGAAAACTGAAGAATCCCGCTGTGCTCGAACAGCAGGTGCAGCGGATGCTCAAGGATCCCCGGTCCAAAGCACTGGTCAAACTTCACCGGACAATGGCTGAACGTGCGGGCCTGCAGGCCGTCGAACCGGTGGTGAACCTGTTCCCGGACTTCGACGACAACCTGCGCGACGCGTTCCGGCACGAAACCGAACTGTTCTTCGACAGCATCATTCGCGAAGACCGCAGCGTGCTCGATCTGCTGACCGCGGATTACACGTTCGTCAACGAACGGCTGGCGAAGCATTACGGAATTCCGAACATCTATGGCAGCCAGTTCCGCCGCGTGACCTGCGGGCCCGATACTGGACATGCGCCGAGGCCTGCTCGGGAAAGGGCGCCCTGCTTGACGGTGACGTCACAGGCGGCCCGCACTCGCCCGTGAGCCGCGGGCAAGTGGTTCCTGCAAACCTTCCTGGGCATCAGCCCGCCGGACCCGCCGCCGAATGTTCCGGCGATCAAGGAAACAGCACCGGATACTCGCCGGCAACGCCAAGGAACCGACGATGCGGCAGCGGATGGAAATGCATCACACCAATCCGGTCGTGCGCGACCTGCCACCAGATCTTCGAGCCGATGGGGATGGCGCTGGAGAACTTCGACGCCGTCGGAATGTGGCGCACGGAAGACAGCGGATCAGCCGATCGACGCGTCGGCGCAACTTGTCGACGGGACGAAGATCGACGGGTCGGCCAGCCTGCGCGACCTGCTGATGAGCTATTCCGATCAGTTCGTCCGCAACGTTACCGAGAAACTGCTGACGTATGCGCTTGGCCGCGGCGTCGAATATCAAGACATGCCGCTGGTGAGGAAGATCATGCGGGACTCGGCCCGCAAACAACTACAGGTTCTCGTCACTCGTGACCGGCATCGTCAAGAGCACCCCGTTCCAGATGAACATGAAGATCGCCGAACGGCGAGCCAAAAGCCGCCGCTAATAGATAGGAGAAGCGCACTATGTTCATTTCTAAGAAACATGTCTCCCGCCGAGCAGTCTTAAAGGGCGCCGGTGCGGCGCTCGCGCTGCCCTTCCTTGATGCGATGGTGCCGGCGGCAACCGCAATGGCCCAGACCGCTGCCGCTCCGGCGCCACGCTTCTTTGGCCGGCTTCGTGCCGCACGGAGCGGCGCCGGGCTATTGGGTACCCAAGACCGAAGGGCCGCTTGAGGCAGAACTACCGTTCAACTACAAACCTCTGGAGCCGTATCGGGACTCAGACCGTGCTCATGAGCGGACTGCATTCGCGTTCGGCCGAACCGCCTCCGGGCGTGACGGGCGCCGACCACTGGGTCGCCGCGGCCTTCCTGTGCGCGAACAAGCCGAAGAAAACAGCGGGAGCAGACGTCTACGCGGGGACGACGATCGACCAGATGATCGCCAAGAAGATCGGACAGGACAACCTGTTGCCGTCGATGCAGTTCGCCTGCGAAGACCCGGGAGCCAAATTCGAACAGTTGCGGCGAAGGTTACAGCTGCACCTATACCAACACGATTTCCTGGGCGACGCCGACCAATCCGCTGCCGATGGAACTGAACCCTCAGGTCGTCTTCGAACGGATGTTCGGCGACGGCAGCACCGTCGAGCAGCGCGCTCGCGCGACGTGCCCGCGACCGCAGCATTCTCGATTCGCTGACGCAGAGCCTGTCGCGCATGCGCGCCGATCTGGGTGCGTCCGACAAGCAGCGCCTCGACGAGTATGACACCAGATGTACGCGAAATCGAGCGGCGGCTGCAGATTGCGATGAAGGCTTCCACCGTCGCGCCCGAATGACATGCGTGTGCCGGTCGGCGTGCCGCCGACTTTCGACGAACACGTCAAGCTGCAGTTCGACCTGCTGGCCCTGGCCTTCCGGGGGGACATGACCCGCGTCGGAACCATGCTGTTTGCGCGCGATCTGACAGGCCGCACCTACCCGGCGTGCGAAGCGCCCACGGATCGGTTCCACGGCGTGTCGCATCACGGCGAAGACCCCAGGCGCATCGCCGATCTCTCGAAGATCAACCAGTATCACATCAAGTTGCTGGCCTATCTCATCGACAAGCTGGCCAGGACCCAGGACGGCGACGGCACGCTGCTCGATCATTCGCTGGTTCTGTATGGCAGAACATGGGCAACTCCAACCAGCACCTCCATTACGACGTGCCGCACGTCCTGGTCGGCGGTTTGAACGGGAAGCTGAAGGGAGGGCGTCATCTGGCCTATCCTTCAAAGACCGTGCCGACCGGCAACCTGCTTTTGAGCGTCCTGGATCATGTTCGACATCCATCAGGACAGCATCGGCGACAGCACCGGCCGACTGGAAAACCTGTAGGAGATCTGTGAGGAGATGATGCATGACGAATACTCTGAAGCGATATTCTCGGCACTGCGCGATAACGGCCGTAGTCCTCGCAGTGGCAGGTTTCAATCCTCTGGCCGCCGGCCGCAGGATTTGGCGGACGCCGCCATGAACGGGTGACAAGGCGGCCGTGCGCACGCTCTCGAGCAGCAAGCGGATGTGAACGCGCGCCAAGCCGATGGCGCCACCGCGCTTCATTGGGCAGTGTACCGGCGAAGGATATGGTCCGAACCTTCTGATTCGCGCCGGCGCGAATGCCGAAAGCCGCTGAACCGCGATGGCGCCACGCCGCTTTGGCTGGCGAGCGTCAACGGGGACGCAGCCATCGTCGCCGCCCTGATCAAGGCGGGCGCCGATCCCAACGAAGCCACTTCCGCTAGGAAGAACCCGTCTGATGGAGGCGTCGCGCACCGGCAATGTCGAAGCGATGAAGGTGCTGCTCGACCACGGCGCGGACGTGAACGCGAAGAAACCTGCGCGGAACGACACGCCCTTGATGTGGGCGGCGGACGAAGCGCCACGCCCCGGCGATTCAACTTCTGATCCAGCGTGGCGCCGATATCAAGGCCCGGTCGAATCCGCACCGCGCGGAAGAGGCCCGGCGCTCGGGAAATCCAACGATCCAAGGAAAGCAGGTCGCGGCGCAGGGCGCGGCGCTGGCCGCCGGGCGAGGCCGCGCCTGGCCTTGGCGGCGGCAACAGAGGTCCGGCAGGATAACGCGGCCGGGCAATCGCGGAGGCGCCAACGGCAGAGGACGCGGCGCGGCGCGCAGGCCGAGGCGGAGGCTCAAGCGGCAGCTGCAGCGGCAGCGATCAGGCGGCCACCGGCGACGACGCCGCCGACACTCAGCGGCCGCGAACTGCGCCGAATGATGGCGGCGAACTGACCGCCGCTGATCTATGCGGCCCGCGCCAACGATCTCGAGTCCGTCAAAAGTCCTGCTGGCCGCAGGAGCCGACGTGAACGAGACCACGCGGCTACGGCTGGAGCCCCTTGCTGGTCGCGACCCAAAACCGCTACTACAAGCTCGGCGCGTTTCTGATGGATCACGGCGCCGATCCGAACCTCGCCAACAAAGGCGGGTGGACGCCGCTCTACCTTGCCACCGACAACCGCAATATCGAAGGCGGCGACTATCCGGTCCGCAAGCCCGACATGGATCACCTCGATTTCATCAAGCTCCTCCTGGACAAAGGCGCCGATGTGAACGCCCGCATGAAGGACAGCACGGAAACCCGCACCGTCTTCACCAACCAGTGGCTGGATGAAAACGGCGCGACGGCTTTCCTGCGCGCGTCCCAGTCCGGCGATCTCGTTCTGATGAAACTGCTGCTGGCCCACGGCGCCGATCCGAAAATCGACACCGTGCTCAACGTCACGCCCTGCAGGTCGCCGCCGGAATCGGCTGGGTGGAGGGCATCACCTACGAGTGGTCGCCGGAACAGACGCTGGAAGCCGTGAAGATGCTGCTCGACCTCGGCATCGATCCGAACATCCAGGCGGACACGGGCCGCGTTGCGCTGCACGGCGCCGCGCACAAGGGCCGCGCCGATGTCGTTCAGGTTCTGTGCGGACCACGGCGCCAAACTCGACATCCGCGACTACGGCAACACCGATAACCGCGGCGGCAAACTCGCAGTCCACACGTGGGAACCGGTGGACTACGCCGATGGCCTGGTCCGCGTCGGCGTCCAGTCGGCGATCCCGCATCCCGAGACCGGACTTCTGCTGCGCAAGCTGATGACGGCAGCCGGGCCTGCCGGCACCGCCGGTCGGCCGCACGCTCGAATCCATCTGCATCACCGACGCCTGCGACTGAATTTCAGTGAGGAATTTCGGGGCCGTGCACCTCGAACCCCGAATTCTGCAATTCGAATTCGGGGTTCGAGGTGCACGGCCCCGAAATTCCTCACCGCTTCCTCGGACCGTAATGCGGCACCGGCCCCGACTTCGTAGGCTCCGAGGTCCGGTGCGCGGCCGGTGAAGTCGTCATTCACGCCGGGCAGACGCACTCCGGCGTCGACCGCGGTCGAACCCGGACGAAGCTCGAAATCGAAGTCGGCCGGCCTGTACAGAGTTCGCGGATCGGGGCCCGGAGGCGACACCTTGACGAACACGTCGTAATCGACGAGGACGCTGTGTTTGTCCTGACCGGTCGCCTCGCTGTACTCTTTGAGCGTTTTGAAGCGGCGCGTCTCGCGCGCCTTGGCTTCCAGTTGCGCCTGCTGCTGCGTCGAGAGTTTGCCCATCTTCCCCGGGAAAGTTCGCGCGCATCGTCATCGGCGGAGAGCTCCACTCGAAGGAAAATATCGGCGCCTTCGTTCGGACGGAAACCGTTGTAGTCGGAGCTCGAATAATTCGTGTTCGTCTCGATGGCAAAAGTCTCGGGAGTCTCCGCTCTTTCCGAGCACCAGGTTGTTCCGGTAGTGAACGTTCGAAGCCGCCAGCAGCATCGGCTTCACGGCTGCGAGAAACGTGTTGTGATACACCACGATTCCCGCCGACGACGCGGTGAACTTCACTGCCCCGCCCTCGGGCGCGTGGTAGACGATGTTGCGAATGAAGTAAACGGGCCCGCCGAACATCGGCTGCACGCTGAGGGCGCGATGGCCGTGGTTGAAACAGCGATTCCGGAAGATGCGGATGTTGTGCGCGCCGCCGTCGGACTCGATGCAATTGTCTTCCATGTTCGAGATGTCATTGCCGTAGAAGTCGATCGAAACCGGCATGCGGTCGCGTATCGGATCTGGCGACGCCGTCCGGGTTGCCGTATGTCGCGATGTCGATGCCGTCGTGGAAATTTGCGATCCGGTTGTAAGCGACCACGTGTCCGGAGCCGTAGACCTTCACCGCATATTCGGAAACCAGCTTCGGATTGAACTCGGGCAGGTTCTGCCACGTGCGTCCCGTGAAACCCATCAGGTAATTCGGATTGAAGCGGCCGATCATCATGTTATCCGCGATGTAGTAATCCTTCGATCCGGACCAATCGCGTGTAAATCGCCGCGGCCGACGTTTTCGAACTGCAGTGCTTGATCGGTGAGCGCCGCTCGAGCCGATGATGTTTTTCAAGCCGGCCCCGAAAGCCAGGTCCGTGTTGCGGATCGTGAGGCCCTCGAAGTAGTTGTAGTTCGCGGCCATCAGGTTAAAGAGGTTATAGGCGCCGTCGCCGTCGAAGATGGCCTCGCCGTCGCCCGCGCCTTTGATCACGATAGGTTTGTCGGCCGTGCCGCTCTGCGTCAGAAAGTAAGTTCCGCTGGACACCGTGCCCAGCCCGCCGCCGTAGCGATAGCCGATCATCCTTGTACACGCCGGCATGAACCAGAATCGTGTCTCCCGGCTGAACTCGCGCCGGCCATGAGTTGAAGTAATCGGAGCCGGCGGCGCCCGTGTAGTACGCGCGCGAGAAGGCCGGTGAACGCCGGTTCCTGCTTCTGGCCGTTGTAGCCGGGAGGATACACGTGATAGACCTTGCCTCCCGCGGCCGGCTTCGGTTCGACGCGGGTTCTCACGGTGACGACATTCTCCGCCTTGCCGGCAACGCCGTCGGGATCGGACATGACGAAACGCGCCTCGTATTCGGTTCCCGGCTCCAGATCGAAGATGCTGCCGGCAAAACCGTTCGGCACGATGTACTGCAGCGAGTTTTCGTTGATGCGCTCGTTGCCGATGCGAAGCAGCGGCAACCCTTCTTTCCACGCCTGCTCGCCCTTCTTGCGATACGAACACGGCGACGGCGGCGTTGCGGTTATCGTCGCCGTCGATCCGCCATTCGAATCCAAGCGACAGCAGGGTCGGCGGCTCGGTGAAGAACTCTCTGGCGGTCGTGCGGTCGGCTGCGGAGAGAGGGGGCGTGGTAAGGGCGAGAAGCACGGCCAGGAGCCGGAAAGACGTCCTATTCATGCGAACCTCCTGGAGCCCGGAGGGCGGGGGCAATTCAGCGCCGGAGCGCAATTCGGTGACGTTGATCAAATTCGCCCCAACGAATTCGCAACCCGAAAGTTACTTCGGGCCAATTTGATCAACGTCACCGAATTACCCCACGAATCCTACCCCAGGCAGATCTCACCGAGATAACCGCCGCCGCCGCAGTACTTCACATCCTGCAGCTGGAGCAGCAGACCGTCCGGGTCGGTGAAATACAATTCGGGCGTGCCACCTTCGGCGCCGCCGCGATCCGGCATACGGAGCGTGATGTAGGACTTCAGTGGACCGGTGGTGTTACCGGTTCGTTCGGTGATGCCGAATTCTGCCAGCGTCTTCATCACGGCGTCCGGCTTGAAGTCCGCCATACTCATGCTGACGTGGTTCACGCTGGCGCGGGGGCCTGCCGGAGCGGCCGCGCCTGCTGCCGGGCCGCCTCGTCCACGCCCGCCGCCACCACCGATAAACATCAGAAACATCACACTCGGTGCGGCCCCGATCCCCATTGCCGGAGTCTGGGCCTGCCGCGAGCGTACGGGCGCACCGAACACATTCTTATAGAAGTCCTGCGTTGTGGTTCCGTTCGAGGCGTTGATCGTGAAGTGGCTCATGTCCTTCAGAGCAATCAACCCCTTTTTCGGTGAGGCTTCGACGTTCACCACATTGCCCATCGGTCCTGAGCCCCCTGCGTACGACGTGTCCTGGATCTGGAGAACAAAATCATCGGGATCGCCGAGAAAAAGTTCAGGAGTGTTGCCGCGGTTGGTCACGCGCACCTTCAAGGCGCCGCCGGTCAGTCCGGGGCCGGACGGGTCGGCCTTCGTAATGCCATGTTTTTCGAGCATGCCGACAATGCGGTCCGCGTTGAAGTTCTCGACGGTTAGTCCCAGCTGCGGAACGATTCTCGGCATGCCGGCGCCCGCGGGATTCAGCATCATGAATTGAGGTCCACTGCCAATGCGCATCAGGACAGAGTCCCCGTGCCGGGCCTGAATCGCCATTCCAAACAGTCCCTGATAGAAGTCGATGGAACGCTTCATATCGGAAACGTTGAGCGCGAAGTAGTTGAGCGCTTTCAGGGGAATGGGCGGCGCCTCCTGTCCCAGCAACCGCGGCGCAAGAGCCGGAATCAAAGCTAAAGAGGGAACCGAAAGAAGAAGTTCCCGACGACTGATCGTGTTCATGATGCCTCCAATGGTGACTTAGACGCTCAGCAAACAGCTCTCAGCGATCAGCTGGAAAGAAATTCCCCTTCCTTTAGCTGAAAGCTCATCGCTGACAGCTGATCGCCTACCCAAAAATTTCAAATATCTTCGGGTAGGCTTAGGACACTACACCGTTTTGCACGGACTTGACAACCACTCCGATTGCCGTAACGATGGGTCGGCAAAAACAGACCAGGAGAGACGCATGAGATCCGGAAAAGCCTTGTCGGCCACGATCGCCGCAATCAGCATCACCGCGGTGCTGATCACCATAACCGCCGCAGGCCAGGGACGGGGCCGAGGCGGCGGCGGAGCGGCAGCCGGAGGGGGAGGACGCGGGGGTGCTCAACTTCCGGCGAATCCCGTCGTGGCAACCATGCCGACGTTCAGGGAAATCACGGGCCCCGGAGCCATGTTTCCCGGCCTTCAGGCGCTCCCGGCTGACGAAGACATGGCGCACTTCAAATACATCGTGAGGGAATACTTCGTCTCCGGCATCGCCCAGGGCCAGCCCTACACGACGCGAATCCTTGTACGGCGTCCGTCCGACGTGAAGAAGTTCAGCGGCATCGTCGTCGCGGAACCGATGCACCCGAGCGGAAACAGCTGGATGTTTCACTTCGTGCACACCTACGCCATGACCCAGGGTCACATCAGCCTGGAGATTGTCACCGGCAGCACCGCCCAGTTCACGATGGCGAATATGGACCGTTATCAGGAACTGCAGATCGGGAACAACCAGGCGAACGAAATCATCGCTCAGGTCGGCCTTCTGGCAAAGAGCGGCCGCCGGGACGGGCCGCTTGAAGGTCTGCAGATGAGGAAAATGATCCTGATGGGCACGTCGGCGTCCGCTGCCACGGTGACCGGCTATCTGCCGGCGCATATGATCTATCGAACCTCCGACATGACACCGATCTTCGACGGCTTCCTGCCGACCAGCCAGGGCGGAAACAATCCGATCATGAAGGTCGATGTGCCGCTCATCCTGATGCCCACGATGACCGAAGTCGTCGCCGGCGCCGCCAACGGCAACCGCTACCGGCGGCCCGACGGCGATGCGCCAGGAGATCAGTTCCGGATCTATGAAGTTGCCGGAATGGCGCACAACGATTCGCGCATCAATCCAACGTATGAGCCCGATCCCTGCAAGTATCCCGTGAGCCGCTTTCCCCAGGGCATGGGAATGACCGTGGGGCTCGACCATCTCATCCAGTGGGTGGATAAAGGGAAGATTCCGCCGCACGCGGAATACATCACCGTCGATAACGATACGAAAAATGACGGGTCCGTGCTCGAGCTCGACGCCAACGGCAACGCGAAAGGCGGCGTGCGTAATCCTTACGTTGACGTTCCGGTGAACCGATACGGCGCACCGAATGAAGCCGCCACACCGCCGATCTCAAATCCCTCACCGATGGTTGCCGGCAGAGGAGCAAATGGGGCGGCATTCTTCTGCGGAATCGGCGGGTACCAACTCCCCCTGACAAAGGAACAGACGCAAGCCCTTTACAAGAACAGGAAGGACTATCAGAGCAAGGTGGAACAGCGGACGAACCAGCTGATCAAGGACGGATGGCTATCGCCCGTATACAAGGACTTGATTCTGAGCGATGCCGCAAAAATAACGCTGCCTTGAGCGGAACCCTAGACTAGCGAACACGGAATCCGGAGGTTCACTTCCTCTTTTTTGCGTGATAGCTCAATTCACCAGGATCCGTCAAATCCGGCACACGCCACCCGTCGAGATCGTATTCGGCCATGCATTGCTCGGCGAATCCCTTCATGCGGTCGGCGGCTCCGGAGGCCTGCGCGCCGAACAGGCAGTAGCGGCGAATCTCTTCTGTCGAGCCCGCGTAATTGATCTCGTAGAGTTCGTGCCGGCCGCCGAACTCCGTGCCCAGAGTATCCCACAGCAGCTTCATCAGCTTGACGCGATCCTCGGCCTTGTAGCCGTTAGAGCCGCGCATGTAGCGATCCATATACGGCCGGATATCCTCATTCTTGAAGTCGAGTGCGTGCGAATTGAGATAAATCAAGCCCGAGGCAACGGTCTGCTCGATGATGTATTTAACTTTCGAATACGCAATTGTAGCGATCACGTGGTACGCGCTGCCCGGTTCCATGTTGGGAAGGATGTAGTCGCCGATCCACGGACGCGGGTCGCGCACCATGGCGTCCGACAATCCCCAGAAGAGATTGCGCCACGCAATCACTTCGCCGACATTGGCCTGCACGCCGCGGAAATCCTTGGAACCCGCCGCTTCCACAGCCTTCAGGAGCAATCCCGCGATGAAGTCCAGCTTAACCGCCAGGCGCGTGCACCCATGCACGACGAACCGCTGCAGGAAACCAGTGCGCGGGAAGAAATTATTGGCTTTCTCGATATCGGCATACACAAACACGTTTTCCCAGGGGACCATCACGTTGTCCATGATGAAAATCGCGTCGTTCTCGTCGAGCCGGCTCGAGAGGGGATAGTCAAACGGGCTGCCCATCACCGTGGATGTCATCTCGTACGACGGGCGGCACAGGAACTTCACTCCCTTGGCATTCGACGGCACGATGAAAACCACGGCAAACTTCTTGTCCTGAACCGGGATCAGGCCGTGATGGGCAACGAAGGTGAAGTTCGTGAGCACGGAACCGGTCGCGACAACCTTTGCTCCGGAGATGATCAGCCCCTTATCGGTTTCCTTCTCGACATGACAGCAAATATCGGCCACTTCGTTCGGCGGCTTGTCACGGTCCACTGGCGGATGGATGATCGCATGGTTGACGTACGCCACGCGCTCCTGGCTGTACTTGTACCAGCGCCTGGCGTTTTCCTGATACGGCGCGTAGAACTCCGCGTTCGCGCCGAGCGTAGCCAGAAACGACGCCTTGTAGTCCGGCGAGCGCCCGACCCATCCGTAGACGATGCGCGCCCATTCGGCGATGGCGTCGCGTCCGGCGATGAGGTCGGCTGTGGTTTTCGGAGCCTTGAAGTAGGCATGAGTGAAGCCGCCGTTACCGGTATCCGTCGGGAGCAACAGCCTGTCTTTGTGTTTCGGGTCGTGGAGAGCATCGTAGAGCCGGGCAATCATGCGGGCTGTGTTGCGAAAGGCCGGATGCGTCGTCACATCCTTGACCCGTTCGCCATAGATGTAGACTTCCCTGTCATCGCGCAGGGAATCGATAAACTCGCTACCATTCATGGGCCGTGTTGTTTCCATAGGCTCTCCCGAACTCAGAATGCGCGACAGATTATCAGAATTGAACCGGTTATGCGCTAGCCGCCGCGAACCTGCGCTTAATTCCTGTTCACACCTGGGATCAAATCGCTCTACGGCCGGTCTCCGAAACGCATCACCCCGAAGGGTTAATTAAGGGAGTTCGGACGATTCCCAGCCCCCGGGTGGAGAGCCGAGCGACACCCGGGGCTAAACTCTCAGCACGCCTCCGGCGTGCTCTGGAGTTTGGACATTCTTGAGTCTGAGCGGGAACGGAAACACGAGGTTACGTCTCCGGTTTTCAGGTTCGTCCGCAAGGCGATGGCGACGTTGAAACGCGAGTCTGAGCACGCCGGAGGCGTGGTGAGAATTTAGCCCCGGGTTAAGCGAGCGGAGCGAGCGCAACCCGGGGTTACCGTAACGGGAATGTTGCACCCCGGCAGGGGTGCAGGGATTCCTTGCACCCCTGCCGGGGTGCAAGCCGCTCGTGAGATGAACCCCGGGTGTCGCTCGGCTGGCTTTGCACAACGGGAGCATTAATTGAGTTCCCGTTGTGCAGCCACGTTCCCGTTGTGCAGGGTCTTACTTCTTTTGCCGTCGCGCAAGGTATGGAATTGCGAAGAAAAAGAGGGCAAGCGCCAGCACGATAAATGGCACTTCGTTTGGACGAAATCCTAACATTTGGCCTCCTGAGCGTTGGGCGCATTCTAGCTGACACTCCGAGTATTCAGAAACATCGGATCAATACCAAGCTCGAACATCTCATGAATCAGCACGACGATATTATGGCAGAGCACCTTACACAAGGCTTCGTTGACCATCGCCACGTCTGTCTTGCTCCGCAGTGAATCACCAAACTTCCGCTTCATCATAGAGAACGTTGCCTCGACGTTGCTCCGCTTGTGGTAGTGCTCCAAGAATTCTTCCCGGCGAAATTGGAAGTAGTGATACATCCGTGACCACGCGGCGGTCTTAGCGACGCCTTCCTTCCGGTAGTTTCCGGGTCCGCTGTCTTTCTTGAACGCAATGAAAGGCGTTGCGCCTGCATCCTCGATTGCCTTGGCGTTCCTGTAGGACAGATAGCCTTTGTCGGCTGAAACTTCCGCCACGTGGAACTGTTTCTGCGTAGTCGTGAGCAACGTCGGGAGCACTGGCGAATCGGCTGCATCTTTGTCCAGAATCTCCACGGCAGTTACCACGTTCGTTTTCACTCCAGCCATGACGTGAACCTTTACCCATTCTTGCTTGAACGATTCCTTGCCGTATTTGTGGTCGTACCATCGTTCGTAGCGCGACGTGCTGAAGCCCGTGGAGTCAGCCGCGAATTCCGTTTCGATTGCCTCTAGCGGCATCGCGGAAGCCTCAATCAGTTCCATTAGGATCGGGCGCAAGTCGGGATTCTCAAGGTAGTTCAAAACGGAATTGAAGTGCGGAGCATGGTCGATGTATCCGCGCTCTTTGGATTCGCGAAGGTCGGAAGCAAAACGACGGGCAGAGACCGTGGAGTAGACCTTGAACACGGAAGCGAAAACCGCGTCAGCAAGTGGCAGCGAATCTGCTTCGAGAATCCATTAATGTGCAAAGCCCGCTCGGCTCCACCCGGGGCTCCTTCCTTTCACGCCTCCGGCGTGCAAAATGTCTAAACTCCAGTGCACGCCGGAGGCGTGCTGAGAATTTAGCCCCGGGTTAAGCGAGCGAAGCGAGCGCAACCCGGGGTTGCCGTATCGGGAATGTTGCACCCCGGCAGGGCCCCGCAGAGGTGCAGGGATTCCTCGCACCCCGGCAGGGGTGCAAGCCGCTCGTGAGATGAACCCCGGGTGTCGCTCGGCTCCACCCGGGGCTGAATTCCTTTCACGCCTCCGGCGTGAAAAATGTCTAAACTCCAGGCGGGGCAGTTTGATTCCTCGCGAAATCAATTCTTGCGGACGTGTTTTTCGTAGTAGCTTACGCGCTGTCCCGTAATTAATTCAGCCCCGATGAAAGGAAGGCTAAATGCGAAAGTTCCTCCTATTTCTCACCGTCGCAATATCCGCGTGCGCCGCAGCGGCCTGCGAAGCCAGTAAAACCGCCGATGCACCGCCTGACGTTGCGCCGGCGTTCACCATCCGGGAGATCATGCAATCCATGGTGGAGCCGAGGGCGGATAGCCTGTGGAACGCCGTCTCCACGTCCGTCACGGAGAAGGGAGTCGAGACGCAGGCGCCCAAGAACGACGAGGAGTGGGCCAACATGCGCCACGAAGCCGTCACACTGCACGAGGCCATGAATCTTATCCTGATGCCTGGAAGAAAAGTCGCGAGACCCGGCGAACAGGCCAAGGATCCCAATGTCGAACTCACACCCGATCAGATCGAGATGCTGATAAACCAGGATCGAGGAGACTGGGCGAAGCTCGCACGCGCCCTGCAGGATTCGGTCCTGGTTGCGGTGAAAGCGATTGACGCCAAAGATGCCGACGCGCTTTCAAGTGCCGGAGGCGGAATCGACACCGCCTGCGAAACCTTCACAAGAAGTACTGGTATCCCGAGGACAAAAAGCCGGAGCAGAAATGACGGGGGGGAGATTGGGGGAGTTGAGGACAGAGAGCCATTAGCCGAGACCTTTATCGAGTTTCCACATTGAGCCCTCGCCTAATGGCTCTCTGTCCCCAATTCCCCTCCAATCTCCCGGCATTCCTTCTCCGCGCCCGTGCGGCACCTTGCCACACTGACGGTTTGCCGCGGCTGGGAGTAGAATTTGGGCGTGGCGGTCCAATCTGAAACCAACTCTTCTGATTCGGGCGAGATTGCTTCCCGGCTGGCGTTGCCGTGGATTCTGAGACTCCGCTACGGAATCATGGCCGGGGAAGTCCTGCTGATTCTGGCGGTGGCGATCGGGCTCCAGATCCAGGTTCCCATTGCCGGACTGATAGCCCTTATCCTGGTGCAGGTCAGCACCAACGATTTGTTTAGGCGCTGGCAAAAGCAACCGCACAAGAACGCCGAACACGTCGTCGGAATGCTGTTCGTCCTCGATACAGTCTGCCTGACCTATATCCTCGCCCTGACCGGGGGCCCGACGAACCCCTTCAGTCTTCTGTATCTCGTTCAGATTACATTCTCCGCAGTGATCTTGCATCGGGCCTGGACCTGGGTGCTGGGATTCGTCTCTGTCGTTTCGTTCGGCTTGCTCTTCTGGGTATCGCGCGATGTCCCTGCGTTCCGGATACATTCGCCGCCGGGAGAATTCTCCCTGCACCTGCTCGGGATGTGGGCTGCCTTCACGACAGCTGCCGTTCTTATCAGTTACTTCATCGGCAAGGTCTCGGAGGAAGCGCGCCAGAAGGAGCAGGAGTTATTGCTCATGCAGAAACGCCTGGCGAGAAACGAGCGACTTGCTTCCCTTGTAACGCTGGCCGCCGGAGCTGCTCACGAAATCGCGACACCGCTGGCAACGATTGCGGTTTCCGCAAAAGAGATCGAACGTGACGCGAAGGCACGGCTCCAGGATGACAGGGTCCAGGACGACGCCAGGCTGATTCGCGCCGAAGTGGAACGTTGTCGTCTGATTCTCGAGCGCATGGGAGCCCAGGGCGCAGACCCGCTGGGCGAGGCTCCGAGTTCTGTCGAGCTAGGGGATCTGCTGGGTCGTATCAGGCAGAGGTTCCCGGAACAGGAAGCACGGATTGAAGTGGAAGTAGGAGACTCCGGGCCACGCTTCTGCCTGCTTCCGGCACGGGCCGCCGTGGAGGCGCTCGGCGCACTCGTCAAAAACGCGCTGGACGCCAGCCCTGACGGAGAACCTGTACTACTGCAGGCAGAGTCGAGCAAGTCCCGTCTCCGGTTCCTGGTTCGCGACCGGGGTACGGGGATGACTCCGGAAATTGCCGACCGCGTCGCCGAGCCGTTCTTCACCACGAAGCCGCCCGGACAAGGTATGGGTCTCGGGGCTTTTCTGGCCCACCTTTTCGCCCAGCGCCTCGGAGGGAGCCTGTCGTTTGAGTCGACGCCGGGGCGGGGGTGCACGGCTATTCTGGAACTTCCCGTTGGCAACAATGTCCAGCGGTAAGGATCCCCTCAAAGACGATCCCGTCGTCCTGGTGGTCGACGACGAGGCGGTATTTCGCGATCGTCTTTGCCGGGCATTCCGGGAAAGAGGATGGGGGGCCTACGCATCCGGCAGCGCGACCGAGACTCTGGACCTTGTATCGAAAGCCAGTCCCGATCTCGTCCTGCTCGATTTGCGAATGCCGGATGCGAACGGCCTGGACCTTATCGAAAGCATCAAGAGAATCGATTCGACGATTACCTTGTTCATCCTGACCGGATACGGAAGCATCCCAACGGCCATGCAGGCGCTGAAACGGGGTGCGGATCATTACCTCGGCAAACCTCTGGACGTCGACCAGATACTCGCGGCGTACGAGGGACTGCATGCAACCCTTCCCGAAAAGCAGGCACCCCTGACAGTACCCAGCCTGGCGCGCGTCGAATGGGAACACATCCAGCGCGTGCTCTCGGACTGTTCCGGCAACATCACCCAGGCGGCAAAGCTGCTCGGCATTCACCGGCGTTCGCTGCAGCGAAAGCTGGCCAAGTATCCTCCGGGCCGCTGACCGGACCGGCCGATTGCGGGACCTGAGCCTGCGCCAATTCACCACACTCTCCATTCCAGACCTTTCGCCAACAACGAAGTTTGAAAGACCGACCCTGCCGTAGAGATAACGGGTGAAAGAAGGGGAAGGGAAATTGGGGACAGCGAGCAATGAGCCGAGCGGAAATAAAGGTTTCGGCTAATGGCTCTCTGTCCCCAATTTCCCTTCCCCTTCTTTCAAGAGCGGCTTCAGATACTTCAGAACATTTGCGGTGACGAATTTGTAGCCGGCCTGATTGGGATGGATGCCATCGTCCTGCATCAGATCCGGATTGCCTGCGGCACCTTCCAGGAAAAACGGGATGAGGGCCACGCTGTTTTTTGCAGCAAGCGCTGGATAGATCTTTTCGAACGCGGAAATGTAATCGGGGCCGAAGTTTCTTGGCAGTGTCATTCCGCCGAGCACAACCTTTGCCCCACCCTTCTTGAAGGCGACGATCAGCTCTTGAAGATTCGATTGCATCACGTCGATCGGGATGCCGCGCAATCCGTCGTTGCCGCCGAGTTCGAGAATGACGATCTCCGGGTTCAGATCGAGAGCTCTTCGAAGGCGCGCCAGACCGCCCCCGGTAGTGTCGCCGCCGACGCCGGCATTCACGACGCGATACGCGTAACCCTGCCCATCGAGCTCCTTTTGGAGCCTCTCCGGATAGCCGGAACCCGGCGGCACGCCAAAACCTGCTGTTAAGCTGTCACCGAATGCGAGAATAATAGGGCGGTCATCGGCGGTTGCGTTGGGGGCAGGAGAAGGAACGGCGCTATCTCCGGCAGAAGGCGGCGATTCCGCCGGGGTGGAATTCCCGCAGCCTGAGGCCAGCAGGGCGAAAAGCATCAAGTAAGTGATCCTATGCATGTATTAGATACCGGGCTCCCATCATGATAGCCGTGCGCAACCTGGTCAAGACCATCCGGCATGAAGCCCACACGGTCGAGATCGTTCGCGACATCAGCTTCGAGATTCCAGATCGTCAGTTTGCCGCGATCATGGGGCCCTCGGGAAGCGGGAAAAGCACGCTTCTGGGCCTGCTCGCCGGGCTGGACTGGCCGACGTCCGGAACGATCGAAATCGACGGCGTGGACATCACCGGGCTCGCCGAAGATGAAATGGCCCTTCTGCGCGGACGCAAACTCGGATTCGTCTTCCAGGCTTATCACCTCGTGCCGACCCTGACGGCTATCGAGAACGTGATGCTTCCGATGGAAATGCTCGGAGACGAGCGCGACGGCGCTTCTTCCCGCGCGAAATACCTGCTTGAGAGCGTCGGCCTCCACGATCGAAGCTCGCACTACCCTGCCCAGCTCTCGGGCGGCGAGCAGCAACGTGTGGCGCTTGCCCGCGCATTCATGATGAAGCCCTCGATACTGTTTGCGGATGAACCGACAGGAAACCTCGACAGTACTAATGGGAAACACGTTCTCGACCTGCTCTGGAAGCTCAACAAGGAAGAAGGAACCACACTGATTCTCGTGACGCATGACGACTCGCTTGCCGCGCGCGCCGACCGGAGGCTGATTCTGAATGACGGACGGATTGTGAGGGACGAAGGGTGAGGTTGGGGAGCGTTTCGTAGTAGGTTTCTGTCGCGAAACTCGGCTCCTTTGGACGGGCTGTTGCACCGCGGAGCGGTGCTCTGGAGTTTAGACACTTTGCACGCCGGAGGCGTGAAAGGAAGGTAGCCCCGGGTGGAGCCGAGCGACACCCGGGGTTCATCTCACGAGGGGCGTTCGCACCCCGGCAGGGGTGCGAGGAATCCCTGCACCCCTGCCGGGGTGCGAACATCTCCGTTACGGCAACCCCGGGTTGCGCTCGCTTCGCTCGCTTAACCCGGGGCTAAATTCTCAGCACGCCTCCGGCGTGCTTTGACCGCGGAGCGGTGGTGAGACGATAGCCACGAAACCCGCGCCCTGAAAAGGGCGCGAGCAATCCTCGCACGCTTTCAGCGTGCGACCATGCGCGGACTTACTGACCCAGGGGTTGCGCTTCGCTTAACCCCTGGCCAAGTTCCCGTCACCCCTTCGGGGTGAGTTTCAGGACAGAAACTAGTTAAGATCAACAATGACCTTATGAACTTTAGCCGCCACAAACTGCGTTTTGCTCTCCTGATGGCATGGCGTGAAACCCGCGCGGCAACCGGCAAGTTCGCGCTGCTCGTTCTGGCCGTCGCCCTGGGAACCGGCGCGCTGACAGCAGTCACCGGGTTCAACGCCTCGGTTCACTACACGTTGTCTCGCGAAGCGAGGGCCTTGATGGCTGCGGACCTCTCTGTGCGATTGCCGATGCGTCCTTCACAGGCGGATCTCGACGCGGTTCAGGCACTGGATGCTGACGGAATCCGAACGACGAGAGTTACCGAGACCGTCAGCATGGCGTCCTCCGGGAATCACGTCCCCGTTCTGGTCTCCATCAAGGGGGCGGATCTCTCCGAGTACCCCTATTACGGCCAGCTCGAACTGGATCCGGCGAACACTCGACTCGACGAGAAGTCTGTCGCCGTTTCCGACGACCTGCTCCTGCGCCTGGGAATCCACGTGGGAGACTCGATCCGCGTCGGCCAGGCCGAGTTT
Organism: uncultured Acidobacteriota bacterium; assembly: GCA_963836435.1. Taxonomy (GTDB): domain Bacteria; phylum Acidobacteriota; class Terriglobia; order 20CM-2-55-15; family 20CM-2-55-15; genus DASTBJ01. Next base: position 63,074 of record CAWIJI010000011.1, on the reverse strand, counting down.
CGCATCGCTGCGCGTGTCGCGAGCGAGCCTGACCGTATGACGACGGGGTTCACGCTCGGGCCCCGCGTTCTGTTTACGCGCGAAGGGCTGACCAGTACCGGCATCATCACGGACATCAGTCGCGTGACCGAGCGAGTTCTGTTGAAGCTTCCGGAAAACCGCAGCGTCGAAAAGGTTCGCGCAGCCCTGGAGTCGACTTTCGGAACGCGGGCACGGATTACGGACTACACGGAAACCAATCCCGCGCTGACTCGCGCCCTGGATCGTTCGACGCGATTCCTCAGTATGGTCAGCCTCATCGCGCTGATCGTGGGTGGGCTGGGTGTCGGCGCAACCATGCAAAGCCACCTGCGCCAGAAGATGACAAATATCGCGTTCATGAAGTGCATCGGCGGCCGGTCCGAACACATCCTTTATATCTATCTCGTCCAGGCGTTCTGCCTCGGGCTCGTCGGCAGTGTTGCCGGCGCAGTCTTCGGAGCCATCGCCCAATCTGCCTTTGCCCGGCTCATTGCAGGTTACTTCGATGTCCACGTCACCTTGATCTGGCCCTGGGCAGCCATGCTGCAAGGCACGGTCGCAGGGCTGCTGACGGCCACTCTGTTTTCCCTTCCGCCCCTCCTGGCTATCCGCGGGATCCGCCCATCGGCGTTGTTGCAAAAAACGTTTGAAGGGGAATCCGCGACGACGCGGGATCGAGCGAGCCTGGTGGCCGCGGCAGTCACGATCGCCGGGCTCTGGGCAATCGCGGTGTGGGTAAGCGAATCGCCGAAATATGCGACAGTATTTGCGGGGAGTCTCATTGCCGGGATCGGATTGATGGCCGTTGTGGGCGCCGGGCTGATGCGGCTGCTTCGAAAGACGGCAAGACTGGCCTTCGTTTACAAATCACGCTCGTTGCGGCACGGCATCGCCAATCTCTATCGTCCCGGCGCCCACTCCGTGGCCATCCTGACGAGCCTCGCCGTCGGCGTGATGTTTACGATGAGCGTGTATTTCGTTCAGCACTCGCTGCTCGACGAGATCCGCCTGGCGGCGCCGCCGGATGCACCCAATGTTTTTCTGATAAACATTACCGATCGGGAGAAGGATGGGATCGCACGAATCCTGGAGACCGAGCCCTCGATCGTGCACCGGGAACCCCTGTCACCGGCAGTCTCCTCGACTCTGGTGTCGGTGAATGGCACACCGATCGAACAAATCACCACGGGCGAGGCCACACGACGATTTACCAATACGGTGTTCGTGCTCACCTGGAGCAGGGACCTGCCCGCGTCGACGCAGATTCTTCAGGGGAAGTGGTGGGAACCCGAGCCTGCAGAACCGTTGGTCTCCGTCAATGACGTCGCGGCCGAAAGCCTCGGAATTCGTGTGGGACAGATGCTTGAATGGAACGCACCGGGAGGCACGATCCGCGCACGTGTCGCGAATATCCGCCGCACGGACGGCGTTCGCACAGGGGTGAACAATCAGTTCATACTCTCGCCGGGGGCACTGGACGGTTTCGCCACCGCCTACTACGGCTCCGTGCGCGTGTTGCCCGGAGGAATCGGCCCGCTGCAAACACGGATCTTTGCCGAATTCCCGACCGTGACGGTGGTCAACGCCGCAGACATTCTCGAAGTCGTCCAGGATGTGATGGACAAGACAAGCCAGGCCGTCCGCTTTGTCGCCGGCTTCGCGATATTCGGCGGGTTGATCGTTCTGGCGTCAAGCGTCGCCGGAACGCGACACCGCCGCATGCGCGAAGTCGCCATCTTCCGCACCGTCGGCGCGACAAAAAGCTCTCTGGTGCGCATCTTTTCCGCCGAGTTCATGGTGATCGGAGTTGCGGCCGGCGTGCTGGGAGCCGTGCTCGCCACCCTCTTGTCTTCCATCCTCGTCGGCCAACTTCTCGATGCGCCTTATCACTTCCGCTGGTTGCCGGCCGTCATCGCCACAGCAATCACCGCGGGTCTCACCGTGAGCGCGGGCTGGTTCGCCAGTTATGGCGTCCTCCGCCGTAAGCCGCTCGACATCCTCCGCAACATCGAATAACGAATTCGGGGCCGCGCGACTCGAACCCCGAATTATCGCCAGCGCAAGCGCCCCCGCTCATCTCTTTCCAAACGTCAAGCCCACGAGGACATCGATGGCATTTTGCTGCGACCTGAACCCCAGCCCCTGGCTGATGGCGGGATGGGTCCAGTAGTTGTATCGGACTTCAGGGGCAAATTGGAAGTCACCGGCGCGCAGATTAACGCCCATCCCCACCACTGCCCCGGTAGTCCATCTTCGAATCAGTGCGCGAGAACTCTGCGTGAAATCCACCGGAGTCGGCGCCTGGCTATAAAACGGACCAAATCGGTTGCCCTGGACATGAGCTGAAGCGCTGGTGTGCCGAAACGAAATCCCCCCTGCCATGAAGAGGCGCGATACACGGTCGGTAAGACGCAGCTTCATCAAAGCAGGAAACTCCCAGCTGCGAACGTGAACATCGGATTTCCCCAGGATTCCGCCTGAGGCCGGTGAGTAAAAACCAACATCAACCCCGCCGGCATAGGTGTAAGCATAACTTTTGTGCAACGCGTCGAGTTCGACACCCGCGCGGTGCGGCAGCGTCAACTCCACTACGGGACCAAGAGTGAACGCATTGTACGCGGTCGGCGTAGATGAACCGTAGCGAGGGAGGGCGAGGGGGGCGATCACGTGGCCACCGACCTTCATTCCGGCGAGCACATGCTGGGCGATAGCAGCTGAGCGGGTCGTGTGCAGCGTCATCGTCAGGATAAAGATCACGCGCGCCCCGGCAAGCAGCCCCTTATTCATGATGAAATTGTACTCTACGATCACGCTGCGGTATTTCCACCCGCCGGCAGACGCGATCGAAGGAGCCTTCGGATGGTTGGCACGAACGGCGCGGCTCACCGACGGTCGTCACTCGCGGCTTCGACTTCTACCTTTTCGACGACGCGGCATTCTCGCCGCCCCTTTGCGCTGACTGCGTTCAGACTGATGCGCCCTTGCGGGAAATCTTTGCCCTCATGGGCACGCAAGTTAGGGATCGGCGGTTTTTTGATAGTGCTCCGGGCATTCGCCGTGTCTTATCAGAGGTATTCCGTTGGGTTTTTCCGGGGGCGCTCCATCGTTCAGGTTGCACGGAATCCGGGCCGCTCCGAGCCGTGGCTGCAGTAAGGCGCGTCCCCTCGAGTGCGCCGATTATCGACGAACCGTGTTAGATTTTCCTTGTGGAACGCGAAGCCAGAGTCTTTCAAAGCTTTGAAGAAGCGGAACGCGCCGACGCTGAGTACTATGCCAGTCTTACACCCAAAGAACGCGTCGACATCCTCCTCAACCTGATCGAAAACTACCGGAGGTCTCTTGGCGCTGCAGACCGATTTGAGCGAGTTTGTCGTATTACTGATCTCCAGGAAAGTTGAGTTTCTTGTCGTTGGCGGGCACGCCGTGGCATTTCACGGACATCCCCGCTATACAGGCGATATCGATATCCTCGTAAGACCGACGTCAGAAAATGCAGCAAGAGTAATGGATGCCCTTGCGGCTTTTGGCTTCGGAGCGTTATCCCTCACGATTGAAGACCTTTCAAAGCCTGGCCGAATGATTCAGCTTGGCCGGCCACCCAATAGGATCGACATCTTGACGATGATCTCTGGTTTGTCCTTCGAACAGGCGTGGACGTCTCGGGTTCAGGGAGATCTTGGTGGACATACCGTCGATTACATTGGTCTCGATGCTTTGATTGCGAACAAGAAAGCGTCCGGCCGGGACAAGGACCTGCTGGACGTTAAGCAGCTTCAAAGAGTCAACGAGTAGCGGCCCGGTAAACTCGCTGGGAGAGAGACCGGCGAGCATCTTCCGAGCCGAAGGTCGCATAAGGCAAAGCCTCCTCAGTACCTCGATAAAGCCGCGTTTCGGTGGTCGGTACCAGTCCTTCACATAACCAAAGGAAGCGATCGCATCCAACAATGTCCTTGGTACGACTATCCTCTGATCGGCGTAACCGTCGCGGCTCCAGTCACTCTGGCCGCAACAAAACAGCTCCATCACCGACGCCCACCGACAAGCGTCTCCTTACTTTTAGTCACGCAGGTCAAGCATCCTGCTGAAAGGATACGCCACCCCTCACTCTCAGAAAGGTATTGAACGTCCGCGGAAGGCCACCAAAGATTGCGGGATGACTGCTTCCAAACAGCGACCAGAAATTCCATGAAACTGTCGGTTGTCATCCCTCTGTATGACGACTTGGAAGAAGAAGTGGAATCTGATGGAAATGAAATGCGGTCAGGGCCAACCACGCCACGAGAGGTAGGGGAGCAGCGGCCAGCGCCGCAAACTCTCGAGCAGGACGCCGATTCAACGCCATCCAGATGAGCAGAGAACAAAAAGGAATCAAAGTCGGATAGGTCGTGCCGAGCGCGAGTGCAAAAGAGAATGAAGCCGGCCATAAGGATCCCCTGAGATACAAAGCGAAGCCAATGAGCAGAAAACTCAGAGAGGGAATGTCCGCCATCAAAGTGGAACTCATCACGAAGTAAGCGGGACTGGCAGCAAAAACCAGGGTAACGATCAAAGGAGTGCGCGTGAAACGCCGAGCGAGATCATAGAAGGCAAGTGCGGCGGAAAGAGGAAAAAGAGAAAACGCCATGCGGAATCCCGGCCCATTGAAGCCGCCGAACAATTTGTAGAGCAGGGCGAGACAGTATTCGGCTACTGGCGGATGCGCATGCGAAGACAGATTCTCGAGAGAAATTCCAAAGAAGATAGTCGGCACATCCAGATGGGCCGACACGCCGTTCGTCAAAACTCCGCGCACGAGCAGGAGCAACAAATGTTCATCCAGGAAAACAGCGCGGCCCAGGAAGGGCAGGGTTGCCAGCGCAACTATTGCCACGATCCAACAGATGCGAGCCGTTCGCCTCATCATTCTGCCGGAAGATATCATTTACGCTTGAACTATCCGTCAGGAACGCTTGAGTCGGATATCCTCAGGAAGATTGCTCATCTCACGAGCGGCCTTCGCACCCCTGCCGGGGTGCGAGGAATCCCTGCACCCCTGCCGGGGTGCGAACATCTCCGTTACGGCAACCCCGGGTTGCGCTCGCTTCGCTCGCTTAACCCGGGGCTAAATTCTCAGCACGCCTCCGGCGTGCTTGAGACTCACGTTTCAACGTCGCCATCGCCTTGCGGACGAACCTGCAAACCGGAGACGTAACCTCGTGTCTCCGCGCCCGCTCAGACTCAAAAATTTCTAAACTCCAGGGCGCCTTCGGCGCCTGGCCCGTTATGCCTTGCGGGAACAAAATTCTCGTTACGCCCGCCATAACGAGCTCAGCATTTTCATCGCAGTTATTCACAAGAATCCGGTGGAACGACACAAACGTTGGGCACTTTGCAGTAAGGACAATGATAAAGACCGACTCCAAAGAGAGTTTTCCGTTTCAGCAAGCGATAGGAGAGCCCGGACCCACAGCTGCGGCAAACATTGAAGTACGAAGGAAGCCCCGAGGCATTCAATCCGGCATTCGAAAATAACAATCCCCAGCCATATTGGCTGAGACGCGACCCAAACAGTCTGTCGGCAATGCGTGTAACACCGTTCAACGCGAGAGAGCCAAAGTGGGAAAAACCGTCCGGAATATTTCCAAGAGGCCTGGCTGATGGCGGGTAGTGTTGCAGCTCGCGCGCCGTCGGCTTTTTCAGATAAACGAAACCGCTGAACAACGCGCACTCATCGCGCAACCGAAGTCGCGTTACTTCCTCCACTTCGGTAACGAGTGCATCATGCCTGAACCGGTTGACATGCCCACCCCCCGAGAACACCCACCGGTAAAGAAAATCGTCGAAACCATAACCGTTTGGCACCGCAATCCATAACCAACCGTCAGGTCTCAAGACTCGATATATTTCCGACAGTACCCCCCTGTAGTCGGCGAAATGCTCCAACGTGTGGTGAGAGATAACGACGTCCGCTGATTTGTCGGCCAGTGGGAGAGAAGCTGCATTTGCATGAATGAAGGCCACGCGTTCAGAAAGCATGACGGGCGTTCTGTCAGACGATACGTCGATCGCAATGATCTTTGCGGGACATGTTTCGTAGTGAAAGCTGCTACTGCCACTGCCCAGATCAAGCACAACGTGGTCACTGGAGAGCGCGGCGAGCTGGCTGTACATGGCACTCAGAATGGTATGCCATTGACGGAGCGGTATATAAGCGAATCGGGCGCCCGAGCAGTCAAGCTGTCAGAGCCGCGTCGTTCCTAGACCTAGGAGCCTGTAGGGGATAAGGCAGGTCGCCGTTCCCAAAATTCGAAATTTTCCGTGTCGAAAAATTCCGCAGGTCGCCGTTCGGGAACCGTCGACATTGCGTTTGAGGCTTGACGCACGAGAACACGGGGAGACTGGCGAGAGAAGTTCGGTCTCATCATGTTTTCTGAGGTTCCTGCATCCTCTTCATGCCGCCGCAGCCTGAAATCCGCGTCCCGATCGAAATAACTTCAGAAGGTTGTGTGTCGCGCAGACAAGTTTCCACTCCGCTCTGACGTTTTCCAAGCCTCGAAGACTGAAGCGTCGAAAATGACGGCATTCCTTGATCTGGCCAAACACTGGTTCGACGATCGCCTTGCGCATTTTGTAAATGGCGCGCCCCGCCTCCGTTTGCAGTTTCTGCTTCATCTGCTCCAGAGCTGTCGCCGCTTTTGCGGACTCCGCTGACGGCGCGGTTTGCTCCGATGCTCCATGCTTATCCCGCCCGGTGGCTATGTGGAGATCGATGCCTTCGACGTGCTTGTCGGCAATTTGTTCTGGAGCCCAATAACCATTATCGGCGCTGCCCGCCACTGGTTTGGCTCCTGTATTCTTTTCGACCTGCTCGAACATCGGCGCCAATTGCTGCTTGTCGTTGACTTCCTGCGTGACGTCGGCGGCAACGATGATTTGCGCTTCGGCATCCACCGCGATCTGCGCGTTGTAGGCTTGTACGAAGCTGCCTTTGTTCGCTCCGTCGACCATAATCCGGCTGTCAGGATCGGTGAAATTGCGTTGCGCGCAATCCTCTGGCTTGGCCTGCTCCGGATCGGGAATCTGCGGCGCCCGCCCGCCGATCTTCTTTCCCGTCTCCTGCTCCTGCTGCTGCCGCTCGGCAATTCGCGCCTCGGCTTGAGCTTTCTTCTCTTCCGCTTTCCGCCGCGCTTCCGCTTCCAGCGCCGCCTTCGCCTCGGCGATTTTTTTCAACCGGCTCTCCCGCCGCGCCAATTCCGCAGGCAACTTGTCGCTGTAACCTTGCCGCTCCATTTCATCTTCGGCCGCGTCGACGGCTTCAGCGCGATCGAGCAGTTCCTTCACCTGCGCTCTGAGCCTTTCTTCCGCTTCTCCCATCCGCCCATAGCTCATCGCCTTGTGCTTGCTGGCGTTCGCCTGCTTCTTCGTCCCGTCCAGGGCCACATGCCCCATCTTCACCAGACCCGCTGCCTGACATAGCTCCAGCACCTGCAGGAACAATCCCTCCAATGCTTTCAAATGCCGTTTCCGAAATTCGTTGATCGTCGTGTAGTGCGGATGTTCATCCGCGCTCAAATACCGGAACGCCACATCCTCGTATGTCCGTTTCTCGATCTGCCGCGAACTCACGACTCCGATGCAGTAGCCATAGACCAGCAACCGCACCATCATCACCGGATGATAGGCAGCATTGCCTCGTCCATCTTTCTCTTCATAGGAAGCGTAGAACGCCGACAGATCCAGGCTCGGCACCAAATCCGCCACGAATCGCGCCAAATGGTCTTCCGGGAGCCAATCGTGCAGCGACGGCGGCATCATCAATATCTGATCGATTTCGTCATCAACAAAGCATTTGGTCATGCCTTCGTCTTTTACCTGCCCGCTCGTCAACACTGGTCCCGTTTTTGATCGAAATCTAGAAATCTATCCCCTACAGGCTCCTAGAGTGCGCTTCACGGTGGACTCTCTTTATCGATGTCGTTACGGTCCTGACGTTCCCGATAACGATTTCGTGGAAGGCACACTCACGGGCTTCCTGAAGGCGGATGCTTCCCCCAAAATTCCCCACACACGCAAAAGGGCCGGACTCTATCAATTCATTTGAAAATGTAACTTTGGGGGATGTCGGCAACTCATTTTAAAAGTAACCCGTGAGTTGTTTATTTATCCGCCGCCGGGCCTGTGTGTAACTGTGAAAAAGCCGAAGCGGTTTTTGCGTAGGCTTTTTCAAGCAGCGTGTGGAAATCATCAAGAAAAAATTGCCGAAGGCTTCCGTTGGGGATTTCCAACGCTGTTTGGAAAACCCTGCTGCGTTTTCCACAGTTACTCACAAGCCCGGCGACGATTAATAACAAACCACGACCAGGATTCTAATTGTCGTCGCAGGACAAAATTAGTCGACGCTGAACAACCGGCGCCAAAGCTTGTCCACGTGGCGTTTCGGCCCTGTGGTTTTTGTAGCGCGTGGTTCGTGGTTAGGCATTCACACGACCGCTTCTGCTCCGTCCAGTCCAGTGCAAGAGCCTGTTCCACAACAATTACACCCGGCATGGAGTTCGGCCTTCAAGAAGGTGTGCACGAATTCCCGCTGCCACAAACGGGGCAAGCCGCAGCCGCGCTCCGAGTTTTGGTCGAACAAATCCTCTCGTGATGGAGTGCAGGCATGGTGCAAGGTGTATTTGCGGCGGAGCGCACGGGAGCGGAGAACCACAACGGAAGCGGTTTGCCGACGTGTCATGGAGCGGGGAGGTAAGTATGTCAACTAAGGCGAGTACGGCAACGTGGAACCCCGATGTTCGGGAGGAGCCAGAGGGTGATTACAGCGTCGCCTCAGAGAAGGGACCTGGCATTCGCTATCTCATAGACCTCCGCAGCACTCCGCCCTGCTCCTGTCCGTCGTCGCAGTATCGCCAAGGGCAGAAGTGCAAGCACGTTGCTGCTGTCGAGGAATCTATTGCTGCGCGTCCTAGTGCGGCAAGTATGTCGGGTGAGGCAAAACCGGCGAGTATGCGACCGAAGGAGGAGGAAGAGTTTTTTGCTTTCCTTGAGAAATCAGATCCCAAGCTGCATGAGCTTTCCGAGAAGAGCAAACGCTCTCGGTTGCTCCGTCCTTGTTGTCGGACTAACTTCGCTTGCGGTTCGACTCGAATCCGACATCGAGATTCAAAAGCGGGCGTTCTCATCTGATCGCAAGATTCGCGAAGCAGCACTCGCAGAGGCGGAGTTGCCGTTTAGGGTTCTGTGATCTTATTGTTCCGACACGTCATCAAAATCCGCCGGCCGGCACCTTTCAATTTTGCTTCCTTCCTCGTGGATGGCATGGCGAAGTCTTTCTGCTTCAATTTTTATCCCATCTAACCGGGGCTGCATGTCAAGCGCCGTAGGGTAGTCAAACTCACCATCGTAGTCGAAGCAAGCTGCGATTCCTTTGTGACTAAGAAAATTGCGCTCTTCTTTGAACTTTCCCAGTTGATTGACGAGTTCAACATTTCTTGTGAGTTTCTGGAATATTGAAATCAGCCCCTCCAATGACGAGTTTGCATAGTTCTCTCCGCACATCTTGAAAGGCATTCTGTCGTCAAGTCGCTGTCTGACGAAATCAAGTGCCTCCGTGATGTAGAGCTTTAGCTCCTGCTCAACCAGTTGACAACCGGAAAGTGCATGGGCGACGTTTAGGAAGAACGCATCTTTGCTCATTGAGGCGTACCTCAATAGTTGCGCGGTTCGTATGCCCAATCCAGAGGTTCGAGGCCAGCATTCCTACCCTGAAGCCAAACTTGGCTGTGCAACATCAGGAAGCCCGTTGCTATTCCCGGAAAGTAGGGTGAACTGTCGGAACGAAACTCATGGATGTGGTCGGGCGGAATCGTCAGGACATGGTGCGTTCGAATATTCAATACGCGGATTCCCTCGGCGTCCGCGTATTGGACGTGCCAGCGATCATCCTCAGGCGAAAGTTCCCCGAACTCATCGAATCGGCGCAAGATTGGCCGGACTCGTAGATGGGAACCAACCAATTTGGGAAGCATACTCTTATTCATACAACCTCCGAAGGGAATCGTTAGTGGGATTCTATCGCCGTATGTCGAGTGCGGCATGTTGCTGATTATCTCAAATGAGGCAATTCTTCCAGCGGCTCGTCAATCCAAGTCTACGTGCTGCGATGGCAGCACGAATCCTTTGAACGCTTCCAAGTCTGTACCTGACAGGGCGGCGGCCACCTTCCACGCGTCGAGTATTGTCTCGTGCATCGCTTCCAAATCATCAAGCATGATCCTGCGGCCTTCCGAAGAGTTCCGTCGGAAATTGTGGTGCCGATAGAAGGAATGGGACAGCCGATTACGTTCGGCAAGTGCCTTGGCGAATAGCCGCTCCACGGCTTCGGCATCTGTCTTGCGGCCGATTCTTTTCAGAACTTGCCCTAACGTGCTCTTGTTAATGAAGTCGTGGATTTCGATGGCTTGATCTTGGTTTTCGAGCAGGTAGAGCTTCGATTCGGCCCCATGAATTCCGAGCAAGAAAGTTCCCAGTTCGAGTTCAAGTAGCTGCGCAGCTTCAGCGACCTCTCCGAACTTTCGGTAGATGTCGTCCAACGACAACTCCGGAGGAGGTGTTTCGTTTGCCATAGGGACCTCTGATTCTCGTGGCTCTGGTTGTACGGCTGCCCGTGTATACCGGCAACATAACCTCGGAGCTATTGACCTGCTGACTATGCTCAAAAACACGAGGGTTGTTCCCCCATGTGAGGACAGTTTCATATGTGAAGTATTGCAATGTTGCCAATTGTGGCAGAGCCCATGACCTACTCTGTCCCTCATGCGGGTAATAAATGATTGAGCATCAAGGTCAGGCTTCATCACGCCTTGGTTGCAACCGTCATACAGAAAGGGGATCATCAGTGATGAAACTGAACCCTAGTGCCCCCGTTGGAAACCGGCGACCTTCGCGGATCCGGGGTTCAATGAACAGCACGAACCACTCAATAAGGTCCTTGCGAGGCTTTGCCGTCCCAGGCAGTACACGTTCTCTTAGTTGAAACGTCGAAGATTTGATAGAAGAGCCCAAAATGCGTGAGCCCCATCACCTAAACAACGCTCCCATTAGAGAAGCCCTGATTGATATTTTCGTCGGGTTTCCTAAAGACGCGGACCGCGCTCTCCAGTTGAAATTGTTGCAGTCCCTTGTTGAACGGGTGTCGGCCGAATATCCGAATGTTCACAATGTCGCGGAGGGCCAGTTTCAATTAGACCTGAAAGAGAATCAAGGTCGCTTCGAGCAGAACATTTTGGGGTTCCGTTGTCTTAATGCCGATAAGACGAGAGCAGTCCAATTTCGCAAGGATGGGTTTACGTTCAATTGGCTCCGGCCTTACACACAATGGGAGGACTTTCGAAAGCTGACCGAAGAGATGTGGCATCTATATCGGGAGGCGACAAACCCTACGAAGGTGACCAAACTAGGTGTGAGATTCATCAATGATCTGGCACTTCCTACGCCGTTCGATACATTTGGCGAGTATCTAGTCGCGGCCCCAATTGTTCCGAATGGATTGCCGCAACAGGTCTCGCGGTTCGTGACACGAGTCACGATTGAGAATGAAGAGCCTACAGCCACGGCAACGATAACTCAGGCTTTTGAGGGAGTAACGGAACCGGACCGGGTAAATGTCATTCTTGATATTGATACGAGGATTCAATCCGACTTCGACCCCGGAGACGCATCGATCTGGCCAAGGCTTGATGGTCTCCGGAACTTCAAAAACAAGATTTTTTTCGCAAGCCTAACTGAAAAGGCTGTGAGGTTGTTCGAATGAGTCCAGCCATTGCAGAGCACCGCAACTATCAAGGCTTCGGCTACTACGCAAACACGGGTATTGGCGTAGAGTCGCAGCATCTAGCGCAGCTATTGGTTCGGCAGTACACCGAGGCCGTCGCCCGAGCTGTGCTCCTCAGCCCAAAATCTGAGACGCTCCGGAGACTCAACACAGTCTTTGTGGAATGCCGCATGGAAAACTGGGACGGTGAGGGAGCTGCTCCCATATCAGTTGACGCGTATCGGGAAGCATCCCGGTTCATCAGTCTCCTTCCTTCGATGAATGAGATGCCAGAGATTGTTCCTTCGCCAAACGGTCAGATTGGTCTGGAATGGTACGTCGAGAAGAATCACCTCCTCGTGGTTGCTATGGCAGGGCGCCAGTCGCTCACGTATGCAAGCCTTGAGGGGACTCCCAACGCGATATCCGGGGTACTGGCATTCAACGACTCGATTCCGGGACACATCATCGATGCCCTTTCGAGGCTGAACCGGTTCAAGCAGGCGTAACCCGAGATGATCGATCTGCGCAGCGTCGGAGCTGAAGAGCGCCTCACAAGATATTTGGACGAGAGGTCGAAGTATTCTGCCGTCAAAAAGCGAGTGAAGTTCAACGCTTTCACGCCTCCGCATGCGAATCTCAGTCTATCTATCTATCGGACAAATGAACTAGGTGACGGGGAGATTTGGAAACTCGGAGATGACTACGTCGCTCCTCATCGCGGAAAACCGATAATTGCACGGGCCGATCTTTCAGCATCTGAAGTTTTCAATCGTGGACTGACTGTCGAGCCCGATACGCGCCCCCATGAACGCCACGGAAACATCGTAAATTGGCCTCCTCAGGATCAGGGCAGCTGGTTGAAGCTTGCGACAGAACTCGCAAATGCCGCTGAACTCATCGTCAGATAGAAATGCCTTACTCTGCCGCGCTTCAATCCCAATAGCGGCCACGGGGTACCCCAGTGGTACCCCGAAACCCAGTCTGATCTTTAAGTGTATGAGCCGCGAAGGAATCGAACCTTCAACCTACTGATTAAGAGTCAGTTGCTCTGCCAATTGAGCTAGCGGCCCGAGGAATCGAAATAGTAGCACGCTCGAGCGTATCTTAGAACGGTCAATGAACGCGCAAGACATCAAGAACTTCGCCGCAACGCTGGGATTCACGCTCTCCGGAATTGCGCCGATCGAGCCCACCCGCGAAAGCGATTTCTATGCGGAGTGGCTTGATCGCGGGTATGCCGGCGAGATGCATTACCTCGAACGACAGCGGGCGGCACGGATGGACCCGCAGTCTGTCCTGCCTGGCGCACGTTCGGTGATTGTCTGCGCCGTCAATTACAACACAAACCATGTGCGGACTTCGTTCGACAGCCTTCGCGCGTGGGTTTCGCGCTACGCATGGGGAAAGGACTACCACAAAACGCTTCAGAAGAAACTGCGCGAGCTGGCACGCTGGATTGAAGCAAACGGCGGGGCGAGCACCCGGTGCTATGTGGACACCGGGCCGCTGACGGAACGGGTTTTCGCAAAATATGCGGGCATCGGGTGGTTCGGCAAAAACACCTGCATCATCAATCAAGGAGTGGGGTCGTGGTTGTTTCTGGGGTGCGTTCTTACCGATGCCGAGCTTCAACCCGACCTGCCGCCTCCGGATCGCTGCGGGTCCTGCACGCGTTGTCTGGACGCGTGCCCGACGGACGCTTTCGTCGCGCCTTATGTTCTCGACAGCAGAAAGTGCATTTCGTACGCCACGATTGAGTTACGCGGGGCCATTCCCGAAGAAACGCGCGACGGGCTGGGGCACCATCTTTTCGGGTGTGATATTTGTCAGGACGTGTGCCCGTGGAATCGCCGAGCTCCGGCGTCAAACGATCCGGCATTCCTGCCGCAGAGCGGACTCTTCTGGCCTGCGCTGGAAACTCTCCTTGATTTCTCCCACGAGGAATGGACCTCGCAAATCCGGGGCACCTCATTGAAGCGAGCCAGAGTAAAGGGACTGTTACGCAACCTGATGATCGTGGCCGGAAACTCGGGCCTGCGCTCTCTGGTTCCGAAGCTGCGCCGCTACCTCGACCACGAGGACGAACATGTGCGGTCGCACGCGGCATGGGCGTTGAAAAAACTGGCTAATACAGATAGTGAACAGTCTTCCGTTCGACCCTGAAGAGAAACCTGACGATCGTCTCCCTCTGTTTTTCCGTGATGCCGAAATCTGCGGCCAGACATCAGATCTTTGAGAGCAGAGCGATAGGCCTGAACCCGAAAACCAAAGTTCCGGGAGCAGTTCCAACCGATGGAAGTGACTTCGAAGGCGGGACTCAGAAACGCGAGCCCCGTCGTTTCAATGGGATTGACCTTGGACAAAGGTTCGAATGCAACTCTTCCCGGCTCGCTTCGCGGTGTAAAGGGCCTGATCCGCATCGGCGACCAGAGTTTCGAAATGACTTCCTCGCTGGTAGTCCGAAACTCCGATACTGACGGTGATCGACCCGGTATACCCCATTGTCTGGAGGATGGGACCCGCCTGCACCCGTTGCAGGATCTTTTCGGCGACGTGGAGCGCACCCTCAGCGCTCGTTCCGGGAAGCACGACTCCGAATTCATCGCCACCACATCGAAACACGATGTCGGTGTTCCGGACTGTCTTCTGAAGGATTTGGCCTATCTCCGTGAGAACCTTGTCGCCCACGAGATGACCAAACGTGTCGTTGATCATTTTGAAACTATCGACATCGATCATGAGGAGGGAAAGAGCGGTACTGTACCGCTGGGCGCGCGCAGCCTCGCGGCTCAGTACCTCGTGGAAGAATCGCGTGTTGAAAACGCCGGTGAGCGCGTCGGTGGTCGCCGACCTTTGCACTTCGGCGAACAGCCGCGCATTCTCCACCACGATCGCCGTAAAGTCGGCCAGTCCCGCAGCGGATTCCAGATCCGCCTGCCCCAGTATTCGTGGGGCCACTGAAAACGAGACAAACGCGCCAAGAACCCTCTCCTTTGTGCGAATCGGCGTCGCAATCACCGACGACAAGCCATATTTTTCGACAAAGTCCTGCATCGCCGGTGGCGCTGTAGTCTGTTGAAGATTGGAGATGAGCACCGGCTTTCCCCCTTCCAGCACATCACCCAGGAATTTGCGCATGACGGTTTCGGGGGACGAGTTGATCACCATCACCAGCATTCGAATCAACCGGTCCTGGGCGGTCGAAAACGCCGCTTCAAGGCGAAGGGTCTCGTCCGCCTTCAGAACAATAAAGGCAGTATCTCCCAGAATTTCAGTTGATTTCGCAACAACCCGCTCGAGTACATCTTCCAGCCGAAGAGCGGACGACGACAAATGAATCAACTCGCCGAGCACGCGTGCACGATGAATTTGGTCTTCGAGCCGGTTCAGCAGGTCGCGGTAGAGCGCCCCTGTCTTTTGTTCTTCGGAGGAGACGATGACAGTGTCGGACTCCCCGAGCTTGGGAATGCTGTCACCGACGGAGGCCGTGACTATAGTGTCGGTCACGCTGGCCTGAAGGATGTCCCGCAGCTTAGCACACTGCTCGGCATCCGTTCCGAGAATGAAGATCGTCTGCGGCATCAAGAATCGGGAATATAGCAGCCACTTAAATAAGGTGCTAGCCTACAAATTTAAAAAAATACACTGAATTTAACTCTCGAGTGGCGCCAGGAAACGCCGGTAGGCCTCATCCCCATCCGCGATCTGATAGAAGTAGCCCAAAGCGGCAAGAAAGCCTTCAAAATCAACGTCTTCACCCTCGGGTACTTCGAAGGCTGCGAGGACGCGGCCGGAATCGCTGCCATGATTTCGATAATGGAAAAGACTGATATTCCATCGCCCCCCCAGGGTGTCCAGAAACTGGAGCAAGGCCCCCGGGCGTTCAGGGAACTCAAACCGGCAAAGACGCTCCCGCTTCACTCCCTGAGCATGTCCCCCCACCATGTGACGCACATGAAGTTTCGCCATTTCACTTGCGGTGAGATCTGCCGTCTCATAGCCGAGAGCGTTCAGGCTGGCCTTCACGTCCATCGCATCCTTCTGGCTGCGAATGCTCATCCCCACGAAGATTTCCGCGCGGGCTCTCGAGTTGAGACGATAGTTGAACTCGGTAATGACGCGCGGCCCAAGCGTCGCGCAAAACTGCCGGAATGCGCCGGGCTTTTCCGGGATGGTGACGCCGAAAAGGGCTTCGCGGAATTCGCCCACTTCGGCGCGCTCGGCGACGAAGCGGAGTCGATCGAAATTCATATTGGCGCCACTGAGCAGTGCCACCAGGTGCCTTCCCCGCAACCGCGTCCGGCCGGTGTAGGTTTTGACGGCGGCGACGGCCAGTGCGCCGGCCGGTTCGACGATGGCGCGCGTGTCGTCGAAGACGTCCTTGATCGCCGCGCAGATCTGATCGTTATCGACAAGCAGGATTTCGTCGACCGTTTTCTGGATGATCGGGAAGGTATAGCGGCCCACGGTTCGAACGGCGACGCCGTCTACGAAAATGCCGACGCGCTCCAGGGTCACCGGCTTGCCTGCGGCCACCGATTGATACATCGCATCCGACTCCCTGGCCTGGACACCGATCACCTTCACTTCAGGCAGGACCGCCTTGATGTAGGCGGCTATTCCCGCGATCAGGCCGCCTCCCCCGATTGGCACAAGGATGGCGTGCAGGCCTTCGGGTTTTTGTCTCAGGATCTCGTCCGCAATCGTGCCTTGTCCGGCAATAACAAGGGGATCGTCGAACGGGTGAACAAAGGTCATGCCGGTCGTTTTCACAAGCTCATCGCAATGCTGCTGGGCTTCGGAATAGTGATCGCCGGCGAGAACAACTTCCGCGCCCATCGCGCGCACGGCATCGACCTTGATTTCAGGGGTCGTGCGAGGCATCACGATGATCGCCTTAAGCCCCAGCTTCATTGCCGCAAGCGCAACGCCCTGGGCGTGATTCCCGGCGCTCGCCGCAATAACGCCGCGTTCGCGCTCGGCCTTTGAGAGTTTCGCAATCTTGTTGTAGGCGCCGCGGAGCTTGAAGCTGAACACGGGCTGCTGGTCTTCGCGCTTCAACCAGACATTGTTGCCAACTCGTTGTGACAACTTCGGCGCGAAATCCAGCGAGGTTTCCTTCGCGACCTCATAGACGCGGCTCGTCAGCGTTTCCCGCAATAACTCATTAAGGGTGGGGATCAACAACTCCGTCACAATCGGCATTGTACGCGAATTCGGCCGGCCCTGAATTCGCTGCCGCGCTATTCTTCGGGAGTAAGGTTAAAAGAATATGAAACCAGGCCAACCACGGAGCGCTCCAGCGGCAATCTCGCACATCCAAACCCACGGCGCCTTGCTGGTGTTCCCGCTGAATAACAAAAGTCTGCCGAACTCGCTATGGTCGCAGTTCTACCCGAAAACGGAAATGATCTGGGAATGGAATCAGGACAGCGACTACAAGGTCGCGAACATGTGGCAACTGATGAAAAGCCTTTCGGACTGCCGCGAGGTCGTCTATTCCAAGTGGTATCAGGGACGCGCAACGTTTTTCTCACGCGACCTGTTCGCGGCCTTGCTCTGTCTGGCGCGGACGGCGCGTATTCCCCGCCACGAACTCTCCGAAACGGCCCGGGTTCTGTTCGAGGTCCTGGAAAACAATTCGCCTCTGTCAACGAAAGAACTGAAAGCGCTCACGGACCTTCGGGGTAAGCTCCACGAAGGCGCTTACTCCCGTGGAATGAAGGAACTCTTCACGCGATTCCTGATTGTCGGGTTTGGCGAAGTCGAGGACGGGGCTTTCCCGTCGCTGGCAGTCGGCGCAACGGAACTGCTGTTTGAAGACCTGTGGAGAGAAGGCGCGGAGATGTCGCCGCGCAAGGCGCGGGTGCTGATAGACCGCTGGATGCCGGCAGGATCGCAGTTCCGCAGATTTCTCGAGAAGACTGCCGGCCTGCAGGAGGTTCGATGAACTGGAGCGCAGCAGCACCTGAACACTGGGACGGGAACGTCGCCATTATCCTGGCGCACGGTGCAGGCCAGGGAATCGACTCCCCCTTCATGCAATTCTTTCACGAAGCGCTGCCGAAGCGCGGTTTTCTGTCCGTGCAGTTCAACTTCGAGTACATGCGGCAGGGACGAAAGATTCCGGATCCACAACCCAGGATGCAGGCGCTCTACCGAGAGGTCGTGGCACAAGTCGCGGAAACACATCGACCTGAAAAAATCATCATCGGGGGAAAGTCGATGGGCGGAAGGGTGGCGTCCTACATCGCCGGCAGCACAGAGGGGGTTGCAGGGCTCGTGTTCCTGGGGTATCCGTTACATCCGCCCGGCAAGCAGGATCAGCTGCGGGATGCGCACCTTTACGGGATAGAGCTGCCCATGCTGTTCCTCAGCGGCACGAGGGATACCCTGGCGGAGCGTACCCTGCTGGAGACGGTGGTGCAGCGGATCGGCGGCCGCGCAACTCTGGTGTGGACGGAGCGTGGCGACCATTCGCTGAAGGTGGGAAAGTCGGGAACAACGACGCTGGAGGCGGCGGCAGACGAGATTCGCAAGTGGGTGGAGATGTTGGATATTCGAGCAGGTGTCCCCCTCCGCTTGAAGCCTCTTGACGAGGGGTAGCCGAAGGCCGGGCGCAAGTGCGCGCGAACTGTGGAGTCAGGCTAAGCCTTTGACCACCCCGCCTCACGCGACACACGTGTCCAAATGTAACCTCGCACCCCTGCGCCGGGCGCCGCAGGGGTGTTTCTCGTTGCGGGGCCCGTTCCGGTGGGTCGCGCGCAAGGAGAGCGCGCGACCACTACCCTCCGCGGATGCCGGAGGTAGACATTTTGAACGCCGGAGGCGTGAAAGGAAGGTAGCCCCGGGTGGAGCCGAGCGACACCCGGGGTTCATCTCACGGGGTGCGAACATCTCCGTTACGGTAACCCCGGGTTGCGCTCGCTTCGCTCGCTTAACCCGGGGCTAAATTCCCAGCACGCCTCCGGCGTGCAAAATATCTAAACTCCAGGCATGAACCCCTCCGGGGTGGACGCTAAACCTGCAAAGTTCGAGACGTGCCCGGCAGGGGTGCGAGAGGCCGCAAGGAGACAGCCGCTCGAACTGCGGGTCCTGAGTTTCTTCCTGCTCTTGTCCCGGTACGCAGGACAGGGTACGCTTGGCACATCATGCGGAAGTTTCTGCTCACCGTCGTTACTTCCCTGCTGCTGGCCGGCGGCCTCGCGCTGTCCCAGGCGCCAACAACGCTCGTCCTGCTTCACACCAACGATATGCACGGACAGGTGCTGCCCCGGGACGGCGTTGGAGGGATGGCCGAGCTTGCCACCCTCATACGACGCCAGCGTCCGGATCTCCTCCTCGACGGTGGCGACATGTTCACCGGCTCGATGATCAACGACGAGTTTTTCGGCAAGCCGATGGTCGAAATCCTGAACAAGCTGGGGTACGCCGCCGTCGCGCTGGGCAATCATGAATTCGACTACGGCATAACGGAGTTGCGGAATCGCCTGAAAGAGGCGCACTTTCCCGTTCTCTCGGCGAATGTGAGCGGTGTCCCGGAAGTACAGCCCTACACCATCCTGAACGTGAAAGGGTTGCGCATCGGCGTGATCGGTTTGACGGTGGAAACACTCTCCGAAGTCACGCATCCGAAAAATCTCAAGGACATCAAAGTCACCAACGCCATCGACGCACTCCGGGAAGCTCTGCCCATGGTTCGTCCGCAGTCCGATTTCATTTTTCTTGTTGCTCATGTCTCGTTCGAAGAGCAGGTCCGGATCGCGAAAGCCTTTCCGGAAATCCGGCTCATCATTGCCGGCCATCCGCACGCCACTCGTGCAACGCAGGTCGGGGAAACGCTCATCGTCGAAACGGGAAGCAGCACCCAGAATCTCGGCAAAGTTGAAATACGTTTGTCTGGCAAGACCATCGAATCCATGACGTCCCAGATGTTCCCCGTGCGGGGTGTTGCGAAAGACCCGGATATCGCGGCGATCATCGCCCCGTATGAGCGCCAGCTCGCTGCGCGCGCCGCCCAGCGTGTCGGCGAAGCGGGCGCCAATCTGGTCAAGTCCGACACCCAGGAATCGCCCCTGAACAACCTGCTGGCCGACGCGATACGCGACTATGCCGGCACGCAGATCGCTTTTCATAATGTTGGGGGGATCCGTTCGACGATCCGGAAGGGTCGGATTACCAGAGGCGACCTGTTCGACGTGCTTCCCTTCCAGAACACTGTAGTGAAGATGAGCCTGAGCGGCGCTCAGGTGAAACAGTTGCTGGGCCGCCGCGTCCTTGCGGTTAGCGGCCTGAAGGTTTCGTGGGATATGACCCGGCCCTTTCCAAACCGGCTTCTTTCGGCGACTCTCGCCAACGGCGAGTCGCTGCGGGATGCGTCGCGTTACACCGTCGCCGCCAACGACTTCATGGCCGCCGGCGGCGACGGACTGGCCGAGCTTACCCAGGGAACTTCCGTGGAAGACACGGGAACGCTCCTGCGTGATGCCGTGACTTCCGTACCTGAAAAAGCATCCAGTTGTATCCGCCGCCACCGACGGTCGGGTTACGATTCGCTCGCGTTGATCGTCTGCTCGAATTTTTTCGCCAGACTTGCGGTCAATTTTTCAAGGTCCTCCATGCCTTTGCCGCTTTCGGTCACACCCAGCCCGGACTTCTCCGCCAGCAACAGCGTCAGGAACTGGCTGAACACGTTCGAAGAGCCGAGATCCGCCTGATCGCCGCCGGCGGCGCCTGCCATGACCAGCAGGCGTTCCGGAACAAGAGGCTGGGCGCTGCTGGCGAAACGATCGGTCGCCAGGTTCAACGCGAACAATCGCGGATCGCCATACGCGCGAATCTTCTGCAGCGAAACGGCGGCTTCCGCCAGACCGACTTGCGCGATCTTCGAAGCTTCGCCGCGACCCAGCAGTTCCCGCGATCGCGACTCGCCTTCCGCCCGCGCAATATCACGGCGAGAAAGACGCTGCGCCTCCGCCAGCTGGGCCTCGCCGCGGTTGCCCGCGACTTCGATATCGATTTTGGTTTGCGTCAGCTCGGCCTGCTTTTCCGCCGCGGCTTTCGCGTCGTTAAGATCCTTCAGGTGCATCGCGGCTTCCTCCTGCCTTCCGAAGGTCGCAATCTGTTCTTCGGCCAGCCGCCGCATGCGCAGCTGGTCAAAGAGCCGGTCGATCGGATCTTCCTCGGCCACGTCGATAGTCGACTCCGGACGGCCGATCAACACCGCGATGCAATTGATATCGAACTCCTTGAATCGTTTCCCCAGTTCCTCGGTCGCCCGCCGTTGAATATCTTCACGGTGCGTCAACAGATCGAGCATGTTGGACGACTGCGCGACATCGCGAAAGTATGACGTCAGAATCGGATCCAGCGTCTGCGTGATCAGCCGGCTGACATCGCCGAAACGCTGGACCACGCTGGGGGCCTTTTCATAGTCGATGTGCAACACCAGCGACAACGGGAGCACCGGTTCGTAACCATCGGCCGTGATCAGCGCGATGGAAACCAGGTCCTTGTCGTATTGATGCGCCTCGGCCTGGCCGGTAATCCAGCGCAAGACGAAGTTAACCGTCGGCACCAGCTCCACCTTCACGGCATAGGGATTCACCGGATACTTCCCCGGAGGCAGCGCTTGTTTCCACACCCCGCGCTCCCCGAGTTCGACCTGCTCGCCGTAACGAAATCCTTCGCCGGTGGTGTCTTCGCCCCTGGTGCCGTAATACGACACCACAACGCCGACGTAACCGATCGGAATCAGCGTCTTTGGACGAGTTTCAACCGTGGCGAACCAGCGGTTGATGAAGAACGTGCCGTCGGTCAGCACTTGTAACTGCTTTCCACGCCGTCCTCCGAGAGACAAAAAGGTCTCCGGATCCTGGAAGTAGTTGTGACTGCGGGTTTCGGCTCGCACTTCGGGTGCAATGATTTCTCCCGACTCCAGTGGCGCGCCGTCGTGAATCGTCACGATGCCGATCGTATCCGTCGGCGTCATCGTGAGGTCGGCGCCGCCCACGACAGGTTCCTCGGCTCTGATCGCCGCCTGGCCGCCAAAGCCCACAACCACCGGATCGAATCCCAGCAGGGACTTCAACTGGCCCTGCCACTCATTGAACTTGCTTTGTTGCCGGTCGCGCATCGGGCCGGCGAAGACACGATCCTCCGTAATCACGACGAACAACGCCGTGTTGATGGCGAACACGCCTTCACGAAGAATGGCTCGCTGCCGGCCGCGCTGCCCTTCATGGTTGAGGAACCCCTCGGCATCCTGAAAGTGATTGCAGTCCACAATCCGGGCAAGCGTCTGCGTCGGCGGGAGCGGACTTCCGTCGCGCGCATAGACATAGCCGATCTTGCTCTCAGAAATCATGACCAGCGGTTCCTTGTGAATCCGGTATTGCCACGGGAAAAATCCCGCGTGCACTCCCCCGCGCAGAAGTTCAGCCTGAAAACCCGCTTCACCTCCGAGAGCCACGATGCGCCCACCCGTCAACGAGCCTTTGGGCGACCAGAGCTTTTCGACAATACCGACTTTGTTGTGCGGAATGTATCGAACCCCGGCAAGCCAGGGAATCAGTACAAGCGCCAGAACAATCCCGAATGTCCAAAGAAGCAAAGTGATAGTCATTGAAGTGCAGCCTCCAATCTGCGTTCGTACACCTCTGTCCACGAACTGCGCGGAGTAGATTGCGGGACGTTCACGAAATTGCCTGAACCTGGCCCGGGAACCGGAGACACGTGCCGAATTTCACGGAAGTCTCTTGAAATTCCCTCCGCGCAACGCGCGTCTAGGGCTTAGGTATCGTGTGTTGTTGGTAGACTATGTTGTGAAGGTTCATCGTTTCTTCCGCTCTGGCCGGCGAGGTTAGCTGACGGACTCGGGCTGGGAAGCCGCCCTACCGCTGGCGTTACCACCTTCGGATTCGCCCCGCAGCGCTTACGCGCTGTTTGGGTCCCCCGCACCCTCTCTCTTTCGAGTTCGGATTTAGGCCGATTTCGTTTCTTGAGAATACACCCGCTGCCGCGGCAGTCAATCGAAACCGGACAACGAGTTTCCGATTTATGGGACGTGCGCCGGCTCTCAAACGCGCGTTAAGATGGCTCTCGTGGAAGCCGCTGCCATCGCCGAAGCAAAGAGTTGGCTGGATCACGCCAAACGTGTGGCAGTTCTCGCAGGCGCCGGCATTTCGACAGACTCGGGCATCCCGGATTTCCGAGGGCCTCAGGGACTGTGGACGCGCAATCCGGCCGCAGAGAAGATGTCGGACATTCGCTGCTACGTTGCGGACCGCGAAGTTCGAAAAGCGGCATGGCAGGCACGACTCGAACATCCGGCGTGGACGGCCCGGCCCAACGCCGGACACGCGGCCCTTGTAACCCTCGAGCGCCGCGGCAAATTGCACGCCCTCATTACTCAGAACATCGATGGCCTGCATCAACGCGCCGGCAACTCGCCCGCGCGCGTCATCGAGGTGCACGGCACCGTGCACGCCGTGATTTGTCTGGATTGCGGCTGGAGGGGACCGATGCAGGAAACGCTCGATCGCGTGCGCGGTGGAGAACAGGATCCGCCGTGCCGTCAATGCAACGGGTTGCTCAAGAGCGACACCATATCCTTCGGCCAGGCACTCGTGCCCGAGGTTCTGCGTCGCGCCGCCGCCGCAGCGCGGGATTGCGATGTCATGGTCTCGATTGGAACAAGCCTGCAGGTCTACCCCGTCGCCGGTCTGGTTCCGGGCGCCAAAGCTGCGGGCGCCCGCGTCATCATTATCAATGCACAGCCGACTCCTTTTGACGGCATCGCCGACGCCGTCTTCAGGGACGCCATCAGCAGCGTGCTCCCCAGGATTTGCGGGGTATAATCCCGGCCATGAAACCTCACTTGCGAGACACAAGGTCGAGCATATCTATCGCATCACCGGCGGCGCTCATGCGTATCCGGTATGGCAGCGCAACCTCAACGAAGTTGCACCAATGCTGTTTACGGAGTAACGACAATGGAACCGAACCTCGAAATCTCGCCAACGGAAGTGGCGGAGCTGATGAAGAAGGGCGCCGTCACGTTGATCGATGTACGCACGCCGCAGGAATATGAAATTGCACGAATCGAAGGCTGCCGCCTGGTGGACGAAACGCTGGCAAAGGAAATCGTGGAAACCTGGCCGAAGGACACGCCCATCGTCACAGTCTGTCATCACGGGGTCCGCAGCCTGAGCGCCGCCGTCTACCTTCGCCAGCAGGGCCTGACCCAGACCCGCAGCATGAGCGGCGGTATCGATCTCTGGTCCGTGACAGTAGACCCCACCATCCCCCAATACTGAATTCGGGCCGTGCACCCCGAACGTATCCAGGAGATTCTTCTTCGGCTTCCGCTGGGGAGTGGTTGCGGTAAGCAGCTTCGACACCCGGGTTCATCTCACGAGGGTCGTTCGCACCCCGGCAGGGCAAGGGCAGGGGTGTGCGAGGAATCCCTGCACCCCTGCCGGGGTGCAAACATCTCCGTTACGGCAACCCCGGGTTGCGCTCGCTTAACCCGGGGCTAAATTCTCAGCACGCCTCCGGCGTGCTCGCGCCCTTTCAAAGATCGACCCGTCGGCCCGCACGGTAAGGTCATTGCAAAAGGGGTTGGCTGTGGGGATGGTGAGAGCTCCCTTCGCCGCTCCAGTCTTGAGATCGAAGGTCTTCACGCCGGCCTGGCAAACCAGCAGGCGGCCAGACTTCTCTGGAAAACGACGTCCTCACTCTGCGGTTCGCGCCCCGGATAAAGGAGAAAAGTCTTGTCTAACGCGGCTTTTCCTGCAAATCCGCTGCAGGAAAACAAGCCTCGATCTCGACACGCGCGTCGTTGTAGCAGGCCCCACCACCCAGAGAATCCACGTGATCGGGCGCAAGCGCATTGGCGGTCCAGGAATTCTTCGTGGAACGCCGCCACAATCCCTTCGGAATCGACGCCACGCCTTCAGGAATATCTTTGGAAATCGTCAGCGTCGCGACCACCGTGCCGAACGAATTGCGAACCCGAACTTCGCCCCCTTCACGCAGACCGCGACGCTCTGCCTCCTGGGGCGCAAGCGCGACCTTGGCCGCACCGCGCGGCATCGACTCGAAGAGCTGGGATGAGATGGCCTTGTCGCTGGAAGGCGAAATCAGAATCAGCGGAAGATCCGCATCGACGAACGGCGGCCGATACCGCGGCGGCGCCGCTCCTGCGAGATCCACGTAGCCTCGAGACGGAAACGCATCGACGAACGCCACGGGACGGGATACCGCCAGGTAGCCCCGGTCTCTGACTTCATCCGCATTCTTCACCACACTGCGGGCGAGTTCCTCCTCGCTGATCCGCAGTTCGGGGTCTTCAAAGCGCATCGCTTTTGCCAGTTCCGAAAATACCCAATGGTTCGGCTTTGCTTCACCTGGCGTGTTGACGACGGCGTCACTCCATTGCAGGGAGTAGCCGCTGTAGCTCCGGGATAGCTCCTTGTGCTCGAGAAAGGTCGTAGCGGGAAGAACGATATCCGCGTAATCGCAGGTGTCCGTCCAGATCTGCTCGTGGACGACGGTGAACAGCGACTCGCGGGACATCGCGCGCACAACTCGCGCCTGGTTGGGCGCCGTCGCGACGGGGTTTGAATTGTAGACGAACAGGGCGCGGATCTCCGGGTCTCGCGTCTCTTCCAGTGCCATACCCAGTTGGCTCATGTTGATTGTGCGCGCAGGCCGTTTTCTCAGATGCGGCGCGGCCGCCGGTGCGCGATCCATGCCATACCCGGCTGTTGTGGAGATCAGGACACCACTTCCCCGCCGGCCGAATCGGCCCATCAGGGCGCGCAGCGAAAGCACCGCGCGCAGCGCATCCGTACCGTTACGGTTTCGCTCGAGTCCCCACCCCACCCGAAAAAACGGAGCCTTCGCCCGGGCGAGTGCCCGCGGAAGCGCGCGAATCCTTTCCGCCGGCACCCCTGACAGGACGGCGGCCTCTTCGGCGGTGCACGTTGCCTTCAGAAGCGCGTCGGCCCCGCGAGTCCATCGCCCGATGAAGTCCCGATCGGTAAGATTTTCTTCGCAGGCGACGCGGATCATCGCCATCGCGACCGCCACATCCGTGCCCGGAAGCACAGGAAGGTGCAGATCGGCATCGCGGGCGAGCGGCGTACGCCGAGGATCGACGACCGCGATAAAGGCCCCTTTCGCCCTGGCCTCCCGCACCCACGGAACCATGTGAATGCCCGTGACGGAGGGGTTCACTCCCCAGAGGACCACGGCGTCCGATTCACGAATGTCCATCGGATCGCATCCGGCAAGGTCGCCAAATACGGAAGACCAGGCTGCCCCCGTGTTGGCTGCGCAGAATGTCCTTGCAAGCTGGCTCGTTCCGATCCGATTCCACAATCGCTCGTCCATTCCCAGAGAACTGATCAGGCCATTTGATCCGTCGTAGTGAAACGGCAGTATGGACTCCGGCCCGACCGAGTCCGCCAGCTCCGCGAATCGTTTCGCAATCTGTTGCAGCGCCTCGCTCCAGGAAATGATTTCAAATTTTCCGCTGCCTTTGGCGCCCGTTCGCCGCATCGGATGCAGCACGCGCTCCGGAGAATACTCACGCTGGGTGAAATGCCGTACCTTCGAACAGATATAGCCGTTGGTGTAATCCGACCGGGAAGAGCCGTCGATTTTCACGACGCGTCCGTTGTCGACGGTCACGTCCAGCGCGCATCGGTCCGGACAATCCAGGGGACAAGCGGAGGGATGAACCTGCATATCCAGCATTCTAACAAGCCTGCTTTTCTTCCGCGATGGTGGAGTATGGCCCGACAACCCCCGGGGCTCAAGAACCGCCCGCCCCGACTTTCGGGCGTTGGTTTCCCTGTCGGCGGAGAATTCCCGCAAGTTCAGAGCGCCGGCGCAATAGCGGCTTAACAAAGGGATAGCCCCATCGTAAAATCAGCCGCACTCGCACGACAGAGAAAGAATCCAGTCCCTGTGGAGGTTGGCTTGAGAGTTCTTGTAGCGGGATCGGTGCGCAACGATCCAGATAGAGCCGATGAGATCCGTAGCGCTGCCCGGGAGGTCGGGAAGGCGCTGGCAACCAGGGGGCACGTGATCATTGTGGGAACCGACGACAGCGAGGATGTGGATCCCAGTGTTGTTGAGGGAGCTTTGTCGGCAAACGAAGGCAAAGCATCGATCGAGGTACACGCGCCTCAGGGAATGCCGGAACCCTTCAAGGGAAACAAGAACCCGAATCTGAAAACCGTGTGGCACCCCTTTCCCGACTGGGACGTGACAAATATGGAAGTGATCCGCGAAGTGGACGCGGTGCTTACCATAGGCGGCCGCGCCGGGGTTGTGCTTGCGGGAATTTCGGGATGGATGCTCGGTATCCCGGTGATCCCCATCGGAGACTTTGGCGGCGGCGCAATGAAGCTCTGGCAATACGGCAGCAGCCGGCGGCAGGAGTGTTACCACGGCGCGCTGAAGGACAGCGAAATCGACTTGCTTGCAGCTCCGTGGGGAAAGGCGCTCAACGGGACAGTGGTCGTGGAGACGCTGGAGAGTGTCGTGCGCGCGGCCAAACTGGACCGAACTTCAATGCGGCTGATCGTCCTCGAGCTTCTAGTCCTCCTGTTGGCGATGGTTCTATGGGTTTTCTTCTTAACCTTCCCTTTCCTCGGGGCGCCCGCGATTTTCGGGAAATGGGACGAAGGCCGTTTTTCGCTGCCCGTCCTCTTTCTCGCGGTCAGTGCGGCAGGTTTTCTGGGCGCAGGAATGCAAACCCTCCGTTCGATTCGAAGAGGTGACTCCGTAACGAGCATGGTCATCGTTCTGGATACGGCCCTCGGAGTGGTGGCTGGCATTGTCGGCGCGATGCTGTACCTGCTTGCGGAGATCGGCGTGTCAGGAACGGTGAATCCCGCGCTCTCCCCTCAGGACTTCGTGCGCGTGGCGCTGATTGTCAGCATCGCCTCGTTGTTTGCGTCCCTCTATCTTGATGCCGCCCTCGCCCGTTTCGACAAGATCAAGGGGTCGGTCATCTCCGGGAAGTTTGGGAAGGCCGATTCCGAGGAATAGACCCAGCCGGCCTTCATCTGCTGCGGCGCAGCGCGGAGGGGGTACGGGGTGACCGAAAAGCTGCGGCGGATCGACGAATCAGGCGGCAGGTGACGGGCTGCCGCTGCCAGAGTTCCACTTCGCTATCCATTGTGCGAGCGTTTGTGCCGCCGGGCTGATTGAGCGGTTTCAATGAACCGCTTTTTCAGTCGAACGTGGTCCGCCTGAGCACCCCAGACTTCATGCGCGTATTCGTCGAGGAAGTTCTCCACCTGCTTGCGAAACGAGCCCTGGGCGCTGGACGCGGGGCTGAGACCCAAAGCCGTTCCCCACAACTTCACTGTCGTATTTGGCTTCGTCTTCGTTGCCTTCAGAACGATCCGCATGTCCTGAACATCGCTGGACAGATATCGCGCCAGCTTGCCGATCGCCCAGAGGGCAGGGTCCAGAATGCGAACCTCCACTTTACCGAAACGCCTGTACAGGCGGCTCTTCTTCGCAGGCAATGCGATGGACGACCAGTGGTCGATGTCTTCGCCATACTGTGCGGCAATGCCGGTGGCGGTTGATGTTTCCTGAATGGCTCGCTGTACGTGATCCCACACGCCGGTTTTGATCCGTACTTCGAAGTCGATATCGAAAGTTGCCCGAGTCGTTCCCTGGAGAGTGGCTGCAGCGCCTCCCGTCAGCAGAATCCGGACGGGTTGATCGATGCGACGGTTCAGGTCTTCAAAAAATCGGTGGATGTCGGCGGCTTTCACGAGGCGGCCGGTTCGGAGGTTGCCAACTTATCAATACGCCGCAAAATGGCGTTCCATTGTTTTTCTCCCAGCGACGCGCGCAGCCATCGTGCGGCATTGACGGCCGACGAGTGCGGCCCCGGATTTAAAGAGGTTTTCTTCCTGGGGGTATAGAAGCCCAGAGCTTTCCGGCGCTCTCGATTCATCAATGCAAGAACGCGCGTTCCATTGTGACTGTGCGCGTCTCGCGTTCCGGGGTGCAGCGCACCCCTCGCCAGCCGATCCATCTCCTCCCGGCTCAGCGGCTGTTGGGGAGGGAGTTCTTCAACCAACTGTCCCACGGTGACATCGAGCGCCAGCGCCAAGCGACGCAGGCTCGACAACGCAGGATCTGTTTTCCCTTTTTCCAGACGCGACAGGTACGGGCGGCTCAGGTTGGCCCGTTCACCCAGCCCCTCCTGCGTGAGCCCTCGGAGTCGTCTCCAGGCCATGACGTGATAGCCGACATGCATCATCAAAATGTATCCTATAGATTACTTTTCGTCAATCCTGTCGATCGTGACAGGAAATCGAAATGATCTTCGCCGGCCTTCCAGTTCAGTCCACCTGAATCTGCGGGTTCCAGGCGATCTCCCAAAGGTGGCCGTCCGGATCCTGAAAATAGCCCTGGTAGCCGCCCCAGAAGGTATCGTGGGCCGGCTTTGCAATCGATGCGCCGGCCCTTCGGGCCCTGGCCATCACGTCATCGACTTCCTCTCTGGAACTCACGTTGTGACCAATTGCAAGTTCCGTTGAGCTCCTGCCCGTCTGCGAAATGCCGGCATCCCAGGCGATGTTCGCACGATTCCAAAGAGCGAGCTTCAAGCCGGGCTGCAGATCGAAAAACGCTACGGCGCCATGCTCGAATTCCGTGCCGACAATACCGTCGGTCGGAAATCCAAGTCCATCGCGATAGAAGACAAGCGAACGATCGAGGTCGTCAACGCCGAGAGTCAACAGGGTGATCCGTGGTTTCATGGCTCGATTCTACCCCGTGAGCCACGCCCGAGGTTTTGGGTTTTCGAGCTCTGAATCGCCGTTCGTCGACGATTTTCGCTGTTCGTCCGAACTCCATTGGAGCCGCACGGAAGCCGCCGCAGACTTGCGGCATGAAAACACTACTGTCACTCCTCACCCTGTTCGTGATGCAGACGGCAACGCCGTCGGCGACAACCACACGCACGATGATCACTGGGACGGTGACTCGTGCAGGTGGTACAGATCCCATCGCCGACGCGCAGATCACGCTGACAATCGGAATTCCGGCGGACCGCGTTGCCGCAGCGGCTGGGGGCGTTTCGGCGATAGGTCTTCAGGCCGCCGCCTTCCAAAGCGCCTCGGCCCAGTTGATGACAATGAGCGCGCAGGAAATGCAGGTGACGATCAACCAGTTTCGCGCGCAAGGATTGCCTCCTGCCTTGTTGATGGCGGTCGAGGCGATGCAGTCTTTGATGAAGGCCAATCCCAGTCTGCCGCTCAAGACCGTGTCCGACGGCAGCGGCCGCTTCGTGATCCGCGACGTGCCGCCGGGACGCTATACGCTGATTGTGCAGCGTGAAGGCTACTTCGGCCCCTCGCCTAATGGCGCGCCTCCTCTTCCGCAAACGGCCATCACGTCCCTGGTCGTTCCCGAGCAACAGGCGCCGCTGCAGGTCGCCGTGGCTCTTGTCCCCGGCGGCGTCATCAGCGGACGGGTTCGCGATGCAAACGGACGCCTCGCCAACAACGCAAACGTTCAGGCGTTCGCCATCGAATATCCGAACGGGCAGCCTTCCCTCTCACAAATTGCCGCGAAGCAGACGGACGATCGTGGCGAGTTCCGCCTCGCCTGGGTGCAGCCCGGCTCCTACCTCGTTGCGGCCACACCCCACAGCCCGGCGGTTTCGGCGTCCGCTGCGACGGCTTCCCCCGAGGAAATCCCGGTTCGAACCTTTTACGGAGATGCTCTGGATGCGGCCAGGGCGCTTCGTGTGGCCGTGAACGCCGGAGAGGAGGCGGGCGGCATCGATATCGCCTTGCGTTCAATCCTGCCCGTTACGGTATCCGGCAATGTCGTCAGTTCCCTGGGCCGCGCGGACACGTCGGGGACACCATCGTCAGCCCAGCTGATGCTGGCACGGACGGACTACACGATTCCCGAAATTGCCAGAAACGTCGGTACGGTCGGCTTGAACCCGGCATCAGGGGCGTTTGAGATCCGCGACATTCTTCCCGGATCGTACGAGTTGTTCGGCCGGATTCAGGATCCCCGGGGTACGCCGGGGTCCAACGGGCTTGCGTCCATGGCGTGGGGACGTGCGTCGTTCGAGGTCGGCAATCGCAACGTCGAGGGGATTGTGGTGAGGGTTCATGCGAGCGTGGATGTTCGCGGCAGAGTTACTGTCGATGGGAAGGCTCCACCTGAAGGAACGGCGATCCGCGTGGGCCTGCAGGCGGATGGACCTTCGGTTTACATTGCCAACTATCAAGCCGTTGCCGGCCGCCAACAAACTCCGGACGCGGACGGATCGTTTACAGTCCCGGCCGTTGCGGAAGGAGCCTACCGCGTCATTCTGAATGGCGCCCCGGCGGATTCCTACATTGCCGACGTGCGCCAGGGGGCCGCAAGCATTTATGATGCAGGCCTCTATGTCACCGACAAGGTACCGGACCCGATCGAGGTGATCGTGCGATCAGATGGCGGCAGCGTTGAAGGGATTCTGACGCGCGGCGATACTCAGCCGATGGGACGGACTCTCGTCGTTCTGGTTCCTCCCGGCCCGCGCCGTCTGAATGCCGCACTCTACAGGACAACCCTGACCGACCTGCAGGGGCACTTTCGCATTCGCGGCGTTTCGCCCGGCAGCTACAAGGCGTTCGCCTGGGAGAACCTTCCCGACGGGGCTTACCTCAATACAGAGTTTGTGCAGGCACACGAGAGCGAGGGCGTTGCGGTGGAAGTTCCGCCGGGACAAACGACTGCCACGGCGCTTCGCCTCATCGCAAATGGCGGGGAGAAAGCGTATTGAACGGCGCATCAACCCTGCGGCAGTCGGTGGCGCTATTCTTCACCCGCAAGAGAATCTCAGCGCCACATCGATGGAGCGCTGCATCGCCGAGTTGAAAATGCACTGAGGAAGAATTCCTGCTGTCATGACCCTGCACGAAACACAACTCGTCGCCTACACTGCCGGCTCTGTAATTCATGGGGCACTTACCGTGCTTGTCCTGAAGCTCTACCGTCACACCACGGACAGGGAGCGCAAGGAGGCCATCGCACGCGTCGCCGTCTGCCTGACCGGTTTTTCCTGGCAGTTCGGAAATCTGTGGGAAAAGTCCGGCCTGTTTCACCCCATTCTGGGAGACGCACTTTGGTCCTGCGCGTTGGTGACGTTTCCGCTGCTGCTCACCTATGCGCTTCGTGGACCAACGGACGGGTCGCGCATTGCGGCCTTCGTGACCGGGCTTGGCCGGGTCCTGCGTTATCCTCAATGGACCTTCACTATCGTCGCCATCGCTTCCGTGTTTCTTGTCCTGTTCGGGAAGCGCCCCTTGATCGATCTGGATCTCGCCGTTCAGATCACGCTCAGGATGATGCTGGTCTATTTCCTTCTCCTCATGACGCTGCGAGCGATTCGAAGACACCGCGTGAGAGCTACGGGCGATGGCCCTACGGTCCACGCCAAACGTCTACTCAGGTTGCTGATGCCCCTCACCGCGCTGACGTTCGCCGCGGTCCTGAAATACTCCGGTGCTCTGCAAGACAACGGACAGTGGCTGGATCTGGCGGCCGGCATGATGTCCGTTCCGTCCACCATCGGAACGGCCTACCGGCTGTATCGCTTCCCGTTCATGGACGTCTTCCTGCGTGAGACGCTCACCGGCATTGCCCTGCTCTCTGCGTTTTGCATTGGCCTCAGTGTGGGCCCGCAAAACGATTGGTGGCCGCTCTGGATCGCGAGTCTGGCGATGGGCATTGCCGTGGCGAGAGCGCCACTCTCCCGTTGGGTTGAGCGGAAGTTTCTGGGTTACGACGAAGCAGCCGAGGAACAGGAGGAGCGAGTCGGCGCTGCGATACGGGCTATCGATCAACTTGCGGAATTCGAGCTGCGAGCCGCACAGGTACTTGGTGAGGAAATGACCGCCGATTGGGTGAAGATCTCAACCGAGCCCCTGGCCAAAGCGGCAGCAACCGTTAAGATTCCCGACTCACCGCCCCTGGTCCTGTCTCTCGGGCCTCGGCAACATGCCCGGCCTTACATGAGCCGCCAGTTGCGGCTGCTGCGGTATGCGGCTTTGCAGATCGCCGCTCAGCGGCAAAAACTGAAACGCGAGGACAGCGAACGGCAAAGCCTAGTCGAAAGGCATGAACTTCGCGAGATTACGGCCCGCGCGCAGATGCGCGCGCTGCAGGCGCAGATCAACCCGCACTTCCTTTTCAATACGCTGAATACGCTCGCGGCATTGATCGAGAGCAATCCGCAGAAGGCCGAACGCGTCACCGAAGATCTGGCCGAGGTGTTCCGTTATGCACTCGATTCCACGCGCCTCGATTCCGTCAAGCTGGATGACGAACTAAGGTTCCTGGAGTCTTATCTCGCGATTGAGAAGGCCCGCTTCAACAGCCGGTTATCCTACAGTTTCGATGTGGATTCTGCGGCGAGGAACCTGTCGATACCCCCAATGATCCTGCAGCCGCTTGTCGAGAATGCCGTTCGACACGGGATTGGCCAGAAACTGGAAGGAGGCGAAGTGCGCGTCAGCGCGCATATGGATGCGAATCGATTGATCCTCAGGGTGGAAGACACCGGCGTGGGTTTTGTTCAGGAGCGTCCCGGGGGCGTCGGGCTGACCAATACTCGCGAGCGCCTGAAGCATGCCTGCGGCGACGCGGCAGAATTCCACATCGAACGTCTTGAACCTGAAGGGACACGAATGGAGATCCTGCTGAAGCTATGAAACGCCGGGCTGTTCTGGTTGACGATGAACATGAGGCGCGCCGCCGTCTGGCCCGGCTTCTTGCCGCTCATGCGGATCGCATCGAGGTCGTCGGCGAAGCGGCCGACGGCGTCTCCGCGGTTTCCGCCATTCAGGAACTCCAACCCGACGTGCTCTTCCTCGATATCGAGATGCCCGGCCTCGACGGGTTTGGGGTGCTCGATTCCCTGCCCGAAGAGGAATGGCCTGTTGTGATTTTCGTCACGGCCTTCGGGCACCACGCCATCCGCGCCTTCGACGTGCACGCGCTCGATTACCTGATGAAGCCTGTCACAGCCAAACGCCTGGCCCAATGCCTCGACCGCCTGGAATCAATCTCGACCTCCTCACATCGCCGCACACTTGAAGAGGTGCGCCACGAGGGCCGAAAGCTCGAACGCCTGCTGGCCCGCTCCGGCCAGAAACTCGCGGTGGTCAATGTTTCAGACGTGATCGCCTTCGAATCCGAAGACCGCCTCGTTTTCGCTCGCACCGCCACCGGAAAGTTCGTGCTCAACATCACCATGAAGGAATTGGAAGAGCGCGTGGATCCCGAGGTCTTCTGCCGCATCCATAAACAGGTTATCGTGCAGCTCTCCTATGCCCGCGAGGTCCACTCCCTGGCGGGCGGCAACTATCTGGTGAAACTGTCGGACGGTTCCGAACTTCCGATCGGCCGAAACTACTCGAAGGAGTTCAGGTCAAGGTTCGGATAGGGCCGGCCTGCATTCAGAGTCCGGCGGCACGGCCCCGAATAATCAAATGGCGCCGCCCGGGTCCGGCCATCGTTTCCAGCCTTCGTTCCAATCCAGAAACTCCAGGCTGCCGAATCTCTTCTTGTAATCGTACATGCTCGGCTCGCGGTACGCGTAACCGGGATAGTAATAGCGCCGCCCGAGATTGAGGGAATGCTCGATAGCACAAAGCATCGTAAATATCCCCAGACTGCGTTTGTTTTCGGCAGGATCGAATGCCGCGTAAACGGCGGAAGTCGCCGTCAACCCTATATCCAGAAAGCTGAAAGCGAGCAGCCGGCTTTCGCTGTAAACGCAGATCTCGTGATTGGGGCACGGGACAGAGGCCGGGTGCTCGGAAAGGAAGTCGTAGAGCGAATTCGGCACATTCTCCTTGAAACGCCCGCGATGGCGATCGAACAGGCCCTCCTTCTCGGAGTCGATGACAGCGTCGCGGATAACGACCCGAACGTCAGAATTCCTCCGCAGAACCCGGCGCTGACTCCTCGAGGGTGTAAAACCGGCGAGATCGATGCGCAACGGCAGAACGTGGCGCGGACTTCCGTCGTGCTGAGCGGCCGAGTAGCGGAAGAAGTAGACACCGAAGTGCCGCCAGCCCTCAGCCCAAAGCAGATCCATGTCTGCCGTACCCGCATGACTCGCCACGAAATATTCGTTGATCATCAGAGCAGAGGAGTTCGGTGTGCGAGTAGCACGGACCCGACTTCCTTCGGCTACAATACGCGACCATGAAGACCAGGGGAAAAGAATGGTTCGAAAACGAGTCATTCTGGCGTGAAACCTACGCCTTCATGTTTCCGGACACGCGTATCGCGGAGGCAACAGACCAGGTCGCAAAAGCGCTCGCTCTCGCCTCGCCTTCGGGCAACGCCGTGCTGGATCTGTGTTGCGGCCCGGGGAGATGCGCCGTGGCGCTTGCGAAGCAGGGGCTGTCGGTGACCGGCGTCGATCGGACCCGATACCTCCTTGATAAGGCCAGAGCACGCGCGCGAAAGGAAGACGTTCGGGTGGAGTGGATTCAGGAGGACATGAGGAACTTCGTGCGAAAGGGCTCCTACGATCTCGCGCTCAGCATGTTTACGTCATTTGGATATTTCGGGAGCCGGAACGAAGATTTTCTGGTCCTGAAGAACGTCTTCACCTCTCTTCGGCCCAAAGGGCATTTTCTTATCGACCTGTTGGGGAAGGAAAAGCTGGCAAAAATCTACCAGCCCTCGTTGGCGGAGACTGCGCCTGATGGCTCGATCCTCATCCAGCAGCCACAAATCCTCGACGGCTGGAGCCGTCTTTGCAACCGGTGGACCATCGTCCGAAACGGCAAGGCACGGCGGTTCACGTTCGAACTGAACCTCTATTCCGGGCAGGAGCTCCGCGAAAGCCTGGAGAGAGCCGGTTTCCGGAACGTCAGGCTGTACGGAAACCTTCGGGGAGAGCCTTACGGTCCGGATGCACAACGCCTTGTCGCCATCGGCAGCAAGCCTGCCTGAATCAATGCCGTCTGCCCTCATTCCGTGCGCAAAGCAGACGAGGGTTTGAAGGAGGTTCAGCGGGCGTTCGCCGGAGCCAAGGTCGCAGTTGACATCGTCCCGCCGATCCGGATAATCAGTATTCAGCACAGAGACAATGGTGTTTGTGCTGACGATGAGGTCTTCGGCTTTTCTGCCCGAAGGCCTTTTTTTTGGACAACGAAGTTTGTAACGACAAAGACGTCCATTTCTCCCGCGCGGGCGGGATGCTGGACGTCTTTTGTCTTTGTGGAGGAATACGCATGACATCCAGGAAGAGTTCATCCAAACGCAGCAATGGCGTGGAAAAACGCTCCACTGCGAAGACCGAACTGAAGCGGAAGTCGCCGAAGGCGAGGACTGCAGGGGCAGTGGCTGCGCCGTCCGACGCGCCCTCCGTGTACCTGCTGTCAGACGAAGAGATCCAGCGAAAGGCCTATGCACTGTGGGAAGTCCGCGGCAGACCCTACGGTTCTCCGGACGAAGACTGGTACCGGGCAAAAGAGCAACTCCTCCCGGAGGAGAGCAGAATTTCGGCCGGCTAACTCCGGGAGGGACCCCCTCGACGTTGAATTTGGGACTTTGGTCCCAGACAGGGCTTGGACAGTTCGCCAATTATCTTTAGAATGATTGGGATTGGGCAGACCGAAAGGCGTTGGATGACGGTTGTCAAGGTCCTGATACCTGCGTTTCTCAGTATCTTCTTGTTGTCGGGTTGCAATGCCGCGCCTGGATCGACAGCTCCGGTCCCACCGGGACGCGGAATTAACAGTGGTGATTCCCTCCGCAAGATCACGACGGCCCTGGCTGAGGAGAAAGCCATCGAGCAACTCGTCACGATCACCGGAACTCTCGCAGCGGAACAGGAAATTGTTCTCGGCATGAAGGTTGCCGGCCGTATTGCTGAACTTCCGGTTGATCTGGGCACGCCTGTTCGCAAGGGCGACGTCATTGCCAGCCTCGATACCACGGATTTCCAGTTGCGCATGCGCCAGAGTGAAGCGGCCCTGCAGCAGGCGCGAGTCCGGCTGGGCCTCTCGCCTAATGGCACAGAAGAGGACGTGATTCTGGAACAGCTGGCGCCCGTGCGGCAGGCGCGGGCGCAGATGGACGGCGCAAAGTCGCGGCTGGATCGCGCGCAGCAGCTTTCTCAAAGCGGGCTGCTGGCGAAAGCCGACCTCGATGCGACCTCCTCCGCTTACAAGGTCACCGAAGCCCAATATGCGGATTCGCTGGATGAAGCGCGAAACCGGCAAGGGGTCCTGGCGCAGCGCAAGTCGGAGCTGGAAATCGCGCGGCAGCAACTTGCCGATGCCGTGTTATACGCTCCGATCGACGGCATGATCCGCGCGCGGGCAGCCAATGTGGGCCAATATGTATCGGCGGGCGCGCCCATTGCCACCGTCGTCCAGATGAGTCCGCTGCGGCTGCGTACCGAGGTCCCGGAGCGGGAGTCGATCAACATCCGGGTTGGAATGCCCGTCCGCCTTACGGTAGAAGGATCGAGCGGCGAGCATCAGGGCCAGGTGGCTCGACTGAGTCCTTCTTTCGACGAAACGAACCGCACGCTGCTTGTGGAGACTGAAGTGGCGAACCCCTCCGGCACGATACGTCCTGGAGCTTTCGCGCGCGCCGAAATCGTAACCTCTTCGAGCCAGCGTGCCCTGATGGTGCCTGCGGCTTCGGTCGTCACCTTCGCCGGTATCGACCGGGTATTCACCATTGCCGGCGGCACGGCTTCGGAAAAACGCGTCAAAACAGGACGCCACACGAATGCGGGTATTGAGATCCTGGAAGGCATTACCGCGAACGAACAGGTCGCTCTCAATCCAGGAAACATGACTGACGGCGAGAAGGTCCTGGTGATTTCACCGGCGGCGGAGAAATAGGCGATGCAAAGGCTCGCCGAACTCTGCATCCGACGTCCGGTTTTCGCGACAATGATTGTGTTGTCGCTGGTTGTCATCGGCGCGACGAGCTACTTCCAACTCTCTCTGGATAAGCATCCGCAGGTCGAACTACCCACAATTGCCGTGCGCACCGTGCTGCCCGGCGCTGCACCGGAAGAAGTTGAAACCTCGGTCGTGCAGCCCATCGAGGAGGCCGTCAATACCATCGAAGGCGTGGCCGAGATACGGTCAGGCTCCGGGCAGAGCACGTCGAATGTGATCCTGACGTTCAATCTGAACCGGGACATCGAAACTGCCGCTCAGGACGTGCGCGACCGCGTGGCCGCGGTGGTCCGCAACCTGCCCATTGATGCCTTGCCGCCGGTTGTCAACAAGTTCGACGCCGACCAGTCGCCCTCGCTTTCGATCGCGCTGATAAGCGAACGCCCCATCCGTGAACTGACCGAAATCGCCGACAAGGTCGTCCGGGAACAGATCGAGCGGAGCCCCGGGGTCGGGGAGGTGAAGATCAATGGCGGCCTCGAACGCGCCGTCAACATCTGGATCGATCCCGACCGTCTCACGGCATACCAGCTTCCCATCACTGCGGTTCGCGATGCCATCGTGAGGCAAAACGCCGACGTTCCCGGAGGAAATGTCACCTCGGGAAATAATGAACAGAATCTTCGCACCATGGGACGACTGGTCTCTACCGCCGACTTCAACGACCTCGTCGTCGCCACAATTAAAGGCGCCCCGGTCCGCATTCGCGATATCGGCTACGCCGAGGATGGCACGAAGGAAGCCCGCAGTTCCTCCCGCCTGAACGGGAAGAGAACGGTCACGCTGGAAGTCCGCCGCCAATCGGGCTCGAATACCATCGACGTCATCGAAGGAGTGAAGGCCAACCTGGCTAAAATCGCGGCTCAATTGCCTCCCGACGTACAACTGCAGACCCTGGAAGATCAATCCGGCTTTATCTATGCGGCCCTTCATGAAATCAACATTCACCTGCTGATGGGAAGCATCCTGGCCAGCCTCGTGGTGATGGCCTTCATGCGCAACTGGCAGGCCACGATTATCGCCGCGGTTTCCATCCCCTGCTCGCTGATCTCCGCTTTCGGAGTGATGTGGGCGCTTCACTTCACGCTGAACAGCGTCACCATGCTCGCGCTGGTCCTGATGGTGGGAATCGTAATTGACGACGCCCTTGTTGTGCTCGAAAACACCTTCCGTCTTCATGGAAGAGAAGAAAATGGGGCCTTTCGAAGCGGCGCGAGCTGCGACTGCAGACGTCGGACACGCCGTACTGGCCACCACGTTGAGCCTGGTCGTGATCTTTGTCCCCGTCTCTTTCATGTCGAGCATCGCGGGACGGTTCCTCTATCAATTCGGGATAACCGCAGCGGTGGCGGTGATGGTAAGCCTGCTGGTTTCGTTCACCCTGACTCCGATGATGTGCGCCCGAATGCTGCGTGTTTCGAGCACGGGCCAGGGAGGGCACGACGCGGCTCGGTCCCGTCAGGGTTTTTACCGCTGGATCGATTCCGGATACATGGCCACGCTCAGGTTTTCCATGAAATATCGAGTGGCCGTCGCCCTCTTCGGTGTTGCGGTTATCGGGCTTTCTGTTCCGATGTACCGCGTCATACGTCAGGATTATCTGCCCACCAACGTCGATGACGGGCAGTTTGAGGTTCGCGCGGTGGCGCCCGAAGGTATGAGCCTGGCGGCCATGGACGATCTGATGCAGGCGGTGGAGGCCAAAGTCAAGTCCATCACCCGGCGTCACGACCGTGCTTGGCAGTTCCGGTGGAGACTACAACGGATCCTTGAGCCAGGGGCGCGTCTGGGTCCAGCTTGTTCCCCACGAAAAGCGGGTTTTCTCGTGGGTGCGGCTGGGCGGGGAATCCTGCACGGCGATCCGCTTGAAGCGTTCCACAAAACTTCACGCAGCGTGACGTCATGCAGAACGTGCGCAAGCAATTGGCGCAATACAAAGGCGTGAAGTTCCAGATCAACAACACCCAGTCGATCAATCTTGCCGGTGCGGGATCGCGAACGGACGTCGGATTCGTCTTCCGCGGACCGGATATCGAAAAACTGATTGGCTACGCAACGCGCTTGCCAACCGCGGACCGGAACTGGGCCTTCTCGACGCGCAGGTTTCCATCCAGCTGAACCGGCCGGAATTACGGCTTCAGGTAGACCGGCAACGCGCCGCCGACTCAATGCGGATGTGCAGACGATCGCTTCGGCGATGCGCTTGATGGTGGGCGGCGACGAGCGGGTATCCCGATTCCACGATGCGTCGGTGAACGAAGATTACGACGTCCAACTGAGGCTCGCCGACGGCTTCCGCAACGATCCCAACACGATATCGAGACTCTATATTCCCGCGAAAGACGGTAAGTTGATCCGCCTCGACAACCTCGTCAGTCTGCAGCCGGCGCAGAGCGTGTCGCAGATCAATCGGCTGGATCGTCAGCGCCAGGTCACGCTGCAGGCTTCCGTCGCCCCGGGGTTCGGTCTGGCGGACCGCAATCAGGCACTCACTGCGGCCGCGCGCGAGCTGAACATGCCCGCGGGATATTCCACTCTGATCACAGGGCGAGGGCGCGAACTGGAGCGCACGTTCACGGAGTTCCTCATCGCGTTCGCGCTGTCAGTGGCTTTCATGTACATGATTCTGGCGTCGCTGTTTGAAAGCCTGACCCATCCTTTTACGATCCTGCTCGCCCTGCCGCTATCAGTGCCCTTCGCGCTCTTTTCGCTGTGGGCGATGGGACAAAGCCTCAATCTGTATTCTGCATTGGGCATGTTGGTGCTTTTTGGCGTCGTGAAGAAGAACGCCATTCTTCAGATCGATCACATGAATAATCTGCGCGCCGAAGGGATGCCGAAGCTTGAGGCCATCTTCATCGGCAACCGCGACAGGCTGCGGCCGATTCTGATGACGACCCTCGCACTGGTGGGCGGCATGCTGCCACTCGCGCTTGGAACCGGCCCCGGAGCTGAAGAACGCCGCGCAGTGGCCGTTGCCGTGATCGGCGGTCAGAGCCTGTCGCTGCTGCTCACGTTGCTGATGTGCCCTGTCGCCTATTCGTTGATCGACGACGCGGCAAAAGTCTTCCGGCGGACTTCGAAACCCGTACTGGCGCCTGCAGAGAAATCGTAGAGGGGAAACGACTCGCGCGAATGGCCCCCCTCCTCCTGAAAACCCGGCGTCAAGTACGGGTAGTCCCCCTCAAGAGGCACATTGTCCAAATGGAGTTCAAGCGGATTGGCTAAGCCAACGATTCCGGTAGATGGTCCTGCCCAAAAAAGCCACGATCCCGATATTGATAATAAGCAGGGATATCTTCACCACGCTGATGCCGTGCATGAGTTCATAGACTTCGATCGGCACGTAGAAGCTGCCTGAAACAGCGCCCAGCCATTCCGCCCACGCACGTTCCCGCCACAGACCAAAGGCTTCCAGGAAGCGAAGGGCAGCGTAACAACAGGCGCCCGCGGCAAGCAGCCAAAGCTTGCCGCTGCTCAAAGAAGCTACTGCATCCAGGAAAATATGAGGATAACGGCTCGCCGGGTTCAGATGAAATTGGAGAACGATTTCTTCAGCTACCGCCTGGGCGCCCTCGTGAACAAGCGAGATCATTCCCGCTGCGGCAAGAAGGACGATGCTGCCCTTCAAGGCTTCGAAAATCGCCACCGTCTTCAGGCCTACCGTGTACCCTTTCACATTCACTGGAAAGAGAATCGCACGCCGGCGGCTCCGGAGCCAGACCGTTCATTGGAGTCCGATGAAACTATTGCACTTCCAGGAGCACTGTGGCAGAAACAGTGACGGAGTCACCTGCAGGGAGGATCGATGGAATCGAACGTCAGTTCCGCGGCAGCCAATTGCGCGGAATGCAGCCTCGTCTTCCCCATGGACAGCATGATCCGCTACAGGAACGTCCACGTCTGCGCAGATTGCAAGCCTCTGTTCATTCAGAAACTCGCCGAAGGCGCCCGGATGGATACCGGAGAACTTCGCTGGGCGGGGTTCTGGATCCGGTTTGCGGCGGCGCTCGTCGATGGATTCCTCATGGTACCGCTGAGTTTCGGCATTCAGCTGTTAACGGGCATGTCTTTCTATCAGGCCATTGGACTGGAAAGCAGACCGCCGCTGATGCTGGCCCTCGCCGAACTGTTGAGTATTGCCACAGGGGTTGTCTATGAAGCCGGCATGGTCGGGCGATTCGGCGCGACAGTGGGAAAAATGGCCTGCGGCGTTAAAGTCGTCATGCCCGACGGAGGTAAAGTGTCCTACCTGCGGGCGGCTGGACGATATTTCGCAAAACTGCTGAATCTCTTCACCCTCTATATTGGATACATCATGGCGGCGTTTGACGGGGAAAAGCGGGGCCTGCACGACCGCATCTGCAATACAAGGGTGGTGTACAAGTAACGATGACTTCTGTTGCTGTACTGTGTCCTCGATGCCAGGCTCCGATCACAGATATCCCCGTCAGCCAGGGCGAATTGACGCACTGCGGCCAGTGTTCTTCAGCCTTCGAGATTGAAGTGTTCCCTGCTTTCTTCAGGCGCCGCACCCGGCCTGCAGAGGCCGAACCGGTGCTCCTCGAAGGAGAATCCACGTGCTTTTACCACACCGAGAAGAGGGCTCTGCTGCCTTGCCAGGGATGCGGCCGTTTTCTGTGTGCGTTGTGCGACTGCGAACTCAATGGCGAGCATTTCTGCCCCCCCTGTCTTGAATCGGGCGTGACCAAGGGCAGGATCAAGAGCCTGGAAAATCGCAGAATAAAACACGACAGCATCGCCCTGACGCTGGCGATCGCTCCGATGCTCGTCTTCTACATCACCATCGTCACTGCACCGGTGACGCTCTATTTATCGATCCGACACTGGAATTCTCCGATCAGCATCGTACCGCGCACGAAAATTCGCTTCATTTTGGCCATCGCGCTGTCTACGCTGCAGATTGTCGGTTGGGTCGTGCTCGTCTTTTTCCTTATCAGGTTCATCAGTGGCAGCGTCAATCTATAAGCGGCTGACGCGGTCGCGGCCGCGGCGCAAGTCGCTCATCACCTC
The DNA here is from genome assembly GCA_963836435.1 of uncultured Acidobacteriota bacterium. Classification (GTDB taxonomy): domain Bacteria; phylum Acidobacteriota; class Terriglobia; order 20CM-2-55-15; family 20CM-2-55-15; genus DASTBJ01. The sequence continues at coordinate 20,237 of CAWIJI010000011.1, read as the reverse complement.
ATTGAGTGCTCCCCGACAGAGCTTGTGGATTGGCGCAGACCATCTGCTCAGCATCGACTCCGCAAGTTACTCGGAGGAGTACAAGAGGTTTTACTTCCGGGATATTCAGGCCTTCTACATTTGCCCGACCGGACGAAGGGCAGTCTGGAATGGCGTTCTGATCGCGCTCCTCGTCATGCACCTGCTGGTGTTCGGCTGGCTGGGCGCAGCTGTGACAACGCTGGTGATCGTGGCAGTGATCCTCACGATACCGCTGGTGATCAACAATCTTGCCGGTCCGGCGTGCAGAGTCTATCTCCGGACGGCAGTCCAGGTCGAAGAACTGCCTTCCCTCGGCAGGATTCGCCGCGCATACCAGGCGCTGGAGCGAGTCCGCCCCCTGATCGCCGCCGCCCAGGGACGCCTGACGCCCGAAGACGCGCAGCGCTTGACCGAAGAGAGTGAACCGGCATCCGCGCCTGAAAGCGAGAACGTACTATGACGGCCCCGGCCGCGAGCTTTTCGTCGCAGCGCTGCTTTAATCACCAATTGCGCGAAGCTGCGGCGCGTTGCCCGGAGTGCGGCCGATTCTTCTGCCGCGAATGCGTCGCCGAACACGACGAGCGCGTCCTCTGCGCAAGATGCCTGACGAAACTGGCGGCACCCGGATTTTCCAGGCGCCGCGGGTTTTCAGTCTTGATGCGATCTGTTCAACTGGTTGCGGGAGTTCTTATCGCATGGTTCTTCTTTTTCATCATCGGCGAAACCCTGCTTCGCTTGCCCGCCTCCTTCCACGACTCGAGTGTCTGGCGGGCTCCATGGATCACGACGGGCAGACAATGAAACGCGCAAGACACCTGGAAGACGGGAAAGGAGGCCTGGACCTCGTCGAAGAAGCCGCGCAACTGTTTCGCGCCGCTCCGGCGCGCACTCTGGCAACCTACTACGTGGGAACGATTCCCTTCCTGCTGGCGTTTCTCTACTTCCTTGTCGACATGAGCCTGAGCCCCTTCGCGGGACAACATCTGATGGCAGCGTCGTGCGCCGTCTGCACGCTCTTCTTCTGGATGAAGCTGTGCCAGGCATCGTTCAGTGCGAGAATTCGCTCACAACTCGCGCTGAAGCCGCCGCCGTCCTGGGGATTGAAGGGCAGCCTGAGGGTACTGCTTCCTCAAATCGTGATCCACTCCACAGGGCTCTTCGTTTTGCCTCTGGCCATCGTCCTGCTGCTGCCGCTGGCCTGGGTCTATGCGTTTTACCAGAACGTCACCGCCCTTGCCGATCCGGAATCGGGCGAAACCGGCAAACTCGCGAAGAAAGCATGGGGCCAGGCCACACTCTGGGTGTTCGAGAATCATTCAGCCATGGGTATCGGCTTCTTCTTTGGGCTGTGTGTCTTCCTGAACTGGACAGGCGTGGTCATCGCCATCCCCTTTCTGATCAGAACGCTGCTGGGAATTGAAACGGTGTTCAGCAGAAGTCCGGCCGCCATGCTGAACACAACATTCCTCGGAATCATCGCCGGACTGACCTATTTATGCGTCGATCCGATACTGAAGACCGTCTATGTACTCCGCTGTTTCTACGGCGAGTCAATCCAGACCGGTGAAGATCTCAGGGCCGACCTCAGGCAGTTTCAGGCGGCGCCGCGGCGCGTGGCCGGACTCCTCGCCTTGACTGTCGCACTGGCCTTCGGTGCCTCCGTTTATGCAGCACAGGCAACGCCGGTCTCTGCGACGCAGCTGGATCGTCAAATCGACGAAGTGATTCATCAGTCCAAGTACAGCTGGAGACTTCCAAGGCAGCCAGACGCCGACGCGGAGAAGGGGCTTGTCACGAGGTTCGCGGAACGCATCGTGGGCATGGTGAGGGATGCGGCCCGCAAGGTGGCGGAATGGATCGACTTCATCAGGCGAAAGATCTTCTCCTCCGACCCGATAAGGCTGCCGGGGTTTGGGTGGATAAGATCTTCTCTTCTGCTGTTCGTTTTGCTGACCGTACTGGCGTGTCTGCTGGCGATCCTTCTGCTGCGATTTCGCCGGCGAGCGGCAGCCTCCAGGGCTGGAGCGGGGCGAGTTGCAATCGAGAGTGTCCCCGATCTTCGCGATGAAACGGTCCGGGCCGACCAGTTACCTGAGGATGGCTGGATAAACCTCGCCGGTCAACTCATGGACAATGGCGAGTTTCGGCTTGCCATGCGCGCCTACCACCTCGCCAGTCTTGCCAACCTTGCGCAACGCCATCTGGTGGGCATCGCACACTTCAAATCCAACCGTGAATACGAGAGTGAGCTGCAGCGCCGCGGACATTCGATTGCCGGATTGGCGCCTCTCTTCAGCGAGAACCTCGTCATGCTCGAGCGCATCTGGTATGGAAGGCATCCGGCGGATCGGGAACTCGTTGTGCGTTTCGCAACAAACGTCGACCGAATCAAGTCAGCCGCATGAAACGCTATTCCGCATCTATCCTTCTGATCATCTGTCTCGCGGCGCTGACGTACGGATTCATCGAACTCCTGTCCATGCGGTTTGAAAGCGGCGATGTCTACCCGGAGTATTCCTCGCTTCGCGCAGATCCTCTCGGCACGATGGCATTGTATGAAAGCATCGGGAGACTGGAGGGATTCACGGCAGCGCGAGATCTCTCACCGACGGATTTGCCCGACCCCACAGGAGTCACCTATCTGCACCTTGCGACGACGGAGGGCGCCTGGAAGCAGGTTTCGCCCGACACTCTGAAGAAGGTTGATCAGTTCGTCACGCGCGGAGCACGGCTTGTCATGACCCTGTTTCCGGAATCGACGCGGAATACGTCCCCTGAAGGGAACGGAAGACCGGAGCCTGTCGAGGAAGAACCGGGGGAAAAGACGGTATCGCTGTGGGACGAATGGGGACTGGTGCCGGGCGTTGTGAATCTGGAACTCGGAGAGAAGGACGTGTTCATGCCTGCGCTTGTCGTCAGCACGGGCAGCCTGGATCTGCCAGAAACACTCGATTGGCACAGCGGACTCGTGTTCACGGAGGTGGGCAAGGCGTGGAAAGTCATCTACGCGCGCGGCAGCAATCCGGTAGTGGTGGAACGCCGCGTCGGAGCCGGCTCGGTGGTGATCGCGACGGATTCCTACTTTCTGAGCAACGAGGCGCTGCAGAGCGCTCGGCACGCCGACCTTCTGGCGTGGATGATCGGACCGAACCGCACCATCGTTTTCGACGAAGCGCATCTTGGAGTCGTGGAAAGCCCGGGCGTGGCTGCCCTGATGCGAAGGTACCGCCTGCACTGGGCCATCGCCGCGCTCTTCCTTCTAGGGGGGCTATTTGTGTGGAAGAATGCCACGAGCCTGGTGCTGGCGCACCGCCCGCAAGCCGGGGAAGCTTTTATCGCGGGCAGGGATGCCGCCTCCGGTTTCGTCAATCTCCTGAGACGCAACATACCGGCGCGTGACATTTTCAGTGCCTGCTATACGGAATGGAAAAAGACGGCGGCGCAGTCCGGCAGCTACTCCGCTCTCCGCCTTCAACGTGCTGAAGCTGCTTTCAATGCGGAAATCTCCAGGACCGCCAAAGAAAGGAATCCGGTGGAGGCTTATCGAACAATCGCCGGCATCCTTCACAAGTGAGAGACATGGGCACCGAAGACATCCTTCAAAGGATCAAGGAAGTCCTGGCCGCCGCGCGCATCGAAGCGGCCAAGGTCATCATTGGACAACAAGACGTCATCGAGAAGTCGTTGATCGCCATCTTCACCGGCAACCACGTGTTGATCGAGGGTGTTCCCGGGGTAGCGAAGACCCTGCTGGTGCGCACGCTGGCCCAGGTGCTGGGGTGTGATTTCGCGCGCATCCAGTTCACGCCGGACCTGATGCCGTCCGACATCACGGGGACGAATGTTTTCAACCTTCAGCGGAACGAGTTCTCGCTGATCAGGGGTCCGGTCTTCACCTCCTTCCTCCTTGCCGATGAGATCAATCGGGCGCCGGCCAAAACGCAATCGGCGCTGCTGCAGGCGATGCAGGAGCGCGCCGTGACCATCGACCGGGAAACCCATTCCCTGCCCGATAGCTTTACTGTTTTCGCAACTCAGAACCCGATTGAGTATGAGGGCACATACCCCCTTCCGGAGGCGCAAAAGGATCGCTTCATGCTCAAGATCACGATGAAGACGCCTGAACGGGATGAAGAGCTGGCGCTCGCGCAGCGCACGATGACGCCCGAAGCCCCGGAAGCGCTGCTGTTGTCCGGGACGGTTCAGCCGGTCGTGCACGCCGACGAACTCCGGGCGCTTCGCGACGGCATGGCGCACCTGGTCATTCGTGACGAGCTGGTCGGCTATCTGGTGGACATCGTCCGCGCATCGCGCCAGCACGAAAGCATTCTTGTCGGGGCCGGTCCTCGCGCGACTCAGGCTCTGATCATGGCATCGCGGGCAAACGCAGCGGTTTCCGGGCGGGATTTCGTAACACCCGACGACATTAAAAGTATGGCGATTCCGGTTTTGGAACATCGACTGATCCTTCGTCCTGAATTTGAGATCGAGGGGCTGAGCGTCGGGGAAGTGATCCAGCAACTTCTTCAGCAAATTGCCGTGCCCCGGTGAAACGCGCATGATCGTACCCCGTTCCAGACTCTTATTCTGGGTTGCCGGAGTGACGTTGCCGGCGGCGTTGCTGGCAGCGGCTTCGCCCCCCTCGGCCCCTTTGTCGATCCTTCTCGCTGGCGGACTGGGTATCGCGGCGCTCGCCGACGCGTGGGCATCACGCCGCGTTCTGGCCGGGATCGGCATGGAACTGCCTGCAGTGACCCGGATGTCGAAAGACCGGCAGAACAAACTGGACGTTCGGATTCGCAACGATACGCAGCGCCGGCGGACGTTGCGCATAGCCCTGGGCTGGCCCGTCGAGATTTTCCCGTTAACCGAGGAGCTGGATGTCGTCGTCCCCCCAGGGAGCGGCTGGTCTGAACTGTCATGGACCTGTTCGCCGGCACAACGAGGAAAGTTCCGGATCGACTCGACGTTCGTGGAAAGCCCGTCCCCACTGGGTTTGTGGTCGTGCCGCCGGACGCTCCGGGTTCAGTCCGAGATTCGAGTGTATCCGAATCTCCTCACCGAAAGAGGACAACTGGCGTCTCTTTTTCTCAATCGCGGCTCATTCGGAGTGCATACACGACGACAGGTGGGCAAAGGCCGTGATTTTGAAAAACTCCGCGAATACACGCCCGGGGACGGCTTCGATGAGATTCACTGGAAGGCAACGGCACGACACGCCAAGCCGATCACCAAGGTATTTCAGATCGAACGAACCCAGGAAATTTACGTCGTGATCGACGCGTCGCGCCTTTCGGCGAGGCCCATCGGAGAAGGCGCGAACCGGACCGTGATTCTGGAACGACTCGTAACGGCTGCCCTGGTACTGGGGATGGCCGCCGAAAAACAGGGCGACCTGTTCGGCCTGCTTTCGTTCAGCGACAAGGTGGAAGGATTTGTCCGCGCGAAAAACGGCAAGGCGCACTACGCAACCTGCCGTGACGCGCTTTATACCCTGCAGGCCCGCGGCGTTACGCCGGACTTTGACGAGGTGTGCTCGTTTATTCGACTGCGGCTGCGGCGCCGCGCCCTGATTGTTTTCCTGACGGCGCTTGACGATCCGTCACTCGCTGAGAGTTTTGTTCGAAACGTGGAATTGATTCGCCGTAAACATCTCGTCCTCGTCGATATGATCCGGCAACCGCGGAGCGCGCCGCTGTTCTCGGATAGCCATCCCACATCGGCGGATGATCTCTATCTGGAACTTGGAGGCCACCTGAGATGGCACAAGCTGCGGCAGGTGGGAAAGACCTTGCAACGGCTTGGAGTCGGTTTCAGTCAGATCGAGAATGAACGATTGAGCGCGGATCTGGTATCGCAGTATCTGAGCGTCAAGCAGAGACAGTTGTTATGAAGAGCGACCATGATTCTTGACCTTCAGCGGTTCATGGAGGCCGAACGGCCCGGCTGGAAGGAACTGGAGAAGACTCTGAACCTCCTCGAGGCCGAGCCCGACGCCCGGCTGACGCTGGACGAACTCCAGCGCTTTCACGAGCTGTACGAAAGAGCCGCGGCAGGCCTGGCGAAACTGACAACATTCTCTTCCGAGCCTCAAACGCGCCGCTACCTGGAAGGGCTTGTCGCGCGCGCTTACGGAGAGATTCACGAGGCGCGTCAAAAGCGACGCAAGTTCTATCCGGTGAAATGGTTCTTTCGAACGTTCCCGCAGACATTCCGTCGACACATCCGTGCTTTTGCCCTCGCCGTTGTCATTACACTTGTGGGCTCCGCTTTTGGCGGACTGGCAACCGCGTTCGATCCGGACAGCCGTCACGTCACGATGCCGTTCGGTCACGATCAGCTGCGGCCGAGCCAGCGCGTGGCGGAAGAAGAGAGCCGCACGGCGGACCGTTTGGAAGGCAGGCAATCGACATTCTCCGCGCAGCTGATGACTCACAATATCCAGGTTTCCATCTTTGCGCTGGCCCTGGGGATGACGTACGCGTTCGGCACCATTCTGCTCCTTTTCTATAACGGGGTCGCGCTGGGCGCGATCGCCGTGGACTACGTGAGCGACGGACAAACATCGTTTCTTCTCGGCTGGTTGATGCCCCATGGCGTCATCGAAATTCCTGCCATTCTGGTTGCCGGACAAGGCGGGCTGCTGCTTGCCGCAGCTCTTATCGGGTGGGGAAGTCGTGCGCGGCTGGGAGACCGATTGAGGCAAGTCTCAGGCGACGTCGTCACCCTCAGTGTGGGGTTTGCCCTCATGCTCGTGTGGGCGGGATTCGTGGAAGCGTTTCTGTCGCAGTATCACGAACCGATCATTCCCTATGGCGCAAAGATAGCCTTTGGAGTCGTTGAAGGAGCGCTCCTCTGGCTCTTTCTTGCAAGGTCCGGCCGATCCAGGGAAAGCTGAAGGAACGGAAGGAGGCGGATGAGCAAGCTGAGGGGAAGCCACCGAGACCGATGAGAACGCGCTCACTTCCGATTCGAACTCCCGAAGGCATCGTCTTTTCCCAGGTGCTGGCCGGGCCTGCCACGCGTTTTCTGGCCGCGCTGATCGACATTCTCTGTGTCGGAGTCCTGGATAGCGCCCTCGGAACGATATTGGGACTGCTGGGGGCGATCGGCCCGGGCGTCGCAAACGCGGCGTTGACCGTGGGCTACTTCGCAATCAGCATCGGCTATGGGATCTTTCTGGAGTGGTTCTGGCGTGGGCAAACAGTTGGAAAGCGGCTCTGCCGGCTTCGCGTGGTAGACGCCGAAGGGATGCGCCTGCAGTTCGATCAGGTCGTGACGCGAAACCTGCTGCGCGCCGTCGATATGCTGCCGCTGTTTTATTTCGTCGGCGGCCTGAGTTGCTGGTTCAGCTCCAAATGCCAGCGGCTTGGCGATATTGCCGCGAACACTATCGTTGTCCGCACGCCGCAGATCACCGAGCCCGACCTCGATCAGCTCTTGACAGGAAAATTCAATTCCCTTCGGCAACATCCTCATCTGGCCGCACGCCTCCGCCAGCGTGTATCTCCGGGCGAGGCCGCGACGGCGCTGCAGGCCCTGATGCGGCGCGACGAATTCGAGCCCGCCTCGCGCGTCGCGCTGTTCGGACAACTGGCCGAACATTTCCACGCCAAAGTCGACTTTCCCCACGAAGCAACCGATGGGCTGGCCGACGAGCAATATATCCGCAACGTCGTTGATGTGATCTACCGCACAAAATGAGACAGATGTGGTTTGCGCTCCCGCGATCAATTCAATACACAACAACGTCACAGCCAGCACCTTGATGTTCACGGTCCCTCCCAATTGACACACGTTTCCTGTCGCGTTTATGTTGAGTTTGATGGGAATCTTTGCGATGACAAGGAGCAGGTTGAATGCCGAGAGTCTCTCGGGAAGGCGGCCTTTTGGAAGTCCCTCTTCACAGATCGAATGACGCGGAGTGCTCCTTTCCGAAAATGACCTTTCGCCTGGCCCACGCCAACATTGCCTGGATGCACGGCACAATCGAAGAGCCGGTCATGTCTGGGCTCGCCGCGAGGATCGATGAAATCAACCGGCTGGCGGAAGCGAGTCCGGGATTCGTATGGAGAGTTCCGGACTCTGAAGCGACCTTCAACTCTTTCGAGGTCTTTCGCGCCGACTTTCCGGGGCTCGATCCGGCCAGATTGTTCTACAACATGTCTGTTTGGGAGAGTGTCGAAGACCTGAGAGCGTATACGCTGCACAGCGCCCACGCCGAGATGGTTTATGAACGGCGGCAGTGGCTGGATTCGCTTGCCGGCGGCAACGTTGCGTTATGGTGGATACCGGCGGGGCATTATCCTACGGTCGCAGAATCGGCCGTGCGACTGCGGAGCGTGAGAGAGACCGGGCCGACACCGTATGCATTTACCTTGAGGAAAGCGTTTCCTCCACCTGCCGCTTCCTGATGGAGGGTGTCGGATCCGTCCGAGGGAAGGCATTCCTTCGTTTCGCCGTGGTCTGGTCATTTCAGGCGATCCTGTCACCGGCGGGTCCGAGCTCCTGGAAGAGATCGGGGTTCGAGGTGCACGGCCCCGAATTGGGAAGGTTGACTCTCAAGCTCAACATCCGCAGAATCTTAGGTTCACCACGCGAAAGTGGCGGAACTGGCAGACGCGCTAGACTTAGGATCTAGTGGGGAAACCCTTGAGGGTTCGAGTCCCTCCTTTCGCATGACCGTGAGCGGCTGCGACTGCAAGCCCGCGCGAAGCGTGAGCGCGATAGCGCGACACCTCAGGCGTAGGGCAGCCATCAAAATAGGATATCCATGAAAGCAGAACTCATCGACATTTCGGTATGCAGAAAATCGTTCGATATCGAAGTCCCGCAGGACGTCGTCGACCATGAAATTACGCATATCGCGAAGGAATACATGAAGCGGGCGCGCGTTCCCGGTTTCCGTCCCGGCAAGGCGCCCATCGCCGTCGTCAAGACAAGATACCGCGACGAGATTGTTTCGGAGATGGTGCAGCATCTGCTGCCTCGATATTTTTCCGACGCCGTGAAAGAGCAGGCGCTCGATGTGGTAGACGCGCCGGAATACGATTCCATCGAATATGACAATGGCAAACCGCTGAGGTTCAAAGCCGTTTTCGAGGTGTATCCCGCCTTGAGCATCTCGAACTACAAGGACATTCCCACCACGTCGGCCAACGTCGAGGTGACCGACACGGACATCGATGCCGCGGTGAAGAAACTTCAGGAAGACATGTCGGAACTCACGCCGGTCGAGGAAGAACGAACGGTGAGAGCCGGAGACTTCGTGGACATCTCCTTTACCGGGACTGCGGAAGGCGGCGAACAGCCTTTGTTTACGGACAAGGCCACTGTCGAGGTCGGCGGGGAATCCACGCTGAAGGAATTCACCGAGAACCTGACAGGCACGGCAGCCAATGAAGAGAAGACCTTCGACGTCACCTATCGCGACGATTATCCTGAAAAGCGGCTCGCCGGCAAGACCGTCAGCTATCAGGTGAAGATCGAAAGTCTGAAGACAAAGAAGACGCCGGAGCTCAATGATGAGTTTGCGCAGGAGGTGGGCGAATACAAGACGCTGGAAGACCTTCGCGCGAAAATCCGGCAGGATCTTGAAAAACACAGGCAAAACCACGCGAACGAGGAACTGCGCGACAAGTTGCTGGTATGGCTGGAAGACAACAACGACTTTGAGGTCCCCCCATCGCTGGTTGAGCGGCAGATCCAGATTCGTATGCAGAGGCTGGTGCGCGACCTTACCCGGCAGGGTATCAACCCTCAAAGGCTGGATGTCGACTGGGGGAAGATTCAGGAGGATCAACGGCAGCAGGCCGTGAGGGACGTGAAGGGATCGCTGATCCTGGACTACGTTGCCGAACAGGAAAAAATCGAAACCAGCGAAGCGGAGGTCGAAGCCGAGATCGACAGAATTGCCGTGGAGATGAACAAGCCGCGCGAAAAAGTAAAGGAAGTCCTTTCCCGGGACTCCGGACTATCGCGTTTGCGAGGGCAGTTGCAGAACAAGAAAACACTGGACTTTCTGCAAGGACATGCCCGCGTTCAGACGGTCACGGCGGCGAGCTAGTCGCCGCTTGACCCGGGCACGCACCGGCCTAAGAATGAAGGTTATGGTATTTGAAGAGGGAGTGAAGAATCCATGCTAGTGCCTATGGTCGTTGAACAGACCAATCGCGGGGAACGCGCATACGACATCTATTCTCGCCTGCTCCGCGACAGCATTATCTTCATCGGCACGCCGATTGACGATAACGTCGCAAATCTGGTCATCGCCCAATTGTTGTTTCTCGAAGCGGAAGATCCCGAGCGGGACATCTCTCTGTACATCAACAGCCCCGGCGGATCGATCACAGCCGGGCTTGCAATCTACGATACGCTTCAATTCATCAAGAACGACGTGAGCACGATCTGTGTTGGCCAGGCAGCGAGCATGGCGGCCGTGCTTCTGGCGTGCGGAACAGCGAAGAAGCGATTTGCCCTTCCGCATGCGAAGATACTGATTCACCAGCCCTGGATGAGTGGGCTGCAGGGGCAGGCGACGGATATCGAGATTCACGCGAAAGAGATCCTGCGGATGCGGACGATCCTGAACCAAATTCTTGCCGATCACTGCCATCAACAAGTGGATCGGATTGAGAAAGACGTGGAGCGCGACTACATCATGACGGCAGAGCAGTCCAAGGACTATGGTATTATCGATGAGGTTATTTCCAAACGAACACTGAAGAAGAAAACAGTGACGACGTCCTGCGTTGTTCCTTCTGCAACAAGAGCCAGAATGAAGTTCGTAAGCTGATCGCGGGGCCGACGGTTTTCATCTGTGACGAGTGCGTTGGCGTCTGCCAGGACATCATCGACGAAGATCAGAATTACGAGCCCTCCGCACGGAATCTTCACCTTCCCAAGCCCCACGATATCAAGACCTTTCTGGATCAGTACGTCATTGGGCAGGACAAATCGAAGAAGAAACTGGCGGTGGCGGTATACAACCACTACAAACGAATTGAACTTTCCCGCAAGAAGTCCGACGTCGAACTGCAGAAATCCAACATCCTCCTGATCGGCCCGACAGGCACGGGTAAGACCCTGATGGCGCAGACTCTCGCCCGCCTGCTCAGCGTGCCGTTTGCAATTGTCGACGCAACCACCCTGACGGAAGCCGGATATGTCGGCGAAGATGTTGAAAACATTATCCTCCGGCTGATCCAGAACGCCGGCGGCGATATCGAGCGCGCTCAAACCGGAATCATCTATATCGATGAAATCGACAAGATCGGCAGAAAGGACGAAAATCCTTCAATTACAAGGGATGTATCCGGCGAAGGCGTCCAACAGGCCCTCTTAAAGATGCTGGAAGGGACCGTCGCTAATGTTCCTCCCCAGGGAGGCCGAAAACATCCGCATCAGGAGTTCACGCAGGTAGATACGACGAACATCCTGTTCATTTGTGGAGGCGCCTTTGTGGGCCTCGACAAATTGATTGAGAAGCGGCTGGCGGTTCGAAGCACCATGGGATTCCAGGGTGAGGTTCGAGCAAAGAATGAAAACGCCCGCTCCGCACACCTCGATAGCGTCGAACCGGAAGACCTGATCAAATTCGGGATGATACCGGAATTCGTTGGACGGGTACCGGTGGTCGCAACCCTGCACGACCTCGATCAAAAAGCGCTTGTGGATATTCTGACACGGCCGAAGAATGCGCTGGTCAAGCAGTACCAGAAGCTTTTCGAGTACGAAAATGTGAAACTTCGCTTTGCAGACGACGCGCTGGAAGCGATTGCCAGCGATTCGATCAAGCGTAATGTGGGCGCCCGCGGCCTCCGGATTATATTGGAAGAGTTGATGCTGGACATGATGTTCCATCTGCCGCAACAGAGAGATCACCGGGAACTCACCGTCACAAAAGAGATGGTGCTGAAGAAGGAGATACAGTTCCCCTTCGAAAAGGCTGGATAGGAAATCCGCAGGTGCCTTAATGAGCGCAAAAGAAAAATACGAGCAGACGAAGCTGCCGATGGTTCCGATCAGGGACGTGGTGATCTTCCCATTCATGATGGTTCCGTTCGTGATCGGCCGCGAGAGTTCGGTGAATGCACTGGAAGCCGCGTTGCAGGGAGACAAGCGGATCTTCCTTGCGACGCAGCACGACGCGACGATCGACAATCCCAAGCCGACGGAGATCTACCAGGTTGGGACAATCTCCAACATCGTCCAGTCGCTTAAACTTCCCGACGGCAACACCAAGGTCCTTGTCGAAGGCATCGAACGGGCGCGGATCCTTCAACTGGGCGAAGAAAATGGCTACTGGCAGGCGACGCTTCGTCTTTCCCCGTTCCGCCATCAGGCTTTCTCCGGCTACGACACCCTGTCGGCGCACCTGACGCAGCAGTTCGAGCAATACCTCAAGCTCAGCCAGAGTTCGAATGTCGAGCAGATCCTTTCCACCGTCAAGGTTGACGAAGTGGGACGCATGTCCGACATCATTTGCGCCCACCTCGTGCTTTCGATCGAAGAGAAACAGGAACTCGTGGAGATTTTCAATCCGGTGGAGCGGTGCAAGCGGCTGGCGGAAATTCTCGACCAGGAACTGGAGAAGCTTCAGGTCGACCGGTCCATCCAGAACCGGGTGAAGCGTCAGATGGAGCGGGCCCAGAAAGAGTACTACCTCAACGAAAAGATCAAGGCGATCCAGAAGGAACTCGGCAGGAAGGACGAAAGATCCGAAGCCGACGATTTGCGCCGAAAGATCGAATTGGCCGGCATGCCGAAAGACGCCTACGAGAAAGCGCATCAGGAACTTCGGAGGATCGAAATGATGCCTCCGATGTCTGCGGAGTCTTCGGTCTCGCGCAACTACCTCGAATGGCTGCTCGCCATGCCGTGGAAAAAGAAGACGCGCGAAATTCGAGACATCGAGTTAGCCGAAAAGATTCTCAACGAAGACCACTACGGGCTCGACAAGGTTAAGGACCGCATTCTCGAGTTCCTCGCCGTACGCCAGCTGGTCAAGAAGCCCAAAGGATCGATCCTCTGTTTCGTCGGTCCGCCGGGAGTCGGAAAGACCTCGCTGGGGATGTCCATCGCAAGAGCCACCGGCCGCAAGTTTATCCGGCTCGCGCTGGGCGGCATCAGAGATGAGGCGGAAATCCGCGGGCACCGGCGCACCTATATTGGAGCGCTACCCGGGCAGATCATCCAGATGATCAAGAAGGCGGGCTCGAACAATCCCGTGTTCCTGCTCGATGAAGTGGACAAGATGAGCATGGATTTCCGCGGCGATCCTTCCGCAGCCCTGCTCGAAGTGCTGGATCCGGAGCAGAACTCCACGTTCCAGGATCACTACCTCGATGTCGAATATGACCTCTCCCAGGTCATGTTCATCGCCACGGCCAACGTGTTGCACACCATTCCGCAGCCCCTGCAGGATCGCATGGAGACCATCCGGCTCCCTGGGTACACGGAATACGAAAAGCTCGAAATCGCGAAGCGATTCCTGGTGTCGAAACAGATGGAAGCGAACGGCGTTACCTCGAAGAATCTCGATTTCACCGATGAAGGGATACGCACCCTTATCCAGGGCTATACGCGGGAGGCCGGGGTTCGAAACCTCGAGCGTGAGATTTCATCGATCTGCCGCAAGGTCGCGCGCAGCGTCGTTAAGCGCAAGGGCGGACAGGCCGTGCATGTCGGGTCCGAAAATGTCAGCGACTACATCGGTATTCCCAAGTACCGGACGAACCGCCTTGAAGAAAAAAGCGAAGTCGGATTTGTCACGGGGCTGGCATGGACAGAAGTCGGGGGGGAGATTCTTTCGACGGAGGCCACCCTGATGTCGGGAAAGGGCAAGCTGACCCTGACAGGAAAACTGGGCGAAGTGATGCAGGAGTCGGCTCAAGCCGCCATGAGTTACGTCCGGTCGCGAGCGAACCAGTACGGAATAAAACGGGATTTCCATCGCCATCTCGATCTTCACATTCACGTGCCTGAAGGCGCGATCCCCAAAGACGGGCCGTCCGCGGGAGTCACGATGGCGACCTCCCTGATCAGCGCCCTGACCGGAATCCCGGTGCGCAGCGATGTGGCGATGACCGGTGAAATCACCTTGCGCGGCAAGGTTCTGCAAATCGGCGGCGTCAAAGAAAAGATGCTGGCGGCTCATCGCGCCGGGATTCGCACTATAATTCTGCCCAGAGACAATCAGAAGGACCTGGCCGACGTTCCGGCGAATATTCAGGAAGAGTTTACCGTCCACCTGGTCGCGACGATGGAAGAGGTTCTCGAGTTCGCGCTAACCCGGCCCCCGGTGCCTCTGGAAGAGGAAGTGGACGAAGATTCGAGTTTTGTGCCGCAGATCGCCAAAAGCCCGGATGTGGGGCAAGACTCGGTGATGCATTAAAAACCTTGCCAACGGAGGGCGTCCCCTTGCTAGAATGGGGCGCGTTAATCGTAAGTCGGCCTTTCGTGCGCTGTAACTCGTGAGAATCAGTTCCGCCCGATTCGTTAAGAGCGCAAAGCGGCCGGATGACTTTCCCCAGGACAGACGGCCGGAAATTGCGTTTTGTGGCCGTTCAAACATTGGCAAATCCAGTTTACTGAATGCACTCACTAATTGCCGCGGCTTGGCGCGGACCAGTTCAACACCCGGACGGACGCAGATGATCAATTTCTTTCTCGTCAATGAAAACAGCGAGAGCCTGTACTTCGTCGATCTGCCGGGCTATGGATACGCCAAGGTTGCCAAAAGTGAGCGGGATACCTGGGGAGCCATGGTTGAAGGCTATCTCGCCGGGCGTCCTCAATTGAAACTGACGCTGATGCTTGTGGATTGCCGGATTCCGCCGACGGAGTCGGACAGGATGATGAAGGAATGGCTGGACCACCACGGCATTCCGAATGCCGTTGTTCTCACGAAAACGGACAAACTTTCGAAGAACCAGTTGAACAAAGCGCTCCGCACGAGCGCCCAGATACTAAAAACAAAGGAGATCATTGCTTTCTCGGCAGTCACGGGTTTTGGAAAGGACCCACTCCTGAGGAGAATCCGTGAAGCCATTGCCTAAGATCCCACAGTGAGCGAAAACCCACCTATGAGTAAAAAAATTAGTTACCCCAGATCGCCCAGAAGGCGGCGCCGACGATGGACATTGCGCAATTAAAGGAAATGAACATCTCGGCGCTGACGCAGGTTGCAAAAGACCTCAATATCCAGGGAGCTTCCGGAATGCGGAAGCAGGAACTGATTTTCAAGATCCTGCAGGCCCAGACCGAAAAGAGCGGCTTCATCTTCAGTGAAGGCGTGCTTGAAACGCTGCCTGACGGATTCGGATTCCTCCGCGCCCCCGACTATAACTATCTGCCGGGACCGGATGATATCTACGTGTCACCGTCGCAGATTCGCAAGTTCGATCTGCGTACCGGCGACACCGTCTCCGGACAAGTGCGCCCTCCGAAAGATGGAGAGCGATACTTCGCGCTGATCAAAGTCGAAGCCGTCAACTTCGAACACCCGGATGAGGCGCGCAACAAGATCTTTTTCGACAACCTGACGCCGCTTTACCCGCAGTGAGCGGGTGAAGCTGGAAACCTACCGGAAAGAGAATCTTTCGGCCCGCGTGCTCGACCTGCTGACCCCGATCGGAAAGGGCCAACGCGGCCTGATCGTCGCGCCGCCCCGCGACCGGCAAGACCATGCTGCTGCAGACCATCGCCAACTCCATCACGCGAACCATCCGGAAGTGATCCTGATCGTTCTGCTGATCGACGAACGTCCGGAAGAAGTGACGGACATGCAGCGCTCGGTGAACGGCGAAGTCATCAGCTCCACCTTTGATGAACCTGCGTCACGCCACGTTCAGGTTGCCGAAATGGTGATCGAGAAAGCCAAGCGCCTGGTCGAGCATAAGAGCGACGTCGTCATCCTGCTCGATTCCATTACGCGCCTCGCTCGCGCCTACAACACGATCGTGCCGCCATCCGGCAAAGTGCTGTCGGGCGGCGTGGATTCCAACGCGCTCCAGCGCCCGAAGCGGTTCTTCGGCGCGGCCCGTAATGTCGAAGAAGGCGGCAGCCTGACGATCATCGCAACCGCACTCATCGATACCGGCAGCCGCATGGACGACGTGATCTTTGAAGAGTTCAAAGGCACGGGCAACATGGAAATCAATCTGGATCGCAAGCTTGTGGACAAACGGGTATTCCCCGCCATCGACATCAACCGCTCCGCAACCCGCAAGGAAGAACTCCTGGTGGCCAAGGACGAACTGAACGCGCATCTGGATTCTTCAGGAAGGTCCTGAATCCCCTGTCGACCGTCGAAGCCATGGAACTGCTGCTAGAAAAGATGAGCAAATCGAAGACGAATGCCGATTTCCTGTCTTCCATGAGCGGCGGCGCCGGCGGCAGGTAACCCGCCGTGAACATCGTCAGGAAAATGGGGCGGATCGGAACCGAATCCGCCTTTGAGGTATTGGCGAAGGCACAGGCACTCGAAAAGCAGGGCAGGAGCATCATCCATCTCGAGATCGGGGCGCCGGACTTCCCCACCCCCAAGCACATCGTCGAGGCTGGCAAGCGCGCGCTCGACGAAGGCTTCACCAAGTACGGGCCGACCGCAGGGCTCCTCGATTTCCGCGAAGCCAT
This sequence comes from uncultured Acidobacteriota bacterium, assembly GCA_963836435.1. GTDB lineage: Bacteria > Acidobacteriota > Terriglobia > 20CM-2-55-15 > 20CM-2-55-15 > DASTBJ01. The sequence goes on along the minus strand of CAWIJI010000011.1, from coordinate 3,578 downwards.
CGCCGATCACGTCTCCAGAACCCGCAGTGTGAAGGTCGGCCCCGAAAATGTCTGCGTCGTTCCGGGCGGCAAGCCGATCATGTTCTTCACCATGATGGCGCTGCTCGAGGAAGGCGACGAGGTCGTCTATCCGGATCCGAGCTTCCCCATCTACGAATCCCTGATCGACTTTCTGGGCGCGAAGCGGAAACCCGTCCCGCTGGTGGAAAGCCGGGGATTCGCGTTCGATCTTGACGTGCTGAAAAGCCAGCTATCCAACAAGACGAAACTCGTCATCCTGAACTCGCCGGCGAATCCGACCGGCGGAGTCATTTCGAAGGATGATCTCAAACAGATTGCGGATATGCTGCGCGACCGCGACCTGACAATCCTGAGCGACGAGATCTATTGCCAGATCTACTACGAGCAAAAACCCGCATCGATCACCAACTTTGAGGGCATCATCGACAAAACCGTGATCCTCGATGGATTCTCCAAGACCTACTCGATGACGGGATGGCGCCTGGGCTACGGCGTCATGCCGGTCAAACTCGCCGACGCCGTCAATCTCCTGATGGTCAATTCCAACTCGTGCACGGCAACCTTTACCCAGAAAGCCGGTCTGGCCGCCCTGCAGGGCCCCCAGGATGATGTCGCGAAAATGGTCGCAGAATTTCGCAAACGACGCGACGCGATCGTGAAGAGTCTGAACGAAGTTCCCGGCTTCAGCTGCACCACGCCGGCAGGCGCCTTCTATGCCTTTCCCAACGTCACGAAAACCGGCATGTCTTCGAAGGATCTGGCGGACCTGCTGCTGAACGAAGCCGGCGTCGCATGCCTGAACGGTGCGGCCTTCGGTGAGCACGGTGACGGCTATCTGCGCTTCAGCTACGCCAACTCGCTCGAAAACATCATGGAAGCCATCCGGCGTATCAAGGCTGCGTCCGAACGCTGGGTGAAGTAGGCGCGTGCAGGAGGGCTGAATTCGGGGCCGTGCACCTCGAACCCCGAATTCGGCCAAGACTTAGCGGAATTCGAATTCGGGGTTCGAGGTGCACGGCCCCGAATTCAGCCCTCCTGCCCTCCGCACTGCTGACGATTTGGCAACGCATCCAGACCTGCCTGCGACAGAGTGACATTCCTTCCAGTCCCTGCGTTCGTAACTTCTTGCACTGTTTGAACGTTGAAGCTGGCAGGGGACATGCAATAACACGGTGGAGGTTGTGATGAAACCTACTTGCCTGCGAGCGGTTCTGGCCATCGTGCTTCTTCTGCCGGCCCTGGGGGTGGCGGCGCTGCAGTCGCCCTACGATTTCGACCACGGCTCGATCGGATATACCACCACACCGCCCTCCGACCCCATTTCCAGGCTTCAGGCGAAGATCGATTCGGGAGAGGTCCAACTGAAGTTCGACCCCGAGCACGGCTATCTGCAGGCGGTGTTGGATGAGATGAAGATCCCAAGGACTTCGCAGGCCTTGGTATTCTCCCGGACAAGCCTCCAGCTACTCCTGATCGCCCCACAAACTCCACGGGCGATTTACTTCAACGACGAACTGTACATTGGCGCCGTGCAAAGCAGTCCAATTCTGGAGGTGGCGTCGATCGACCCGAAACTCGGAACCCTGTTTTACACTCTGCCGCAAAAGGAAACCGACAAACCTCAGTTCCAGCGCGAGTACCTGGCATGCCTGCTGTGCCACGACACTGCGGTGACCAATGACGTCCCCGGGTTAATGGCGCTCTCGGTTCTCACCGATCGCGACGGCAATGCCATCCCTTCGGCCGGCACCGCTCCGATGAGCGACCGGACTCCATTCAAGGAAAGGTTCGGGGGCTGGTATGTCACGGGAACGCACGGCAGCCAGGAGCACTGGGGCAATCTCACCGTACCGGTAACCAAGGACTCCATCGGAGATGCAAAGCGGTACATCACGCGGCTCAGCCTGGAACCCGGCGCGAACGTGACCGATCTAAGAAGCCGTTTCAACACGAAGGCCTACCTGACGCCGGACAGCGACATCGTCGCCTTGATGGTCCTGACGCACCAGACAAGGATGCACAATCTGATCACGCGAACGCGTTTTGAAGTGGAAGCGGCGAAGGGCGACAAGGAGCAGATCCGAATCGCGGTTGAACCCCTGGTTCGCGGCATGCTGTTCGTTTGGGAGGCAGACCTGGAAGCGCCCGTCAAAGGAACGACGACCTTTGCCGCAGACTTCGCGAAGATCGGTCCGCATGATCGCCAGGGACGTTCACTCCGTGAACTGGATCTGAATAAGCGTTTGTTGAAATATCCCCTCAGCTACCTTGTTTACTCGGATCAGTTCGATGGCCTGCAGCCTTCGGCAAAGGAGCAATTCTTCCGTCGGGTGCGCGACATCGTGACCGGCAAAGACACGAACAAGGATTTCTGCATCTTCCCGAGATGGACAAGAAAGCCCTGTTCGAGATTCTCACCGACACCAAGCCGGAATTCGCTGCCTTGACAAGGTAACCGGCTCGCACGTTCACAAAGCTCCTGAACCGCACCGGGATCCGGTTTCGCATTCGCGTAGTTTGGACCAACCCCTGATAGGATCTGCGGTGGCAAGCATCACCCGACTCGAGTATGTGGTGGCTCTCGACCAGCGCCGCCGCCGACTTCGGCCGTGCCGCGGCGCAGTGTCATGTATCGCAGCCAACCCTGAGCGCCCACCTTCGGAAATCGGAGGAGAACTCGGAGTTGTGCTCTTCGATCGCAACAAACAACCGATTCTTCCGACAGAAGACGGGAAAGCTTTCATCGAACAGGCGAAGGTTGTGCTGACGGAGTTCAAGCGCTTTTCCCTTCTCGGCAACCGCAGCGCGGACGAGTTGTCCGGCGAATTCCGGCTGGCGATCCTTCCGACCATCGCGCCCTATCTGATGCCGCTGTTTCTTGGGAAGTTTTCGGCGCGCTATCCGCGGATCGAGCTGGTTATCGAAGAAATGTCCACCGACAAATCATAGAGGTTCTGGACAAGGATCAGATCGACGCCGGCATTCTGGCCACGCCTCTGGGCCTCTCCAGGATCGAGGAAGAGCCGCTGTTTTACGAGCCGTTCTTCCTCTATGTGGGGCCGGGCCACGGCTTCCTGAAGGCAGGCCGGGTCTCGGAGAGCATGCTCGATCCGGCAGGCTCGGCCGCCTTCCGAGGAGCATTGTCTGCGGAGGCAGGTCGTCCAGGTTTGCGGCGGCGGGGACCGCGGAGGATGCTTTCCGTCGGTACGCCTGAAAGGCGGGAAGCATTGAGACCGTCGTGGAAATGGTTTCGAAGGGGCAGGGCTATACTCTGCTGCCGCAACTCGCGGCCGAATCGGTGGCCCGCCGCAAATGCGAGGCGCCGTCGATCCCGTTGGCCAAGCCCGCGCCTGCCCGCGAAGTCGGTCTCGTTCACCGACGCGGCCATCTCAAGCGATCGATGATGAAGCTGCTCAGGTCTTCCATCGAGTCGAGTTTGCCCAAAGACCTGCCCAGGGCAAAAGTCCCCTTCGTTCCGGGTGATTGAACTCGTGGGCTACTCCAAATAGCCTTACTCTATTGTTCATAAAAACAATCAATTTGCTGTATGGCTCCGG
>CAWIJI010000010.1:0-471361 GCA_963836435.1 uncultured Acidobacteriota bacterium | reverse complement strand
CTGCGGTGTTCGTCATCACAAGCGACGACATTCGACGGTCAGGAATTACTGATGTTGCAGACTTATTTCGAATGGTGCCGGGGATCAACGTCGCCCAAACCAGCAGCAGTGTATGGGCCGTCAGCGCCCGCGGATTCAACGCGCAGTACTCTACGAAATTACTGGTTACTATTGATGGGCGGAGCATTTATGACCCGACTTTCTCGGGTGTCTTCTGGAACCTTCGAGAATCTCGTACTGGAAGATATCGATCGCATCGAAGTAATTCGTGGGCCCCGGGCGACGATGTGGGGCTCCAATGCGGTCAACGGCGTCATCAGCATTACGACGAAAAAGGTCTCCAATACTGAGGGCGCAGCTGTTTGTCGCCGACGCCGGAACGGGACGGCCCGGCGAGGGCACGTTTCGATTCGGCCACTCCCTCGGGAGAAATGCATTTATTGTGTGTCCGCAAGGCAAACGACACGATCGAGTCTCTCGAGCACAGAGGGGACCGACGGCGGCGACGCCTGGAATTTCACGGATCTGAATTCCCGTGTGGACTGGAAGCCGTCGGCCACAGATTCCTTCACATTCGAACTGGGTGGGTATCGCGGAGTCGCCGGTTCAACGCAGACTCTCGTTCAAACGATTTCACCACTGACGGTCGGAACGGCGGGACTTGTGGCGAACACGGGAAGCCACGTTATCGGACGCTGGAACCGCTCGCTGAACGAAACTTCGAATCTCACATTGCAGTTCTATTACGACGACAATAACCGCAACGGGTGGGGCGCCAAAGATACAGACGTACTGGATTTCGACATTCAGCACAATTTTCGGATCGCGGAACGGCAGGAATTTATGCTGGGCATCGGACACCGAAAGATTCTGAACCGCGTCGATGATTCTTCGTCATTTGGCATCATTCCGGCCAATCGAGACACGCACCTCTCGAGTGCATTCGTACAGGATGAGATTACTGCCGTTCAAGACAAGCTCATCGTCACGCTTGGCAGCAAGTTCGAATCTTTTCCACAGGAAACAACGTTCAGCCATCGCTGCACGTCATGTGGGTGGCTACATCCCGACAATCGGGCTGGGTTGCTGCGTCCCGCGCCGTTCGTACTGCCAGCTACGTCGAGCGTGGTGTGCATTTAAGCTACCAGGCATTCGATACCGGTTTCGCCACCGGAGTGGTGGAAGTTCTGGGACAGGAATCCGCTCAATCCGAAGAACTCATGGCCTATGAGGCGGGATATCGATATCAGGCGACCCGTAAGTTCTGGTTCGACCTGGCGGCCTTCTACAACGATTACCGGAACCTCAGCACGTTCGCCCCAGGTTCGCAATTTCTCGCCACGAGTCCGCCGCCGGACCATCTGGTCGCACCTCTGTATCTGGGAAATGAGATGAAAGGAGAAACATACGGCAGCGAAGCATCGGCCAATTACCGGGTGAACCGGGTTGTTACTTTGCGGGGAAGCTACAGCCTGCTGCGCATGCAGCTCCATGCAGACCCGGGAACCGCCCCTTCCGTCGAAAGCGCGGAGGGCGAGAGTCCGCAGCATCAGGTGCACCTGGGATCGCTTGTTAAATCCGACGAAATCCCTCGAATTTTCCAGCCACGCCTATTTCGTCAGCTCCCTGCCTGCTTTCCTGGTTCCCAGTTACACCCGAGTGGACGCGAACGTGACATGGAGGTGGCTGCAGCACACCGAACTGAGCCTTATCGGTCAGAACCTGTTGGGTTCCCATCTGGAGTCCGGGAACACTCCTGCCGAGGCGAACCGGGTGAGAGCGAAGCGTATTCGGAAGAGTGGCATGGCAGTTTTGAAGACGGGATCGCAGCTTGCTGGAATCTTCTTATCCAGCTTCCTCGTGTTCGTCTTGTTGATTCCGACACGATTCAACGGTCAGGAACAGGATGAATACGACGTAAAGGCCGCGTTCATTTTCAATCTTATAAAGTTTGTCGCGTGGCCACCGATAAGTGGTGGGGGTCCTTTGGAATCTGCATTCTGGGGGACGACCCATTTGAACACGCGATCGACCGCCTGACTCAGGGAAAGGCCGCCGTCGGCCGCCCGATCCAGGTTCGGCGGATCAAGGAAGCTGCCGACGCGACGTCGTGCCAGATCGCGTTTGTCGGTGCATCGGAAAACACCAAGGCAACCCTGCTGCTCGAAGCCGTCCGGGAACACCGGTTCTGAGCGTTGGTGAATCGGAAGAATTCCTGCGCAAGGGAGGGCATTATCGCTCTGGCGATGGAAGACAACCATCAACATCGTGATCAATCACACCGCAGCGCAAAATGGAAACCTAAAGTCAGCGCCAACTCTGGCTCTGGCGAAAATCTACCGGGGCTGGACCAGACTCCACGAAGTAATCATGGCCTATCTCAGAAATCTATCCATCAAGCAGAAACTGAACCTGATTGTAATGACGACAACCACCGCCGCGCTCGTCCTTGCATTCATCGCCATCGTGACCTACGACTCCATCGCGGCAAAACAGAAAATCGTCACGGATCTGACCATGATGTGCCAGATCGTCGCCAACAACAGCACTGCAGGCCTGAGCTTTCACGATACGACCTATAGCAGGGAAGCGCTTTCGGTGTTCAAAACCAATTCGCATGTTCGCAAAGCTGCGATCTACGACGCTGCCGGGAAATTGTTCGCCAGCTATACAGGTTCAACTCCGGGGAACCTGCCGATTCCCATAGAACCGCCGGAGCCCGCGGAGAACGTCGATCGCGACGGCCTCGTTATCAGCCAGAGAATCACACTCAACGGCGACGTACTCGGAACGGTCTATGTCGACAGCGACCTCACCGAGTTTTCGGATCGCTGGCAGACCAATCTGAGAACCACCTCTCTGGTTCTTGTCGGAGCTCTGTTTGTGGCGTTCCTCATTTCGTCACGGCTGCAGCGCGTCATCTCGTACCCTGTACTTGCTCTCGCCGCGACCGCAAACACCGTGTCGAACGAGAAGAATTTCTCAATCCGAGCCACGAAAACCAGCAACGACGAGGTGGGGACGCTCATTGACGGATTCAACGACATGCTGGACCAGATCGAGGAACGCGACGCTCAGCTGCGTGTGCACCAGGAGCATCTGGAAGAAGAGGTTGTCCGGCGGACGGCGGAGCTCCGTCAGATCAACGATGAATTGACCCACGCCAAGGAGAAGGCCGAGGAATCCAGCCGGACCAAAAGTGAGTTCCTGGCCAATATGAGTCACGAAATTCGGACACCGATGAACGGCATTATCGGCATGACGGAACTTGCCCTCGACACACCTCTGAACCACGAACAGAAGGAGTATCTCAGCCTGGTCAAATCATCAGCCGATTCCCTGCTTACCGTGATCAACGACATCCTCGATTTCTCCAAGATCGAATCCGGAAAAATGGAAATGGATGTCGTTGAATTCAACCTTCGAGACTGTCTCGAGATCGCGATTCGTCCTCTTGGTCTGAGAGCGCACGACAAGGGAATCGAGTTGCTGACCGATATCGGAGCCGACGTTCCCGGCACTCTGGCCGGAGACTCCTCTCGGCTGCGGCAGATCATCGTAAATCTTGTCTACAACGCTATCAAGTTCACGGAACGCGGAGAAGTGGTCGTACGTGTCGGGACGGAATCGATTGAGGAAGAACAGGCCACACTGCATTTCACCGTCATTGACACAGGAATCGGAATTCCTAAGGACAAACAGGATGTGATTTTCGAAGCTTTCTCTCAGGCGGACGGTTCCACGACTCGCCGGTACGGCGGGACAGGCCTCGGCCTGACGATTTCGTCGCGACTCGTTTCGCTGCTGGGCGGGAAAATCTGGGTCGAAAGCGAACAGGGACATGGGAGCCAGTTCCACTTTACAGCACGGTTTGGCCTCGGCTCTCAACCTCCATCGCGCGTCACGTCGCTCGCCGAAGTTCAATTGAAGGGCCGCAGGGTGCTTGTCGTGGATGACAATTCCACAAATCGCAGAATCCTGGACGTCATGCTAACGAACTGGAAGATGAAAGTGACCCTGGCGGACAGCGGGCTTCAGGCGCTGGAGACCATGAAGCGCGCCGCCGGAGAAGGCACACCATTTCACATTGTCCTTTTGGACTGCCACATGCCCGGAATGGACGGTTTCGAGGTCGCCAGACGCGCAAGAGCCGAAGCGGGGCCCATCCAGCCCATCCTCTTGATGTTAAGCTCAGCCGCCCTGAATGGCGAGTTGGAGCGCTGCAGGGAACTCGGCATATCTGGGCACCTCACCAAGCCGATTCGTGATCATGAACTGCTCGATTCCATGAAGCAGTTTCTTGGCAATATCCGTTCGGTGGAAACGGTAACGGCCCCCAGGGAAATAGCAAGACCAGAGACGCCTCTGCGTATTCTTCTCGCGGAAGATAATCCCGTCAACCAGCGCCTGGCCATACGCCTGCTGGAAAAGTGGGGACATTTCGTGCGCGTCGCCGCCAATGGCAGGCTCGCGCTGGACGCGCTTGCCGAGGAATCGTTCGATCTGGTGTTGATGGACGTTCAAATGCCGGAAATGGGCGGGTTGGAAGCGACATTAAGAATCCGCGATCAGGAAAAAACGACGGGCGGGCATATTCGCATTATCGCGATGACCGCCCACGCCATGAAGGGTGACCGTGAGAAATGTCTCGATGCCGGCATGGATGACTACATTTCAAAACCGATATCTCAACAGGAACTCTTCAATAAACTGAACCTGTTCGTGACGTCCAGTGCCGCGGTGACGCAGCCGGAGGAAGCGGTCGATCTGATATCAAGCCGGCAGGCGCTTCTCGACCGTGTTGGCGGCGACTCCGATCTGGCTCGGGAAGTTGCCGAGACCTTCATTGCGGAAAGTCCGAAGCTCCTCGCTCAAATGCGTGATGCAGTCGCGGCCGACGATTCCACACGGCTGGAACGGGCCGCACATACCTACAAAGGGGCCATCGCGATTTTCTCCCTGCAACGCGCCGTCAATCTGGCCGCTGCACTCGAACGTCAGGCAGCCGAGGGCAAGATGACAGAGGCGGAGAAACAATTATCCGTCCTCGAAGGCTACGCGGACCAGGTATGTGCGTTGGTTAATGCCATGACAGGAGATCCTACATGCGTGTCCTGATTGCTGAAGACGATCCCGTATCGCGCCTTATTCTCACCGCAACCCTGCGCAAATGGGGACAAGATCCCGTTGTAACCCACAATGGCATGGAGGCTCTTTCGTATTTCGAAAAGGATGCCCCTCCGGAATTCGCGATCCTCGACTGGATGATGCCCGAATTGGACGGCCCCGAGGTATGTCGAAGAATTCGCGCCAAACTCCCTACAACCCCAATTTACATCATCCTGCTGACGGCAAAGACGCAGCGTGAAGACCTCGTGGTCGGGCTAGCGGCAGGAGCAGATGACTATGTGACGAAACCGTTTGACCAGCAGGAACTCTACGCACGCTTTCAGGTCGGGTTGCGTGTTGTTGACCTGCAGCGCAGGCTGGCCACCCAGGTCCGCGAACTGTGCATTGCCATGTCGCGTCTCCGCGTCATGCAACAGGCCCAGAAACTCGAAGCCCTCGGCCAAATGTCGTCGGGTATTGCACACGAAATCAACACGCCAATTCAGTACATTGGGGAAAACATCCGTTTTCTACGGGAGTCCTGGGCCCAAATTCACCCCGTTCTTGAACGTGAACATGACTCCGACGTCGAGTATCTCGTCAAGGAAGTGCCGAAAGCGCTAGAAGAGTCCCTTCATGGCGTCCAAAAAGTAAGCACGCTTGTGCGTGCAATGCGCGATTTCTCCCGTCCGAGCGGCGAGAACAAGGTCGCGGCGGATATCAACCGTGTTGTCGAAACGGCCATTACCGTAGCTACGAGTCACTGGCGGTACGTCGCAGAAATGGAAACGCAACTCGGCGCCGACATCCCGACGGCGTTGTGTTTCCCCAGTGAGATTCACCAGGTTCTGTTCAATCTCATCGTCAATGCCGGCGACGCAATCGCGGATGCGGGAAAGAGCGGGGGCAACCTGGGCAAAATTCGAATAACGACCTCCGCGGATAATGGATTCGTCGAGATTCGAGTGAGCGATACGGGTTGTGGAATTCGCGAAGAATACCGCTCCCGGATCTTCGAATCGTTTTTTACAACGAAAGACGTCGGCCGCGGAACAGGCCAGGGACTGGCGATCGCGTATTCGATCATCGTCCAGCGTCACAATGGCGACATTTCGTTTGAAACTGAACCGGGCAGGGGCACGACATTCCTGGTCCGAATACCGACCGACGGGATTGGGAGGAGCGAACATGAGCGAAAAGAAGCAGATTCTCTTCGTTGACGACGACGAGTTTATTCTCCTGTGTTACACGAGATTGCTCGGCAAACGCTTCAGTATGGAAACAGCGCTTGGTCCGATAAAAGCGATTGAAGCACTGGAAAAGGAGGAATTCGCCGTTGTTGCAGCGGACATGCGAATGCCAGAAATGAATGGCATCGACCTTCTGAGAAGGGTGAATGAGAAATCCCCGGCGACCGTGGGCATTCTCATGTCGGGCAACACCGAACAAGAGGAGATCCGCAATCACGGAAGCACAGAAGCAATCTTCAAATTGGTATCGAAACCCTGCCCCACCGCCGATCTCATTCAGATCATCGAAGAAGCCCTGGAGCTCCACCGCAACAACAGTCTTGGTGAATTCCGATGACCGAACAGATTCTGTTCGTCGACGACGACGAATTGATCCTGTCCAGCTGCGAGCGATCCCTGCGCCGGCAGTTCACCTTCGATACCGCGAGCGGCCCCGGCCAGGCGCTGGAGAAGATCGCCCATTCGGGACCATACGCGGTCATCGTCTCGGATATGAGAATGCCGGAGATGAACGGGCTCGAAATGTTGAGCCGCGCCCACGCGCTCTCGCCCGACAGCATCCGCGTCATCCTTACCGGGAATGCGGATCTGCGAACGGCGATCGACGCCGTCAACGAAGGACACCTCTTCCGGTTCCTTGAAAAGCCCTGCCCCAATGAAGTTCTCGCGCGAGTCCTGACGGCAGCGCTGGAGCAGTACCGGCTCCAGCGATCAGAGAAGGAACTCCTGGAGAAGACACTTCAGGGAAGCGTTAAGGTTCTGACCGACGTTCTGGGCCTCGTCAATCCCGAAGCATTCAGTACCGCATCGCGAATTGCGCTCTATGTCCGTCACGTCGTCGGACATTTTGAACTTAAAGACGCATGGCGGTACGAAATGGCGGCGATGCTCTCACATCTGGGATGCGTCGTGCTTCCGACTGAAACTCTTGAGGCCGTGCGACTGGGACGAAAGCTGCCAAAGGACCAGGAGACCGGATTCGATGAACATCCCCTCGTCGCCCGCAATTTGCTGAAAAACGTTCCAAGGCTTGAAGGCGTCGCTGCCATGGTCGGCCGTCAACGCGAGCCCTTCATGATTCAATCCAGGCTCCCCATCATGGAGCGAGATCAGGAGACTCTGGGCGCTCAAATTCTTAAGGTGTGCATTGAATTCGAATCCCGGGTTCGCGCCGGTCAGGGCCATGTTGCCGCCATCCATTCACTCTTGAGCCAATCGACTCTGTACGATTCGGCCATTGTTGCCGCCCTCAAAACGCTGCCCGCAGAATCGCTGCCTTGCGAAACCAGAACTGTAAACGTCAAGGCCCTCACGTCAATGATGGTTCTCGACGAAGACTTAAGAACAAGAAGCGGAGCGCTGCTTGTCGCCCAGGGAATTGAAATCACTGATACTCTCCTGACGCGCATTCAAAACTTTCACCATCGCGGGGCGGTCTCCGGTGATATTCGTGTACTGGTCCCGACCTCCATTCGAAAGTGGCTCGAACGCGAGCCAACCACACTGCGCATCGAATGAAGCCGTTTAACAAAGCAGGAGCGTGAAACCAGCCGCACACCCGGTCCGGTCCTTTTCCGGTTGGCGGGCTAGTCACGCACGATCACACCTAACGAATGGCAGTAGATTCAGGGACTGTCAGATGATGGAGGTGGGAACTTTCCTGGATGACGCTGATCCTCGAGCGACTCGGACGTTCGCCTTCCGTTTGCCTGAGCGCCAATACCTCGGGGAGAATCGCGAGAAATACTTTTACAATCCGCGGATCGAAATGCTTTCCACTTTGATTCTGGATCAGGGCCACTGAATCCTCAATCGACCAGGATTTCTTGTAAGGACGGGCATGGGTTAGCGCATCAAAAACGTCAACGACGCTCACAATGCGGCCCTCCAGGGGTATGGTCTCATTCTTAAGACCTGCATAACCGGTCCCGTCCCAACGTTCGTGATGAGTGAGAGCGATGATTTCCGCCATTTGCAGCGCCTCAGATCGGCTGCCACTGAGAATACTGGCGCCGATGTGAACGTGAGTCTTCATCACCTCAAACTCTTCAGCCGTAAGGCTGCACGGCTTCAGTAGGATCGAATCGGGAATTCCAATCTTGCCGACGTCGTGCAATGGAGCGGCGCGGCGAATCAACTCGACCCATTTATCCGGCTGCCCCAGGGCCCCGGCCACAAGAGCCGCACTATGCGCAATGCGACGGGTATGATCCCCGGTGTCGTCATCTCGAAATTCAGCCGCAAAAGCCAGGCGCTCGAGGATTTCAATTTGTGTTTCTTCAAGTTCCCGAGTTCGCTCCGCCACCTTTGATTCCAGAAGTTGGTTATCGCCCTGAATCCTCAAGTGAAGAAATCGAGTCTCCAGGAGGTTGCGAATTCGGAGAAGAACCTCCGTGCGGTCGAATGGCTTGATGAGAAAATCCTTCGCACCACCCGAAAGTGCCTTCTGTCTGGCTTCCGGCTCAATATCCGCCGTCAGCACGAGAATTGGCAGGTAGGCTCCGGAGGGAACTCGCGATCCGACCTGCTTCATGACGCCATGACCGTCGAGATGCGGCATTTGAAGGTCCAGCAGAATCAGGTCGGGGTTGTGCTCCAGGAAGAGTGGCAGAGCCTGACGCGAGTCCGAGGTAGTGACAAGGTTTTCATATCCGGTGTGCCGAAGCAGAACTTCCAAAACCCGGACATTTGCCTCTTCGTCGTCAACAATCAGGATCTTTGCCTGATTGATGTTTCCATCTTCACTCATGATCCACCTCATTGGAGGACTAGGCTCAAACGTCTGTTACCGTTGTTCTTAACCCGCGTTGAGACCATTCCGGGCCTCACCCCTTCAAGGAAGAGATTCTCCCCGGGGGTCATCCGTCAATCAATACATTCCTAACAACTAGACGGGGCTCTGCCCCGGACCCCGGCTCGGGCGCTTGCGCGGCGCGCCAGCCGCGCGCCACTGCCCTCGCGGCGGCGCCTTCGGCGCCTGGCCCGTTATGCCTTGCGGGAACAAAATTCTCGTTACGCCCGGCATAACGAGCTAGACGGGGCTCTGCCCCGGACCCCGGCTCGGGCGCTTGCGCGGCGCGCCAGCCGCGCGCCACTGCCCTCGCGGCGGCGCCTTCGGCGCCTGGCCCGTTATGCCTTGCGGGAACAAAATTCTCGTTACGCCCGGCATAACGAGCTAAGTCGGCGGGTTCCGGGCAGTCTTGAATGAGCCCCCATTAGACAGCGAACATCCTGTAGGAGCGCATCAACGATCCGGAAACGCGGGCAGGCCCCACAACGTCGGATCAAAAGACACCAAAGAAGAGAGAGTCTGGTCTGCTCCACCGAAGGCTTCACGGTTCATCGCTGGATCAGGGACGGCAATGACCGACATGCCCGCGGCACGGCCAGCTTCGACACCCGCCGGAGCATCTTCAAGCACCAGGCAGGTTTCGGGAGCCGCGCCAAGCCTCGCGGCAGCCAGCAGAAAAATGTCCGGAGCAGGCTTGCCTCGTCGGACTTCGGGATCGTCCCCTAATACGATGCACTGAAACTTCGCGAACCACTCCCGATGTTGCGTCGTCTTCAGTTCGAACTCGCGGAGATTCGAACTGCTAGCCACGGCCTGGGGAACACCGGCCTGCGTCAGATGTGCCGTCAAACGCTGCGCTCCAGGCAGGGGCTCAGCCTTGGGAAAAAGACCCGCCAGCATCGATTCGCGTTCCCGGATGTAGTCATCCGGCGTGATCGGGAGTTGCAAGGCCTCCACCAGAATCCGCGCGGACTCGGCGGCCTTCTTCCCGATCATCTGCGATTTGACGGACCAGTCGAAGGTGCGGCCGTAACGGCTCACGATGGCCTGGGTGACTTCCGTATAAAACGGCTCAGTGTCCAGTAACAGGCCATCCAGATCGTAGATAACGTGCGTGATGGGGCGAAATGCGGTCATGGAGACAGGATATCTGACGGGTCGGATAATTTCGGGGTCACGAGCGGCACCGGCCCGGATTAGCCCTTCCTCGCGATAAAAGATTCGAAACCTGCCATGAACGTCTTTAGTTGCGTGCGGACGTCTTCGTCGACGAGTGCACCCTTTTCGTCGAAAACTTTCTGGGCGCGGGAAACCAGCAGACGTCCGCCGAACCAGGGCCGCGCCTGGAGGGCGCGAAGAACCGGCAGCCAGGCGCTCTGTGCGAGGGCGGTTCCGCCCTGGCCAGGAGTAGCGCCGATTACGGCTACAGGACGATCGCCGAAAACCCGCTTCATATCTTTCGGAGGGCGCGACATCCAATCGATCGTGTTCTTGAAAACGCCGGGAATGGAGTTGTTGTATTCGGGGGTGACGAGCAGCAGGCCATCACCCCCAGCGACGCGGTCTTTCAACTGCTGGACGGATAATGGCAACCCAAGCTCCTCGACATCGGCGTTGTAGAGGGGAATCTCCTGGATCGAAGCAATCTCCATCGTCGTGCCGACAGACACGACTTCTGCCGCCGCCCGAAGCAGCATCGCGTTGAAGGAGTTCTTCCGCAGACTTCCGGAGATACCGATGATGGTCATCAACCTTACCCTTTAGCTCTTACCTCTTGACGTTCTGCAGAAACTCAATCAGCTTAACCGTGATAGGAGTCAGGAGTTTCTGACGGCGATGGATGATGCCGATCGGGCGAACGAGTTCCGGCATTTCCAGCGGCACGGCCGCAACCATCCCGGCTTCGATCTCACGACTGACGCTGGTTCGCGGAAGAATGCTGACACCAGACTGCATCGCGATCGCCTGCTTTATGGTTTCGATGTTGTCGAACTCCATCGCCGTCTCCGGCCGAACGCCGCGCAGACGCAAGGACCGGTCGATGGCCTTTCGGATCGCGAGGTTTTTCTCGAACGCGATAAATCTCTCTTGAGCAAGATCATTCGCCGTCAGAATCTTCTTCCTCGCCAGAGGGTGCGACCGGTGACACACGAAGACCATCGGCTCGTCGTGCCAGGGAATCGATCTTGAGGGATCGATGCAGTGGTGGGAAACGAAAGGATGCCGATGTCCGTTTCGTCGTTCACGACGGCTTCCACAACTTCATGCGGGTGCAAAAATGCCAGACGAATCTTTGCCTGCGGATAATGCGTGTTGAACTGCTGGGTGTAGAACCCCATATCCTGGAGGCCCACCGAATAAATCACGGCCACTCGAACCACGCCGCCGACCAGCAGTTCGCGCTGCGGCGTAATCTCCGCTTTCGCGTTTTCAAACCCTTCCAGCAAGTCCTGGCAGGCCTCGAAAAACTTCCTTCCTTCCGGCGTCACCATGAACGGACGCTTCGTGCGGTCGATGAGCGTGACTGCCAGATCGACTTCCAGTTGGCGCACGGCCTGGCTCGCCGCCGACTGAGAGATGTGAAGCGCCGCCGCCCCGAGGGAAAAACTGCCCGACCGGATCACTTCGCAATAGAGAGAAAGGGTCTCGAGATTCATAACGCGCAAGGCATCATACGAAATTAGTATTAGAATTCTAATGCAAAGTACTTTTATTTTCGTGCTGACTTATTCAGCCGCAGTGGTTTAAAGTTGTGTTCCCAAAAACGCGCAATTAGCGCAGGTGGCACAATATGTTTCCGGGTATACCTGAAAAGCAAGGGCTTTACGATCCCCGTTTTGAACACGACAGTTGCGGCGTCGGCTTCATTGTCGATATGCATGGCCGGAAATCTCACACGAATTGTACGAAAAGCGATTCAGGTGCTGGTCAATCTACAGCACCGGGGGGCCAAAGGATGCTGAAGTAAACACAGGGGATGGGGCCGGCATTACGCTGCAGATGCCGGATGACTTCCTGAAGGATGAGGCGCGGAAGCTGGGGTTGGTCTGCCTGAAGCCGGGCGCTACGGCGTCGGGATGGTTTTCCTGCCGCGCAACGAGAACGCCAGGCGGCGCTGCGAAGAACTGCTCGAAAACGCTGTCGAACGGACCGGCTATACGGTTCTGGGCTGGCGCGATGTCCCGACGAACAACTCCCAGATCGGAGACTCGGCAAAAACTGTCGAGCCGGTCTTCCGTATGATTTTCGTGGGAGCGGGGTCTTCGGCCTCCTCCGGAACTGCCCGGGAGGATTTCGAACGTAGGCTTTACCTGGTTCGCCGACGCGCCGAGAACGCGGTGGCGGCAGCCGGCATCAAGGATGGCAACTTTTTCTATCTGTCGAGTTTGTCGTGCAACACGCTTGTCTATAAAGGGATGCTGTCAGCCGACCAGATGGACACCTATTTCCCGGATCTGGTGAACCCGCTGGTCGAATCCGCTCTGGCTGTCGTTCATCAGCGCTTCAGCACCAATACCTTTCCGAGCTGGCCGCTCGCCCACCCGTTCCGCTACATCTCTCACAATGGGGAAATCAACACGCTGCGCGGCAACATCAACTGGATGAAGGCGCGCGAAGCGCCAGTTCAAGTCGGACTTTTTCGGCGATGACATCAAAGACCTGCTGCCGGTCCTCAACGAAGACGGAAGCGACTCTGCCATTCTCGACAACGCGCTCGAATTGCTCGTGATGGGCGGGCGCAGTCTGCCCCACGCGATGATGATGCTGATTCCCGAAGCCTGGGATGGGCATCTAGACAATGAGCGACGAGAAGAAGGCTTTCTACGAATACCACTCGTGTCTCATGGAACCGTGGGATGGCCCTGCGTCGATGGTCTTCACGGACGGCACTGATCGGAGCCACGCTGGATCGCAATGGACTGCGGCCGTCGCGTTATTACGTCACTGAAAGACGGCGTCGTGGTCATGGCTTCGGAGGTGGGGGTGCTGGAATTCCGATCCGAAAGAGGTCCTGCTCGAAAGGCCGGCTTCAGCCCGGGCAAGATGTTCCTTATCGATACGAGGCAGGGTCGGATCATCGATGACGCCGAACTGAAGCAGAAGATCGCCGCGGAACGGCCATACCGGGAATGGCTCAACACCCACATGTCCAGGACTTGCCGATCTGCCTCCGGCCAAGCCCGTTCCACGAACCGGATCATGAAACGGTTCTTGCTGCGGCAGCAGCTCTTCGGCTACACCCACGAGGATCTTCGGATCCTGATGGCGCCGATGGCGCAGAGCGGGCGAAGAGGCAATCGGGTCCATGGGAACCGACACGCCTCTGGCCGTCCTGTCGGATCGGGCGCCGTCGCTGTTCAACTACTTCAAGCAACTTTTTGCCCAGGTGACGAATCCGCCGCTCGATGCGATTCGCGAAGAACTCGTCACGTCGATGGCGCTCGGCGCTCGGGCCGGAGCGCAACCTCCTGAAGGCAGAACCGGAGAGCTGCCGGATGATCAAGATTCGATCGCCGATCATCGACAACGACGATCTCGCCAAACTGCGCAACATCGAACGTTCGGGCTTCCAGACGATAACGCTGCCGATGACCTTCAACGTCAATCGAAGGCGGCGCCGGCCTCCGCGCCGCGCTGGACGATCTTATGCGCCGAAGCCGACAAGGCGATCGAAGTACGGCGCCACTATCCTGATTCTTTCCGACCGGAGCGTGGACAAGGATATCGCGCCGATTCCGAGCCTGCTCGCCACTTCCGGCCTCATCACCATCTCGTGCGCGCCGGCACGCGGACAAAGGCGACGCTGATTATCGTGACCGGAGAGGCCCGCGAAGTTCACCACTATTGCCTGTTCATCGGCTACGGCGCGTCGGCTATGAATCCCTACCTGGCGTTCGAAACGCTGGATGACATGATCCGCCAGGACATTCTGTCCTGGATCGACCACCGAAGGCTGTTCACCACTACATCGAAGGCCGTCAACAAAGGCGTGTTGAAAGTCATGTCGAAGATGGGGATCTCGACGCTGCAGAGTTATCGGGGCGCGCAGATCTTCGAAGCGATCGGCCTGGATGCAGATTTCGTCGACACGTATTTCACCAACACGCCGTCGCGTATCGGCGGCATCGGTCTCGATGAAGTGGCCGCGAGAAGTGGCGGCGAGGCATCGCCGCGCGTTTCCAGCACGGCCAGTGCTGGCTGCCGGAACTCGACTGGGGCGGACAGTATCAATGGCGCGCACGACGGGGAGTACCACATGTACAACCCCGAGACCATTCACAAGCCTGCAGTACTCGACGCGGACGAACAACTACAGGATCTTCAAGGAATACTCGGCGTTGATGAATTCCAGCGAGCCAGAAGCTCTGCACGTTGCGCGGCCTGATCGAGCCCGAAGTTCGCGGACCAGCCGGTTCCTCTCGATGAAGTCGAACCGGTAGAATCCATCATGACCCGGTTTGCGACCGGCGCCATGTCGTTCGGATCCATCGGCAAGGAAGCCCACGAAACGCTCGCCATCGCCATGAACCGCATCGGCGGGAAGAGTAACACGGGAGAAGGCGGTGAAGACCCGGCTCGCTTTATGCCGGACGAGAACGGCGATCTGCGTTCCAGCGCCATCAAGCAGGTCGCCTCGGGACGATTCGGCGTCACAAGCCAGTATCTGGTCAGTGCCAGGGAACTGCAAATCAAGATGGCGCAGGGCGCGAAACCGGGAGAAGGCGGCCAGTTGCCTGGACACAAGGTGGACGCGGTGATCGCGCGCGTCCGGCATTCGACGCCGGGCGTGGGATTGATTTCCCCGCCGCCTCATCACGACATCTATTCTATCGAAGATCTGGCGCAACTCATCTACGACCTGAAGAACTCCAATCCCCAGGCACGCATCAGCGTGAAATTGGTGGCTGAAGTCGGAGTGGGCACAATCGCCGCAGGCGTGGCAAAAGCGCATGCAGACGTGGTTTTGATTTCGGGAGACAGCGGCGGAACGGGAGCATCCCCCATCACCAGCATCAAACATGCCGGCATTCCGTGGGAGCTCGGGCTCGCGGAAACACACCAGGTCCTGGTGATGAACGATCTGCGGAGCCGCATCGTCGTTCAAACCGACGGACAGCTCAAGACCGGACGCGATGTCATCATCGGGGCTCTGCTGGGGGGCGAAGAATTCGGATTCGCAACTTCGGCCCTGATCGTTTCCGGATGCATCATGATGCGGGTCTGCCATCTGAACACCTGCCCGGTCGGCGTGGCGACACAGAATCCGGTGCTGCGCGCTAAATACACCGGAAAACCGGAATACGTCGTCAACTACTTCCGGATGATCGCGCAGGAAGTGCGGGAGTGGATGTCCAGACTCGGATTCCGGACCATCGACGAGATGGTGGGACGGATGGACAGGCTCGACATCAAGAGGGCCGTCGATCACTGGAAAGCAAAGAAGCTCGACCTGACACCGATGCTTCAGATGCCCCGAGTCCCGGCACGGGTGCAGACACGAAAAACTCAGGAGCAGGATCATGGCCTGAGCCGGGCCCTCGACAACAAGCTGCTGGAGCTGGCCAAGGACGCGTTGGAATCGCGAAAGCCGGTCAAAATCAGCCTGCCGATCCGGAATGCCAACCGAACGGTGGGCACGATGCTCGGCGCAGAACTCACACGGCGGTACGGTGGGGACGGATTGCCGGATGATACGATCCGCGTGGATTTCAAAGGCTCGGCAGGACAGAGTTTCGGAGCTTTCCTGCCCAACGGCATCACGATGACGCTGGAAGGCGATTCCAACGACTACTTCGGTAAGGGTTTGTCGGGAGGCCGGCTTGTGGTTCTTCCGCCTGCGGGGGCCGGCTTCGCCGCCGAGGAGAACATCATCGTCGGCAACGTCGCCCTGTACGGCGCGACCGGAGGCGAGGCGTTCATTCGTGGGGTGGGCGGCGAACGTTTTGCGGTCCGTAACAGCGGCGCAACGGCGGTTGTCGAAGGCGTCGGCGACCACGGCTGTGAGTACATGACCCGCGGCGTGGTTGTCGTTCTCGGACGCACTGGCCGCAACTTTGCGGCCGGCATGAGCGGCGGCATCGCCTACGTGCTGGACGAAGACGGCGATTTCGAGAAGCGCTGCAATCGGGGCATGGTGGACATCGAAGCGTTCGCCGATGCGGCCGAAGAGAAATTCGTCCGCGACCTCATTGAGAAACACGCGAAAATAACGGGAAGCATTCGAGCCGCAAAGATTCTCAAGTATTGGAAACTCTGCAGCGACAACTTCCGCAAAGTCATGCCCCTCGAATATCGGCGCGTCCTCCAGGCCCTGGCGGCGGCAAGCGCCGCAAGTTAAGACTGTTGTTTGGAGATCGGGAGTAATGGGTAACCCAAAAGGCTTTCTTGAAATCGCTCGAGTCACACCGGAGCGCCGTCCAGTCGCCGAACGTATCCACGACTGGAAAGAAGTCTACCGGGATTTCCCCGAAGAACAACTGAAGGATCAGGCCTCGCGTTGCATGGACTGCGGCATTCCTTTCTGCAATCAGGGATGCCCCCTTGGCAACATCATCCCTGACTGGAATGACCTCGTTTATCGTGGACGCTGGGATGAGGCCATCAAACGCCTGCATGCAACAAACAACTTCCCCGAGTTCACCGGACGAGTGTGCCCCGCGCCCTGCGAAGGTTCATGCGTACTCGGCATCAATGCAGATCCGGTCACGATCAAGCAGGTCGAAGTCGCCATCATCGAAGAGGCGTTCAAGCACGGAAAAGTTCAGGCCGCACCCCCAAAGATGCGCACCGGCAAGAAGGTTGCGGTTGTGGGGTCGGGCCCGGCAGGGCTTGCAGCCGCGGCTCAGCTGAATCAGGCCGGCCACTACGTCACAGTACTGGAACGCGCCGATCGCATCGGCGGACTGCTGCGCTACGGCATCCCCGAATTCAAAATGGAGAAATCCGTCCTCGATCGACGACTCGAGATCATGACCACCGAAGGCGTGACGTTCCGCACCAATGCCAACGTCGGCGTCAACGTGCCTGCCGCAGACCTCAAGAAAGACTTCGACGCGGTTTTGCTCGCCGGCGGCGCCACCCTGCCGCGCGACCTTCCCATTCCCGGACGCGAACTCGATGGCATTCACTTCGCCATGGATTACCTGCCGCTGCAGAACAAGCGCTGCGAAGGCGACACGATTCCGGATGCGAAATTCATCTCTGCCGCAGGCAAGAAGGTCGTCATTATCGGGGGCGGCGATACGGGCGCCGATTGTCTCGGTACAGCGCATCGTCAAGGGGCGGTGTCTGTGGTGCAGTTCGAACTTCTCCCCCAACCCCCGAAAGAACGCACGATCGACAATCCCTGGCCGAACTGGCCCAACATCTTCCGCACGTCATCCGCGCACGAAGAAGGGGGAGAGAGAGAGTACAGCGTCCTGACGAAGACTTTCACCGGCGAAAACGGCAAAGTCAAAAAGCTGCACGCCGTTCATGTGGAGTTTGTGGATGACGGAAGCGGACGCAGGACGATGAAAGAAGTTCCGGACTCCGGGTTCACACTCGAAGCCGACCTGGTTTTGCTCGCTATGGGGTTCCTCGGCCCCGAACGTAAAGGCATGCTCGAACAACTGGGCGTCGCCATCAACGAACGCGGCAACGTCACTACCAACGCGGAAAAAATGACCAGTATTCCCGGCATCTTCGCCGCCGGCGACATGGCTCGCGGACAATCCCTGGTCGTCTGGGCCATCAGAGAAGGCCGTCAGGCCGCCCGCTTCATCGACCAGTTCCTCATGGGCTCCACCATCCTGCCGTAGCAGACTCCCGGAGCAATCCAAGCCCCCGCTCGATTTGCGAAACTGGCGGCGCCACCCTTTTTCCAGACTAGCTGGCTCGCCGCATTGTATGTACCGGCGGGACGGCGGCCGAGCGCCGGGCCTCCTCAGCCTCCCTGTCCTCCCTTCGAGCGAGTACAAGCGCAAACACAGTAATCACTGCGGTAACTCCGCCGATGATGAACACACCAAGAAGAAGATCCACCATAATTCCCTCCAGAAATATCTTCCGCTGTAACGGTTCTGGCACCTGACATGCCAAACAGCCTGAGGCTTTGGTTTCATCAGTTAGAAGGAATTGCGCAAATTGAAAGCAAGGACTCGGGACGATGAGTCCCGGAATCCATGCTTTTTCGCGCCAAACTGGCAGGAATGGCGGTCGGGGTCCGCCCTATCCGCCGGGGCGGAAAAGATAGTAACGGGGCGGCATAGAGTGCGTCGAACAGGTCTTAATGGCACTCTGTGCATTGCTTTCGATTCTTCTGATGCAAAACCCCATTCTGCGGGCCGAGAGCGGCGTGATCACCGGAACGGTCCGGATGCCGGATGGGAAACCCGCCGCGGGCGTGCGGGTCGCGGCCGTCGTTCCGCCTGAGGCCGGCTTCAACTCACGCAATTCCTCTGAACTGGCAGCCCTGACCCAGACGGACGAAGACGGGAGCTATCGGCTGGAAGATGTTCCAATCGGCCGCTACTACGTCGCAGCAGGTCGTGTGGATGCTCCGACCTATTATCCAGGAGTGGCAACCCTGGCAGGAGCCACCGCCATTGCGGTGACGGACGGCTCCTTGCTCACTGAAATCGATTTCGTCATCTCGTCTGAAAGCGCTGCACGGCCTCCCAATCGCTTCAATCCACTGCAGCAGTATTTTTCTCTGTTTCCGTTCAACGCGCCTCCCGTGCAAGTCTCCGGCCGCATTATCCTGGACAAGGACTCTGCCGGCTCGAAGCTGCCCGAATGGATCACCTTGAATGCGCGAAATGAAAGGAACCCCGGGTTTGCGGTCCGGGGCCCGGATGTGATTACCCGCTCCGGAAGTCAGACCCTGCGGTCCTCTGTCGCCGCCGACGGGACGTTCACAACTTCCCTTCAGTCTGGAGATACAACGATTTTGGTTCAGGGCCTGCCGGACGGGTATGCGGTGAAGTCCATAACCTCCGGTTCAACGGACCTCCTGACCCATCCACTCCAGGTTCAGGCAGGAGTTGCAGCGATCGTGATCACCGTGACCGCAGACCTGCGACCTCGCTTCAGAGTCGAAGGGCGAGTCCTGAGCGGAGCGGCCAACCGCAGCTTGATGGGCGAGAAGATCGAGCTGGTTGACGAATCCGGCTCGATCGTCCGGATTATCCTCGATGCGCAGGGCCGGTTTGAATTCCAAAGGCTGCTGCCTGGAAGTTATGTGCTTCGTCTTCCGTCGTCAAATGCTCCAGAGCGACGCTTTACGGTGACCGATCACGACATGCTCGGTATCGAAATCGGAGAAGATAGGTGACGCAGCCGCTATTTGCCCCGGAGGCGCGGAGTTTAGACATTTTGCACGCCGGAGGCGTGAAAGGAAGGTAGCCCCGGGTGGAGCCGAGCGACACCCGGGGTTCATCTCACGAGGGTCGTTCGCACTCCGGCAGGGCAATGGAAGGGGTGTGCGAGGAATCCCTGCACCCCTGCCGGGGTGCAAACATCTCCGATACGGCAACCCCGGGTTGCGCTCGCTTAACCCGGGGCTAAATTCTCAGCACGCCTCCGGCGTGCTCAGACTCACGTTTCAACGTCGCCGTCGCCGCGCGGACGAACCTGCAAAGCGGAGACGTGACCTCGTGTCTCCGCTCCGCTCAGACTCAAGCAATGTCGTCACCTCACCTATTTCTTGCCCGGATGCAATATTAACTTCTGAACCCGCCAGTTGACGATTTCCGCAACATAGAGCTCGTTCTCAGAAGGACAGGCGATTTCGTGAATCCAGCCGAACTGCTTTGGCTGTTTACCGGCGCGGCCGAGAACGCCCAGGATCTTGCCGTCAAGAGTCAATTTGTAGATCCGGCCCGGGAAGGCGTCGGCCGCATACAGGAACGGATTCGGGCCAAGGGTAATGCAGACAGCCCAGGGCGCACCCGCGTGCTGGCTTCCAACGGTTGCATCTGTCGGGACGGGACCTTTCCATGGACGGGCGTCGGGTGGGACGGGTACATCGAGCTTTATGGCACGTAGAAACTTTCCGTCCGGATCGAATACCTGGATGCGGAAATTGCCGCGGTCCGCCACATAGATGTTCCCTTGAGCATCGGCAGCAATGCTGTGTGGCGTATCAAATTGTCCTGAGTTGGTTCCTGGCTCGCCAAAGGATTTCACCCAATCGCCGTTGCGGTCGAACTTGGCGACACGGGAATTGATGTAGCCATCGCTGATGAAGATATTTCCCTGGGGGTCCCAGGTCACATCAGTGGGCTGACGGAACTCGCCATCCACAGGCGGACGAGGCGGAGTGACTCGAGTCCACGGTCCGGCCTCATCGGAGGCCTCCTTTTTGCGGCCAAACACCATCACGACGCGGCCTTCCGGGTTGAACTTGACGACCATGTCGGAGCCCTTGTCCACGGCCCAGATGTTGTCATCCTTGTCCACGCGAACGGTGTGGGCATAGGACCACGCGTAGAGATTGTGCCCAATCTCGCGAAGGTACTTGCCGTCCGGGCCGAACTCGAGCAACTGCGCCGCTGTCGCGCCGTACGCAGGGCCGGTCACGTTGCCGCGGCTGAAGACAAAGACGTGCTTCTTTGAATTCACGGCAACCCCGCCGATCTCGCCAAAGTAGAGATCCGCTGGAAGCTTGAAGAAATCCTCCACGGAATCGAATGGAATCTCCGGGACACGCTGCTGGGGAAATACAAGCAACGTTGCCCCAAACAACACGACGGCTGCGAACAGACTTCTCACATCTACCTTCCTTTCAGTCGTGGCAGTCCCCGGTTGAGGACGGGACTCTCGCTTGCCGGTTCACGGCAACGCGTACGCGACGACCTGCGCGGCCGTTTTCGTCGCGAGATCTCCTTCGACAGCCACGACCACATATTGCTTGCCCTGGTAAAGATACGTCATCGGAACACCCACGGGCGGCCCGACGGGGGTCTGCGATTCCCAAAGCGTGGCGCCCGTCTTTTTATCCAGCGCGCGGAAGAAAGGCTGGCCGTTGTAGCCTTCACCCGCGAAAAGCAACGTCTTCGTGACCAGCAGGAGTCCCGCACGCCCGGTGCTTCCGGTCCTGGGCAGAGTCACGCCGCGAAGCAGCGGATGGTTCTTCACAGCCGGCGGAGTATCCCCATTGACGACCTGCCAGATCTGATCACCTTTGTTGAGGTCGATAGCCGTGATGCGGTTCCATGGCGGCTTCACAATCGGCAATCCCTGGACTGTTGGCGCAATGCTTGCCGTGCCAATCATCGTCAGATCCGTCTCACCCGCCTCAGGCTTTGTGACACCATATACGGCGGTGTCAGTCCGCGTTGCCGAGGCCACGTAAAGATAACCGGTTTCCGGATCGAAAGCGCCTCCTTCCCAATTAGCGCCACCCGATCCCGGAAAGGTCAGCGTTCCCCGCTGACCACGGAGCGTGTCGACGTTGGAGGGCGGAGTAAACATCGGCCCCAGGCGGAAGCCTTCCACTGCCTTAAGCGCCAGATCCTTTACCTGCGGGGTGAAGTCGATGAGGTCGTCGTTGCTCATGCCCTGGCGATCGAACGCCGGGGGTCTGGTCGGGAACCGCTGCGTCGGAGATGTCTTCTCGCCCGGCACGACGCTTTGCGGTACAGGCCTCTCCTCAATGGGCCACACCGGATTTCCGTTGGTGCGATCGAACACGAAGGCGAAGGCCATCTTCGTCAACTGAACGACGGCCTTGATGCGGCGGCCATCCACGGTAATATCGGCGAGGATCGGAGCGGAAGGCGGATCGTAGTCCCAGATGTCGTGATGCACGATCTGTTGATGCCAGAGCCGCTTGCCAGTCTTGATATCCAGCGCCACAAGCGACGATGAGAACAGGTTGTCACCTGGACGCTGGCCGCCATACTGGTCGCCGGTAGCACCTTCTACCGGCAGGTACAGAATGCCCAGTTCTTCGTCCACCGAGAATGGCGCCCAGGCGCCCGTGTGTCCCGAAAAAATGTTCGAGTTGTTTTCCCAGGTTTCCGCACCGAACTCACCGGGCCGCGGGATGGTGTGGAAGACCCAGACCTTCTTTCCCGTGCGGGCATCGAAGGCCATGATGTCGCCTTTGGGATATTTCATCGACCTGGGCAAGCGTCCGTTTTCGAGCGACGTCGGAATGACGACGATGTTGCCCGAAACCAGCGGCGGGGAGGTGTTCATCAGGTGTCCCACTAACGGATTGAAGTTCGCGTCCTTTTCGACTTCTTTCGTGAGATCGACCACACCATCCTTGCCAAAGGATGCAACAGGCCGGCCGGTCTTTGCATCCATCGCTGCCAGCTGATAGCCGGGCGTGACGGTGAAGATTCGGGACTGTTGTCCGTCGGTCCAGTACGCGACGCCGCGGCTGTTCTTGCGAACGCCGTCGGTGCGTCCACCCTCATCGAGGCGCCAGACCCACAGGGTTTCGCCGGTGCCGGGATCGGCAGCGACCACAGACCGGCGATCTCCAGCGGTAAAGTAGAGAACGCCTTCGATCATCAGCGGCGTGGTTTCGTTCTTGTATTCCGGCTGGCTGCCGAAATTGTCCCCCCGCCAGACCCAGGCGATCTTCAAATTCCTGACGTTTCCCGCGTTGATCTGGTCGAGCGGCGAGTAGCGGTTGTTGCGGGCATCGCCTCCAGTGCGCCTCCACTCGCCGGCGGGCGCGTTCTGCTGGCCTCTCACGGCCAGAGTCACGAACAAGACCAGCGTCGCGATCCGGAACGATCTCCATCGAAAGCCTTTGCTCGCCATCGGATTCCCCTTTTTCCGCCGCCCTATCGTGGTGCAGGCTTCGACAAGTAGTCCTTCGATTGCGCCTCACTCTTGAGCGGCGTGACTTTGTCGGTGTCAATGCGGATCATCAGATAGTTGATGTGATCCTCGATCTTCTGAAACCAGTGGCCGGTACCGGCGGGAATGACGACGACATCCCCGGCCTTAAGCTGGTAGGCGACGCCATTGCGAATGTCTGACCCATTGTTGCCCGGGCCGTTGAACTCGACGACCGTTCGCTGCGTCGCCGGGCGGCGTTGCCGGTTGACAATGTCCGGGCCGAGCATCAGCGTCGCCGTACCCGAAATCACGTGGTACACCTCGCTGACCTGATCATGCTCGGCAACCGAGTTCGCCGCCGGCGCGTCCAGCTTGCCGCGATACACCATGCCGATCCCGACGTTCGCCTTGCCGATGTTGATGTCCCGCACCTGCTGGTCCACCAGGTTCTCGGCCATGGCCTTTTTTGTATAGGCCTCCAGTTCGGAGAGCGGAATGTACGTACCCGGACACATGTTGCAGGTCGGCTGCGGATCGGTCGGGTTGATCTTCGTCTGAGCGATCAGGACAGCCGCTGTGATCGCCACCACCAACAATCCCAGAATCTTCTTCATATGAACCTCGCGAATCAGTGGGGTTACTTCTTAGGCCAGGGCACGCCCTGACTGGCTTTTGTGACCGGGCCGACGCCCTTGTAGACGAAACGCTGAACGCGGGCTCCGGTGTAGGTTTCCGTGGCGTAGAGGTTGCCTTTGGAGTCGGTATCCAGATTGTGAACTCCAAAGAACTGGCCAGGCTGGCGACCGCCATCGCCGAAAGCGGTCAACACTTCCAGTGTGCTGCGCAGCACAATGCTTATCTTCTCGTCGACGCCATTGGCCATGTAAATGTAGGTCTGCTGGGGATCACGGGAGAACGTCATATCCCAGACTGAGCCCGATCTCAGCGTGTTCCTGTCGAAGAAGGCTTCCTTGATGAACCGTCCCCCCTTGTCGAAGACCTGCACCCGATCGTTCACGCGGTCGCACACGTAAACAAGTCCGTCTTTCGAGACGTCGGCGCAATGCACGGTATTGAATTGTTTCGAAGGCGGAGCTTTGGGATCGTATGGCGGAACAGCAGCGTCGTCTGGTCTTGCCCCGTACGCACCCCAGTGGCGCTTGTACTTTCCGGTCGCGGCATCGATCACGACAACCCGGCGATTTCCATAGCCATCAGCGATGTACATTTCGTCGGCATCCGGATCTTCGTATATTTTTGCGGGCCGCCAGAAATTAACCAGGTCGTTGCTTCCGTTGTGCGTACCCTGCTTGCCCACCTGAAAAAGAAACTTGCCTGCTTTGGTGAACTTGAGAATCTGGGTGTCCGTGTTTCCATTTCCCCCGATCCAGACATTCCCTTTGTGATCGACCGTAATGCCGTGATTGCTCTCGGGCCATTCGTACCCCTCCCCCGGACCTCCCCACGAGCTGACGAGATTCCCGGCAGCATCGAATTCCAGAACCGGCGGGGCAACCTTGCAGCATGCACCGATCGGAGGCGTGAAATCGGCAGCCTTGAAATTGTCTTCAACGGTCATCGGGCGATGGATAACCCAGACGTGATCCTGCGCATCGACCGACAAGCCGATCGTGGATCCGAGGACCCAGTGGTTCGGCAACGGCTTCGGCCAGAACGGATCGACTTCGAAAATCGGGGCCTGAGGAGTACGGCCCTGTGCGGCGGAGCGTGCGGCCGGCAACAGCTCAAGATAGAAAAGACCGGCGAACGCAGCCGCAGCAATCAAGCTGGTTGCTCTACGGGAAGTCTTGGTCATGAATGCCTCCGGAATGTCAGGGGCAATGTAGTCAAGAATCGCTGCGGATGCAAGGAAGTGTGCGGCCCTCCGGAGGGGAAAGGTGGAGCTAGCCGGGGGCTGACGACGTGGCTGAGGGGTTCTTTCTGATATACCGGGTTATAGCGGCCGCCAGACCCAGCCACATCACGACAAGGACCACATTCACCGCGGCGAACATTCGAACGCTCAGCACCAGCCGCGTCCCCGCGAAGACCAGGAGCCCGCTGAAGACGTCTCCCGCCCGCCAGAAGAAACCGTCGATGGCCGGCTGCGCCTTGTACTTCGCCTCCCGGCTGGTCGGCAGAAAGAGAGCGTGGCGAGCGGTGTTCTGAATGGAATAGTCGAACGAGTTCTCCACGATTTTGGCGATTCGGATCAGGCCCAGAATGGGGACAATCGCGAGGATGCTGTACCCGCCCAGAGCAACCACCGGAAGAAAGAACAACGCCCGCCCGGCCCCAAGAAACTGCATGATCCGGGATGCGGCGAACATCTGGATTGCCGCTCCGACCAGATTTACCCAAAAATAGAAATCTGCGTAGAACTGCCCGATGAAGTTCTTCTCCGCTGCGGCTGCATCTGCGGCTCCCTGAGTCGTCACCTGTGCATTTCCCGAAACCGTTTTGCCGAGAATGAACTCGCCGGTCGTATTGACGAAATTGGACAGCAGCACCAGCACCGCGATCAACAGCAGGTAGCGACTTTTGAAGATCAGTTGAAATCCTCCGGCGACTCCCAGAGGCCGCTCCGCCTGCTCAATCTCGGAAGCCTTTCGGCCCGGAGCCGTTCTCCGCTTCTCTCGAAGGTGAATCCAATTCGTAAGAGCCATGGAAATGATGAGCAGCCCGGCAGAGATGAGCATCATCGGGTACGGTCCGACGGGCTCGAACATCCAGCCGGCCAGCAGCGCCCCAAGTATCGCTCCCAGCGACGCTCCAATCCCGACGACGCCAAAGAGGCGTTCTCCCTGATGTTGCTTGTAGACATCGTTCGCAAAGGCCCAGAACTGAGCCACCAGCATCAGGTTGAACAACCCGATCCACAGGTAGAAAACCACACCCAGCGCAAAGCCGAGCCGTCCGAGGATAAAAAACACCGCGAGATTCGATGCGAAAAACGCGGTCACTCCATTGATTAACCGGACTCTGTTCAGGCGGCTGCCCAACATTCCGTAGAGCGGAACAATCAGTAGAAAAAGCGCTGCTTGCCCTGCCGATGCGTAGCTTTTGATCTCCGCTCCGGATTCCCCGAGGATGAGGGCCTCGCGCACAGGTTTCACGATGTAATACGCCGTCAGAAGAATGAAGACATTCACCATCAACAACACAGCGGTGGCGCCTTCGCCGGGGCGCACAGTTGCAAACGGGGAGAGAAACCTGTCGAGGACCGTCGGCCTTCCCATGTCCGACATGACTCGTTGCATCACCACACAATAACCGAGGCGGCGAAATTTCCCTTCCACGAAGTGTTCATAGAAGAGCTTTTTCGCGAAAGCGTCACCACGTGGGGACCAGGACGAGTGCCGTCCAGCCTGCACGCGCCGTGGATTGGATCAGCCGCATGCCAAGGTTCTCGTACGCGTGGGCTACTTCCGGCGCCACAGAGTGAGGAATTCCGCTGAGCACGAGCCGCCCACCACGCCCAACTCGGCGCACGACGAGCGGCGCCGTGGCCATCAAGGGAGCAGCGAGGATATTTGCAAATACCAGGGGCCACGATCCCCTCACGGCCTCTGCGCCTCCGCAAATGAGCTGAAGCCGCTCCACCAAACCGTTCAATCGCGCATTCTCCACTGCGACCCGGAGCGCGCCGGAATCGATATCGAGCCCGACAGCCCTCGGCACCCCCTTCACCAGAGCGGCAAGGGCCAGCACACCGGACCCGGTGCCAATGTCCAGTACCCCTGACGGAAGAGGCGCATCCAGCATTTCGTCGAACGCTTCCAGGCAAAGCGCCGTTGTGGCGTGGAGTCCGGTGCCGAATGCCTCGCCGTCGATCAACCGAACCGCGCCTGGAGGCGCCGGCAAGTTGGCCGGAACAAGCAACAGACGCCCGACGTGAACCGGGCGCGGACTCAAAATCCACACGGAGCCTTCGTCGCGCGCCCGCGCCGGAGACACCGTAATGGCGCCAGAACCGAATGCGCGACGGACATCCTCCGGGGTTACCTCATCCGGCATCAACGCCGCGAACCCGTCCGTTGTAGCCTCAACGTCAAGCGCACCGAGTTCGACGAAGCGATCCAGTGCATCAGCGGGGCCGCGGAGATCGATGCGGTAGGGCATATGGCAGGTTAGCGCAGAGATGCGGCGGCGTGAGCGGTTGTCGCTCCGCGGGTTCCATTACGTGCCGCAGAATGTCCTATAGCCGGCGGTCACTTCGGGCGGAGCCGGTTGCGCATAAATCTCCAGACCCGGACGTTCTTCGAACGGATTCGCGACGACATCGATCAGTCGTTCGAACAGTTCCAGATTGCCACGTTCCGAGGCCGCCTCGAGGGCTTCTTCCACGCGCTGATTTCTGGGAATGTAGACCGGGTTGACCCGGTTCATGGCGTTTCGACGAGCCTCCGACTCGATCGGTTCCTGCGCGACCCGTTTGCGCCAGCCGTCGAGCCATACGCCAAGAGAATGAGTGTCGCGAAAGAGGGCGTCGAAAGACTCCGAGTTTTTCGACGCCGCGTCGGCAAGCCGGCGCCACGCCAGAGTGAAGTCCACGTTCTGATCTTCGAGCAGGGCAAGCCATCCGGCCGCCAGTTCCCGATCACCCTCGGCGATTCCCCGAAGTCCGAGTTTCGCATTCAGACCTCTCCACCATAGGGATTCATAGCGGTCGACAAACTCCTGAAGCACTCCGGAGGCTGCGGGCACAGCCCGATCCGGATCCTCCGGATCGAGGAGAGGCAACAGCGTTTCTGCAAACCGCGCAAGATTCCACTGCGCGATTGCGGGCTGGTTGCCGTAGGCGTATCGCCCCCTCAGGTCAATCGAACTGAAGACTGCGCGAGGTGTGTAGGCTTCCATGAATGCGCACGGGCCGTAATCGATGGTCTCTCCGGAAAGGGCCATGTTATCGGTGTTCATCACGCCATGGATGAAACCCGTCAGCATCCACTGCGCAAGGAGCTGCGCCTGCCGGAGTGCTACCGCCCGGAGTAAGCCCAGGTATCGGTCCGGCCGACCCGCAAGATCCGGATCGTGGCGTGCAATCACATAATCCGCGAGCGTCCGCACTTTGTCGATCTCTCCGCGAGCGGCAAAATACTGGAATGTTCCGACGCGCACGTGACTTGCCGCCACGCGAACCAGGACCGCGCCCGGCAGGATCTGTTCGCGGATCACTTGATCTCCGGTGCCGACCACCGCGAGCGCCCGTGTGGTCGGAATGCCGAGCGCCTGCATGGCTTCGCCGATGAGGTATTCGCGAAGCATCGGTCCGACAGCAGCTTTGCCGTCTCCGCCACGTGAAAAAGGAGTTCGCCCTGACCCTTTCAGGGCGATGTCCCGGCGACACCCCTGAGTGTCGATCACCTCGCCGAGAAGGACCGCCCGTCCATCGCCAAGCTGCGGCACGAAGTTACCGAACTGGTGTCCTGCATAGGCCTGCGCCAACGGCTCTGCTCCCACGGGAAGCTCGGCTCCTGAAAACAGCCGGGCGCCAGAGGTGGAATTCAGGACCTCCGCATCAAGACCCAGTTCGCGAGCAAGGCTGTCATTGAACCGCAACAGGCAGGGGGCCGGCGGCGCCGCCGGTTTCCAGGGGACATAGAATCCCTCCAGATCGCGGGCGTAGCTGTTGTCGAAGCGAAACAGTGCGAGCGAAGTCGGTGTACTCATCGTTATCTTGTATGTTACGACGTTTGCAAAGAAAACGAGCACCGCGGTGAGGCGGGAGTCAGACACCAGCCTTCCGCGTGGAGCGGGCGGAAAGCGGGCAGACTAATCCGGTCGCTGAATGTGAAATACTGTTACTCCGACACTCTTCCCGGCTACCGGTGAAACGCCGGGGAATCGCGCGATGCAACGTAGCACCAACAAAATCCTGACGACGCATGTTGGCAGCCTGCCGGCGCCGCATGGCCTGACCGAAGAAGATGCCGTTCGGAGCCTGGTCGAACGCCAACGCCGGGTTGGTCTGGATATCATCAACGAAGGGGAGTACACGAAAGGTGGCGACTGGCTGTCCTTCACGGATCACCGTTTTGGAGGGTTTTCCAATGGAGAACGCAAAGATGCGCCGGTAATCACTCTCGGAAAGGATCGGGAGGAGTTCGCCGACTTTTATGCGTGGGCCGCGAAGCGCGGCACACTTTTCTTCGAACACGGAACCCAAATCAAGAAAGACAGGGGCCACTGGATTTGTACGGGGCCGATTACCTATACCGGCCAGGTCGCGCTGCAGCGCGAAATTGAGCTGCTCCAGGCTGCAGCGGGCGACACGGGTGAACTTTTTCTGACGAGTACGGCTCCGGCCAGCCTGGAAGTCTATCGATCCAACGAATACTACGCGCGCGAGGAAGATTTTGTTTTTGCGCTCGCCGAGGCGCTTCGGGAGGAATACCTGGCGATCGTCAATGCGGGCATAATCCTGCAAATCGACGATGCGTGGCTACCCGCCCTCTGGGACCGGATTGGTATCGCCATGGGTCTGGACGCCTTCCTCCGACGATGTCACATGCGGGTAGAGGCCCTGAATCACGCCCTGCGTGGAATTCCCGAAGACCGCGTCCGCTACCATTTTTGCTGGGGTAGCTGGCACGGTCCGCATGCCTTTGACCTTGAACTCCGGCACCTCCTCAGCGTTCTGCTCTCGGTAAGAGCACAGGCGTACCTGATCGAGGGAGCAAATGCCCGCCACGAGCACGAATACGCTGTATGGGAGACGGCCAGGCTGCCGGAGGGAAAAATCCTGATTCCGGGCGTCGTCACGCACTCCACCGATATTATCGAGCACCGAGAACTTGTCTCTCAGCGAATTACGAGATTCGTAGCACTTCTGGGAAAAGAAAACGTGATCGCGGGAGCGGATTGCGGGTTCGGGGGTCGGACCCACCCCCAGATCGCCTGGGCGAAGTTACGTTCGCTGGTGGAAGGCGCGGAGTTGGCCACTGCGGCAAGCCGATAGAGGCCAATCCCCTTTCCAAACTCAGCTATTCTACACGCCGGCGTCGGGCCGGCTTGTCTCTCCTTCTGCGTCGATCAGGAGCGGCGGTGGTTCGTACCTGATCAGGTATTCGAACTGTTCGCGGAAGGCTTCCAGCGACATGCGGGAGGTGGCGGCGAGTTTGGCCAGTTCGTGCGGATCTTCAAAGTCTTCGTGACGCAGACGGATCATGTAGCGGCGGGCAATGGCGTAGCGGGTCGAGCGCGTATCCACCAGGCGGACCCGGGTGCGCCCGGTTTCGTTGTCGAGCATCGACGAGAACGGGATGGGGATAAAGTGGCCGGCCTGCATCGAGACCATCGCGGAGTCGCCGCCGGCGAGCAGATATTTCGCAGCGCAATAGCCGAGATCGCGCGCGTATTCCATGTCGTAGGGAATGGGATCTGCGCAGCGCAACTCGTAGCCGATGTTCTTGGCAACGAGCGTCGACTTCACACCGAGTTCCTTCAGGCGCAACGCGACCTGGGCTTTGAGGATTTCGCCGATGTTGACTTCGGCGATGCGCAAGTGTCCGTGCGCATCTCGCTCGACTTCATGCAGCGACGCCAGGTCTTCAGGGGCGACGTCGAGAACGACGCCTTCCGCGATAATCGCAACGCCGTCACGCCGGCCGTAGCTGAGCCGTTTGATAATCGCGCCCACCAGCGTATCGACGATCGTTTTCAAACGAAGGGGCTTCGGGAACTCTTCCGGAATAAGGGTCAACGTCGCGCCGGCGGGCTTGCCGATGCCGAGTGCAAGATGCCCGGCCTTCCGTCCCATCGTGATGACGAAGTACCACCGCGAGGTCGTCTTCGCGTCGACCATCAGGTTTTTCACGATTTCGGCGCCGTAATGCCGTGCGGTTTGAAAACCAAAGGAGTTGATGCTCGGGGGCAGGTCCAGGTCGTTATCGATCGTCTTCGGAACATGCACGACGTTGATGCGTCCGGCGGCGCGCTCTTCGACTTTCATTGCCGAGAACGCCGTGTCGTCGCCCCCGATAGTCAGCAGGCGCGTGACGTCAAGACGCAGGAGCGAAATCACGACGTTTTCGAGGTGGTCCTGCCTGGCGGTGGGATTCGCTCGCGAGATGCCGATATGCGATCCGCCACGAAAATGAATGCGACTCACGGCTTCGATCGTCAGCGGCGTGATGTGCTCGATATCGCCGTTCATGACCCATTCGAACCCGTCACGGATGCCAACCACGTCCATGCCTTCCAACGCCGCACGGATTGTCGCTGCCCCAATGACTGCGTTGATCCCCGGGGCCGGTCCCCCTCCCACTAAAATCGCAAGCTTTCTATGATGGTCCACCTTCCTATCATAGGACGAACTTCGCCGGCGCGCTCAAAAGGAACATCACGGACCGATTTGTGATAGAAGATTCAAGTAATCGCTAATAAAAACCTTGTCGGCGCAGGAACCGCCGAGTCAGGACCCCGGGCATTCCTGAAAACTCGCCGACCCAGCGAAAGGAGTTCTCTCATGAAACGGATCTTGTTTTGCTCGCTGTTTCTACTTCTCCTGGCGGGATGCAATGCAGCGGCGTCTATGCCGGACAAAGCGGCCGATCTCGCTGCCGTCAACCAGCTCCGCGATGGCTTTGTTTCAGCATTCAATGCGAATGATGCGGAGGCTGTCGGCAACCTGTACTCCGAAGACGCCGTATCCATGGGCGGGAATCAGCCAACGCAGGAAGGGCGTCAGGCCATCGTGGCTGCCAACAAAATGATGTTTGATCAGTTCTCAGCCCGGATCACGATCACGCCGAAGCAAACCGAAGTCTTTGGCGACCACGGTTATGATCGCGGAACGTTCAGCCTTGAACTGACGCCAAAGGCAGGTGGCCCTGCCGTGACAAGCGAGGGCCGTTATCTCGTCCTCGTCATGCGAGGACTGGATGGTTCCTGGAAAGTGACTGAAGACATCGACAATAGCGCCATGCCGCCGGCGACCCCGCCTGCGGCCGGGGCGGGTACGAAGTAGCGGGAAGGGAACTGGGGGAATGGAGAATTTGTCATTGATTATTGACAAATTCCCCTGCCCTCCTGCCCTCCCCGATTTC
Organism: uncultured Acidobacteriota bacterium; assembly: GCA_963836435.1. Classification (GTDB taxonomy): domain Bacteria; phylum Acidobacteriota; class Terriglobia; order 20CM-2-55-15; family 20CM-2-55-15; genus DASTBJ01. The sequence continues at coordinate 439,379 of CAWIJI010000010.1, read as the reverse complement.
AGCCCAAATCTCCAAGAAACTTCTCCCAGTCTCCCCGGCTGAACGCCAGGATTCTTAATGGCGAATTCTGCCGCCAGCAGATATCCAGGGTAATGAGAGGAGGAGCAACGGTCAGGCGGTAGGTTTCGCGCCACTTCGGGTTCTTCGGAATGTCGGACGGGACAACCGTGTTGTCCGGGACAGTCACGGGCAGATCGGGCCCACTGCATCGGATCTCAAAGTTTTGTCCCCCGGGCATCGTGGTGGAGAAGCGCCACTCCGCAACACCGTCCGTACCGGAAAGCTTCCGCTCACCCGTGCGGGCCAGCACGGCAAGCGCCGATTCCGCCAGCGCTTTCAGAACGGGAGGCGTCCTGTGGGAGCGTCCTTCGGTTTCGATGGCGCGATAAGACAGGGAACTAACGTTCTCCTTTGGGGGTTTTATACCCTTCCTCCTTGCGAACCCTCATGTATTGGCGGAATAGACCGCGCTTCTCCAGGTCCCCGTTCTCCTTGAAGATATACGGGCAAACATCGACGCAGATGTGGCAGTAGGATTCACGGAAGCGAGAGATCGGATAGCACTTTTCCGTATCAATCAGCCAGCGCTTGATGCCATTTGTCGTAATGTAGTCCTCCGGCACCGCATCGCCCGGACAGTTGTTGATGCAAAGCCGGCAGCTCATGCAGTAGTCCTGCACGCCGAATTCAGAGGGCCTGTCAGAGGCCAGGGGCAGATCCGTCGTTACAAAGCCCGGCCGGAAATTCGCGCCGAACTCCGGATGGATCAAACTGCCATGACGGCCTAACTCACCGAAGCCCACTTCATAAAAGATGGGAATCGCCTGGACCTGGAAGGAGCCATTGTGATGGGCGACGGCAGGGTATCCGAGTTCTTCCCGAATCTGGCGGGCAAGTTCGGTGACGATATCCGCGCAATGCGCATAAGTCCGCATCGCCTCGAGGTCGACCGCGTCGGGACTCTCAAGCGCTTTGGCATAGTCTTCAGGGCAGATGATGGCAATGACGTTCTTGTGAGGAAGATCCACGCCGAGTTCGATGAACTCCGGTTTGAGCGCGGTCATGCCCACATCACCGGCGCCGAGTTCGCGCGCACGACGCTTGATGTCGTTCGCCATCGCCTCCGGATCGGGAACGGGTGTGACGTTTGGATTCACCGGACCGCCACGTAGCGGAGTAAGTTCGTTCCAATGCCGGATGGCCGCATCGCGTTCCGGAAAAGATCGTCTCCAGAGAGGTATGTCCTCCAGCCCCCGATCCCGCATGCAGGCACAAAGCAGCGCATCCTGCATCCCCTGCTCACGTATCCAGCTCGTTCCAATCAACGCTGCCCCTCCCGGAGTCTGACTGCGGGTGATTCTAGACCAGCAGGAGCCCATCAGGAGGAGAGTTTTAGGGACGTTACAGGCGGACCTTTCGCAAACGGAGGGCATTCCCAATCACCGACAGCGAGCTGAAGGTCATGGCGGCGCTGGCAATCATGGGACTCAACACCCAGCCAAACACCGGGTAAAGCGCGCCTGCCGCAATCGGCACACCCAGCGTGTTATACACAAATGCGAGAAACAGATTCTGCCGGATGTTCTTCATTGTGGCTACGCTCAAGGCACGGGCTCGCAGAATTCCGCGAAGGTCGCCGCCCAACAGCGTGATGCCGGCGCTCTCCATCGCGACATCCGTTCCTGTCCCCATCGCGATGCCCACATGCGCCTGCGCCAGTGCAGGAGCGTCGTTGACGCCATCGCCCGCCATCGCAACCGTCTTCCCCTGGGACTGCAGTTCCCGCACCACAGTCGCTTTCTGGTCCGGAAGGACCTCCGCGCGGACGTCGTCCAATTCCAACTTTCGGGCGACAGCCTCCGCCGTCGTCCGACTGTCGCCGGTCAGGACGATCACGCGGATGCCCTGTGCGTGGAGACCAGCGATCGCTTCGGGCGTCGAACTCTTGATGGGATCGGAAACGCCGATCAAACCCGCGAGTTGACGATCGAAGACGACGAACATGACAGTCTGCCCTTCACGGCGCATTTCTTCGGCTCGCGTTGCGACGGCGGCGACTTCAATACCCAGTGTTTCAGCGAGTTTCAGATTGCCGAGCCCGACTTGACGGCCCTCCAGATCACCTGTCACGCCTTTTCCGGGTTTTGAAGCAAAGCCCGTCACCTGTTCCACCTCAATGCCCCGGGCCTCGGCAGCGCGAACGATTGCGGAGGCCAGCGGGTGCTCACTTCCCTTCTCGACGCTGGCGGCCAGTTTGAGCACACGATCCTGATCCATCGACGCCAGGGCGATCACGGCTGTAACAACGGGCCTTCCTTCTGTGAGCGTCCCGGTCTTGTCAACGACAACCGTGTCGACCTTCTCCATCACCTCGAGTGCTTCGGCGTTGCGGATCAGGACTCCAAACGCGGCGCCACGGCCAACGCCCATCATGATCGACATCGGCGTTGCGAGTCCCAGCGCGCAGGGACAAGCAATGATCAGGACCGCAACTGCATTCAACAGCGCTGCCGACAAACCGGCGCCGAACAGTGTCCAGACGGCAAAGGTAAGGACGGCAGCGGCGATGACGGCGGGGACAAACCAGGCCGAGACAACATCCGCCAATCGCTGGATTGGAGCACGACTCCGCTGAGCCTGACCGACCATCTGAACAATCTGCGCAAGCATGGTCTCTCGGCCGACGCGTTCGGCGCGCATCAGGAACGTGCCCGGGCCGTTGATCGTTCCGCCAGTCACCTTCCCGCCGGAAACCTTTTCGACGGGAATCGGTTCGCCGGAAATCATCGATTCGTCGATCGCGCTGGCTCCCTCCACGACTTTCCCGTCCACGGGCACCTTCTCGCCAGGGCGCACTCGCAAGGTGTCGCCGACGTGCACGTGTTCCAGTGGAATGTCCGACTCGCGCCCCTCTGCATCGACCCGGCGAGCGGTTTTCGGAGCGAGGGCAAGAAGATTCTTGATCGCGCTGCTGGTCTTGGCGCGGGCCCGAAGTTCGAGCACCTGCCCCAGCAACACGAGCGCCGTGATCACGGAAGCAGCTTCGAAATAGACCGGGAGTCCTGATCCGGCAAGAACCGCAAAAACGCTGTAGACGTATGCGGCGCCCACGCCCATGGCGATCAATGTAAACATGTTCGGGCTGCGGTGCTTGACCGAAGCAGCGCCGCGGGCCAGGAGTGGCCATCCGGCCCACAGCACGACGGGCGTCGCCAGCAGGAACTGCGCAATCGGCTGCACTCCCATCATCGCAAGCGTCATCACGGGAACGCTCACCGCGGCGGCAATCCAGAAGCGCCGTGTCATATCAGTGAGTTCCGGATTCGGGGCATCGTCGACCTGCGCGACGTCCGGCTCAAGCGCCATCCCGCACTTCGGACAGCTCCCGGGTCCCTGTTGCCGGATTTCCGGATGCATGGGGCACGTGTAGATGGCGTTCAAGGCCTCGGGCTGGGGACTGACAGTTGGCTTCGGTTCGACGAACGCCTGGGGATCGGCCTTGAAACGTTCCTTGCAATGGACGGCGCAGAAGTAATACGTCTTACCGTCGTAGTCGTAGCGCGCCGCTGCAGTTTCGGGAAGCACACGCATCCTGCAGACAGGGTCGACAGCGAAAACGGGCGGCGGGCCAGTGGGTCCAAGCCCGCCCAGTTGAACCAATGGGGAATCGCCGGACATGATGAAGACATTCTACAGGGCTTGCTAGAATCAGGGGAGCATGAGCTTGCCAACCCTCCGTCAAATCATCGAGGCCGTCGCGGTTGTGGTGTGGGCGCGTCATTTGATCGGCGCCAGCCGAACATTTTCTCCGGTAAAGGGAGAGCGACCATCCCTGAGCATTCAGCTGTTTACGATTGCGATGGCTATTCTCTGCTACCGGGTCTTTAATGCCCCGCTTGAAAGACGGCTGGTCGTTCCGGGCCTGGCGGCCTTGATTGGATCTTTCGTTCTATTCGAATGGGCCCACCGGTCTGTTCGGGGAAAGTTTTTCTCTTACATCTACAGCCACGACACGCCTGAATTCATCTGGAGTTCGGGGCCGTATGCGTACATCCGAAATCCGTTCTACGCCAGTTACACGCTGTCGTATCTGGGCGCGGCGATGATGTTTCCCGGCGTCACGGCTTTCGTGATTGTCGGCGTGATGTTCGTGTATTTCACCCTGGCGGCAAGGCACGAGGAGCGGAAGTTCGAAGGCAGTCCGCTGGCCGCAGAATACGCCGATTATCGGCGCCGAACCGGAAGATTCCTCCCGAAGTGGAGATCAGCATAAGAAACGGGAACAGGGGTTGCTCGACTCAAACGGAATCCGGAATTTCACGCCAACCGAGTAAACCATGAAGGGCGTCCGGCTCCTTAGTGGCGTGATCGTGATCGAACCGTCCGGATTGTCCTGAATGCTACCTTCACGAAGATAAGACGCGCTGCCGCCTCGGTGATAACGCAGGCCAAGGTCAAGGCTCACGGGAGAGGAGGTGGGACCGAGCGCGAATCGCAATCCGCCGCCATAGACCCATGCTCCGGTACTGTCCTTGTAATTCGTCGAGTTGATGGATCCGTCTTCGGAAGAACCGCTGCCTCTAAGAGAAGACGTTGTCCTGAAGAAGAGACGGCTATAGCCGGCATTCACATAAGGACGCATGCGCCCGGATGGCTTCGCCAGTTCGGGCCCCCAACTCAGCGCGACAATCGAGTTGGTTGTTGTCAGGTTCAGCAGGATTCGCGATCCCACGGTGGTGGAAATGGGGACCTGCTTCTTCTCCTTTCCGTAGGACATTCCGGAAGCGTCGAAGCGCAGGCCAAGCAGTCCCGATCGCAGCAGGTGGTACATCAGGGTGCCGCCTCCGCCCAGGCCGTTTCCGACATTTTGCCGAAAGCCTTCCTTGGGCTCGGCAACGATAAAATTGCCTCCGATCGTGAAACGGGTTGAAGCGGTCAGATTTTGCGCACCCGCAAGAGTCCCAGCGAGCAACGTGATCAGGGCAGCATACGTCGCAGACCGGCCAATGGCAGTCATGAAGTCTCCCAGTGATTGAATTGGCAGGTTAGACATTCGGAAGAGAAGTTGGTGAGTCCCGGAGTTGAGGAAAAACTTGCAGAGCGCCGTCGCCTCACCCCGGGCTAATTTCCCAGCACGCCTCCGGCGTGCCCTGGAGTTTAGACAATCTTGAGTCTCAGCACGCCGGAGGCGTGCTGGGAATTTAGCCCGGGGTTAAGCGAGCGAAGCGAGCGCAACCCGGGGTTGCCGTAACGGAGATGTTCGCACCTCGTGAGATGAACCCCGGGTGTCGCTGCGCTCCACCCGGGGCTACCTTCCTTTCACGCCTCCGGCGTGCAAAATGTCTAAACTCCAAGGCGTGCCTCCTTTGCACGCTGGAGGCGTACGAGGAGAGCAGCCGGTGGAGGAGCGGCCACCGGTCCTACAGGACCTTCGCGTCATGGACGATCTTTCCGTCAACGATGGTCATCACCGAGCGGATCTTCCTGATCTCCGCATCCGGCACCGCGAAATAGTCGCGGTCCAGAACCGACAGGTCGGCCAGTTTCCCGGGTTCGATCGTACCGATCTTATCCTCCATGCGAAGGTACCAGCTGTTGTTGCGCGTAAACATGCGGAGGGCTTCCTCGCGCGTGATCTGCTGGTCGCCGTTAACTTTGTCCCCGAACGAATTCACTCCGGTGGTGGCAAAGTAGATGTGCTGCCAGGGATTGAGCGGCGCGATGTGAACGCCGTCGCCGTGCATGCCAACCTGGATCCCATGATCGACGATCGTTCGAAATGGAGCGCCAACCACAACCTTGGGGTCCGTCGACGTCACCCAGCGGAAAGCCGCCATCTGCACTCCGCAGCCCAGGGCGCGAAGCCGGTTGAGAAGATCGGCATTCACTTCAGGAACATGATGAACCACCCATCTCAGTTTCGTGATGTCGAACTGCTTGTTGACGGCCTCGTAGGCGTCGACAACCTGGCGCAATCCTGCCAGGTTCTGTACCGCATTTTCATTTCTCCAGCCGGCGGCCGCGACCAGACGCTGCGCCTCCTGCCACACCGCGCCACTGGCCAGTGGTGCGGCCCATTCTCCGATCGCACCAGTCCGCATCATGTCATCGCCGAAAAATGGAAAAGCGTTGCGGAGCCGTTCTTTCAATTCCGGCAGCGCAGGGTCGTTCTGGTTCTGGAGAAAGTTTGTCTGCAGGCGGACTGTTGTCTTCCCTTCACGATGAAGCGCCAGCCACGAATCGTACATGCGGTACTGATCGAGGTTGGAAAGAATCTGGCTCGGGTGCAAAGGACCAGGAGTCGGGAACAAGACCTGATCGAGGTGCGCTGTCAGCCCGACGCTGGTGGAGTAATCCATGGCGTCCACGGTGCTGCGGATCTTGTCGTCAAAAGTCTGCATCCGCCGCAGATGGAAAAGCGCGGAAGCCGACGGACCGCCACCGTTGAAGCCGGCGGCCGCGATGGCGCCGTTGTCGGCAACCTTCACAGGCAGGATGTCCGGGTGAACTTTTGGGGCGGCGTCCGACGCGTCGAAAAAGGCCTTACCCAGACTGTTGGTGGTGCATGGGCCTGTGAATCGTTCATAGAGAAGAACGGGACGATCTGGAACCGCGGCGTCAAGTTCCTGCCGCGTCGGATGACGATGCTCGGCCCACTGGTTCGGGTGCCAACCCCCCATGGAGGTAATCCATTGTCCGGCCGGCACGTCGCGGCGGCGGGCCGCAAGAGCTTCCTGGATTTCGCGGATCGACGTGGTGTTCTCGAGAATCGTGTGGTACCCAGGACGATTGGCCAGGCTGACGACGTGTATGTGGGCCTCGACCATACCGGGAACCACAGTCCGTCCTTTGAGATCGATGACGCGTGTGGTCGCGCTGTTGGCCGCGGGAGTCGCTCCGCCAACCGAGACGAAGCGTCCATTGCGAATAACCGCCGACGTGGCGATCGTGTTGGCGGCGTTCATGGTGTGAATCCGGCCGTTGGTCAGAACGAGCGTCGGGTCGGGTGGCGGAGCCTGGGCCAGCAGGATTTCCAGTCGAGGCGATACGCCAACAGCTACAGCTGCGCCGGCAGCCACCTTGAAGAAACGTCGTCGGGATTGTCGTTTTTTGTCGCTCATGGGCGCCAACTATACAACGGATCTGAGGCCGTGGCCCACCAACCCGCCTGTGCATACCGTTCAAAGCCGGTTGTGCTGGAAGTGGAGACAGAAACCGCGCATAATCCCGAAGGTCGCAGCCCCATCACCTACGGTTAGGAGACGGCTTCGCAAGGCCGGAGACGGGTTCGATTCCCGCGGGGGCCCTCTGTAATCAAACAGCTCAAACTGGAGGAATCCATGATTCAGTTCGTTAAAAGAATCGCATCCTGCGTTCTCGCAGGCATGCTCATGGCGAGTATCGCAACGGCACAGGCCCCCACGGGTGCGCCGCCTCAGGGCGGCCCGGGCGGCGGAGCTCCCGGCGGACGTGGCGGCGGCGGGCGTGGCGCGCAGGCTCCCCTGGCCAGTCCAAATCCGATCTACATGACAATTCAGCTCGAAATCGATGTGAACAAGCCGGCCGCCGAAGTCTGGGCGCGCACCGGCAAGTATTGCGATATCGGGGAATGGCTGCAGGTCGCGTGCACGATCACATCGGGCAAAGATGGAGAACTCGGCGCCGTTCGATCCATCGGCAACGAAATCATGGTCGGTAAGACGGACCTCTCCTACACCTATACGCAGCCACCCCGGGTCGGCCAGTTCTATCCCCTTTATCATGGAACCGTGGAAGCAAAACCCGTGACGGCCACGACATCCAAGATCCTCTACTCGCTGGTGTGGGACGCCTCGGATCTGGCAGACGATGCGGCGCGCGAAGCAAACAAGATGCAGCGTGCGGCTACCTTCACCCGCGCGATACAGAACATGAAGATTCTTGCCGAAGGCGGAACACTTCCTGCCGCCGCGGGTCGTGGCGGTCGAGGAGGCGGTGCCCCCGGTGGAGGCGCTCCTGGGGGCGGCGGACAGCGGCGCGGCCAGTAGAGAGTGACTGAATTCGGGGCCGTGCACCTCGAACCCCGAATTCCCCGGGAACAGTCGGGGCAAATGCCGTAACGAATTCGGGGTTCGAGGTGCACGGTCCCGAGTTCACGTTTGTGTCCCGATCAGGAACTCTTACTCCACGCCGAAGGCCAGCAGCACATTTCCTGGAACGCCATTCTGAAATCCAACATAACCGGATCCCACAAACAACATCCCCGCGGCGACGGTCGGTCCCTGCGCGCCTATGCTGCCCCCTTTGGCGGGAATGCGATTGACGGTATTGAAGTCCCGAATCGTGTCGTACTCCCAGAGCACCGTGCCGGTGGCGGGGGACAAGGCAGAATCACTGCACGGCCCATAACACCCGCCCCGAATCCATGTCCAGGGCCAGGAGTGCGTTTTGTCGTCGACATCGCGGGAGCCGTATATCCGTTCCCCGTGGCGACGTACAGTGCCCGGCGCTCGACATCGATGGTAGGCGCCCCCCAGACAGCCGCTCCCGCCGGAGCCGAAAGCTGGACACAAAGCCAAGCTTCGCTACGCGCGCGCTTCAGTGGAAGGCATACGCCAACCGCTCCGATAGGTTCTGCCCACTTTAGTCGTTCGTTAGAACGTCGTCGTCCGTCCTCTTTTGGAATATAGATCCGCCGCAGGGGCTGCGCTCGATACTTCCCCGTTCTGAGCTGATCGTGGAGCTTGTGCAGATTATCCCGAACCTCCACCGCGTATTCCCGGCAGGTCACGCCATCCACTCCCGCGCTGGCATCTTTCCGTAAACCTTCAAAAGCGTCCTGCAGCGCTTCCACTGTCAGAAGATGAGCGATCGATGAAAATCTTCGCTCCTTGTCTTCCTTTGCCAGTTCAGCTATTCGGATGCGTTCTGGTGACATGTTTGCTCGATCTCGGAGTATCGTCATGTTTCCCTCATCCGATCCGTTCGGTTGTTCGCCCCTTCCCTCCAATGGGTCCCGTGGCCGCCACTTCCTCCGTGGCCCTGCGGTTCCCCATCTTCACCGGTGTCGGGTCGGAGGAGGCGCACCTCGCGATGCTGGCCTCCGTCCGCCGCCCAAACTGCACGTGCGGTTTTCCCGCATGCAGCTTTCACGAAGAGTCCGAATACCGTGATGCCAGTGAAGGAATTAACCGAACTAGATTCACAAGCCCGTACTCTCGATAGAGCGTTGCAGTCGGCAACTGTTTCCAGCCCGCACAACGCCACCGCTTGAATCGATGCGACCAGATGCGCCGAACGATCCAGCGGTCGAGCCGGTTGAAGATGAGTCGAACGTGGGCGCGCTTGTAGTACTCACCCCAACCCCGTAAGAGCGGATTCAACTGGGCAACGCCTTGTTCCCTCGAAAGAGGCACGCGACGCTGAGTACGTTGACGCACCTGGTCCATAAACCGCCGGAGGGACTTCTCGCGCGGAATCGCATACAGCGCACCAGACTTGGCTCCACTTCGAATCTTGCGCGAAGCGAGCCGAAGCCTGCGCCCTCGTCTAGTCGTATAGCCGAGAAAATCGAACCCATATTGAACATGGACAATCCGCGTCTTCTGCGGATGGAGTTCCACACCCAATTGTTTTAGGATTCGAGCCGCCGCATCCAATGCCGCACGTGCCTCCGCCGCAGTCCGCACGTAATTACCCAATCATCGGCAAACCTCGCCAGCCGATATCCCCTGCTTCGCATCTCCCGATCAAAAGGCGTCAAGAGAATGTAACTGAGCAAGGGTGAAACCACACCGCCTTGCGGAGTGCCACGCTCCGTCGGAAACAGCCGTCCCTTCCCACAGCTTCCGGCCTTCAGCATTGCGCCAATCAGCCGCAATACCCGGCCATCCGCCACTTGTTGGGCGACAGGCAAGACTCGCTACCGGCCTGCCCGCTACGGCTCTTGCCGGACTGGACTTTCACCAGCTGGACTCCTTTCGAAAGGTTTCATCCGCTCAGATGGACTCCCCCTCTCCCAAGCTTTGCTTGGCGCAATAGAAAGGCTATGTTCTGGAAATCTGGAATTCTCGTAAAGAAAACTGAGCCAAACGGGCGGGCTCTGCGGAAGGAAAGTCTCCTGGTTTCTTTTGGCCATTCCATAAGCTCCTCGGCTTATAGCCGAGGAGCTTACTAATTGGCAGCCGCCTTGGACGCCGAGTCAATCACGAAAACATTCACTTGGATCTTTTCCCGTTGTAGCTTGAGCCCCAGCTGTGTCTGCAGGGCGTCAGAAAGTGATGGGCCTTCTCTTGCGTAATACTTGAACTGTCCTCCCCACTTCAGTGCGACGTCGTACTGCCCATCTAGACCTGTGCGATCCACAAAGCGGTCTTGAACGATACCCGTCAATATATTCGCAAAGGTCGAGAGGTTGCCCCGAAGTTTTATATCGCCGTGAATTGGGCTGGCATACGGTGGTCCGTCGGCTCGTTTCAATTTAGCGCCGCCCGGGGCCACAACTATCGCGTATCCTGAAACTATCTTCGTCTCTTGGTGCATTTTTAGTGCAAATCTTTCACGCAAAAGACTTTGCAACATCTGAAGCAGCTGTTTGTGTGTAACCGAACCCGGCTTGGGCGCGATCGCATCGATCTGGTACCAAGTGTCTTCAATCCAAGCCGGATGTCTTCCCCATTCGGAAGGTTGCCGACCGCCGATGCCGTAAGCAAATGCGAGCAACCCATAGACACTCATCGTGTCGAAGTGGCAACGGCCCAACCCGATCCCCCCTCGGTCTGCGGCCGTTGTGTCCACACCATGACAGCCGTTTATTCGTGGCGCCGTGGGGTCGAAGTCGATCGGTTTCGTTGGTTTGATCGAAGAAACCTCAAAAGCGAGGCCCTTATCATTACGGGTCTCTTGCGCCTCCGCAAGAGACCCCCTACAAACGGCGATTGCGGGTAATACAATTCCTAAAACAATCACTGTTCCGTACCGCTGGATGTTAGTAAGGGCATACATGGTAAAACTGTTCACATGCATCATAAATGTAAAGACATAGACATCCAAGACAGTTATAGCAATTGTAAAAGCAAGTCTGATTTTCACCACAAGCGTTGGAACAGGTGCTTTCTGCGTCTGCAAAGCAGTCGTCCGCCTGAACTGGAATAGTCAGGCTGGCAAAACTGAGCAATGTGAAGATGAACAATGCAGCTGAGATGGTTAGAGCATAGCTGTTAAACTTTCTCATTTCTTATCTCCTTGTTAAAGACACTGGGTGTCGAATGGACTCGCTCAAAACTAAGAGCGAGTCCCGGAAAGCACATCATTGATTGTTTTCTCAAAAGTATTCAGCGACACTGCACCGGTTATAAACTTCTGAATACTTAATTGTCCCCTTTTGTCAATTACACCGATGGCAAAGGAAGGAGTACCCGCTAGGTGAAACTTCGCCGCCTTGCTCAGATCCTCTTCGAGTCGCTTGGCCGGTTCGGGGCTATCTTCTAAGCACTTTTTGAACTCGTCGGCATTTATCCCAAGATTTTGTGCCGAGAGAAGAACGTCTTCTTTCTGAGTAGATTGCTGCTCAAACAAGCGAGTATACATTTCCCAGTATTGGCCTTGCTCTCCTGCGCAAATGGCTGCAGTCGCCAACATTTTTGCATTTTGGTGAATGGGTAGGGGATTGTTTACGAAAACTCGCCGAACCTTCCCTTTCGCTACAAACTCGTCATCCAGGGCAGGGGCAACGTCCTTCGCGTGGCGCCGACAAAACGGACATTCGAAATCGGAGAATTCCACGAGTACGACTCTCGCCGTATCACTTCCCTTGGTTGGTAGATCCGCTAGATCGAGTGCTGTTCCTGGCGCGGCATCTCGGACCACTGGCCCTCCTGGAGGCAGCTTCTGGCGATAGTTTTGGTAGAGGATCACGGCCTGCAAACTGAGCGTCGCGGTCAACAGTAAAACCACAAGTTTATTCATTTCGCACTCCTTGGCACATTTCGCATGGTTCTCGGCCCGATCTGTGTCCAAGGGCTTCCGAGAACCGCCGAGCCATAGCGGTTGAAGTTTTGTCCGCAAAGAGAAGTTGTCCGGCTGTGGTGACGCTGACCGTGCTGATTTGCGATGACGTATTGTTATTGTTGTCGATCGCTTCCACTTTGATGCCGTAGGTCGTTTTGTAGGCCAGTCCCGACTGGGCAAAGGACGTAGCGGTGATCGGATTACTTCCGGAAACAACCGAGCCGTCCCGGTAGACCTTGTAACCTCTGAGGCCGGATCCTCCAGTGTCTGTGCTGGCGTTCCATCGTACGAGCACGCTGTTGCGAACCGTGAGTACGACCGTTAAACCGGTGGGTGTTGTGGGTGCGGTTGAGTCGCCACTGGAAGAAGACGTGGTCGGGTTAACACTGCCACTGGCGGAGGAATCGTTCTGGGCATTGTCAAATGCGACGATGGATGTGTAGCTTGTGCTCGGTTCGAGCGGCTGGTCGGTAAACGCCGTCGTGCTGGAGTTGACGGTCCCGACGGGACGACTCGCGCCAGAACCTTTCTGACGGTAGATCTTGTAGCGCGCGAGGCCGGAGCCACCGCTATCGGTCGAGCCGGTCCAGGTCCAGGACAGGGCTACCGATGTCGCCGTTGTCGTGGTGACGCCCAGCCCGCTTGGCGCGGACGGGGCCGTGGTGTCTGCGGAGGCGGGTGTGACCGTCGCGATCTCGCCGCCGCCCGGCCCGGCATAGATGTGATCCCGTTTCCAGTAGATCGTGGTTTGGCCCGAAGCCACCACGCTGCCGAGCATCAAAAGCAATAACGCTGCGATCGGTCCGCGCATTTTCCCTCCCGAAAACCTTCACGTTTGGAGTGTTGCGGCGCGAATCGTCGCACAGGCAGGCCCCCGCAATTCAAGTGGGGAAAATCCCTACCATCGGAGGTAGGGATTCCCTCATAAGAAGGTAGGGGTACGGTGGGGATTGCTTAGGTCACGATCGGGGAACCAGACCCGCTTTCATTGCGAAAGCAGCGAGCGCCGTTTCGTTGCCAGCACCGACCTTCTTCTTCAGACTTGTCAGGTGCTTCTCCACGGTCTTTGGAGATCTCTGAATCTCATTAGCTATCTCCTTTAAGGTCTTACCATTCATGCGATGTCTGAGAATTTCAACCTCCCGATCTGTGAGAAGGTCTTTTGTTCTTTCCGCATCCCGTAGGCGAACGTACTCCCTGGCAAGAAATCCAGTCGCCCACGGGCACAGGAAACGCTGACCTGCCAACACCGCTTTCACTGCGGTGATGAGTTCGGGAATGTGAGGTTTTAGAAGATATGCGTCCGCGCCGAGTTCCAACGCCTGCTCCAACCAGGCTTCCCTCCGGTGGCCCGTCACGAGGATCGTGCGCGTGGCAAGACGATCGCGGCGCACAACATCCAGCAGGTCCAAGCCGCCGGGGCCGGGAACGAGAATGTCCATCACAACTAAATCCGGACGATATTCCCAAAGGTGCTGACGGGCGGATTCGCCAACTTCGTCCTTAGCTATAACCTTTACTCCCTCGGCTTTAAGAAACGACGCAGTCATATCGAGAACATCCCGATTGTCATCCAAAACAATTGCAGTTGGTTTCATGGCTTTGGCTCCTGGTTCCTAGGCTCATGGATTTCTTGGGGGGCGGTAGAATAGTACCTGCTTGCCATGTCGCTAATGTAAAAAATTTCAAAATTTCGTCAGCAGTAGAATTGCCCCCAATGTCCCTCCCGATCCATGTCGACGCCTATGCAGGCTATCGTGCCGACGAGCGCCCACGACGTTTTGAACTCGATGGTGTGTCTGAACTTCACGCCCCAGTCTAGGCGTAAGCAAGCTGGGCACCGGCCCGCATTGGTTCTGACCCCAAAAAGTCTAGGAAGAATAACAGCCCAGAATAGCCCAGAATGGCAAATTCCAGTTCAATGTCGTATAGGAAGCGTTGATCGGCATAGGGGCGGCGGTCACCCGCCGCCCCCTGCCACACCACCGTCCGTACGGGTCCGTACACGGCGGTTCGAGGTGGTTGAGCTAACATTGTTCGAATAACGAAGGAAGACCTCGATCGCGGAAATACTTATTCGAGAGCGCGATGTTCAGCGCCTTCGAATGGGCGAGATGCCAGGGGCCGTGGCCACTGGCGGCGGTATTATCCGCCCACCGGCCACGCACGCCCAATTGAATCAGCATCGCCCGGCGGCGGCGTTGGGTTTTCCATTGCCGCCACAGCGCAGCCCGAAGGCGGCGCCGAACCCAGCGAGTAAGGCCAATCAACAGGTTGGGCGTTTCGCAGAATCCGAAATAGCCACGCCAGCCCCGCATATACGGAGCGAGCTTCGCCATCGTCGTCTCCAGGCTCACGCCTTTTGCCTGTCTGGTGATTTCCCGAATCCGTTCCTTGAACCGATCCAGAGCCTTCGACGCGATCCTGCGCCGGATGGAGCTCATTCAGCGAAGTGCTTCAGGCCCCTCGCGCGCCGCGGCCCGCCCCTCCACCACGTCCGCCACCGCCTCCCGGCTGGAAGGGGGGATACGTGCGGGGATTGAGGACGTGCCGATCGATGAAGAAGTCGGCCAGTTGCGCCGCGAGAACAGCGAATTCCGGATTGCTGTCGAACACGTGAGGAACGCCTTCGAAGGCGTGAAACTCGACCGGAACCTGAGCGTCTTGAAACTGCTGGACGAGGCGCTTGCTGCTCTCAATCGGAATAGTCGTGTCTTTCATTCCATGGAAAACCACAACCGGGGGATAGCCGGCAGCAATGTGGGTTGTGGCGTTGGCGGCTTTTCGCGCTGCCTCGTCGCTGCCTGCAGGCAACATGCTCGCCGGGACATTCGTCGCGGGATAATACGCGAGGCAAACGGCAACTTTCGTGCTGATGCCGGCATTGCCACCCGTTCCTTCAAACTCCGGGCGGTCTCCGGTTCCGGCGGTAAACAAGGCATGGTAGCCGCCGGCCGAATAACCTGCCACACCAATGCGTGCCGGATCGATGCCGAGTTTCGTTGCGTTCACGCGCACCCATCGGATGGCAGCTTTTGCGTCATGGACCAGCGCCGGATATCCCGCCTGACCGGCAAGACGGTACTGCGCGGCGATAGCAACATATCCCAGGGCGGCAAACGGCTTCACCCGCTCGACCAGCGATTCCTTGTTGCCTCCGGTGAAGCCGCCGCCATGAAAGTGAATCGTGGCCATACGCCTGGGTGTAACGCCGGCAGGTGGCCGATAGATGTCCAGCTTCAAATCCATGTCGCCGCCCTTGCCGAAAACAACGTCGCTTTCCACCTTGACGTTTGCCTGAGCCGGGCTCGGCGTCTGGCCGGCCGCAACCGCGCTTACTGCAGGCACAGCGGCTCCCGCAATTGCCGTCCCCATGAATCCACGTCTGGTCATTTCGCTCATTGCCTCCAAGCCTCCGGTAATGAAAGTGCCAAGACTATAGCTGCGCAAACCGTGGGGGGTCAATTCGGGGCACTGTGGACCGGCGGGCCGTCAGCACGAGTGACTGTGTCGGGCGATTGATGGGAGCAGGAAACAGGGAAAACTCTCCAGGGATCCAGAAATTTGCCGCACGACCGGGCGGCTTACTCCACGCATTCTCGCAGCACTCCGGCATACGTCGAAGTCACGTGGGCTTTGCAGCCGAATTGCGGATCGGCCATTAGCAGCGTGTGCAGGCGCGGCAACCGGAACCATGGGACGCTTGGGTATAGATGATGCTCAAGATGGAAATTGATATTTTTCGGAGCGACGAAAATCCGCTCGAATAACGACGGGAGCGTGGTCCGGGTGCGAGTGTACACATGATCGTTTTCGACTCCGAAATGCTCCGCGATGCTGCGGATACGGAGAATCATTTTGAGCCAGGTAAGCATCGGGAGGATCCACAACAGCAGGAAGGATGGCCAGACCCTGAAATAAGTTACGAGGGTCAACACGGCCAGATAGAAAAATACTCTGGTCAATCCATAAGCGCCGAGGCCTCGAGTCTGCGGTTGCCTGGTATCGGAAAGATCCACAGCCTCGAGCAACTGCTGGCGCGTGTTAAGGCCGACGACGTCTTTCAGCAGCAGAGTGGAGAGCGCCCGCCATGTCTGTGGGAACTTCCACTCGGCGCTTTGCTTCCGCATCAGGTCCGGATCCTGCTCGGTGTTGACGTGTCGATGGTGATCGAAATGGCTGGGTCTGTACGCACGCATCGTAACGAACAGCGGCCATGCGAGGCACAACTCGGACACCACGATGTTCAGTCTGCGGTTCTTGAAGAGCAGGTAGTGCGTGCCTTCGTGCATGAGGATCGCGAGCGCGTGTTGTCTGGCGCCGATCCACATCACTACCAGAGGAAGCAGGAGTGGATGCAGCAACCGGTCATAGAGGGCGATCGCAAGGATTATGCCCGCCCACTCCCCGGCGATTGCCGCAAAACTCCTGAGCGGGTTGATCGTGGAGAGTTCTCTCAGGATGGCGGCCGGCAAACGCTCAGGAAGCGTCCCTTGATAGTCATCACCTCGCTCATTCCCTGAAACGGCGTTCGGCTTGACCCTACTCACAACTCACCACCTTGGCCGCAACGACCAGCTTGTCGAGGAGGGCATTAAAGCGGCCTGCACCCGTGCTTCTGGTCCGCGCACCGGAACACAAGTTAAACATGGCGCCGCGGTCCAATGCCGGCGCCGGCCGCTCGCGCCCTGGGGCTTCCCGTTTGTGACTCCTCCGTTGTGTCTGGCGAGAGCTGTTCTCCCGCGACGTAGTAGACGAATTTGCGCTCGTAATCGATAGTCATACCGAATGGAAAACGACCAAAGGGCCACAGAACAAGGTTATCCGGGCGCACAGGTTCTGGAATTGCCTGAAGGAGACGCCGCTCCAAAGACTCCGAAGCGGTGCAGGATGCCACGAGCTGGACGTGCAACGTGCATTCGTTTTCAGATGCGATGACCCGAAACGCGCCGGTGACTTCCCTTGCCACGGAGTGATCGGCATAGAGCGCATCCTTATAAACTCCAACGTGCGAGCCATTCGGAGTCGATTCTTTTGCCCGCCCCCGCAACGCGATAAGACTGGAAGGTATTTCAGGAGGCACGTCTACGCCGTGACGGTGCAATATCCCGGCGACAGTGGAGGCATCGAGCAGGCGCGCCACATCCCCGGACTGATAACGCAGCAGGGGGATGGGAAGTCCCGTGTCCAGCATGGAGATTGTCAGGCGGCCGTAGCCTGCACAGTCCGGTTCCAGGATTTCCATGTAGGTGCGCGACGAACTGAATGCGAGCACCGTTGGCAACGCTTCTCCGGCATGCAGGACGCCCAGCAGATCGCGCGCAAGATCCGGATTCTTCCATGCCGCGCGGCGCAGGGCCATCGTTGCCGGCGTCTCGTAGCAGAGGTGAAGTCCGAGTTCCCCGACGCCGAACGAGGACAGGATTCTTCCGCGCTCCGGCTGGTCCACGTCGAGGCCGAGAAGCGACGCGATGTATCCCCGAAAGTCTTCCCCGAAGATTTCTTCTCCCAGAACCACGTGCACGCGATGCCGGCTCCAGGCCATCCCCCGTTCAGCGGCGTAATCCATCAGTCTCTTCATAAACAGTGGGTCGGCGGCCAGCAGTATCTGGTCGTACTGCGATCCGAATGCGTTCACGAGCGCAACGGCCATGTCTTCGCGGACGCTGACTGTGGCGACAGTCATGCATTCCGAGGTGAACCGAACCCCCATGGGGAGGCAATTTATCGCCAGAGTCGAACGCGACTTGATGTTGAAGGCGGCATCAAAAGCCTCATCGAGAAAAGCTGCACTGCCGGCCTCCTGGCTGCGATTGCTCAAGCCGAAGGAGAACTGTCCACCGTGTCCCGAACTTGTCAGCACCGAAGCTATCTGGGCAGGTTTGGTCGTGGCGGCAAGCAGGTCCAACGGGAATCGGTCGAATGTATTCTGCTTGGTCAACAGTGGACAGAGTCTCGAGAACGAAGCCACATCCACGATCTGGCGCACATCAACACCGCTCTCATTGAGGAGGAGTCGATACCAGGGCATCTGCTCCGCAGCACTGCGAAATGCTTTCAGGAGTCGTTCGTGGTCTTGCATGCGCGGGATTCTATCGCACGGCCCCAATGAACCGCCATACGTCCACCGGCGTGAGCTGCGTTTCCAGACCATCAAGAAACGTCCTCAGGGCGGGAAACCGGTTACTTAAGATGACACCGTCGAATTCCTCAACATTCAGCAGATAGGGAGCAACTATGCCGTGGTATTCCGCTTCGGGACCGACCGCCTTCCACGGGAAGCCATACCTGGCCATGAGGCGCTGCAGAGACTTCTCCGTTGCTGCAACCCAATGGGTAAAGCCATGACGCTTGGACGCCTGGTACACACCCTTGAAAATCTGCAAAACGATGTGGTTCCCCATGCGGCGCTCTGAGGCGCTGGTCTGGCGGCTGATTGCCAGTCGTCCTGTTTCGACGATGCGTGCCCGGCTTTGATTCAAAAATGGCACGTCGCTGAACAGACTGCAGCGAGGGAACATAGGCAAACCGGCCGCGCTGGGCTGCACGAGCCTCGCCGTTCCCACCAGATTTCCCTGTGCGTTCAGAACTCCGAGATGGACGGAGTGTTCATCGAATTCGTCGATTTCCAGCCGGTCCGGATAATCCGAAGACGGGAGAAAACCACGTTCGACGCAATAGACCTGATAGCGGAGGGCATAGCTTTGATTTAACAACTGCGGGTCGTCGTCAATGACCAGAACTGAAAGGGACCCGGGGCCATCAGGAAAGTCCTCCCGTAATTTAGGCGGAATTCTTGCGCGGGCAGCCGACGGCATTCTTCGAGATCCTCGACATCCGAAACCGTTGGCGCCAGGCGACCGAGGTGCTAGTTACGCCAGAGTTTCAAGTGCAATCCGAACCGGAAGGTTCGCCCGTTCTGTGGGATCGCATCCTGACGATGAGAACTGGAGGCGGGATCCAGATACTCCGAGTTGAAGACATTCCGAACTCCGGCAGAGAGTTCCCATGAATGTCCCATTGGTTGGATCAGGTTGACATTGACTGTCGTGGCTGAGGAGACATGCGAATCGGAAAAAGTCTTTCGCTTGCTGAGAAACTGGCCTTCGAATGAGACGAACGACCCAGACAGCGGTCCGGGGACGCTGAGCTTTGCCTTTGCAATGTGTCTCGGGGAGTTCGGGAGCTCCGTTTCGGTCTCCTGGTCTTTCACCCTCTGTAGAGCGTAGCTCACCAGGGCCTGCCAGCCCCATCGGAGACGCATTTGTGTTTCAACCTCGAGTCCACGCGCGCGCACTTCCGCCTGGTTGATATACGTTGTGCCCAGAAATGTTGCCAGGTCTGGGACAGATGTGATCAGGCGGTCAGCCTTATACCAGTAGCCGGAAACGGAGGTCCGCACGGAGTCGTTCGTATAGCGTTCCCAGACAAGCTGGTGAGTATCGATGGCCTCAGGGCGCAAGTTCTCGACAGACGGGCCGAAGTAAAAGTCATTCAGTTCATAGGCGTTCGGAGCCCGGAACGCCCTGCCGTACAGATATTTGAACGATTGTGTCGATGATGGCATGAAAATCAGCGCTGTGCGGGGCGTTGCTTTGTCGAAGGTTCCATAAGAGTCATAGCGAAGCCCGGCATTCAGAATGAAATGGGAATCGAGCTTGATTTCATCCTCGAAGTATACCGCATGCTGCGAAGAAGACCGAGCCCTGTCCATGACGGGGTCGGGTAAACCGGCGAAACGAACAATCTGATCCTGACTGATGTTGTCGATTACCTCAAGACCGGCTCGGATCGTCTGACGGCCTGGAAGGGCGCGAGTTAATCCGCTCGCCAGGGTGAATCGGTCGCCGATCACGGTCTGCTGGCCGACCATCGGTTCGTTTGGTTGTCCGCTGTCTATGGGATAAAACCCATCGTACGTGAACCGATCGAATGATCCTCGGACGCTGACCTCCGTGCTTCCGAAATGCCACCCGTACTCCGCATCGACCAGAGTGTGACGATCGGTCGTTTGCTCGCGCCAGACCTGCTCGTTGAATACGGAGCCGAATGAAGCGGTGGGAACGTCTTTTGACCGGGTTCCATAAGTGGTGGTCAGCGTCAATCCCTTGTATGCCAGTCGGCCGTAGAACTGTTTGGTTCCTTCGGCGTCGAGGTTCTCCGCAATGCCGTTATTGGTGAGCGGCGAATCGAAGGCCGGAAAATAGATCCGGCGCTTGCCAGCGCTGTGGGTGTAGCTTCCCGATACCGCCAGGTCCACGCCATTCTCGAAGACACGCCCAAAATTCATTCGCACGAGCCCCGTACCGAGCGACCCGCCTTCCACATCGACCGAATTGGCTCTCAGCGAAGATCCGGTCCGCGTGATGACATTCACAACTCCAAAGAAGGCGCTGTCGCCATAGAGCGAAGAGGCGGGGCCACGGATGAATTCCACGCGTTCAAACATGGACGGATCGAGACCGAACTCGGCGCCGATCTCTGCCTGGCCGAAAACGGTGTCGTTGACGCGGTGTCCATTCACCAAAAGCAGGATGCGGCTGTTGTAGTCTCCCGGCTTGGCAAAGCCCTGCGCTCCAACAAGACTGAAGTTCCGATCGTCGGTCACATAAATGCCCCGAAAGCTGCGCAGAATGTCGGCGAGCGTGCGATAGTCGTAGCGCTTGATGTCTTCGGCAGTCACAAACGAAACCGATGCCGGCGCCTCCGTCACTGGCTGGATCCGCTGAGAAGCGCCGAATACGTGTCCGGCATCGAGCTTCATGAGTTCTTCGAGACTGAGGTCTGGAAGCGGAGCCTGAGCCCGGACCGTGACTGCAAAGGCCAGAATTCCGAGGAGCGTCCCGCACCAAATCCGCAGGCACGCGGCAATCCGGCGGGGTCGTGATGTGATGTTCTGGTTGATCATTTTAGTACTGCCAAGGCAAGGAGTTTTGCGCTGAGTTGGAGCCCGGATCGTTTGGAGGACTCCATTCCGATGATGAAGCGCAGTTGCCCGCGCTCAAAAAAGAACTGCACAATCCCACCCAACTCCGTGAATCCTTCGAGATCGCTGATCGTGAGGACCGGCATGTCGCGAAGGCCTGTGAGGATTTGAGCGGACTGCTCTTTCGTAACACCCGACAAATAGAGAAGACGACATCCCTGTACCGGTCCGTTTGGTGGCAGACGTGTAACGGATATGGTCTTGCCTTCCAGAATACGACCTTTTACGGATCGGTCCAGCGCCTCCCCTACGGCTGAGTCGCCGAGCACGCACATGGAGAACGCTCGTGGAGAGGTCTCCTCGGGCCAGTAAGTAAACTTCGCAAGGTTATAGATGAACGCTGCTTTCAGCGCAGGCTCCGTCACGTCCTGGCCAGGGGATACAACCACCAGAAGGAGGATCGTGATGAGAGCTATCGTAGTTTGTGCAAACACCCTACTGCGCTGTTGTCGCATTAAGACCAAATCCAATTCATTACTTGCCTTGGAGCGTGCCAACACGCTCAGCTGTTGTCTGCACTTTTATCGTTGCCGGCCTGCTTCGTCTGTATCGCACCCGGTGACAGACCAAGCATTTGTGACGCCGAACTTTCTGGACCTGTAAGTGGTTCTATTTCTTATGCGGGGTCCAGCAGAACTGACAAGGCCTTGACAAGCCGCTCAGAAACTCGTCAAAGCGCTGGCTGTCAACGTGCCCTCCCTGCCGTGCCCTCGGAGGAGCTTTTTCCGCCGAGGTCATTTCTTTACGAAATTGGCTCCGATCTCAGGGCTGGTAGTTGGTGCTTCGCACCGACTACCTGTGTAAAACCGCCAAGATGGGAAGAAGCAGCCCCGGGGAATGTACGGTTGTCGGGACGTGCCGCGGCTTTCTTCTTGCGATAAGGTTCCGAAAAGTCCGAAGCGCAGGGGGGCAATTCGGGGCCGTGCACCTCGAACCCCGAATTCCGTACACGGCTTTGCCAAGGTAGTCGCTGAAGCGGTGCCGCAGGCGCTTCCCTCAGAATTATCGTTACCAAATTCGGGGTTCGAGGTGCACGGCCCCGAATTGAGGGAACCAACATTCCGCGGTTGGTGTCTAGTGGAGCTAGTGTGGCGTCTCTCGGGGAGGTCCAGGAATGAAGAAGATCGCTTACATCCTTGTCTGCATGCTGACAATTTTCGGCCTGGACTCCGCGCTGGAAGCCCAGGCACTGGATGCCCGGGAAACGCTCAACCTCGGTGTACAGGCATTCCGCGCGGGGAATACGGCGTCCGCGGCCGAGTATTTTGAACGCGCAAAGCAACTGGACCCGGCGTTCACGGTAGCCGACCTCTATCTGGGCAGCACCTATGCGCAGATGTTCATCCCGGGCAACGCAAGCGCAGAGAACCGGGAACTGGGCAGGAAAGCGATCGCGGCGTTCGAGGGCTACCTGGCGAAAGAACCGGCAAGCGTAGACGCCCTTTCAGGTCTTGCCGGGATCTATCAAAACACCCAGGACTTTGCGAAAGCCCGGGAGATCTTTCTTCGACTGGCGAAACTGAGCCCGCAAAACGCCACCGTCTTTTACTCGGTGGGCGCCATCGACTGGATCCAGGCCTACAACAAGACGGATCCTTTGCCGGAAGCCGAACGTGCGCGGCTGGTCTCCGAAGGCCTCGAGAATCTCGACGTCGCACTCCGGCTTGACCCGCAATTTTCCGACGCCATGACCTATAAGAATCTGCTCCTTCGAGAGAAGGCCAGACTCACCCCTGACCCTGCGGAAGCGGCCCAACTGACCAGCGAGGCGGAGCAGTGGTTTGCCAGGGCGCTGGAAGCCCGGCGAGCGAACCCAGGAGGAACGACGAACGGCGGGACGGGCAGGCTCGCGGCACCCCCGCCTCCTCCGCCGCCTCCTCCGCCGCCGACAATTGCACCTGCACCGCCGGCAACACAGTTCCAGTCGCAGCCCCTACGGGTGGGAGGCGACGTCGCTCAGCGAAATCTGATCAGCAATCCGGCTCCGGTGTATCCAGCGCTGGCCCGGGCCGCACGAATTCAGGACTACGTCATGCTGCAGGCAGTCATTGACAAGACCGGAACGGTGGTGGATCTGAAGATCCTGCACGGACACCCGTTGTTGAACGAGGCCGCGATCGAAGCCGTCAAGCAATGGCGCTATCAACCCATGCTGTTGAACGGGGCGCCGACAGACATCGTGACCACGGTCACGGTCAATTTCTCGTTCCAGTAAACAAACACTCCTTCCCTGGGCCGGAGTCGCGCGAAGCGTGGCGTTGTTTCGCGCCGACGTTCACCGGTAAGGCGGCGGTTCGTGGAAAACGAGCGGATCGACTGCAACGTCTTCCCCTTCCCTCACCGAGACCCGAAGGACACCGGCCCTGGGGATTGCAATCTCAGCTTCCGTCGATCCTGGCGTCACTTTCCGGCTTCCCGCAAAAACAAGATATTCGCCGGGTGGAACGTGGAACCGGTAGTCCCCGGAGGCGTTGGTATTCACGGATGTCAGAGACCTGAACGAGCCCGGCGCTCCGGCAAGAGAGGCAATCCCGAGCTGCACAGGAACGTAGGCCGCGAGTTTGTTATCGGAGTTGCGAACCTTACCTGTCAGTGTGCCGAAACGAACCAGAGCGAGAGTCACCTCAACTGCCCGGATCGCGTTGTCCTCCACCACTATGTTTTGCGAGACAATCGTAGGGCCACCTTCCGGACTCCATTTTTCCAGACTTCGACTGAGAGCAGCATTCGTGATTTCGCGAATGCTATCCATGGGAACAACGTAGCCGCTTTTTTGCGCGCGGACCACGTATCGCCCGGGAGCCAGATCCTTGAGCAGGAACCTGCCGGATTCGTCCGTTGTGAGGTTGGTGAGGGTCTCACATCGCGCGCTCAAAACGAGGGCAGAAACGAAGGCCATACTGAAAGCCGGGCGCCCGTCATCCAATAACGTCAGGCCAGGAATCTCCGGATCCGGGCAAAGGCTGAGAACAACCTCCGGTATGCCTTCAGTAGATCCGTATCTGATGACCCTTCCCTTGACGAGTCCCAACGGATTGTTATCGGCGGAGGATTGCGCGGCAGGTGCCGCTTGCTGGAGAAGAGCAACAAGTTCCGGCGCGTTGGCGCTCCATGCTACGTCGGCCTTGACGGAGACAGGCTCTGCCGGCGCTCCAGTTGAAACCTGCTGCCCCGGCAGCAGAGTTTGCGTTCTCTCGCCATGGCGGACATGGACTTCGCCTTCCACGACGGAAACCCGGGATCCTGATGGCCCCGCATTCACAGAGAACACGGTGCCGACGACGGAGACCTCGCAATCTTTCGTTTGCACGAAAAGATGGCCCCCGTGTTGTTTCGCGGCAGTAACGATGACGCGCCCTTCCGAGAGGAAAATCCGTACGCCGTCCGCCAGCCGGGCGATCCCCAGAACTGCATCCGAGCTCATTTCGATGCGGGAACCGTCAAAAAGAACCAACTGCAGCGGTCCGCTACGGGAAGCAATGCTTTCACCCTGACGATAGGATCTGCCGCTTGTACTTCTTGCCATAACGTCGTTGCCGACGGGGTGGTACAGAGCAAGTGGCATCACGCCGGCGATCACCATGGCCATCACTCCGGCAGCAATCGAATTCCATGGCGGGGTGGGTCGCAGCGGCAGCACGGGGATCAGTACGGGCGCCAATCGTGCAGGCTCTCCCGCCTCCAGACTCCGCAGAACCCGAGTCCTGGCCCGTTCGATGTGATTGCGGGGCACCGGCTCGCGCAATTCTTCGAGAAAGCGGTCATAACGTTCCATTATTTTTCTCCCGCAATGGCGCGAATGGATTTTCGAAGGCGGGCTCGCGCACGAAATAAAGTTACGGCAACAGTGCCACGCGAGATGCCGAGTAACTTTGCTATCTCAGAGTCCTTGTATCCGTGTGCGTGGCGAAGAATAAAGATTTCAGCCGTCCTCGGGCTCAACTCCGCCATCACGGCCTGCAGCTCCTCGCGAATTTCGTCCTCCGCGGATGACCTCCGCCACGATACCGAATCCTGTAAATAGTCGACGTCAAGGGGGTCAGGACATTCCGTTGCCGCGAACGGATCACGTTCAACGACGTATTCACAGCGGCACGGTAGAGATAGGCTTTGGGGTTATGTTTGAAGTCGGGCGGACGTTCGCGTCGAAGTAATTGAACAAAAAGCGTTTGCAGTACATCCTCCGCATCCTCCGCGCTACCGGTAACCCGGTATGCCGTGCAGTAGACGAACTCCGAGTGTTCCCGAAAGATGCGCTCGAAGGCTTCGGATAAGCCTCCGGCCGTTTCACATGGTGCCTGGGCTGCCAGCTTTTGCTCCTCGAATGATTAGACACCGTAAAGCGATGGGTTCTTAACAAGGAAGGAAAGTTCGGGAAGGGGAAAAGCCGCTTCCTGGGACGTGCCGCGGTTCCTATTGACGTCTGGCGGACAACCTGGACCTTCCCGCACGGACTTCCGCTGGAAGACCCGACAGGAAAGTGGAATCAGCCGCGGGGGATGTAAGGATTGTCGGGACGCTGAGACGCCTGTTTCTTCTTGCGATAACCTCGATAGAGCACCACGCCGAAGGTCCCGAAAATTGCGTAGGGCACACCGAGCAGGAAAAGAATGCCGCGGTTGAAGCTGTCGGCCAGTCCCTGCCCTTCAGGAGCATTTTCGAGGGCGGTGCTGCAGAGGGGACAGCGCGCCTGTGCGGAAACCTGGAACACGCAGATCAGCAGAACACTCAGCAGGGCGATAGTAGCCATGCGTCGAGTCATCGCTATTTCTCCTCCGAGGCGGGCGCCTCCGTCTTTCCTTCGGCGCCTCCCTCGGCGTGGTGGCCCGTGGGCATCACGAATGCGGGGGAGACGTTCTGAATTTCATGCGTCGGATCGTTATTACGGGTTTCGCCCGCCGTGAAAGTGAACAAGACGATCGCAAGGACCAGCGGGGAGAACGTCAGCATCACGAGATTGACTTTCTCAGTCTTCAGATGCATGAAGATCGATCCGATCAGGAAAATCTTCGCCAGGGTAACGCCGACCAGCAGCAGGGCTTTGATGTTTTCGGGAATGCCGTTGATATAACCAATGGCCAACGCCAGCAGTGTCATAGCGAGCAACCAGCACCAGGTCGTGAAGTATTGCCTGTAACTGTGCGGATGCGCTTGTTCGTGTGTGGTCATGAAGACTCCTGATTACATCAGATAAAAGAAGGCGAAAACGAATACCCAGACGACGTCAACGAAATGCCAGTATAACCCCGCGTTCTCCACGCTGTCCGCCGAATACTTGCCCCTGGCGGCGCGTAAGGCCACGATGGCGAGGATTGTCAGGCCGCTGAAAACGTGAAAGCCATGAAAACCCGTAATGACGAAAAATGACGCCGAAAACTGTGGGACGCCCCAGGGATTCTTCGTCAGCGTCGCTCCTTCGCCAATGAAGTGGGACCACTCATAGACCTGGCAGCCGAGGAAGATTGCCCCACCGACGATCGTAGCGGTAATGAATTTGACCGCGGATTTCGCATCGTGGGCGCGCGCGGCGCTGACGGCCATCGCCATGACGGCGCTGCTGCTGATCAGGACGAACGTCATGAACGTGATCAATAAAGGGCTGAACACGTCGTGCATCTGATTCGGCCATGCCGGGGCGATCTTGCGCATAAAACCGTACGCAATCAGGAAGCCGGCAAATGTCAGCGCATCCGAAACGATGAAGATCCACATCATGAACTTGCTCCACGATGTGCCGAACGGCGACTTCCCTCCGCCCCAATCCGAAGCCAGAATCCGTTCTTGTTCCATCAGACTTGTCGATTCCATCAAGACCTCTTTCTTCTCTCCGCGCTCAGGCCCTCCATCAAGCCTATTAAGCGAGGAGCAATAACAGGAAACAATAAATCCAAACAAAATCCATGAAGTGCCAGTACAGGCCCCAGACTTTGAGAGGCTCATGACTGGCGGCCGTCAGGCGGTGGGTGAAAGCCCTATGCAACACCACCAGCAGGCCAACGAGCCCGCCGGCCAGATGGAGACCGTGCAGGCCGGTCAATACGTAAAAGAAAGAACTGTGAAGCGTCGTCTGCAGATAAACGCCCGCATGGACCAGCTGGCGCCACACGAGAAGCTGTCCGGCAAGGAAAGCCCCACCCAGAATGCCGCTGATACAGAGCCATTGCTTTACGCCGTCCGTCTTGTTTCTGCGAACGGCAGCGCGCGCAAATTCTATGGCGACGCTGCTGGCAAGCAGCACGACAGTGTTGGCCCAGATCAGCGGCGGCATCGTGATGTTCTGCCATTCCGGAACGCCGCGCAGCACGATGTAGGCGCTGCTCAAGCCCGCAAACATCATCGTGATGGCCGTCAGCAGTATCCACGTCGCCAGGTGCGCTTTGGAAATCGGGAACGAGCTGCCGGAACCTTCAGGCCCGTCCCCGTGACGGTACGGGGGCGGCGCGATAATGCTGCCTCGCCGTTGACCTTGTGTAAGGACGTCCATCAGTGTTGCTCGGCCCCGGGACTGGAAGCCGTTTGCGGCACAAAATCCTCCGGCGCGCCCGGGACGCTATAGTCGAAAGCCCAGCGATGGACGACAGGCAGTTCCGGGCCGAAGTTACCGTGGCCCGTGGGGCAGGGGGTTTCCCATTCCAGAGTCGTCGCGTGCCATGGATTGTTCTCTTTCACGCGCTTTCCCGCCCAGATGCTCACAAAGAAATTCACCAGGAACAGGATCTGCGCAGCGCCCAGGATCAGCGCGGAAACCGAGATGAAGACGTTGATCGGTTGCTGGGGCCGCAGGAAGATGTAGTTCGTGGGGTCATAGATTCGCCGCATCTGACCGCCTATCCCCAGGATGTGCATCGGAAAGAACACGCAGTAAACGCCGATGAAGCTCATCCAGAAGTGAATCTTCCCCGCCGTTTCGCTCATCATCCGGCCGAACATCTTGGGGAACCAGTAGTACAGGCCGGCATAGGCCGCGAACAAAGGGGCGATAGCCATCACAAGATGGAAATGCGCCACGACGAAATAGGTGTCCTGCAACTGGATATCGATCGCCGATGTGCCAAGGAAGATGCCGCTCAGTCCGCCGCTGATGAACAGAGACACGAACCCTATGGCAAAAAGCGCTGGAGCCGTGAAGCGTATGCGGGCCCCCCACACCGTCCCCAGCCAATTAAAGGTTTTCACAGCGGACGGCACCGCGATCAGCAATGTTGTGACGGTGAACACCGAACCGAGGAACGGGCTCATCCCGCTGACGAACATGTGGTGGCCCCACACGATGAAGCTCAGGACCGACGATCGCGAGCATCGAGATAAACCATCATCTTGTAACTGAAGATGGGTTTGCGGCAGAACGTCGACAGAATGTCTGACGCGATTCCCATGGCGGGCAGAATCACGATGTAGACTTCCGGATGCCCGAAAAACCAGAACAGGTGCTGCCACAGCAGCGGATGGCCACCGGTGTGGTCGATGAGCTGGTTGTTGAATACGATGCCGGCTGGAATGAAGAAACTCGTGCCGCCGACGCGATCGAACATCAACAGGATTGCCGCGGCAAGCAGTACCGGAAATGCGAGCAAGCCAAGAACGGCCGTGATGAGCAGCGACCATTGAGTCAGCGGGAGACGCATCATCGAGAGCCCCTTGGTACGCATCGTCAGAATGGTCGTGATGTAATTAAGACCGCCCATCAAACCGGAGGCGGTGAACAGCGCAATCGCAGAAATCCACAAGGTCATGCCTGTTCCCTGCCCCGGGTTGATCCGGTCATTCGCCATGGCGCTGAGCGGAGCGTAGGCTGTCCAGCCGCCCATAGGTGCGCCACTCGAAACGAAGCAGCGCCGAAAAAATGACGACGCAGGACAACAGAAACACCCAATAGGAAAGCGCGTTCAGGAATGGGAACGCCATGTCGCGCGCGCCGATCTGCAAGGGGATCAGAAAATTTCCAAACCCACCGGTCAGCACGGCGGTGAACAGGAAAAACACCATGATCGTGCCGTGCATCGTAACCAGCGAAATATAGAACTCCGGGTCCATGACGCAGCCGGTCGAATTAAAAGCGTGCGGCATCAGCTTCTGGAAGAAGCCGCCAACGATGATCCGGCCATGCAAGCTGGAGGCGCATCAACATCGAAAGAGTTCCGCCGATGATGGCCATCGCCATGGCGGTCATCATGTATTGAATGCCGATGATTTTATGATCCGTGCTGAAGACATACTTCCGCCAGAATCCCAACTGGGGATGGGCGTGTTCGACTTCGTGACTGACGTGTGTATCTGTCATTTTATGTAGTCCCCGTCTTTACTGAGCCAATAAGGTCTTCTGCCAGGCCTTGAATTCATCCTCGGATGAATCCACGACAAGCTTCCCTTTCATATTGTAGTGAAGCGCTCCGCACAATTCGGCGCACGCGATCTCGTATTCGCCGACCTTGTCCGGAGTGAAGGAAATCGTGACCCCAAGGCCGGGCACCGCGTCCTGCTTCACTCTGAAGTTGGGAAGAAAGAAACTATGAATTACATCCTTGGAGTGCAGATGCACGATAACCGGCTTGTTGACGATGAGGTGGAGTGTGCCCGTGGAGACGATGTCGTCTTTCGCTGCGGAATCGTTTTCGTCCAGGCCAATAGCATTGGTTGAACTCATGTTCATCACGCTGGTCTTTCCGAATTTTCCATCATCTCCCGGATAATGAATGTTCCACTGGAACTGCTGCGCGGTGACGCTGACTTCGAGAGCGTTCTGCGGTTGATCGCCGAAGAAGAACTTCAGCCAGATACGCTGGCCCATGAATACAAGAATCACGAGAATGACTGCCGTACCGGTCAGCAAAAAAAACTCGGCCTTCGGGTTGTCATGCCAGTAGCCGGCCTTCTCGTTGCCGTTTGAACCGTAGCGCATGACGAAATAGCCCAGCAGAAAATGGGTGCCGACAAAAGCGATGCCTGTTGCGATCAGTACCGCCTTAAAAACGGAATCGATATCGGCGCCGTGAACCGATGCGAGAGTGGGGAACCACCACGGCTGCGCCAAGAACAACCAGATCGAAATGATGATAAGAAGAGCCATCAGGCCCGCAAACGCCAGACCACTGGACGTGATCCGACCCGGGCCGTTTCCCTCTGCCATTAGAACTCCTTCCTGAATCGCACAAAAAGGGCAGGTTGAACCCAAAAGAAGCACATGAAATCTACCAACTCGGAGGCGGAAATCCAATGGTTTTATTGAGATGGGCAGGGCAATTCGCTTTATCCGCAGTTGATCATCCACGGCGTCCCGAATCTATCGACGACCATGCCGAAACGGAGCGCCCAGAAGGTCTGCTGAAGAGGCATCCCCACCTTTCCGTTTTCAGACAGGGCCTGGAAAATGCGCTCTGCCTCTGGCGGGTCCTGCAGGCTAAGCGTAATGCCCATCCCTCTGGGCGGTTCGTAGCCCCCCGGCGGGATATCGCCGCCCTGCAGGACCTGACCTCCTACATCGAGCGTTGCATGAAGAAGTTTCTTACCCCACTCCGGTGGCGCCTGATCTGCCATCGGCGTCCCCTCATACGTCATCATCAGAGTGATCCGGGCGCCCAGGCACTGTTCGTAAAATCTGAACGCCTCCTCGCACCGGCCATCAAAAAAGAGAAAGGGGTTCATTTGCATTGCCAGAAGATACCCCAGCTGGAAATCGGGGACAGAGAGGTATTTCAGAGCGCACACCTGCGCGCCTGACCGGCGCGAAGCTGCCCTCCCGACATGGCACCTTGGTGTTGCAAGCGAATCTTCGAGAAAAAACGGCCCCTCCGACTCTGACGAAGAATTCAGAAACTCCAGCCTCGCCGTCCGGTAGAATTTCCGCCATGTTTACAAAAAACAGTCTGATCGTGGGAATACTGTGTGCCGCGTTTCTGTTTGCCCTATGTCCGGCTTTTGCAGACGCACACAACGTCTCGAAACGCGACGCAACCTTCGTCGAATCCAACAAGGGCACGGCGATCGGCTCGTTTCTTTATCTCGGCGCGAAACACATGGTGACCGGCTACGACCACCTGCTGTTCCTGGTTGGAGTGATCTTCTTCCTTTATCGGCTGAAGGACGTCATCACCTATGTCAGCCTGTTTACGGTGGGGCATAGTCTCACCCTGCTTGCCGGAGTCTTCGGTCACGTGCAGGCGAATCCTTTTGTGATTGATGCCATCATCGGATTTTCCGTTGTCTACAAGGCCTTTGACAACATGCAGGGTTTCAAGCGGCTGCTGGGTTTTCAGCCGAACACAAAGGTTGCGGTGCTGGTCTTCGGGCTCTTTCACGGCTTCGGCCTGGCAACAAAGCTCCAGGAGTTTGCCCTGGCGAAAGAGGGGCTCGTGGCGAACATCGTGAGTTTCAATGTCGGCGTGGAAATCGGCCAGGTTCTCGCACTGACCGCCGTCCTTATCGGCTTGAGCTACTGGCGGACACGCGCGGGATTCCTCCGGCACGCCTTCGCGACGAACACCCTGCTCATGATCGGCGGTTTTCTTCTGGTGGGCTATCAAATAACGGGTTATGTGGTGAACTCATGAACAGACAGGAACAGGAAATCATCCCTCGGGCGCCCTCTCTGGCGAAGATCCTCGCGGCAACCGTGGTTGCGTTGCTTGTCGCAACCGTGCTGCTGGTGACAGCAATCCTTCCGGCAGAATACGGGATCGATCCACTGGGAACAGGAAAGATGCTGGGCCTCACCGATCTCGCGGCTGCCGGAAACCTTCCGGCAGCCGCTCCCGGCGGCGACGGAGCCCCGGTAATCTCTCCTGTGCTGGTGCAATCGCCCAACGGCGACGCGCCAACCTACAGGAACACGTTCATCTCCCAACCGGTTCCTTACAAGATCGACTCCCGGGAGATGGTTCTCGATCCCAACGAAGGGATGGAGATCAAGTACAACATGAAGAAAGGCGCCGGGCTGATCTTTTCGTGGACTGCAAGCGCGAAGCTGGCTTACGAATTCCACGGTGAACCCGATCGTAAGCCCGAAGGGAGGGGGGGCACCGACTACTACGAGAGCTACGACCTGGACGACGACGTCGGAAAGGACCAGAGCCACGCGACATTCATCGCGCCAACCACCGGCATCCACGGCTGGTTCTGGCACAACAAGTCAACAGAACCGGTTAAGTTAAAGCTTGTTTCCGCCGGTTTTTACGATTGGCTGACCGAGAATCGCCACGACAAGTTCACCACGATCGACCCGATGGACCCCAAATAGTGGAGTTCAGTCCTGTATTAAGGTTCAATATGAAGGAGGTCGGGCTTTGTAGCAGTACACTCGCGGCAAAAGGAGACAGGGCAAGGAATGAGTTCACGTTCGACGACAGCATTTCCGGAAGTCGAAGACGACACCCGAGACCAGCTTCAACCGCTGTACCACGTGATCCTTCTTAACGATGAAGACCACACCTACGACTACGTGATCGAGATGCTCACCGAGATCTTCGGAATCAGCGTTTCCAGGGCCTACGAGCACGCGATAGAAGTGGATACGGCAGGAACAACGATTCTTCTGACGTGTGAACTGGAAAAAGCGGAACTGAAACGCGACCAGATTCACGCCTACGGTGCAGACTGGCGTCTGCCGCGATCGCTCGGATCGATGGCTGCGATCGTGGAACCGGCGCGGTAGCGGACCTCCCGCCAGCCTTTCAGGCGGGGCAGACCCCCGCTACTCCCAGCGTTTCAGGCCCGGCATTTCGATTCCCCAGAAATCGAGAACGCGACCAACCGTGTGGTCAACCATCTCGCCAATCGTTTTAGGCTTCAGGTAGAACGCCGGAACCGGCGGCATCACAATGGCGCCGATTCTCGAGGCGTCCAGCATCAACTGGCAGTGGCCGGCATGAAGTGGCGTTTCGCGGAACAGCAACACCAACCGCCGCCGTTCCTTCAGCGTGACATCCGCAGCCCGAGTCAGGAGGTTGTCGTTCGCGCAGTTGGCCACGGCGGAAAGCGTCCGCGCCGAGCAGGGCCCTACAATCATCCCGTCGGTGGCAAACGACCCGCTGGAAATGGCAGCCGCCAGATCCCGAATCGGATAAACCGTGGTGGCGAGTTTTTCGACAGCATTGACGGAATACTCGGTCTCCAGGGAAATGGTTGTTTTCCCCATCTCTGTAATCACAAGGTGAGTTTCGATGGAGAGTGCTCTCAACACTTCCAGAAGCCTGATCCCGTAGATCGCACCGGTCGCGCCGGATATCCCGATAATCAGTCTCACGCTGGACTCACTTCGCGCATTCCGGGCAGCGGCACAACTCGCGCAGGTACTCGAAGCTGTAAATGCCGGTGTGATGGGTATCGCTGAATTCGAAATGGACGGCGTATTGGCCGACGAGTTCGATTTTCCTGAACTCGAGAGTGTCGGGGATGTGGATGGGAAGCACCACGCGCTTCCCCGTCATTTCATCCTGGCACGAGGCGCACGGGCAGAGCCCGCGCAGAAGCGGCGCCAGATGACGCGTCTCGTGGCCGTCTGCCCACAGGATTTGTAATTCACCCGGGCTGAGCTTTTTGATCTTCGTTGGGGTCGTGGCGCCCGAAGCCATGCTACTCCACTTCGAGAACGGGCAATGCCGCAAAGGATCGAATGCTGACCTGAGCCGCGATCTTTCTGCTGATCTCGCGCAAGGTTTTCGCGCTTGCCGAGTCCGGCTGCGCGACAACGATTGGAGAACCGGCATCGGACTGCTGGCGGATTGCCAGATCCAGGGGCACTTCGCCGAGGAACGGAATTCCCATGACGTCCGCCGCGCGTCTTGCGCCGCCTTCACCGAAGATATAGTCGCGGGAGTCGCAGTGCGGGCAGATGTAGTAGCTCATATTCTCGACGATGCCGAGAATGGGCACGCGTGTCTGCTCAAACATTCGCAGAGTTTTGACCGAAATCTTCAGACCCACGTCCTGGGGTGTGGAGACAATCACAGCCCCGGTCAGCGGAACCTGCTGCGCGAGTGTCAGGTGAATGTCGCCGGTCCCCGGCGGAAGATCGACAATCAGGTAGTCCAGTTCCCCCCACTCAACATCGAACAGGCACTGCTGCAACGCCCGATGCGCCATCGGTCCGCGCCAGATCAGCGGCTGATCGGACTTTACCAGCAAGCCCATGGACATGAATTTGAGGCCGGCCGAATCCTGGGGAATCATACGGTTATTGATGCTCTTTGGCGGTTCATGAATGCCGAGCATGATCGGCATGGTCGGGCCGTAGATGTCTCCGTCGAGGAGACCCACGGCGGTGCCTTCCATCGCGAGCGATGCAGCCAGGTTCACGGCAATAGTGGACTTGCCAACACCGCCCTTGCCGCTGCCGACCGCCACGATGTTCTTCACGCCCTTCAACGCCGTGCGATCCATCGTCGGCGTTGTCCGCACTTCCGCCGTCATCTTCACCTCGACGTTATTCACGCCGGGGAGCCCCCGCACGAGCGCGACGGCTTCGTCGCGCATCTGGTCTTTGACCGGACAGGCAGGCGTCGTGAGATTTATATCGAAGGCGACGACGCCGCCATCGATCTTCAGGTTGCGGACAAAGCCGAGTGAAACGATGTCCTTGTGAAGGTCCGGGTCCTGAACGCGCTTCAGGACGTCGAGGACCTTCTCTTCAGTGACCGAGCCATCCTTGTCTTTGTTCCAAATAGCCATGTTTCCTCTGTGGGTTAAAAGTGAACAGGCTATTGTACCACTGCGGGTTTGAAGCACACGAATCCGCCCCGTTGAAGCCTGGCGTATCGGCGCGAATCGTGGGAAGCAGGCTGCGTTGAATCTCGCCCGCCAGCCGGAGTTGCTCGTTAATGATGATTGTGTTGCGTTCCGGCGCCGATACTTGCGCCCCGCACCGCACGAAGGTGGAGCCAAAGATAGCCAGCGTCGTCCGATCCTGTGCCGCTGGACGAAAATGATGGGCCCTCGCCCGAGACTTTGCAGTCTGGCCCCTGCCCGGCGGCCTGTAAAAAAAGGCCACCGTCTGTTAACGACGGTGGCCTCATCCTGAACTCGAAAGGAAATTCGTTACCTGGAGATTCGCTTTATGCCTGCAGCCGCCAGAAGACCAATCCCCATGGTAACGAGTGTCAGCGGCTCCGGAACAGACGGCGGCGGCGGGGGCGGCGGCGGAGTTCGCGTGCCGACCAAGCCAGTCCCGCCAGGCCCAATCATATCCGCCGCAAAGAGATATCCACCGTTCGGGTTCGCGCTCGGGGAAACAAAGTCCGTGAGGGCCGCGTTCAGCACCGTGAATGTCAAGGGTGGCGGGTTCTTCCCTGCCCCCCCAGTCTTACATCCCGTAAGAGTGTTGCCATTTCCAGTCCCGCACGTCACGCCGTACATGAACGTGCCGGCTGGACCGGTGTTCACCGGCGCAACGACCAGATTGAAAGGCGACACTAGACTCGTGATATCCGCAACGCTGGACCCAAGCACATTGAACATGAAATTTACGCCGCCACTCGCGCCGGTCCGAACGAAGTCAAAGCCGGTATTTAATGTGACCCGGACATCAATGTTGGCCCCGTTTTCGGTAAGTGTCACCTGGCCATACGGCCCGGTTCCGAAAATCGAGCCTGAACTCAAGTCGATGTCCAAACTGTAGGTTATCGAAGTCGCCCGGGCTTCCGGCGCCGCAATAACCAGCACTGTCGCGAGGGAAGCCACCGTCAGCATGACTCGAGAAACCGTTTTTGCCCTACCCAGAACCCCTGAAAACATCATAGTACTAATCTCCTACCTCTGACTCTGTACTGCATGTAAGAAACCATCCTAGGTTTGGAGCTGAAACTGTTAAAATGGGTTTTAAACACAATGACTTACAAAAAAGAGGACAATGTTCGTCCTGAACGTAAAACGTAAACGGATCGGACAGGAAAAACAGAGTATACCTGAAAATGAATGATTCTATTCGGCTTAAATGGAGACGCGAAACGTAAGCAAAACCGACGTTTCGTTTAGCATTCGCGAGACCTATCTTGTCCCCGGAATTGGCGGCATCCACAAAAGCGTGATACAAAGGGTCGTCTATAGCCCGGACCTCACACGATGCGTTCAACCTGGAATATGCTCCTTCTCGCGTCGATCCCCGTTACGCTTTCCATCGCCGTTACGGCAAGATCTCAAACTCCGGCAACACTTGACGAGGCAGTCGCACCGGGCCGCAACTTCGACAACGCGGAATTCCGTTTGTGGCTTCCGCAAGATCGCGGACAGATCCGCGCCACCGTGATTCTCCTACCGGGTTCAAATGGCGACGCACGGACAGAGGTCCACGACACGGTCTGGCAGGAATTCGCCACACGCCATGGCCTGGCTCTCCTGGGCTGCCGTTTTACCGACAAACCTCACAATCAAAGCTTTATCGAGGAGTACGTCGATGTGTCGCTGGGCAGCGGCCAGGCTCTGCTCGATGCGCTCGACGCGCTCGCAAAGCGTTCGAACCATCCGGAGCTCTCAACTGCGCCCCTGCTTCTCTGGGGTATGTCGGCCGGAGGGCAATTCAACTACGAGTTCGTGGCGTGGAAGCCCGAGCGGGTGCTGGCGTTCGTCGTCAACAAAGGGGGCATCTACTACTCTGCCCTGCTGTCGCAGGCGGCCCGAAACGTTCCGGGAATGCTTTTTGTCGGGGGGAAAGACCTTGAGTTTCGAACCAACACCATCGCAGGTTTGTTTGCTGTGAACCGCCGGGGCGGCGCGCTCTGGGCGCTTGCTGACGAACCCGGCGCCGCGCACGTCGTGGGCCGGTCGCGCGATATGGCGCTTATCTTCTTCGAGGACGTGCTTCCGCTTCGCCTGCCGGACTCTCCATCTGCCACATTGCGGTCGATCCCGGAAACGTCGGGTTTTATCGGAGACCTCAGAACGAAGACATTCCAGAAGCAAAGTGGGGCCGCCCCCAACTATCCGACCGCGTGGCTGCCCACCGATCGAGTCGCGCGCGCCTGGGAAGCGCTTGTTACCGAGAAGCCTTTCGAACCATAAGCGCGCCCGAGTCCACCCTAGTCCTAGTGTGGCGTCTCCTAAATACCTAGAAACCGATCCGGAAACCCCTGTTTCTGGATCGGTTTCTAGCCTCGGATTCTGGTGGCAGTATAAGAGATCTGCGTGCGCTGGCGTCACGGGCCGTTTTCGCATCCTGGTGCTTTGCGGTCGGTTCAAAACGCTGCGGCATGGGAACAACATCCGAAGCAATGCAACCGTACGGGGTGACGGGGTTTACTTCAATTCGGCCATCAGCCCATCAAGGCTGAAATCGATGTGAAACTGCCCGTAGTGGAACTCGTCAGTCAACATCTTCGCGATCTCGGCCTTCGACTTGTTCTGAGAGAGCATGGTGTGAACGCGGGTCCTGAGGTTGATTGCAGTCTGCCTGAATTTGACAAGATCCGCCTTCGTCCCGACCGTACCGTGACCCGGGACTACAGAATCGAAGTCCAGTTTCAAAACCTTCTCGAGCGTGTCGGGTAACTCTTTCGCGCTCCCACCCCCGGGGTAGTCGATCAATTCGGGGGTCGCGTCGCCGATTGTGAAGTTATCACCGGCTGCCAAAACGCGCTGCGCCGGAAACAATGCCACGATATCGCCGTTAGTGTGCCCGCGCCCGAAGTAATAAAGCTGCACGTTCTTCCCGCCCAGGTAGAGGTTCGCGTGGTCGGAAAACGTGATGTTGCCCAGCCCCGTCTGATTACCTTCGACCATCTTCTGGCGGGCGTTTTCCGACATCACGGTCTGGGCGCCCAGCATCTGCATCCTGGCATTGCTCCCGCTGTGATCCGCGTGGTGATGGGTATTGACGACGAACTTGATGGGCTGATTCGTCAGCTTCCTGACCTCCGCAATCACATTCGCCGCGTCAACTTCATACTTGTCATCAACGAGCAAAACGCCGTCGTTGGTGATGAGGACGGTGGTGTTTCCGGGCACGACGTCGTTATGGATGACGTAGATGTCGTCCCGGACTTTAACGACGTCCAGTTTTGCGGGTTCCTGCTGTGCATGAAGGACAACGCCAAGCACGACCGCCAGAGACAGCGCGACGGAAAGACGAATCACCGAGTTCTTTTTCATGGCTGGGAACTATAGCAGTTACGTCACTCCCGGGCTACGGAGGATGGGCCAACGGGTGAAGCACAGGATTAGCATGGGCCTGTGCTGTGGAGGCGCCGCCACGAGCGTGTTGGCGAGAGTACGCTAAAACATCCTGAAGCACGTCCGACAGGTGAACATTCGCGGGAAGCGGTAACACCGCGGGGACGGACTTCCTGCTGGAACGAGGATCGGAGCCGCCTTACTGCCTGCGGTCTGCCGCCTGCAATAACTCGGGCCTATTGGCGCTCGAAGATCTGAGGTGCAGCCTGGATTCCGTCTGTCGTGATCGTCAGGGTCTTTCCATCTTCCGAGATCGTTTTCCTGCCTTGCGCCGTAACCCTGCCGTTAGCCTTGTCGAACCATTCGGTGACGTGTTCGTCAACGATTCTCTCCGCATAGGTTCGCGGGGACGGGTTTCCGGTCGCGAGCAGTTCCGCCAGAAGGTCATCTGTGTATTCGGGGTAGTCCTTGCCGTCGCTCCTTGCCGTGAACTGCAGGTAGGAAACGTGGCCCTGCGCATTCGAAGAAATGAGAAGGCCAACCAGGAACCCATCGTCGCGCAGCTTGTATTGACGGATCTGAAACACCTGCGGCGAGACGTTCCTGATGCCTGACTTCTCGTAATTGCGCTTCCATGTCCCGACAATCAGCGGCACATTCCGCGTCTGGGGCGTCTGGGGCGCCTGTGCCGCGGTCCCCCTGATGACCATCATCGAAAGCGCGATAGCTGCGACCGCGACTGCTCTTCGGTAATTCATGGCGCGACCTCCTGATCAAGTGGAACTTGTAGAACCGCAATTTCCCGCGCGACGCCTCGATGTCGAATTCAGTGGCGGCATTGTTTCTGCCGCCGGCCGTTTTCGTCGTGTGCGATCCTGGTTCCAATGATGACGCGCGAAAATGCGCACCGAATCTTACCAGAGGCCCCGCCGGAAAGAGGAGAGACCACGCGGGACCGAAGCTGGCTGTCCAACCCGTACTCTTTTGTGGCGGCATCGCCGTGCAAATTATGAAATTCGAAACCTGGTTCCCCATCCAGTACATCCGACGATTTCTCTTCATTCCGCCGACGCCGTGCTTCGGCTGGCTCAGGACGGCGGCACCGTTCCTTTTATTGCGCGTTACCGCAAGGAGCAAACGGGAAATCTGGATGAAGTCGCTATCCAGCAGGTTCTGGACGCGAAAGAACGCTGGGATGCCACCATCAAGCGGCAGACGTTCATCCTTGAAGAAATCGAGCGGCAGGGCAAGCTCACAGACGAATTGAGAGCAGCGATTCTCTCCACTTTCAATCTGGACTCGCTCGAAGATATTTATCTACCCTACAAGGTCAAGCGCAAGACCAGGGCCACTCTCGCCAGGGAGGCGGGACTGCAGCCGCTGGCCGACTGGATCTGGGATCTCGGACACGGAACGGCGGCGGCGGAACCCGGTCAACTGTTGCAGGTCTACGCGCTTGCGTTTTATAACGCCGAAGCGAAGATCCTCGATGCCGCGACAGCGATTCAAGGCGCGCAGGACATCCTGATCGAACGTCTGGCCGAAACCCAGGAACTGCGGGAGTTCACGCGCCAGTACATGCTCGCAAAGAGTCATGCGCGGACCACTCGCGCCGCGAAAGCGAAGCCACACAGCAAATACGAAAGGTACTTCGATTATTGCGAGCCCCTTCACACGCTCTTCAAGCCGGAGAACTCGCATCGCTATCTCGCCATGTCGCGCGGCTGGATGGAGGAGGAACTGTCGCTGAGTCTGGGCGGCGCCATGGTTCCGGGGGGTGAGGACCGTGCACTCAAAGTCGATCCCGCCTTCGAATCCGGGCTGCTCGCCCGATATGAAAACGAAGCGTTCAGAGTGTCTGCGGATTCCGTCGAAGCCCCGGTCCGTGACGTCCTGTTGCGTGCGGCAAAACTCGCCCTGAAGGTTTATGTCGGGCCGAGCATCGAATCGGAGATTCATCGATCCCTCAAAGAAGTCGCCGGCGAAGCGGCCATCAAGGTGTTCGCCGAAAACGTCCGCAAGCTGCTGCTTTCCGCTCCGTTCGGCTCGAAAGCCGTGCTCGGCGTGGACCCGGGAATCCGGACGGGGTGCAAACTGGCGGTCGTGGACGACTCGGGAAAGTATGTCGACGTCGACGGTGATGCACCTTCAGACCGATAACGAAAAAGCCCGCGCGAAGAAAATGCTGGCCGAGACAATTCGCAACGCCAATGTTCGCGCGATCGCTGTCGGCAATGGAACTGCTGGACGCGAGACCGAAAGTTTCGTGCGTGAAGCATTGAAAGAAGGCGGCGTGGCCGGCGTTCCGGTCGTCATGGTCAACGAATCCGGCGCCAGTATCTACAGCGCCAGCGAGACAGCCCGGGAGGAGTTTCCGGATCTCGACCTGACGGTGCGCGGAGCCATCTCGATTGCGCGCCGGCTTCAGGATCCGCTGGCCGAACTCGTCAAGATCGATCCCAAGAGTATCGGCGTGGGCCAATATCAGCACGACGTTTCCCAGACCGGGCTGAAGAAGGGACTCGATTTCGTCGTCGACTCGTGTGTGAACTCGGTCGGCGTCAACCTGAACACGGCGTCCTGTCACCTGCTTGAGCACGTGGCGGGAATCGGGCCCTCCCTCGCCAAAAAGATCATCGAATACCGCAACAAAGAGGGGCTGTTCACGTCCCGCAAGCAACTGCTGGAGGTGCCGCGATTCAGCCAGAAGATCTTCGAACAGGCTGCGGGCTTTCTTCGCATTCCGGACTCTGCGCATCCACTCGACAATACCGGCGTCCATCCCGAACGTTATGAACAGATTGAAGCGCTGGCGGGACGGATCGGCAAGACGGTCGCGGCCCTGACGGGAAACGGCGTGTCTCTTGTAAAGCAGGACAAGACCTTCAAAAACACGGTCGGCGAGTTCACCTTCGCAGACATCGTGGAGGAACTCTCAAAACCCGGACGGGATCCGCGCAGCGAGTTCCAGTCCTTCAGCTATCGCGAAGACATCCACGAAGTTTCCGATTTAAAACCCGGAATGGTCTGCCCCGGCATCGTCACCAACGTCACGAACTTCGGCGCATTCGTGGATATCGGCGTACACCAGGACGGACTCGTGCACATCTCTCAGCTCTCGGATCGCTTCGTGAAGGACCCGCGCGACGTCGTGAACCCGGGAGACCGCGTTTCAGTTCGAGTGCTGGAAGTGAACCTCGACAAGCAGCAGATCGCCCTCACGATGAAGAGCGGCGCCCCGGTCGTTTCGCCAAAGCCCGCCGAACAGAAGCCGGCTCGCCGCGCCGATCCACGTCCGCGGGAAGACCACAAACCAAAGGTGTTTAACAACGCGTTTGCCGAGCAGTTGGCGAACTGGAAGAAGTCGTAGCCGGGTTTCGGCGTCCCCCCGAAACCCGGGCCTATAGCCATTCGATCAACTTTCGTTTTGTTTACTGTCCGTCCGGGACTCATTGTGCGACATTTGAAACCCTTCGATACCGCCCCCCGTTGAAACTCCTCACCATCGGGTCGTCCCATTCGTTCCCCGCCTCGACGCACCACCCATACCGGCGCTCCATGTCGGCAGACTCCGTCACTCTGCCAAGTGCCCGTGCTGATGCTGGTGAATCGGGGATTGGATCTTCCGAATGACGTTGGCGTTTGCACGCTTGGCACCGTTCCTTGGCTTCCGGAGTTGCCGCTTTCGACGTGTCCGGGATTCCGTCCGGAAACAGCAGGGCCCGAATTCGAGGTCGGAGCCGCGCGACATCTTGCTGTCCAATGCATACGCATAGACCTGTAGCGGTTTCACATCGTCCTTTCTCGTCCTCCGTTACCGCCCGGTTCCAGATCAGCAGGCAGCTCGCTTTATCCAGCGTCCCCGGAATTCAAGAGCTTTCTCGCTTCAGTCGAGCCACAAGTTCTTCGTAGACTTCCCGACGGTGGCCAATGGACAGGATGCGGACCCTGCGAGCCTTACGGTCGATCTCATACACGATGCGAAACCGCCGTACTCGGTACTTCCAGTACTTGCTCAATTCTCCCTGGAGCAGTTCGCCCGATGTGGGATTCGCAGCGATGGCATCCAGC
This sequence comes from uncultured Acidobacteriota bacterium, assembly GCA_963836435.1. Lineage (GTDB taxonomy): Bacteria > Acidobacteriota > Terriglobia > 20CM-2-55-15 > 20CM-2-55-15 > DASTBJ01. The sequence continues at coordinate 397,240 of CAWIJI010000010.1, read as the reverse complement.
GCAGCTCTAACAAATCGCTTCAACTCGGGGCTGGTCGAACGGATGGCTGCCGCGATATGGAGAGGAATGTCGATCCGGAACGGATTAGCCACGCCTTCGTTTTCGCGGGCCCGCTGGCGTCGGACCAAACACTTCGTCGAGTGTGAGCCCCTTCTTTCCAGCGGCGTAAAACGCCTCGCTCTCACGGATTTGTTTCATCATCGCCGGATCGCTAAGCACATCAAGGGTCTCTTTGAGGCTCTCGTACTCCCGTATGTTAACGATGACGGCAGCCGGTCTGCCGTTCTTGGTAACTATAACTTCATCGTCCCGCTCATCTACCCCGGCGATTAGCTCAGGCAGACGCGTCTTCACCTCCGACAGAGGCAGCGTTTTGGCCATCACGTTGCTCCTAAGACCAGAATTCTGGTCATAATAGGTCGAGCGCTCCTCGGCCGTCAATTCAAAACCGCTGCCTCGCCCGAAGTGACGACGTCGAACTTTTGCTCGAACAACGCCTCCCCGGGCGCCGACCCAGGCGAACCGAGTTCGTGCGCTGATCCGCCACGTGACTCGTGGGATTGCCAACCGCACCCAGCCAAAAATCATGTCGCCACGTGGAATACGACTCATTGCGGTGGAGCGCCTCGTCCCGGAGCACCAGGAGCGCCCGGAGCGACACCACCTCGGCCACCCCGGCCTCCTCGCCCCGGCCCCGCTGCTCCAGTACCTCCTGCTCCTCTACCCCTGGCCCCAGCCTGCCCCGGCGCCGGCGGTATCGGCTTCGACAGGAACGAGTCTTTCGCGACAACGTCCTGCAGCCGGCAGAAATGCCACTGCGGATCCTTCGTCGTCCATTTCCCGTTCGTGTAATTATTGCAATCGGCCGGTTTCGGCAGCGGATACTCTTCGAGGGGATCCTCTTTCAAATCGTAGAACGTGCAACTTCCCAGCTGAGCGTTCTCGACACAGAAGACCTTGTACCTCTCGTTGCGCGCTGCAGCCTCCGCGACGTTGTTCTTCACCGGATTGGTCGTCTCCGCCAGCAGATAGCCCCTATTCGGGTCGCGAATCTGCTTGGCGCCCTTCGTGAGGATCGGCATCAGAGAAACCGAATCCAGATCCACCATCCCCGTGCCGTCTCCGTTTGGGACCTGCTTTGTCGGCTCCAGACCAGCCATATTGAGAATCGTCGAGTAGAGGTCCGAACCCGTCACCGGACTGTCGCTCACCGAGCCCGCCTTGATCCCCGGGCCGCGAATCGCCATCTCCACGCGTGCCCCGCTCTCATAAGACGTGCCCTTGCCGCGGTCGAGCGCCGTGATGTACATGTTGTCGATAAACTCACGATTCTGGCCAAACATCCAGGTGCCGTTATCGCCAAGATAGATGACGTAAGTATCCTGATTGAAGGAGTCCACTTTCTTGAGCAGCATCCCCATCAGGGTGTCCAGCGAGTTGGTCATTGCTCGCATCAACTGCTTGTCGGTGCACTTCCCGACATTCGCCGAACCGAACGTGCCGCCACAGGATTTCATCTCTGCAATAGCCGTCTCGTTCAGAGTATCGATATTCGGCACCGCCATCGGGTTGGGCTGCTGCTGGCCCGTAATGTGCGCCAGGTTAAACGCCAGCCACGCGAACCACGGTTTGTCGGGGTCCTGTTTCTCCTGGTCGCTGATCCAGTCGATCGTGTCGGCAACCTTGACGACTGCGGCATAGGTCGTCGGAGCAACGCCCGGCAAAGACCGCGTGGGAGCCGGCTCGGTCCGCCACTTGTCGGCGGGAGTGTCGGCGTCCTGGATGTGGTAGTCCCAGCTCCAATACGTCGCCACGCCGCCGTTCAGATTGCCTTTAAACAAATCGAAGCCGGCCTCTTTGGGTCTCATGCCCGCGTAAGGGGCCAGTCCGGCGATATGCCACTTGCCGAATACCGCGGCGCTATAGCCGCCCTTCTCCTTCAGGTCCTGAACGAAAGTGTGATGGTTCTGCGAAAGGTAATACCGGTAGTCCACCACGCCGGTCTTGGCCGGATACAGTCCGCTGATGATCGAAGACCGCGTGTTGGCGCAGAACGGCTGCACCCACGCCTGCGTGAAACGCATGCCCGCCTTCGCGAACGCGTCGAGGTTGGGTGTTGAGGCGGGCCGGCCTTTGATGACCTGGTAATCGGGATGATTGCGCCCTGAGGGCCCGTATTGTTTGAGCAGGCCATCGATCAAGCCCGGGTACATGTCGGTCGTCACGTCCAGGCCGATGTCGTCTCCGATAATCAAGAGGATGTTCGGACGCCGGGTCGGCTTCTGTTGCGCGTAAGCGGTAGACACCGCCGTGGACCCGACGGTGATCGTAAGGAGCAGCGCCAACAGGCGCAGTATCTTGGAAGTGACGGCTTTCACTACTTTTCCCTCCCTTCGGCCCCAACCCGCGTCGTTGGGACCGCGGTCTTCTCGCAAGAGTTACAGGATTAGCAGCCCGGATCTTTGGGGGCACCCAGAAGGTATCGCCCTCATCCCACGAAGTCAATCGTAGGGGTGTTTCGGAAAATTATTGAGATTCGTATGCTTCCAGGGCCTGACGGATCGGCGCGTTGTCCGGGAAGCGCAGCGCGGCGGACTGCAACACCTGGATACCCTTGGCCCGCTCGCCGTTCTCCACCAGCGCCACGGCATACACCAGTGCATATCGGGCATTATCCGGTGCCAACCGGCTGGCCTGCTCGAACAGCGCCACGGAATCCCGGCCCTGCCGGTACGCACATAGAGTAATCCCATCGCTTGACGCGCATCGCCGGATTCGGGATATTCCGCCATCGCCTCGCGCAACACCTGTTCTCCCAAATCATCCCGATTCCGCGCTCGATAAATGTCGGAGAGATTCAACATGGCCGGCAGGTAGCGCGGCGCGAGCTTCAAGGCTTGTCGAATCGCCTTCTCGGCGGCATCCGAATCGCCCTGCGCCGCCAGAAGCAGACCGTATTCGTTCATGGACTCCGGCATGTCGGCGTTATAGAGGAGGCTTTCCTTGTATTCGTCGAACAGCCTGCCCAGTGCGGGGCGCAGATCCGCAGGGGCTTGTTCCAGCGGCACATCGATCAACTGGCGTGCCACCTCCGTGCGCACCGACTTTACCGGATCGGCCAGCAGCGGCCGCAGACGCGACAGGCGTTCGTTCACGTCCGCACTGCTCAGTGACGAAACGGCCCCCAGGCGTATCAGCGGATCCGAGGAGGCCAGCGCCGCACTCACCGCTTCCAGTTGCTGCGGCGAAGGGAACCGCCCGCTCTCCAGCACCGCGATGGAACGCAGGATCGGCGGATTGGTCTTGCCCTCGACGTACGCCCGCAACCCGGATGCGACTGAAGGCCTGTTCCTTGCGGGCGGCCGTCAGCAACGCAGCTTGCGGATACCGGGCGTCCGTGCGGCCCGTGCGCTGGCGGACGACATCCGCCGCCCATCGATTGTCTCGATCCTTGTGGCACTGCGTACAGGCGTTGGGAACGCCGAACTCGACGCTGGCGATCGGATCGGGAACCCGGAAGGAGTGATCTCTCCGAACATCCACGCCCATGTAGGTCTCCGACGGCATATGGCAGTTCACGCACTGTGCTCCCGGCGATTCCGGATCGTGGAAGAAATGGTCCTGGGTCTGGAACTTCTGCTGTCTCATGACATTGCAGGCACAGCGCGTTGCCGGTCAGCGCGCACCTTGCCGCTGTGCGGCTCATGGCAGTTCGTGCACGAGACATGATTCGCGTGCATCCGGCTCTGCAGAAAGGAGCCGGTTACATACATCCTCTCGCCTGCATCTGCCCGTCGGCGAATACCGCCCTCGATCAGCGGGCTCAATCGTGTAGTTGTCGAAGTAGCTCGCCGCCATGTCCGGCTGTTGCAGTTCCAGGCGGCAGCGAGTGACAACCCGAGCAGACCTGAATCTGACCGCTCAGCTTGAAATCAACCTGCGGCGGAGCAGGGCGCTGACCGTTGGCGGGTTCCCACACCTTGCCGATCTCCGTCACCAGTCCTTTGTTCTCGAGCGAGCCCTGACCGTTGGCCCACGCCACATGACGAGCCCCCGGACCGTGGCAGGCCTCGCAGCCGACGTTGATCTCCTTCCATTGCGTGTCATACCGGTCCGTCTCCCGCGAGTAGTTCTTGACCAGGTCGGTCGAATGGCAACTGGCGCAGCGTGAGTTCCAGTTCTGGAACGCGCCGGTCCAGTGCAGCGGATCGTCGTGCGTTACCTTCTCGTTCGGATAAAGGGAATACCAGCGTTGGCCGCCTTCCGCTGCGGGCCGACTGTCCCATGCGGTGGTCAGCGCCTGCAGACGCCCATCCGGGAACTCGATCAGATACTGCTGCAGCGGGTAGTGGCCGAAAGTGTAAGAGATTTCGAAAGTCTCGCTCTCTCCCTTCGCGTTGTCGGTCTCCACGTAATACTTGCCGTCGCGCGTGAGAAGCGCGAATAGGATTCCGAAGTAGTCGAACGTCGCATCCTTGAAATCGCCCACAACGGACTGGGGATTCGCCTCCTCCATCGCATGGCGGTGATCGCTCAGGAGCCAGTTCTGGTAGGCATCGCTGTGACAGGTCGCGCAGCTTGTTGTTCCGACGTAGGTCAGGGCGGGCGGCGGCCGGCGGAAAAGCCGTGGGACGAAAAAGGCCGCTCCGGCGAGAATCACCACGCCAATGGCAAGCCATAGGAGGCGACGCTTCGACATATTAAACGCACGACTCGCTGTGGAGGCGTGTCCGGCTCATCATCTAATCTTGTTCCTCGCGCACCGGTCGGTTTTGTTTCTGACCGCGACTTCAAAAACACAAGAACCTGCGCATGTTACGACCAATTAGGCTTCGCACAAAAGATTGTCCTGTTCTCCCCTTCCCTGTAATCCCTGTAATCCGTGGCTGATCTTGCGCGGAATTCGGAGTCCGTCTCGCAATCGGTCCCGACACGGCCGGCCCGACGTGCAGCACGGTCCAGGATGCGGCCATCCTTCTGGGCGCGATCGCCTGAAGGGATCCGGCGGCGACAGAGGACGAAGTTTTCTTCGCTGATCTCGGCGGGAATCGGCGGCTTCGAACGATCGTAAATCTCGCGCAGGCTCTGGAGACTTAGAGGTTTCAGGGGTTGGTATGGTCCGTCTGAGGCGCGCGGTTCGGGTCGATAACCACGCGGAAACCCACCTGATCGCTGAACTCCCGGGAATCGCGGTTGGCGCGGCGCGAGTTCGTTAGTTGCGTTTCGTCGTCGCCCCAGCTTCCGCCCCGCAGCACGTGGCGGGTGCCGGTGTCGGGCCCGGTGGGTTCGCGGAGCGGCGCAATCTTGTAGTAGTCCTTCGAGTAGTAGTCCGAGACCCACTCCCAGACGTTTCCGTTCATGTTGAACAACCCGTAGCCGTTGGCAGGGAAAACATTCGCTCCTACAGTCGGAATTTCCTGCGCCGGGGCATTGCCCTTGTATCGCGCCCAGTCCATGGGGCTCTCCTGTCCCCAGGGATAGAGCGAGTTCGGACGGCGGGCCTGAGCTGCATACTCCCATTCGGCCTCGGTCGGAAGGCGGACCGTGACGCCGAACTTCGCGGCGGCCCAGTTGCAGAAGTCCGTTACGTCATCGAAGCTCACGTTGACGACCGGCAGATCGGGATAGTCCAGAAGGTAATTTTTCGCGAAGCCAGGCGCCCGGGGACGCTGGTGGCCGGTTTCATCGAGAAACGCAACGTATTGCCGGTTGGTAATTTCCGCGCGGCTCAGACGAAAGTCATTGAGTCTCACCTGGTGACGGGGACTTTCATCTCCCCTACCGTCGTCGTTCCCCATCAGGAAAACGCCGCTGGGTATGGCGGCAGCGTCAAAGAAACCGGACCACTTCGGCTTCGCCGGTTCCTCCGGTTTGGGTTTGAGGGGCTCGGCCGGAGCGTTGTTGACCGTCTTCTCCGGTTTGGCTTCCACAGGGGCTTCCAGTCTGGCCAGACGCTGATGCGCGGCAGTGGCGAGTTCCCCCGCCGGATAATCGTGAAGATAGGCGTTCCAGGCGTCCGTGCTGTTCAACAATTCCGCCATACGAAAGGCGGCAAATTCCGAATCCGAGACGGGGGAGGCCGAGGCCTGAATGGCCGCGTCTGGATTGCTTTCCCGGCCATACGTCACGAACACGACCGCGACCATCAGCACAACCGCGGTCAACACTCCGGCAGCGGCTCTGCGATCGGCCCACCGGAAACGCGGAGACGGGGCCACGGTGTCGGCGCTTTCGGGAAACATCGCGGCTTGAACTTCCTCGATCGACTGGAATCGCTTCGCCGGATCTTTCTCCAGACAGAACAAAATGCCTTCTGCGATGTAGTCCGGGAGGGTCTTGTCGATCTCCCGGGGATTGACCGGCACTTGCTGAATATGTTTCAGGGCAACGGCAATCGGCGTGTCCCCGGTGAAGGGAGCAAATCCCGTGAAGAGTTCAAAGAGCACGAGCCCCAGGGCATAGATGTCGCTGCGCTGGTCGACCGGCAGGCCCTCTGCCTGTTCGGGAGCCATGTAGGAGGGAGTGCCGGCAGCAACTGTGGAATCTTCCGCGACGAGATGGGCGAGACCGAAGTCCATCAGTTTGACGTTGCCGCTGTCGTCGATCATCAGGTTCTCAGGTTTCAGATCGAGGTGCACAATGCCCTGAGCGTGCGCTTCGCGAAGGCCTTCGCAGATCTGGCGGCCAATCCGGGTGCCACTGCGAACGCCCAACGCACCAAAGCGATCGAGCACTTTTCGCAGGCTCTCCCCTTCCACGTATTCCATGGAGAAAAATGAAGAGTCGGCGTTGCGGTAGAAGTCGTAAATACGGCAGACGTTGCGGTGCGTGATGCGGCGGGCCAGCCGGAGTTCATTCTTGAATCTCTCGATGAGCTCGGGTTGCGCGGCTATCTCCGTTTTCAGCACCTTCAGCGCCACGATCTCGCCTGTTTCACGGTCCCTCGCCTTGAGGACGATCCCCATGCCGCCAACCCCGAGCTGCGCAAGTACCTCGTAGCGCTGCGGGTCCGGTGAAGACAACGGTTCCGGGACGTCGGCAGAGGCCCTATGCTGCTGCGTACGAAGTGTTTTCTGCGCCGGGTCTTCACCAGGTTCCGGGGTCGTCAAGGCGTCTTTCCAGAGCACCTCATAAAGCTCCTCACCGCCCGATTTACCTTCCAGCCCGATCCTGCCTAAAGACCTGAAACGGAATTCAGTGCCGTTGAGAGCGTCATAAACGGAGCGCGAAATCAGGATCTGCCCGGGGCCTCCCTTCTTGGTAATTCGCGCCGCCAGGTTGATGGCATCACCAAAGAGGTCGTTACCGCGCCGGAAGCCGGTCCCATAGTTGATTCCAGTCCGGATTTGCAGGCGCTCCCTGTCTTCGACTTCCCAGTTGTGAAGAGTCAGGCGCTCCTGAATGGCCATGGCGGCCCGGACGGCAAGCGCCGGGTCCGGAAACTCGGCCATCACCGAGTCGCCAATCGTCTTAATGACGGTACCTTGGAATTCCTCCACGGCCGACATCACCAGGTTGTCGTGACGGTGGACCAGAAGCAGGCCGGCGGTGTCGCCGAAGCGGTCAAAATAGGTTGTGGAACCAACGACATCCGTGAAGAAGATGGTGATCTGGCTCTTGCGCCTCCGGAGTTCGTCGTCAATCTCAGACCGAGCCTGAAGCAGCTGATTGATGTTGTCTTCGTAAAGCTCCATCTTTGAATTCCTGCAAAGTCCATCCTGGACGATCCAACGTTATAATGGGGTCTTGCCGGAATAAAGTCGTTTTATGGGCTTTAGCCATTGCGGACGATGTTCTCATGGTGATGGCGGGAGACAACTGGAAGCGAAACGGCAAAGCGATTCTCTCGATCGCGCAGCCGCGCAGGCGGTTAGTCTTCTCGATCAGGACCTGGGGTCGGTGCAAAGACGCCTGGAGAACGCCTCATGCGTTGCGGCAGATGCATCGGAAGACTCGGTCTGCATCGTTTTTGACGGCAACCAGCTACACTAGAAGCCGTGCGTCACGTTGTCTTGTCTTCCTACTTCTGCTTCTCCAATACGCTTTCGTGCCACCGGTGCAGAAGAGCCCATTCGAAGAAAGTTAGAACGGAGAAGATCGCGACACCGAGCGCGGCCAGAAGAGCAAGCGCCGCGAACATTTTCGCAATCTGCAGGCGATTTCCAGCTTCGACGATGCGCCAGGCGAGCCCGGTGCTCGTGCCGGATCCGGCGACAAACTCGGCGACCACGGCCCCAATCAGAGCCAGTCCTCCGGAGACCTTCATTGCGCCAAGCAGATTCGGCAGGGCTGTCGGCAGTTGCAGCCCGACGAGAATCTTCCAGTGCGATGCGCCGTGAAGGCGAAACAGATCAATCAGATTATGATCTGCCGATTTCAATCCCTGTGTTGTACCGGACAGGATGGGAAAGAACGCCACAATCCAGGCAATGAGGATCAGCGCCACGTTGACGCGGTCGAATCCCACCCAGATGAGAATCAACGGCGCGATGGCGACGACCGGCGTCACCTGCAGAATCACAGCGTAGGGATAGAGGGCGAACTCGATGGTGCGGCTTTGTGTGAACAAAACCGCGAGTGTCGTTCCGCCCGCGACGGCGAATACGAAAGCGATAATCGTAATGTACAGAGTTGTCCACAGCGACGAGAAGAGAGACGAAAAATTTTCGAGAAAGGCGGCGCCAATCGCCGAGGGTGCGGGCAATACATAAGGCGCAACCTGGAAATACGCCACCAGGAACTCCCAGCAGCCGAGCACGACAACGCCCAGTGCGGCCGGCACAATCCACGACAGCGCTTTTCTCATACCGAAGCCCCGGTTGCCCTCTTGAGGGCCGCCGAAATCCTTCCCGCATGTTCGATGAATTCAAGGCTGACCCGGTAATCCGCCGCACGGTTCACAGGCGAAGGCAATGCGAAATCGGCGGTAATGCGACCCGGACGCGGCGTCATCACCACGACTCGAGACGAAAGGTAAGTGCTCTCGAAAACCGAATGGGTCACGAAGATGACGGCGAGGCCGTCTTCACGCCACAACTTCAGCAACTCGTCGTTCAAAGACTGCCGAGTGAATTCATCGAGGGCCGCGAACGGTTCGTCCATCAGGAGCACCCGGGGTTCTGCGGCGATGGCTCGGGCGATGGATACGCGCATTTTCATTCCGCCGGAGAGCTCCCGAGGATAAGCGTTTTCGAACCCTTCAAGACCGACGCGAGCCAGAGCGCGCATCGCCCGCCGGTTGGCGTCATCACGAGATCGCCCTTTGAGGTCCAGGGGAAGGCGGGCATTTTCGAGCGCCGTCGCCCAGGGCATCAATGTGGGTTCCTGGAATACGAAGCTGATTTCCGGCTTTCCGGCAGTCCAGCGAACGTTCCCGGCGTCGGGTTCGATCAACCCTGCAATCAATCGGAGGGCTGTAGATTTTCCGCAACCGCTCGGCCCCAGCATGGAGACGAATTCTCCGTCGTTTACGGCAAGATCGATGGGCCCGAGGGCGTGGGTCCCGCTCGCGAAAGTCTTGGATATTCCGGAAAGCTGAAGGAGCGGGCCACGCGTCAATGAATCTTCTCGAGTGCGACCTTCTTGTTCACGAATTGAAGGTCATAGCTCTTCTTGTAGTCCAGGGACGCAGGATAGAGTCCCTCGGAAGACATGGTCTCAAAGAAAGTCTTCCAGCGCTCGTCGGTCATGATGCCCAGGCCAAGAGTCATGGCATCGCCGCTCATCACTATGCCGTAAGACTTCATCTTTTCGATCGCCTGGGCGATCAGATCGTCCGTCATTTCCGGATTGTCTTTCTTGATCAGGATGTTGCCGGGTTCCGGATCGCCGTAGAGGTAATCCATCCAGCCCTCGATCGTGGAATCGACGAACTCCTGCACGAGCATGGGATTTTCGTCGATCCGAGATTGAGAGACGAGTACCATGTTGGCATATCCGGGATAACCGTTGTCGGCCAGCAGGAAGACGCTCGGCTTGAATTTGCCCTCCTTCTCCGCCGTGTACGGCTCGCTGGAAAGGTAGCCTTCCTGGATCGCGTTTTTGTCGACAAGAAAAGGCGCCAGGTTAAAAGTGTACTTGCGGATCTGCGAATCCGTGAAGCCGTACTTCGCCTTCAACCATGGCCAGAACGCCGTTGTCGACGCATCGGAAATCATGATGGGTTTGCCCTTCATGTCGGCGAGCGACTTGATGTCATCGCGGGGATGGGCCATGAGGATCTGGGGATCCTTCTGAAAAACCGCCATGACAGCACTCAGCGGGACGCCCTCGCGGACGATATTCAGCGGTATAAATCCATTCGAGCCCATGCCGAAATCGGCGGCGCCGCCAGCCATCAATTGCGGAACATTCACATCCGGGCCGCCCTGCATGAGGCGCAAGTCGATCCCGTGTGCCTTATAGATTCCCTTCGCAATCCCTTGATAAAACCCGCCGTGCTCGGCCTGCGCCTTCCAGTCCGTGACGAACGTGATCTTTGCAAGCTCAGCACTTCCGGGCGCCCGTTCCCCCGGAGCGTTGGTGTTGCCGGCGCACGCAGCAAGCGAGGCCATGAGCCCAATCCCCAATAACGACTTCAAACGCATTCCTGTTACTCCTTGATTCGCCGGCGGTTCCGACCTTCGGGACACTCGGGATTCTCGCGAGCGTCATCATACAACCATCTGCTTCGCGCGGGGCCGGCGACGGCGAACTCGTGGCGTGGAGGCCTGCACTCTTTGCTTTACCCGGCTGGCCGATCTCTTCTAGAGTATTCGGCATCTGCGACAAATCAGCACGGCACCAGCCGACTCACCATGAAACTGCGTCGGCAATAGCTTAGGAAACCAATTGTAGAGTGGCCTCCGTCTCATCGATACCGGGGGCGACTTTTTCAGGAGGAATACATGAAGCGAGCAATCTGCATTTTCGCCTTCAGTCTGATTCTGGCTTGCGGTTCAACATCGGCTTATGCGGCGACCAACCCGACGATCAGCGGCAACGTTTCGGGTCTGGAGCTCTGCCCTCAGTTCATTTGTGGCGCGGCGATTTTTGCAGGCGGTTTTCACGGAAGGATCGGCGCTTTTCCCAATGCCAGCGGAATTGTTGTTGCCGCGATGAACCATGGAACGCTGCCCACAGAAATCGGTGACTCCACTCCCATCTATCTGGGAGGCGTTTGGCAATTGCAAACTCTTCTGCGCAGCTTCAAAGGAATCGTGCTCGGCGGCCAGATCACCTACATCGGAGGCAACCGGTTCCATGTCACCGCGACACTCTACCTTTCCAGTGGCGGCTCGGGGACCCTGCTTTTTGACGGAATCCTGGACCACAACCCGCTCATACCGACATTCGCGGGAACTTTCAATTAGGAAGAGTTGACAGCGCGAGGGCGATGACCCCGGCTCTTGCGGCTTTGCACAAAAAACGGAGCACGACACTGAACTGTCCTCCGCTCAGGAGCCCAGTTCAGTGCGTGCCCGCTCCACTCTATCTTCTTATCTTCCGCTTCGTTCTTATCTCCGGCCCTTGCCCTGGCTTTTCCGACTGGAATTGCTCTGCGCCGGTTGGGAAGACTGGGGTTGCGAACGGCGACTCTGTGCGGCCGGAGCCGCCTGCTCTCTGCGGCCTGGTGAAGCGCTGCGGCTTTCGCTGATTGCCGGCCGATTTGCCGGTCGCTCCGCTATGCCGACAGAAGGCGAACTCTGGCTCCGGTCGGGCCCCCGGCCAACCTCCGCCGGGCGGTCGAAACCACGGTTAGGCGCAGGTGTTGGCGTTCGAAAAGTCTCGGGTGCCCCGATTCTCGACTCCGCCCGGCTCGAGGACCCTCCACCCGTGACAAACGTACGTTCAGGCGGAGAGGCGGCTGCACGCTCCGGCGCCCTGGACCGTTCGGGCGTGTTGGAGCGATCTGAACGATTCGGCTGGTCAGGCGAGGCCAATCGATTTGGCTGCACGGGGCGGTTCGAGGGTGTCTGTCCCGGCGAACCAGACGAGTTGACAAAGGTCCGTGCCTCGTTCCGCGGTGCCTGCCGTGTATCCTGACCCGGCTGACGGGATTGGCGGTCGGAAGGCTGTGCGGCCCCGCTCGGCGAACCAGACGAGTTGACAAAGGTTCGCGCCTCGTTCCGCGGTGCCTGCCGTGTATCCTGACCGGGCTGACGAGATTGGCGGTCGGAAGGCTGTGCGGTCCGGCCCGGCGAAGCGGACGAGTTGACAAAGGTTCGCGCCTCGTTCCGCGGCGCCTGCCGCGTGTCCTGACCCGGCTGACGGGATTGGCGGTCGGAAAGCTGCGCGGCCCGGCCCGCGCCGGATCGGGAGTTGTCTGGACGCGAAGTAACGAACTGCCGGCTGTCATTGTTCCGGCGTCCGTCATTTCGCGAAACGACTTGCCGATCTGAGAGTTTTCGCGCATCGCGCGTGGGTTCGAACGGAACTCGGCCTCGCACCTCCGCAGCCCGACCCAGATCGCGGTCGTTCGCTCGCACGTAGTTATTCACTGATACGTGTCGGCGTCCGAAGTCTCCGGCCACGACGCTGGTGACTCCGCTATATCCGTTTGCAAAGCGGGCGTTGCGATAAGTGTTGACGACACTGATGTTGTTGACGTTAACCACCGTCACGTTGCGTCCATACCATGGACGATAGACTTCGTAAGGCGCCAGGGGCACCCAGCCGACGTTGCCGAAACCAAAACCAATATTGATGCTACCGAAATTCCCGCCCCAACCAAAAAAACTCACCAGGGCTGGGCGCCAATATTGGCGCGGTCCAATTCCGCCGGGATACCAGACCCACCCATAGCGCGGTGCATGGTACCAACGGCCGTAGTGATACGGGGCCCACCCCCAGGGATCGCCGCTTACCCAAGTCCAACCGTAATAGTCGGCGTAATACCAACGGCCGTCGCGGTACGGAGCCCAGCTTGCCGCAACATTCGGCGCCCATACCCAGCCATAAGGCGGATCGTAGACCCAACGGCCATAACCATAGAGGTCGTCGGCGCCATAGACATCCCGGCTGACATATTTATAGCTGTCGCTGCGCTCAAGGTCCCGATCGCGCGATTCATTCCATGAATCCCAGTCATCATGAGGCAGGTACCCGACGAAGTTGCGCACCGGATTTGCGGGGTCGCCCTGCACGATCAGAGTTTGTCCCGAGCGGAGCGGGGAGTAGTCCTGGCCTGCAAAAATATCTGACTCGCCTGAACGCACGGTGATTTCCGTGGAGTAGTCGTCTCGGACGGTGATTCTATAGGTACCCTGCCGCTTCGGCCGGACAGCAGCCGTCGGCGTGCTGATCTCGACCTGCGCGTTGGAATCCCGAAGAACGCGAAATGTCATCGTGCCGGCCGCAAGCTCGACGCGGAAGTCGCGATCGGCGAGCGTGGCCATCCGAGCCTCGCTGTTCGGAGCGAGACGAAACATGTTGGCCCAGTCCAGTTGGATTTCCGCCCGCGCACCGTTCTCGGTGAAAACATGGTCTCGCGCCACAAGCGGCGCGTTCGGTTCAGCTGCGATATCTTCACCGGAATCACCGCGGCGTACGGTAACGTCGCCGCTGAGCAAACTTAGCCGAGCCACACCATGATCCGGTTCGTCGCCGGGGTCCTGGGAGAATGCGGGCAAAGCTAAAGCGCCCAATATGAACGTTATTGACACTATTCGCTTCATACGGGATACCTCACTGCCGCGTTTAGACGCGCAAGTTTCGGATTGGTGAAATGGGTTATAACTATACCCTGACTGGCGCTGGCCCAGTTGTCCAAATAAGATCTCGCACCCCTGCCGGGCCCCCGCCGGGTTCATTTCTGTGCTTCGCACGCAAACAGCGCGCGACCACCGGCTACTCTCCTCGCACGCCTTCGGTGCGCACAACGTCGCCATCGCCTTGCGCTCTCAGCACGCCGGAGGCGTGCTCTGGAGTTTAGACATTTTGCACGCCAGAGGCGTGCTATGCACCCCTTCCGGGGTGAAAATCCAACGCCGGACTGCGCAAAATGGCTGGGAACCGGCAAACTTCCTTAAGGCAGCAAACCCGGAGGTAGAACTGGTGCGTTAGCAGCGGCGCGACTCGAAGTGTTTCTCCAGTTCGTCGATGGAGCGTGGCCAATCCTGCTTGAGCAAACGCGAAATCGCACGATCCGCGAGGAGGCGTCCTTCGGTCTGGCAGGTGGCGCAGTAGTTGCACTCATTTTCGGCGTAGACAATGCGTTGGACAGGCGAACCGCACACGGGGCACGGCAGACCATACCGGCCATGGACTGCCATCTCAGGACGGAAGGCAGTGACCTTCGCAGGGAAATCGGCGCCATTCTCGTCCCTCAGGCGCGCGGACCATTCCAAAAGGACGCCCCGAGTCGATTCCCACAGGCAGTGAACGTCTTCCGCGGAGAGTTTTCCGGTCTGCTGCATGGGTGAGAGGCGGGCGCGATGCAGAATTTCGTCGGAATAGGCGTTCCCAATGCCGCTGAAGAGACGCGGGTCGGTAAGCGACCGTTTCAACGTATGGTTCTCACGTCGCAGGACCGACGCGAAGGCTTCAAGGCTCGACTCCAGCACCTCAAGCGCTCTCCGGTCAAACGAAGCCAATGCTTCCCTTCCGCGCACGGCGTGAACCGACGCTCGTCTTTTGGATCCGGCCTCGGTGAGGATCAGGGTGCCCTTCGCGAAGTCGAAAGCCGCAAGCCCGACTTTACCCGGTACGGACGCCTGAGGCGCCTTCCATTGAAGACGTCCGGCGATCATGAGATGAATGACGAGAAAATATTCTTCCTCGAGTTCGATGACAATCTGCTTTCCCAAGCGAAGGATGTTGCGCACGCAACGACCCGCCAGATCAGTCACCGGCGGGGCTACAGATCGAAGGACGAACGGGCTCGAGATCCGCACGCCCTGGAGAACTTCGTTGCGAATGCGGGCTTCCAGCGCCTCGACGTACACCAGAATGTCTGGAAGTTCCGGCACTATTTCACATTGCCATCCGCGTCCCGGACCTCGACCTCGCCAAGGCCCAAGCCCTTCAGTCCGCCTTCGACGACCTTTCGATCCCCGGCGACGACCACCAGCATCTTGTCCGGCAACAGATATTTCTTCGCAACCTCCTGAACGTTCTCCGGAGTGACCGATTTAACCTTCCTGGAGTACTCGGCGTAGTAATCGAGGGGAAGGTTGTAAATCGGGATGTCGGAAAGCATACCCACAGTATCGCTGGTGGTCTCGAACGCGCTGGGAAGCGCCCCGACAAGCGAGGATTTCGCCAGCTTCATTTCCTGCTCCGTAACGGGAGCTTCGCCCATTCGTTTGATTTCCTTTACAAGCTCGCCGACAGCAGGCACGGTGACGTCGGTTCGCACGCCGGAACCCGCAACGATCCACCCGCCATGTGCCAGGGCGCGAACTCTTGTGTAGGCGCCATAGGTGTATCCATGCTGTTCTCGAAGATTGAGGTTGATGCGGCTCGAAAACGCGCCACCGAGAATCTCATTCATGACGGAAAGCGGCTCATAATCCGGCGTGGAGCGATTCGGGCCTGGAATCGCCACTCGCACCTGACTCTGAGCAGCACCCGGCGTGTCGACAAGGACCAGACGACGTGTGAAGGGTACTTCGGTAATCTGGATCGTCGGCGTGTCGGTCCTGGACCAGTTTCCGAACGACTTTTCGAGCAGCGCCTGCAATTCGTCTTTAGAAAAGTCCCGGAAACTACCATCGCGGCATTGGCGGGTGTGACCTGGGATTTCCAGAAATTTCTGAGGTCTTCGACGCTCAACGCGGTCACCGAATCCGCGGTCCCCAAGACGGGATAGGCATAGGGGTTCTCTTTGCCATTCAGGGCAATGATCGTCACGATGTCCGAAACCGCAGCCGGGTCTTCTTTCATCTGCACGAGTTCTCCAAGTCTCCTCTTGCGAGCCCGCTCCACCTCTTCCGGCGCGAATGCGGGATTCATGACGGCATCGGCCAGAAGATTGAAGCCTGCGCCGACTGTGCCGCGTGTCGCGGTCAGCACCAGCGAGGATGCATCACGCGCCGGAGAGTCGGCGATCTCGGCACCCGCCTGCTTGAGCTGTTCGGAGAATTGAAGGGCGGAACGGGTGGTTGTTCCCTCATCCAGCATATCGAGCATGAACCCGCCGAGCCCGGGCTTGTCGCCCGGATTCGCAGCAATACCGCCGCGAAAAACCAGTCCAGCGGCCACCGTCGGCAGGCCTTTACGGGAATTCAGGAGGACCGTCAGGCCATTGGCAAGCTGGAACGTCTCAGGAGTCGGCAGAACGAGGGCCGGCTCAGGACCCGGCGCCGGCGGCATCGCGCGCCACGGTTCGTCGGGATTGACCGATTCACCGCCTTCTTTGCTGGCAATCTTCCCGGTCGGAACCGGAGTTCCGAGGTCTTGCGGCCCCTGCTCGCCGTAGACGACAACGCGCGAGTTCGTGGTCAGATACTTCGCGGCGAATTCCTTGATGGAATCCGGCGTCTGCTTCCGGTACCGTTCCACGTCCTGTTGCAGGAAGTCCGGATTCTTCATGTGTTGGTTATAGGAATTGATGCGATCGGCAACGCCTCCGAAGCCGCCGTTGTACTCCAATGAAAACAGGATGCTGCGTTCGATCGTCCGCTCCGCGCCGGCAAGCTCCGATGCTTCCGGAGCCTTGGTGCGCAGCGTTTCGAGTTCGACATCAATAGCCTTCTCGATTTCCTCCAGCGTATGTTGGGGTGCGGCCGTTGCCTGGATTTCGAATACGGAACCGAGGGAGTAGGAGGCGTTCCAGGCGGAAACGTCCTGGGCGATCTGTTTGTCGTAGACAAGGCTCTTGTAGAGCCGGCTGACCTTGTCACCTCCCAGCAGGTTGGCCGCGATGTCCGCAGCGGCATCGCCGTCCGTATAGATCGAGGGAACAATCCATGCCATGTAAACGCGTGGCATTTCGATGCGATCCTTCACGACCAGCCGCCGTTCCTCGGTGATCGGGGGCGTCGTTACCTTCACTGGCGGGACATCCGCACCTCTCTTGAAAGTGCCAAAGTATTTCTCGACCAGCTTCAAGGCGTCGGCCTTGTTGATATCTCCGACGAGGGCGATGCTCGCGTTGTTGGGCACGTAATACTGCTTGAAGAAACTCTTCACATCCTTCAGTTGCGCCGCCTGAATGTCGGCATGCGAACCGATCACATCGGCGTAATAGGGATGATCCTTCGGATACATCAGGTGCGTGACGGCTTCTTCCACGATTCCGAAAGGACGATTTTCATAGCTCTGGCGGCGTTCATTGCGTACGACGTCCTGCTGATTCTTGAAGGACTCGCCGGTCAGATCGTCGAGCAGATAGCCCATGCGGTCGGACTCGAGCCATAGAGCCAGTTCCAGCTGATTGCTCGGCACAGTTTCAAAGTAATTCGTACGATCGCGGTCGGTAGTCCCGTTAACGTCGCTGGCGCCGGCGGTTTCGAGGAACTGAAAGTAGCTGTCTTCCGGAGTGTGTTTCGATTTCTGAAACATCATATGTTCGAACAGGTGCGCGAAACCCGTGCGCCCGGGCACCTCGTTGACCGGCCCGACGTGGTACCAGATATTCACGGCGACGCGGGGCAGGCGGTGATCTTCGACCAGCAGGACGTCAAGGCCGTTTTCCAGGGTGTGCTTTTCGACGTCGATCTTCGGTATAGCCGTCTCCGTTACCGCGGTAGCCTGGTTCTTGTAGTAATAGGCGCCGCCGGCAACAGCGGCCAACATCACAAAAACGAGCAACAGCTTCTTCATAAGCACCCCTCTTTTTCCTCGAATCCTACAAATACTGGTTCGGCGGCCAGGGAGATCTCGAACTTGTCTTCGACTCCCCGGCGGATCTCGCGGGCCAAACGCACGATGTCGGCGGCCGCGGTATCCACCGCGATTTACAAGAGCCAGTGTATGTTTGCCCGATATGGCCGCGGGTCCGATTGCGAATCCTTTTTTGAATCCGGCGCGCTCGATGAGCCACGCCGCTGACATCTTGACTTTTCCGGTTCCGGCAGGATACCGCGGAACCGCTTCCTGCACATCATCCTGTATACGGACATACTGGGCTTCTGTAACGATGGGGTTCTTGAAAAACGATCCCGCACTGCGGCAATCCCGTTCGCCTTCGACAATCAGCATTCCTTTGCTCGAGCGAATCTCCCGGACCACGCGGCGGACATCGGCGAGCGACGGCGGCTCCCGCCGTCCCTCGAAGCGCCTCAGCACGTCCGGGTACCCCACCTTTGCCGGCGCGCCCTTGTGCAGCGCGTAGGTCACGGACAGGACAACGTATCGATCCTTGTGCGACGTGTTGAAGATGCTCGTGCGGTATTCGAAGCCGCATTGCGCCCGTGACAAATCCAGCAGCGTTCCTGTCTGACGGTCCATTACATGGACCGAAACCAGCACGTCCGCAACCTCCTGGCCGTAGGCCCCGACGTTCTGAACCGGCGTTCCGCCCACAAGACCCGGAATTCCGCTGAGACACTCGACGCCGCCCAGGCCCCGTTCAACGCAGGATGCAACCACGGAGTCCCAATCCTGACCGGCGGCCGCGCGGATCTGCCCATTTTCCCAAGTCATGCCCTCGATACCGACCCGAACAACCATGCCACCAAACCCGCGATCAGAAACCAGGAGGTTCGACCCGCCCCCCAGAATGAACACGGGAAGCCTGCGCGTCGCGGCAAAATCAAGGCCGTCGACGACTTCCGCTTCGGACTTTGCATTCAGAAAATAGCGGGCAGGACCGCCAACACCGAAAGTCGTCCACGGAGAGAGGGGCATGTTTTCCTGAAGGGTGTTCACCGAGATTCAGTTTAGCATTTACACATGAAGCAACTGATGGACCTGGCGGCGGGATTCATCACGGACGTCGAAGGAATCAAGGTCGGCCACTATACCGATACTCGGCGGCCCACCGGATGCACGGTGGTCCTGTGCGAGGAAGGCGCGGTGACTGGCGTGGATGTGCGAGGTTCCGGACCGGGAACGCGGGAGACCGACCTGCTGGACCCCATCAATCATGTGCAGGAGGCGCACGCCATCATGCTGGCCGGTGGCAGTGCCTTCGGCCTCGATGCCGCCGGTGGAGCGATGCGCTATCTCGAAGAACGAGGGATAGGCTATGCCACGCCGTTTGCGCGAGTGCCGATTGTCCCGGCGGCGATCCTTTTTGATCTTCGCCTGGGGGACCCGCGGATTCGGCCCGATGCAGAGTCGGGGTACCAGGCTTGCCTTGACGCTCATGAGGGATTCGTCGCGGAGGGCAGCATCGGAGCCGGAACCGGCGCCACGATTGGAAAGCTCCAGCCAGGACTTCCGATGAAGGGTGGGGTCGGAACGGCAAGCCTGCAAATGGGCGATGGCATCGTCATCGGCGTCATCGTCGCCGTGAACTGCGTCGGCAACGTCGTCAATCCTCGCGACGGACAAGTTATCGCAGGTGCGCGATCTCCGGATGGCAGGGGATTTATCGACGTGATGCAGTGGCATCGCGGTATCGTCCCCGTCGAACCGACGAACACGACCATTGGAGTAATCGCCACGAACGCGCCATTCAACAAGGCCCAACTCAAGAAGATCGCGCAGATGGGCCATGACGGGATGGCGCGGACGATCAATCCGGTGCACACGCCGTGGGATGGGGACACCTTGTTCGCGATGTCCACCGGCAAGGCGCGGTTCGCACCAGACCTGGGAAGAGTCGGCGGGCTGGCCGCGGAAATTGTTTCGGCGGCAATCCTGCGCGCGGTCACGCGCGCGACATCCCTGCCGGGGTATCCGGAGTTTCCGGCGTTCGCGGATATCCCGTCCGGCCGCCAGAGTTCCGAATAGATCTCTTCCGCGAGGTACCCGTAACGCATCGCACCCTCTTGCATCGAGTCCCGCGGGACCGGGCGAATGCCCCCAGGACAGGAGGGTTCGACAAGCCTTGTGCCCTCAACAGTTTTCCTGCTTCTGTAAGGTTTGTCGCCATTGTCCGTCAGCCCCTTCGAAAGCGAGGGAAGACAAATGTCGAATTTCAACAAGTCTCAAAGAATATTCCTGGCGGCGGGTATGTCTGTGGCGATCCTTGGGATGGCCTTGCGATCAACTGCAGCAGACGGTCCGCTGGACTATCGGATTTTGGCGACCTCCAAGACTTCCACGATGGAGATGGAGCTCAACGAGGCGGCTGCCGCGGATATCGATTCGCCAAGGCCATGGGCGGGAAACCGCGAATGGGGGTCAGGAAGTCATCGTTGCGATGGTGGAATGCCCGGCTGTCCGAATCCGGCGGCCCGCTACAAACTGCTGGCCACCTCCAGGACCTCCACCATGCAGAGAGAATTGCAACGGGCCGCGATCAAGGCTATGAATATCTCGGCCCAGAGCGTGTTCCAATCTGCCTTTGGGGGCAGAGAGGTCGTCGTCATTCTGGAGGCCGACCCTTCCAGGCCACGAGTTGCTTCCACCTACAGGCTGCTGGCGACGACCAAGACCTCCACCATGCAGAAGGAGTTACAGGAAGCCGGAGAGCGAGGATACGTGTTGCTCGGCCTCACTGTCGGCAAGACAGCCTATAGGCGGCGACGAATTCTCGCAATCCTGAGGAAAAATAGTAGTGCGACCAGCCGGGTGAATCCGTTACGATTTGCCAGGCTTCCTCGCGGCCTTGCAATGACAATCCAGACAACCGTGCTCCGCACAGCTTCCGCAAGCTGACGCGGACCTGCTTGCGCAGAGCCTCCCGCGCACGATGCACCCGCACCGCGGCATTTCCCGAAGTAATTCCCGCGCGCTTCGCCAGATCGTTCAGACTCCCCTCATCCAGATCGATGGTCCGCAGAGCCTCACGGTATTCGGGCTTGAGCGTCTCGAGCAAACGCTGACACACTGGCAAATTTCGTCTTTCAGCTCCGCCTCCGGCGTCTCCATGCGAACCAAATTCCCTGCCCCAGCCTTCTTGCGCCCGCTCCGTCGATGCGCGGTGGCGATAGTGATCGATCATGGCGTTGCGGAGCACCCGGTAAAACCACGCCACGGCGCTTTCTTCGTCCCGCACTTCGGCGCCACGCTCGAGGCCCTTCACGAACGCCGACTGCAGAATATCTTCCGCGGCGGCTCGGGATTCGACCCGGGTCTGGAGGAATGCCAGGAACTGCCGGTGATGATCCACCAGGCGCTGTATCGCCTCTGGGGTGAGCGAAGTGGCTGATTCGGGAGTGGTTGCCACCATGCACAGGCTACCACGCATGCCCGACTGTAATGTTTTGAGGGGACGTCCGTCAGCCCCTTTGAAGCGCATAGAGCGCTATAAAAAGGGAGAAAATCAATGTCCAACTCAAAAAATGCCCGGCCGACGGAAACCGCTACCTGCAACTGCGCCAGTGTCTGTAACTGCGAGAACTGTGCCTGCGGATGCCGGCAGGACGCATGCGATTGCCAGAAGCGGAATTGTCGCTGCGGGTGCAACAAGCCGGGCAAGGGCCAGTAACGCGAGGAGGCCTCGCGCTCCTGAGCAGGGCGCGAGGCCTTCGGACAAACGCACAGGTGCTGCTGGAGCTACTGCCACCCGCCGTTACGCTTCTCTATGGGAAGGATTCTCATGAATGCTTCCACCGCGTGGATTTTACCGTCATAGACCTTGAAAGTTTCCCACACCGTGAGCTGGTCCCCCCCGCGCTCGCGCACGCCCCAGGCCATGCGAAGCCAGACGATGCCCATGCGCTCATCGACGGCGACCACGCGCGTTTGCACGTCACCAAGGCGATTGAAGATCGCGAGCGATTGTGTCGAGATGTTCTGGCAGCCGGGGGCAAACTTACAGGCGGGACCCGCCATCACCTGGCCGTTTTCGTAACGATAGGCATCCGCGGCGAAGGGCGCATTCACGTCGGCGAAAGTCTTGGCGGCGTTGAGCCCAGCCGGATAGTACAGCGCCGCCTTGATGGCTTCATCGCGGGTCGAAAGCTGCTCGGGGCGCGGGGCGTAGTTCATCACTTCGCTCGGTGCGCTCAGGCCGTCGATGTTGAAGATCAGCCCTTCTGCGGCGCTGCGCGTGGCCACGAGTTCGACTTCGGTCAGCTTGTCCTCGACGACCTTCAGCCGCACCACCAGCAGCACGGGCGCTCCGCTCTCCTCCACCACGACATCGGCGCCTGCCACGCCTGCGCGCTCGTCGATGATGTCCTGACGAAAGCCGCGCAGGCGCGTCACCGTCCTGACCAGACCGACTTTGGCGAGCGGCTTCTCGACGGCGTCTTCGGTCACGCGCACGTGTCGGCTACGGGCAGGCCGCTCACATCGTGTTTCAGGAAGGCATACAGCAACTGCGTGACCTTGCCGCGCAGACATTCCCGGTCGCAGGCGGTGGCGGTTTGCAGCGCGTTCGCGGTGCCGCCCCACAGGCAAACCGCCAGCAGCAATCCAGGTATCGTCTTGTGCTTCATCGTCATTTCCCTCAATTATTTGATCGATGTATCTCCGGCCGCGAACCCCGCGCACGCCGGTTTGAAGCTGATTCGGATTTCCTGTCCCAGTGACGGCCCGCTTGGGTAGGGTTTCAGCAATCCGCGATCGTCAGCACCGCCAAGTCGCGGCAAAGACCAAAACTGCGGGGGTTTGTCTGGAAGAGTATGACCTTTTTTCGAGTGTTGCATAAAGAGCATTCCGACGTAGGAGCGCCGCATGATCAAGATTGTCCCATCGGAGAGGGCAATGACCGGACCATCAGCGCTACGTTCTTAACACCGCGGTGGCAACACCGCCAAGCACGAGGGCGCTCGCCAGGATCAATCTTAGCGTCAGCTTCTCCGACAGGAACGTGACACCACCGAAACCTGCAAGGACGGGCACGAGGAGTTGCATCACGGCGGCCTGTGTTGTGGTCACGTTACTCAGGACCTTGTACCACAGGACGTAACCCAACCCGGAGGTGACCATTCCAGAAGCCAGAGCAAGCAGCACACCCTCCTGCTGGAGATGAAAGGTGAAACCGTACAGAAGAGGCGCGATACCGCAGAGCGGAACCGCCCGAAGAAAGTTCCCGGCAGTCATGCTCGACGGTGATGAAGCGCCTTTGCCTCGAATCGAATAGACACCCCAGGAGATTCCCGCGCCGCACATGAAGACTGCGCCAGCCACGTCAGGAGACTCGATCCCCGGAAGCAGAGTAGATCAACCCCGCGACTGCGATAAACAAACCCGCCCACTGCGCAGGTTTGGGAGTCTGTCCGGCCCGGTAAGCTGCACCGATCATGGTCACCTGCACGGATCCAAATAGAATCAGGGCCCCGGTACCGGTACTCAGGGAAACATAGGCGAGGGAAAACAGGATTGCATACGCAAACAGGGCCAGACCGGATCCCCATGAACCGGCGATCCGGTCCGAGGCGCCGGGCCGGCGAAAGAGTCCGGAAACCGGCGCCAGAGCGAGCGCACCACTGGTCAACCGCAGGATCGTAAAAGACACCGGATCGATGAGCTTCCCGCCGAGCGCCATCCGACAGAGCAGCGAATTCGCCGCAAAGGCAGTCAGCGTGAGTCCCCCAAGAACAGCGACCAGCGCCAGGCGGGGCAAGTCCTTGTCTTCGGCGTTCTGCTCAAGGTTCATGCGCGCCCATTCTGGGAACAGACGTCCTCAGAGGTCAAGCTTCAGTCCTGATGAAATCTCATGAGTGTCTTTGGTTCATCTTTGCACACCGGAGGCGTGCAAAGACCCCGGCAGGGGTGCGTGGAATCTCTGCACTCCTGCCGGGGTGCGAACCTCTCCGTTACGGCAACCCCGGGTTGCGCTCGCTTCGCTCGCTTAACGCGGGGCTAAATTCTCAGCACGCCTCCGGCGTGCTAAGAATCACGTTTCAACGTCGCCATCGCCTTGCGGGCGAACCTGCAAACCAGAGTCGTAACCTCGTGTCTCCGCTCCCGCGCAGACTCAAGAATATCTAAACTCCCTGCGGCGTGCAGTGCACCGCTCCGCGGTGCCGGCGGACCGCAAGTTTCTTCAACTTGCCGGTTTGATATTCTGGTTTACCCGGAAAAAGTTTGACGGGTCGTACTCCTTCTTGATCGCAGCCAGGCGATCGTAGTTATCCCGGAAGGAAGTTCTGACGCGCTCCTGCCCCTCTTCCATCATGAAGTTGACGTAGGCGCCGCCGGCGGAATGAGGATGCAGGGCATCAAAGTACTCTTTGGTCCAGTTCGTAATCTTTTCCTTGTTCCCAGGATCAGGATCGACGCCAACGATCACTCCCGCCCAAAGGGCATCCCGGTAGCTGAACGCAGTGTCCTGATTCCCAACACGATGAACGGCTCCGTTGATGGGATACATGTGCATGGTGGAATGGCCCGTCGGAAGCTTTTCAGCGAACTTGAGGTGAACGGCGATGGACGCATCGCTGATCTCTTTGAAGAAGTCTGCGCGCCAGTACCACTGCAAACCCGGGGGATACAATGGGTCAAAAAGGGATTGCATGGCCGGGAAAGGCATCGGACCAACGTGATCGAGGGCCGGCTTGCCCACGCTTCGCATGCCTTTGGTTGCCTTTTCCGCCTTTTCCGCAGATGCCGTTGAACACCAGATGATGGCGCACATTTTCTGGTTGTGGAGATGGGCTGGAAACAAGGGAACCGGAGGGACTGTCAGAAAGGCAAAAAAGCCGCTGACGTCTTCCGGTGCTTGAAGAATGAATTCCCGATAGGCTTTCAGGACCTCGGGTGTCTGATCCACAGGCCAGAAAGTCGGCCCCGCGATAACCGTACTCACCGGATGTGTTTTGAACAAGAACGACGTAACCACACCAAAATTGCCTCCGCCTCCGCGGACCGCCCAATAAAGATCCGGATGCTCCTTTGCATCCGCAGTCACGAAACGGCCGTCGGCCAACACCATGTCCACAGCGAGGAGACTGTCGATTGTCAGTCCATAAGGACGGCTCAAATGCCCAATGCCTCCGCCCAGCGTCAGGCCTGCGACGCCGGTGGTAGAGATCGTCCCGGTTGGCGTGGCCATTCCGAAAACATGCGTGGCATGGTCCATATCGGCTCCCGTGCAGCCACCTTCGACCCGAACCGTCTGGCTTCGGGGATCGACGCGTACGCCGCGCATCAGGGACAGATCCACGACAAGGCCACCTTCGCAGATTCCAAGACCGCCGGCGTTGTGTCCACCGCCGCGAATCGCTGTCAGGACATTCTGCTCCCTTGCCGCGCGTACCGCAGCAATGACATCGGCAACATCGAGGCATCGGGCAATCGCTCCCGGTCGCTTGTCGATCATGCCGTTATAGACCTTCCGCGCTGTCTCATAGCCCTCATCCGAGGACAACAGGATTGAACCGCGAAACTGAGGCTTCAATTGTTCGACGACTTTGTTAACTGACATTGGACCTCCGAGAAATCTGCAGCAATTGAGACCGCCAGGCGTTCCAAACCCAACGCCCGGTTCCGACTGGTGATATGGCGAATTGGACCTGGACTCCGTGATGATATGCGCGGCGGGAAAATGGCGCAACAGCGGGTATCCCGCGGCCATCCCGCGAATGACCCTCGGGTACCGGCGAGGCTTCATTGATACTGCGTCTGCTCGTTCAAGAAATGCGGCATTTCAGCAGGCGAGGCGGCAACAAGGCGACATTGTCGGCAGGATTCAACAACTCGGCATGGCTCCCACCACCTATCTGCTTGGACGAAGACGGACCTCGCTCCCGTCTATTGCTCAAACGGAAGATTCAGCGCGGTAAAATCTTCGTCTTCGTGCAGCCAGCCTTCCTTGCCGTCGATACGGACTCTGATCCAGACTTCTTCGGGCACACTGATCGCCCCTTCATCTGCCATGGGATTGCGAGGATCTCCTGAAGAGGCCGACGCCGAGCCCTCGCTCCACCGAACGGCGGCATTCCCGGCCACCAGTCCGATAGCGGAATCCTTCTTTACCAGGATGCGGACGGGATTCGCGCATTGTGTTTCGATAGCAGGGCATATCCGAACGAAGGTAAGGTCGTCTCTCCCGCTGAGGTCTTCGGGCAGGACGCGGTATTCACACGAGCCGCACTGCATCGCCGGTGCGAGCCTGCCTTCGCTCCAGTTGACCGTGACTGGAAAAATCAAACGATAGTGATGCGCCCAGACCTTGAATTGGAGAGTGTCGGAGAGGGAGTCGTTAGGAAGCAGATCACCCTGAACGGATATCGGGCCACTGAACGGCTTGAGCCGACCGTCCACGACACCAAACAATTGCCACCAGGAGTCGTTCTCCGGCGTTGGGGCCGAGGGTTCGGAGTCCAGTTCATAGTTGATCATCAAGCCCGTGCCGCCTCTCCCTGCGAAGACCGTGGGAATGACAAACCACGCGTCTGAAAACCCTTCAAATTCGGTTTGGTCCGGAAACGTCCGCTGGTACTCGACGCGGCCGGTCGCGTCCTGGATTTCCATTTTCACCACCGTGTTGCCAGTCTCCTGCGTGGAGCCGGGCGCACGCGGTCTTTCCTGAAGCACGACACGATACTGGTTTGCGGCAACCCTGAACGGACCAAGCTGCCGGCCACCGTCTTGTGTGGTGGCAGGGCCCGCTGCAGCCTCAGTGCTCGAGGCACGCGATTGTTCCGGATGCCCGTTGTTCCGGCTGGTTTTCCAGATCGTGGCAGCCAGTATGGTTGCGACGAATAGAATTGCCACGACGCGCTTCATGGTAGAGCCTTTCCTCGGGGCAGGCCTACTGCGGCGAACTCTTCTTCCGTGTGAACCCATCCGAGGTTGTCCTCATTGTCATCGATGAGAACCTTGAGCCAGATGTCGTCCAGTTCGGCGGAAAATTCGTCATCCGATTTCTTCCACTTCACGATAGCCTTCGCGCCAAGATATTCGATCTTCGCATCCTTCTGGATAACAACATGGCGTGCCAATCCCAGGTTCTCGGTGGGCCCATTGAACAACCGGACGAACGTGAATTCTTCGTTGCCCGGTTTTCGAACGGCCTCCACCCGCATTTCGCACCCTGTTTCGGCGAGTCCTGGCCCGCCGGCCATCTCAAAACATTGCTGGCCGGGTGCGGTTCGTCCCTGCTGCCAATCGACACGCAGCGGCACGGTGAGATAAAAGTTCCCGCCCCAGGCGCTTAACTCGACCGTATCGGTCGCATTCAGCCTCGTCGTCGAGCCAACCGCGCCGCGCAGCAAGGCGCCGGTGATAACGCCATTCGCGATGAAGGGGCCGGAAGGCCCGGCGACGACCGGGGCATCAAGAATCGCCAGCTTTCCCTCCTTGAGACGAAACAGCTGCCACGACTCGCCCCCACTCCTGACATAGTGCAGAAGCAACGCTGCAAAACCACTTTCTGCAACGAGCTTTGCCGTTACGGACGCATCCGGCGAAATCGTCTTTTGATATTGAACCGCATTGGACTGATCGCGAATTTGAAGCTGGTTCTCATTGCGCGCCACTGTGAAGGTCTGACCGGCAATCGTAAAGGAACCGAGTGAAGTCGGTGTCTGCAAGGCGTACGCGATTGCAAAAAGGCAGGCTGCGAACCTCATAAGAATTCCAAACCACGTTAAGTGATGGGACACGAATTCCGCAAATTTGTCTCTGTAGCACGAAAAGTGGTGGCCCGCAGCACCAGGCTTTTCCGGACGAACATCGCTCTCCGCCTGGCTTGTTCGGCTCAGCGAACGCCGATGTCCGCGATGACCTGCGCGGGCGTTCCCGCGATGTCTTCGATAACCTCCTCCTCAAGGCATCAGAAGATTAGAAGTTGACCGGTTTTCGCAAAATTGGGTCTACTTACGGCAGCCCCTCGAGGTACACGGATGCCGTTTCGAACGTTCCTGAATTTGTCCGCCGCGCTGATCCTGCTGGTCATGCCGCAGTCGGCTCCGCCGGAGCGCTTTCCGACATTTCCGGAGTTTACGTGCAGTCCTGATGCGGCGTATTGCAATCGCGCCATTGAAGCCGGATTGCAGGTCACGAAGCGATACGGACGCGGCGCAGCCTTCGTGGATATTGACGGCGACGGATGGGATGATGTCTTTCTTGCAGATACGGACGATCGCTGGCAGCCCACAAACTACGGCGTATCGACTTTCTTCCTCAATCAACATGACGGGACATTCAAGTTCGTGCCGGCGCGGGACCTGGGCATAGACGAGAAAGATCTGCTGAGCACCTGGAATGGGTCCTTCGCCGATTACGACAATGATGGCGATCCGGATCTCCTGCTGGCCAATGGCGGCTTAACGGGCGAATCGAACCTGGCCTTGTACGAAAACCGGCTGGCGCAGGAAGGCCGTTTTGTTTCGGTGACCGATATCTCCGGAATTGGCAGTGCCAATACAATGCTTTCAAAGTGGTGGGGAACCTCCTGGGCGGATTACGACGGAGACGGCCTGCTCGACGTCGTCGTAACGCGGGTGAAGGGCACACCACTGCTCTTCCACAATGAGGGTGGGGGGAAATTCGCTGAAGTGGCGGCGAGCATGGGGATCAATATCCTGATGCAGGACGGAAAGAATCCTGTCTGGCTGGACTACGACTCCGACGGCGATCCGGACCTCTACGTTGCAGGCATGATCCAGCACGCCTTCTACAGGAACGATGGAGGACGGCGGTTCACCGAGGTGACCAACGCTGTCTTTCAGGATCCGTTACCCACTCTTCCCGGCTGGCCCTACGGGGCCACTCCACTCGTCTTCGCTGCCGCCGCCGCCGATTTCAACCAGGATGGAATAGACGACCTTTACCTCGGACGCTGGAGCCTGCAGGACGTCGTAATGATCAACAACTCCAAGGGCCGCTTCAAACGTCACTCGACGGACTGGGGCCTGCGGACTTCCCTCGACGACAGACCGGAGACCGGAGCCGCTTTTGAAAACACCATGGGGCTCGGAGTGGGCGATCTGTTCGACGACGGCTTTCCGGATGTCTTTGTCGGAACGGGCAATCCATCGCGCGCTGCTCCCGATATCGTTTTCTGTAACAGGTCCGGAGACACGTTTGAGCGCTGTACGGAAAGCATTCTGTCGGGTGTCCATGGTCTGTGGAGAACCCGGGGGCACGGCACCATCTTCTCGGATTTCGATCACGATGGGGATACAGACATGCTGGTGAACCTGGGGGGACACCCGACTTTCGACGCCGAAGCTCCGAACGGGCGAATCTCTCCGGAATGGCCGGCTCTCTTTGTGAACCAGACGGCAACCAGCGGAAAGACGGCGTCGATAACACTGGTGGGAACCAGGAGCAACCGCGACGCAATCGGGGCGCGTATTCGTGTTGTGGGTTCGGTGACGCGACACTATGTCGTGCGCTCCATGCAGGGTTTCCAGAGCCAGAACAGCAAGAGCCAGTTGATCACTCTGGGAATCAGCAATACCGGACGAGCTGAAATCCGTTGGCCGTCAGGAACCATCCAGACCGTCGAGGTCAGGGCTGGTGAACGGCTTACCGTTACGGAACCCTAGCTTAGATTGACCCTTTTCTAATTGACGCCACCTATCTGACCGGTCAATATGGTCAGAATGAAGAACCTCAATGCCACTGATTTTAAAGCAGGCTGCCTGGCGCTGCTCGACGAGGTTGCGCGCACAGGCGAAGTCATTACAATCACGAAGCGCGGCAAGCCAGTTGCCCAGGTTATCCCGGTGAGGCCCTCCAATCTTCGTTACGCCCAGGACGGGTTGCGGGGAACGGTCGAGATACTGGGCGATATTGTTTCCCCCACGCTCGACTCTCGCGACTGGGAGGCAGAACAGCCAAGTCGCCGGCGATGAAACCCCTGCTTGACACTCACATACTCCTGTGGTGGTTCGAGAAGGAAAGCAAGCTCTCGAAAGAGCAACGGCGTGTTCTTGAAAAGGCCTCTCCGCAAAGCCCCATTTTCGTGTCGGACATCACTCTTTGGGAAGTCGCCACTCTGGTCGATCTGGGACGCATCCGCTTGACGCTACCGCTCCGGCAGTGGCTGGATCAGGCGACCGCATCCCCGATTGTGGAACGTGTGAGCATTTCTCCAGCGATTACCGCGGAGACCACGCTGTTGCCACACCATTTTCATCGCGACCCAGCCGACCGTATCCTCGTGGCCACGGCACGGATCCTGGGCGCGACACTACTGACCACCGATGAACGGATCGTTAAGGCGGATATCGTACCGACACTGATCTGATTCCGTCGATCCTGGCCCACCCGGAAAATAGCAGCCTCCCCAGCCCGCTGCGGAGCCATCCCTATCAATTAGCTTTGACTCTTGACACAATAGTGGCAGAGATTGTATGGAAATAATGGAGTTTTTGTATGAAAATAACTGCGGATGCCACCCTTTGATCTCACGAAATCCCTGGCCCGTGCGAGCGAGCGCTTTGGCCCGAACACGAATGAGGACGCGAAGGCGCGCCGGTCCCGCTCCGATCGCGGGCGATCACGGCTGCCCGGCCCCATTCTGGAGTTTTTAAACCAGGCCCTGTCGGGGATGGATCGTCCGCGCTTCGCGGACCTCGATGCGAAGGTTAAGTATTTCTGCAAGAAACACGGGTTTTCCTGCCCGTCGAAGGCGACGCTTTACCAATACCAGGCCATCGCTCCGGTGTCGGTCTTCGAATTCGGCAGTCTGCCGGTCCCTGTTCGACGCGCTCTCTACAACTTCAGCGAAGGGTCGAAAATTCCAGCACATCAGGTGGTGTTCGCGGCCTTCAATTACGGCGACGTCGAAGCGATCAGTTTTGCGGCGGGGTTGCCCTGGCTTGCTCTTTGTCAGGCGGATCGCGTTCGGGGGTGGCGGCCCAAGAGCTATGCGTTGTTCCGCGCAGTCATGAAGGGCCGCGGCTTGTGACGCTGGCGCCGCGGCAGGTCATCCCGGCCGAATTGGGCAATGTCGTCGAGCCATTGCCGTACTGGTTCGTCATCGGCGGCCATGCGGTAAGGTGTTTCAGCCCCTATCGGCCCAGCCGCGACGTCGATTTCGGAGTTCGTTCGGCGAAGAACCTGGACGACCTTCTCTCGGCGTTGCAACAGTCCGGGCCGACGGAAATCCTCGAGCGCACGGCCGATACAGTGCATTTGCGCTGGTCGGGCATCGATATTTCGATTTTCGAACTGGAGATGCTATCGCCGTACACCGAGGACCGCCATCTGACGGTCAAGGGAATCCTGGCGACAAAACTTCATGCCATCCTCGATCGCGGTATGCGGCGCGACTTCTTTGACCTCTACGTCATCATGCAGCAGCACAAGCTTGGGATTCTCCTGGCCCTGCGCGCGATGCATGACGTCTACAGGCAGCCGATCAATGACTCCCTGGTCCTTCGAGCCCTGACGTATTTCGACGATGCCGAGCGTGAAGCCGCTTTGCCCGGCGAAGGCGCGGAGGACTGGGAATCGGTGAAGGACTTCTTCGTCCAGCGTGTCGCCGACTTGTTGATTCCACCGACCAGGGTACTGATGATTCAAGGCCGCCGCGTGGATGTGCACGAGTAGCTTCGCAGCGGGAAATCAGGCGAAACGCTATATCTCTCTCCTTTAGAAGTCAGATCCCGACAAACATAGCTCTTTAGTTTCATATCAGGTGGGACTTGAATCCAATGCAGCTCTGCCAAATGTCGAGATACTCAATGCACGGCTTATTCGCCCGACAAATATATGCTCAAAGGGCTTGCTCTTCTGGTGACTGCGCTCCTCTTTACGGCGCAAAATCCCGCTCTGGGCCAGGATGGGAAAAAGGATGCGGCGGAACTGCGGCTGCGCGGTCTGGCCTATTCCCGTGGCGGGCAGATCAGCCGGGCCATCGACGCTTACCAGTCGGCCATTGCGGCCGACCCGTCGATCGAGACAGCCTATCTCGAACTCACAGACATCCTGCTTGTCGCCGGTGTGCCCGACGACGCCTCATCCATCCTTAAGCGCGCGCGCCGGATGTTTCCCCGCTCGAAGCTTCCGGAGTACAACACGCTCTACTATCGCCTTGGGATCGTCTACATCGGTGCAGGGCGTCCCGGGCAGGCAGCGGAGGCCATGACCGAAGCGGCTGACGCACGCGGCGAGGTGCCTCCCGACACGATCTACAAGAAACTGGGTGACCTGCGGGTGGACCTTATTCAGTACAACGAGGCTGAGGCCGCGTACAAAAAGGCTCTTAACCTCAACCCCGACAATCTGTCCGCTCACCTGGCGCTGGGAAGCCTGGACGTTCGCCGGAACAGGCTGAAGGATTCTCTGGCGGAATACCAACGTGTCGTGTCGGCAGCGCCGACGAACGTCGCGGCATTGGCTGGAATCGCTGAAGTTTACTTCCGTCTGGGGAGGTTCACCGACGCCGCCTCGGAAGCGGCCCATGCCATCGCGTTGGACCCGACCCACCGGCCTGCCCGATATGTGCGCGGGCAGGCACTCTTGCGATTGGGGCGGCCTGACGAAGGCAGGAGCGAACTGCAGATCTATCAGTCGCTGGAAAGGGAGGCTGAGGCCTCAAGCCTGAAGTCCGGCGACATTTACTCCCTTTACACGGGAGGCACCGCGCGCCTCGCGAAAGGCGACTACGCGGGAGCCATCTCCCTTTTTCGACGAGGCATAGGGGCCTATCCGGATGAGAGACGGTTCTACCTGGCTCTCGGAGCTGCCCTGGGACAATCCGGCTCGCATCAGGACGCCGTCGCAACCTACGCGAAAGCGATAGAGCGCTTTGGAGATGATCCCAAACTGCGGCAGGATTACGACCGCGAAGCGGAAGCTGTTCGAAACCTGCATCTGCATCCATCCCCATGAGGGCGGCCACGGCAGCTAAGCTCATGACGACCGCAGCCGTCGTCTCGACGGCTCTGGCGTTTGGAGCCCGGCCTGACGCGGCGCATTTTATCGACACCACCTCCCTCGCCGGGATCCGCTACGTTCACCAGAACGGCGCCTCGCCGGAGAAATTCCTTCCGGAAACGATGGCCGGGGGCGCCGTTCTATTCGATTACGACAATGACGGCTGGATCGATGTCTTCCTGGTTAACAGCGGCTCGATCTCCCGCAGTGAGGGCCTGACCGGCGTACCCCATCGGCTCTACCACAACGATCAGGGCCTGAAGTTCACCGACGCAACCTCCGGCTCCGGTATTCATCCCTCCGCGTTCGGCATGGGTGCGTGCGCGGCAGACTACGACAACGACGGTATGGAGGACCTGTATGTAACGAGCGTCGGCGCCAACAATCTGTACCGGAACATCGGAGCCGGACGATTCGCCGATGTGACGTCCGCCGCAGGCGTGAGTGCACCGGTGTGGAGTTCCAGCTGCGCGTTTGCGGATGTGGACAATGATGGCGACCTGGACCTCTATGTCGCGAATTATCTGGACTGGTCTCCCGGCAACAACAAATATTGTGGCGAACCGCTGACGGATATTCGGACGTATTGTCCTCCGAGCGTGTATGCGGGCGTCCCGGATATTCTCTACCGGAACAACGGGGACGGAACCTTCGACGACGTCAGTCGTGAAGCCGGCATTTACCGGCCCGGTGGAAAAGGCCTGGGTATCGTGTTCGGGGACTACGACAACGACGGCTGGGTCGATCTCTACGTCGCAAACGACCTGGTTCCCAATTACCTGTTCCACAACAAGGGCGCCGGCGTCTTCGAAGAGGTCGGGCTCTGGGCCGGGGTCGCCGTCGGTATTAACGGCCAACCGCTGTCTGGAATGGGTGTAGACATGGCCGACTCCGATGGTGATGAGCGTCTCGACATCTTCGTCACGAATCTGGACCGGCAGACCCATTCGCTTTACCGCAACCTGGGCGAATCCTTGTTTGAAAACGTGACGTTCGAGAGCGGCATCGCCGAGGCTACTCTTCCTTTTGTCGGATTCGGCGCCGCATTTGTCGATTACGACAACGACGGGGACCTGGATCTGGCGATTGCCAACGGGGATGTGCTCGATAACGCAGGTTATTTTCGACCCGGCGCCGGCCATGGCCAGCGTAATCTCCTGCTGGAAAGCGATGGGCGAGGCCACTTCCACGACGCTCGTGAAACCGCGGGACCCGGTTTTGAGATCGAAAAGGTCAGCCGCGCACTGGTAGCCGGCGACCTCGACAATGACGGTGATCTCGACCTGCTGATTGCCAACAACGGCCAGGCGGCGGATGTGCTCCGAAATGACGGCGGGCGGAACAATGCGCTGCTGATCCACACTGTCGGCGTCGAAAGCAATCGCGATGGCGTCGGGGCACGCCTTCGGCTGACCGTGGGGAAGCGGACACTGCTCAGAGACGTCAAGGGCGGCTCGAGTTATCTGGGACAACACGATCGTCGAGTTCACTTCGGATTGGGAGCGGCACCCGGCGCCAGCCGTCTGGAAATCCGCTGGCCCAGCGGGACCGTCGACATCTGTGAAAACTTAGGAGCGAATCAGGTGGTCACCATCGCGGAAGGCAAAGGTATCGTTCAAACGCAACCCTTGCACGATAAATAGATCGGTCAGGATCCTATTCCACACGTCCGACGAGTCCTGCCCGATACAGACGCCTGTCCATGTACATCCGCTGGTTTGTGTTGAGAATCGGCGTATGCCGGATCGTCGTAAGGTACTCGGGAATCTCCCAAAGGTCCTCTTCCGCAGTCATCCAGTTCAGTCGATCGAAGCGACTCAGATTGACGGGCCGGGAAAACGCGCGGAGGGTCTTCTCTCCTCGAAGGTTGTAATAATGCTCAAAGTAGGACATCACGAGCTCACGCAGCGTCCGGTATACGGGCTCGCGAAAGCCCAGGCCTGAATAGTTCGACTTCGCCATCGCGCCCCAGCGTGCATTGATGCGGTAGATCGCAATCACGTGGTCGTCATCGCGGACGGATTCCAGGTCGAGAATGAGTGGAGGGTGCCCATGGACGCGCAGGGCCGCAGAGGCGAAGAGTGCGGCCTCGAAGCAGTGGGCCGTCCGATCGCGCATCGTGCGGCGTGGTGACCGGCATGTTTCGCCGCCGCGCTCCTTGTTGTAGGCAAGCTCATTCAGATACTTCTGGATCTTCCACGGCGTCGACAGCCGGCTAAGAAGTCGTTTCTCGGGGGCGCTGAACTGTTGCGTCGTCACCATCATGGAGCGTCATTTAAAAGGTATCGAAAACAAAGGGCAAGCGTTAAAATCCTGTGTTTTCACGCAATTCTGGCCGTGCAATTCGGGGCCGTGCACCTCGAACCCCGAATTCAGTGGTCACAGTGTGAAGACTGTTCGTAATTCGGGGTTCGAGGTGCACGGCCCCGAATTCTGTTCGCCCAAATGCATTTCTCTTCCCTTACAGACAGCCTGGCCTCTTCGAAGAACCCGCTATACATTCTTCACGATGAACTTATTGCCGCCCGGCAACCGGTACTGGACCTGATCAAAGGCAACGTCAACGAGCACGGGATGGTCTTCCCGGACAATGAACTCAAGCAGATCCTGACAGTTGCCGCGGAGTCGTCGCGCGTTTACCGCCCGGATTCTTTCGGACAGGCCGTCGCGAGGAGAGCGATTTCCACTTACTACGGCAGAAGGCTGGCACCATCGCAGTTCTTGATAACGCCCGGGACCAGCGTTTCCTACTGGTATTGTTTCAAGCTGCTGGCGGAGGAGGGGGATGAGATTCTCACGCCGCAGCCCTCCTATCCGCTATTCGACTACATCGCGCAGCTGTGCGGTGTGAGGCTCACGCATTACCGGCTTGATGAGTCACGGGGATGGGCGATCGATCTCGACCACCTGGAGGATCAAATCAGCTCGCGGACCCGCGCTATCGTGCTGATTTCGCCTCACAATCCGACTGGAATGGTGGCGAGCCACAGCGAGATCGCGGATCTCGCGGCCATCGCCGGGCGCAACGACGTCCCGATTATCCACGACGAAGTCTTCAATGAATTTCTGTTCGGTATCGACGTGCTTCCGAGGCCGGCTTTTACAGACGCTTCCCTCGTTTTCACGCTGAACGGGTTTTCCAAGATGTTCGCTCTGCCGGGAATGAAAATCGGCTGGATCGGTGTATCGGGCGACGAGCATCTCGTGAATCGCTCCATGTCGGCGCTCGAACTGATCTCCGACACCTTTCTTCCAGTCAACGAAACGGCGCAATTCGCTGTACCGTATATCTTTTCGCGCGGCGAGTCCTTCCTCGCAGACTACAGACGCTGGATCACGGAATGCCGGAACGCCGCAGTGGACAGTCTCGCCGGCTGTGATCTTACGGCGCCTGCAGGAGGCTTTTACGTCACGCTCCGAGTGCGCGATGACGAGGAGCAGGCCGCGATGCGCCTGCTTTCCGATTCCCGGATTCTGGTTCATCCCGGCTATTTCTACGATATCGCTCCCGATCATCTGGTGATGACGTTCATCCAAAGTCCAGCGAATGTGAAGCATGCTTTCACGAAAATCGCGGAACTCGTCCGGGAATGACCAGCGATCGCGATCTCGTTTACATCGTCCATGGATCGAATGCGCACACCTGGTGGCGCCGTCTTGCCAACGGCGGCTATCCGTGGTGGCGGCGCTGGAGTCTGTTCTGCTGCGAACTACGCGGGGCGTTCGGTCAGGAATGCGAAGTTCGCGAATTCCGGTGGAGTGGAACGAACAGGCATCAGGCCCGGTTGGACGCCGGCGCCGATCTGGCGCGCCGCATTCAGGCTCAGGACGCTTCGCGCAAGATTCATATTGTCGGACACAGCCACGGGGGCAACGTGGCGCTGGCCGCCGTGAATCATCTTCAACGGGCACGGGTCGCAACGCTCGTGCTGCTTGCAAATCCTCACATGGCGATCGCGGAAGGGCCCGATGGCCCTGCATGGCTCTACTGGGGTAAGGCCGTAGAAAAAGTCTCCCGAATCTGGAATCTGTATTCCCCGGAGGACAACATTCAGTGTTCGCTGGCCCGCACTTTTCACGGTGTGAGTTCAGCCCGGCGGCGCGACGTGATCGTGCACCGAACCTACCTCGGGTCTGGCCGCGACAGCACCCTGGATGGGGCGATCCATTGGAACCGGCCTTCCGCGGCACATCAGGCGATGCACTCCGGAGCAATGGGAACGCTTGTCGGTGTTTTGCTTCGGGGTGGGAGCCTTCCCGACGCTGCGCAAAGGGCCGGCCTGTCCATCGGGGGGAACAATACTCCTCGCGATCGCGGCGGCTTTCCGGGACTTGAAAAAACCCAGCAACTCATCTTCAGAACCGGGAATCCGCTCCCTTTCGACATGGGAAACGCACACAACGACGTCGGCATTCTCTTCGTACACGGGTTCACGGCGTCGCCGGCAGAGATGCGCCCCCTCGCGAATCACATGGCTCAACATTCGGGCTGGAGGTGCAAGGGGATCCTGTTGCCCGGACATGGCACCACGGTCGAGGACATGCAACGAACGAGGGGCGAAAACTGGATCACGGCTGCTGAGCAGGCGTACGACGATCTCGCAGCCGAATGCAGGCACGTGTTCCTGGCAGGAGTTTCGATGGGCGCAGCCATTTGCTGCCATGTGGGATTGCGACGGCGAAGCGACCCAACGCTTCGAGGGCTGATCCTTATCTCGCCGGCGTTCGGGATTTCCCTGAAAAAAACCGTGGCCCTGCGGGTGCTGCGCCCTTTCATCAAGCTTCGGAGTAAGGGAACGCGAGCGTCGGACTACTTTCTGGATCATGGGCTGTATAGCTATGTGCAGAATCCCCTGAACCGCGCGGCCGAGGTGCTAAACCTGGGGCATGAAGCTGCAGGGCGGCTGCCGGAACTGAAGGGACTGCCCACGGCGATGTTCGTTGGAGACCTTGAATCGACCGTGTCGCTCGACAAAATTAATGCCGCGGCGCAGGCTAATCCCTGGATCCGTGTCACACGTCTGCCGCGGTCGCGGCATATCCTGACTGTAGAACCGGACCGCGAGATGATGTTCGAGGCGAGCGTGAAGTTTGTGGAAGAATGTCTGGAGAGGCAACCGCAGAATGGGAAGTAGCGATCGACAGACGGCATGCTCCTCCTGGCCGGGGCAGGACAGATGATCTTTTTCTTCATCTTCGCCGGTTTCCTTCTCTATCTTGCCGAACCCCCGTCGAGCGTGGGGCTGCTGGCTTTCGTCGCATTAGTCCCATTTCTTCGTGCAGCGGCAAGATCCAAAAGTTACAAGTACGCAGCAATCGGAGGATTCCTTTCCGGCGCAGCGTTCTTCTTCCCCACCTTGTTTTGGCTGACGTCCACAACCGTCGCGGGTTACATCGCACTCTCGCTTTATTGCGCCCTTTATTTTGCCGTGTTTGCCGCGGTCGCAAAGCGCACGTCCAGCGTACTGGTCCTTGCCGCGTGCTGGACCTTGCTCGAATTCGTCCGTGGCGTCGTCGCTTTCACCGGCTTCCCATGGGTCCTGCTCTCACATACGCAGTACGACTTCACCTTGTTCACGCAGGCCCTGGATGTTATCGGCAGCTACGGCCTCAGTGGTCTGATCGTTGCGCTCAACGTTCTGGTTTACCGCGCAATCATCAGTCGGCATCGAAAACCGCTGTTCATCGCTGCTGGAATTCTGGCTGGCGTCTGCATTTACGGCTACGCCCGGATGCACTCCATTTCCCTGCAGCGCTCCCAGCGAGTCGCCCTCGTGCAGGCGAGCGTGCCGCAGGAGATGAAGGAAGCCCTTGAAGGGTCCTACGACCCCCAGGGAGTCTTCACTCGATATCTCGAGCAGAGTGTAAAACTTCCCCAGACCCCCAAAATCGATCTGCTGGTCTGGCCCGAGACCGTTGTCCTCTCGCCCTACACGCTCAATGTCGATCCCAACGTCCTTAAGGAATACGCGGCGCAGGCGCGATTCGCCCAGGGAGCGCTCGCCAGCCTTGCACGCTCGCATAACGCGTACTTTCTTGTCGGCTCCACGAGCTTTCTTCCCTCCCAATATGGTTATGTATCCGACATCCAGACGGCGGAAAAGATTCCCGACGGGATCTGGCGCCGGCAGTACAACAGCGCCTATCTTCTGGATCCCTCGGGTCACTACGTGGATCGTTACGACAAGACGCATCTGGTTCCCTTCGGGGAGTACATTCCTTTTCGCAACATCTTCCCTTTCCTGGTGGACGTTGTGGGGTTCGACGCGAACCTCAGTCCGGGTTCGCGGCAGACCATTTTTGAGACGGACAACGGCGGCAAGACCGCGCATTTCGGCGTCCTGATCTGCTACGAAGATACGGATTCCGAGCTTGCAAGGCAGCTCCGCCGAGACGGCGCCGACTTCCTGGTGAACATCTCCAATGACGCCTGGTTCGGCCTGAGCGAACTCGACCAGCATTTCGTTGCCGCTCGCTTCCGTGCGATTGAGAATCGCGCAGGGGTAGTGCGCTCGGGAAACAACGGCATCTCGGGCCTCATCGATCCGTTTGGACGCGCAGAAATCCTGCTGGGCAAGAACGCCATCGGCAGCGCCTCCGGCGATCTATGGATCAGCGACGTGCATTCCGTATATTCGCGCTTCGGAGACTGGCCTGCCGTGGTTGTATCGGTGTTGGTGCTGGGGGGGGCGGGCGTGGACGCCTCACGGCGGAAAACGGGTCGGCGTTTCCGGCTATAATGACAGGCGCTTTATGAATAAGGCCGCATTCTACGACCTCGACGGCACGCTGCTCTCCTGCAATCTTGTGACGACGCACGCCTACTATGCGCGCAACGACCGCTCGATTCTCAAGAGCTTCTACCAGCTGACAAAGGTCGTGCTCAGCGTTCCCCTCTTGTTTGGCCTGGACCTTTACTCCCGGACGCTCTTCAACGTTTTCTCGTTCCGGGCGTATCGCGGCATGAATCGCGACCGGTTGATCGGGCTGGCCGACGACCTGTTCGAGGTGACCCTGAAACCCTCGATTTTCCCGCAGGCCCGGGCGCTGATCGAGTGCACGCGCGAACTCGGATATCGCAATGTGCTGGTGACCGGCACACTGGATTTTACGATTCGCCCTATTGCTCTGCATTTTGGCTTCGACGAAGTGATCTGCAACCGCCTGGAATTCAAAAACAACGTGGCCACGGGCCGAGTGCTTCAACCGCTGCTCGCCGAAAACGAAAAAGCCCGAAGCATCCGGGAATATGCGGCGCAGGAAGGTATCGACCTGGCACAGTCCTGCGCGTTCTCCGACAGTTCCGCCGATGTGCCAATGCTTTCTTCTGTCGGCCATCCGGTTGCGACGAATCCGACCCGCCGGCTTCGCCGCATCGCGCAGCAGAAGAACTGGCCGATTCTGGAACTCCGCGAAGCGTCCTCGAAATTCCCGCCCTTCTTGAGAATGGCTAAAGCTCTCTGAAGATAATGAAAAAGACGTTCAGCACCTGGAGGTGGAACCCGGTCCGCGGAGAATACGAGTCCGGCGCCAAGCCTGCTGCCACAGGCACCGGTGAAATCTCCGCGATCGAGTCTTTTCGCAACTGCACGATGTTGCTGATGGGCGGCACGGGTTTCGTGGGCAAGGTGTTTCTTGCAATGGTGTTGGACCGCTTTCCGGAGATCAAGCACCTGATCGTCCAGGTGCGCCGGAAGAAAAACGTTTCCGGAGAGCAGCGCTTCTTTTCGGAAATCCTCACCTCGCCCCCGGTCAGGGCGGCCGTCGAACATATGGGCGGCGAGGACGCTGTCCGCCGAAAAGTCACTGTAATTGAAGGCGATCTGGACGAACCTCTTTGTGGCATCGAACCGGGACGGATCGAACAGCTCAAGGGCAAGGTGGACGTCCTGGTGAACCTCGCCGGCGTGGTGGATTTCGACCCGCCGGTAAACGAATCGGTCGAACCCAACGTTTACGGTACGCAGCATTTGATTGAGCTCGTAAAATGCTCGACGCGAAACTCGTCCATGTTTCGACCTGTTACGTCGCCGGCAAGCGCAACGGACGCATTTCCGAAGACACGCCCATCGACGGGTACTTTCCCCTGCG
Source organism: uncultured Acidobacteriota bacterium (assembly GCA_963836435.1). Classification (GTDB taxonomy): domain Bacteria; phylum Acidobacteriota; class Terriglobia; order 20CM-2-55-15; family 20CM-2-55-15; genus DASTBJ01. Next base: position 356,386 of record CAWIJI010000010.1, on the reverse strand, counting down.
CGATTCATCGCCTGGCCGGCACTTCTCTGTCGCTGAAGAACTGGAGTGGTATGAACAATTCGTGAAGGAAACCCGGGAGAGCCGCGCCACGAATCCACGGCCCGTACGCGAACGCCTGCGCGAAGGCGGCATGAACCGCGCCGAATACTGGGGATGGACGAACACCTATACGTACACCAAGAGCATGGGCGAGCAACTCCTGGCCAAGACTCCGGGCCTGAAGTATTCAATCGTTCGCCCGGCGATCGTCGAGTCCTCCATGGAATTCCCCTTCCCGGGCTGGAACGAGGGCTTTACCACTTCCGCTCCTCTGGTGCTGATGGGCGGCGGCGGGGTGAAGGGCTGGCCGGTGCGCAAGGATGGCCCGTTGGAAATCATTCCTGTGGACCTGGTGGCGCAGGGCATCCTGATTGTGGCGGCAGCGGTGTTGTGCGGAAAGAACAAGCGGGTGTATCACCTCGCATCGGCAGACGAAAACCCGATCATGCTGCCACGGCTGGTGGCCTTCCTGGGTATGAACTCGCGCTACAAGCACAAGCACAAGAAAGAAGGGAACCGTATGGCGAACGCGTGGAAAGCCTACGTGGAAACCCAGGTCATCACGGTGGAGTCCTTGCAGACCCGGCGCGCCCGGCTCCATCGCGGCCTCGATGTGATTCACGCCGCCCTGACGCTGGGGAAGACCCTACTGGGAGCAAAGAAGGTGGATCCCTATCTGAAGAGCCTTCGCGACACGCGCCGTCAAATCCGCGCGCAGGAAGTGACACTCGACAAGTTCCTTCCCTTCATGTTCCACAACAGCTTTGTGTTCGAGACGAAGAACATTCGCGAAGCCGCAGGTATGCTGACCAACGAAGACCTGAAGCGGGTGAATTGGGAGCCGGATACCATCGACTGGGCCGACTATTGGGTGAACATCCATACCAAGGGTATCGAGAAATGGATTCGGCCGATGTTCGCGCAGAAGAAGACGGCCGGGGCCTGAGGCGGCCTGCGGGCCGGCGCCGCCGAAAGCCTCCGAACTTCGCAGTGTCGTCGATCGCACGGGTTTCTAATCGGCTACTGGCGAAGCCGTCCGCCTCGTCCAATCCGTTTACCGGCGGCAACGATAGGCGAACGCGGGCGGAATGTTCATCCAGACCACGGGACTTCTCGATACGACGGTAAAATATTCGGGAAGCAGGGCCGAAAATCGCTTCGCACCGGAAAGAACCGTACTGTGTACGTAAGTGAAGGTGACGAAGTGCCCGCCTGGTTTCAGGACACGCATGGTCGCATCAAGCAACTCCCGCTGCAACGTATCCGGAAAAGTCGCCCACGGTAAGCCGGAAACAATGCAATCTATCGACTGCATTCCCGCCTTCTCGCAAATGCCCTGAACATTGGCAACACTATCCTGGAACAAAGGCGTTTGCGGATACCGCAACCTGAATACTTTCGCGAAGTGAGAATTCAGTTCGATCGCTGCGAATTTCGCTCCGGGCTTTAAGCCGCGCAGGATGAACTCGGTGAACACCCCGGTGCCGGGGCCATACTCGAGAACGGCATTCGCAGCAGGAAGGTCGATCCCTTCGACCATGATTTTGGCGAGGAATCGCGAACTCTGGGCGACGGCGCCGGTTGCAGCAGGGCTCGTTATGAACTCTCGCAGGTATCTCACGCTGAGAGATTCTAGTGTAGTGTCCAGGAATTAGGTGGGCAGTTATTCCGAGCGCAACGGCGTCGGATTCTAGGAGCGACGAAGAAGCAATGCTCATTCATTGTGACTGATGAGCGACAACGAAGCCGGCGCTGTTCCGCCGGGAGAACTGCCCAGCTAATTCCTGGACACTACACTAGCCTCAACCATCGAAATGGCGGCGTAAACTTGGGGCTCCGAATTTCGAGCCCCCATTCGAACAGCTCCTCGAGCACTTCGCCACGAAGGCCCCTTCTACTTCTCCAGCAACAGAAAATTCACGCAGCACTAACGGTCCGTTCACTGGTGCCTCTTAAATTTGCGACTTTGAATTCAGCATGGAGGAATCAATGACGATCAGCTATCGCTCTATCTTCAGATTCTGTTTTCTAGCGGCTGCTGTGCTGCTGGTTGCCGGGATTTCAACAACGATTGGTTTCGAAGGCCAGGGTCGAGACAACAACGATAACGGGGATGACCGAGGAGATGCAAACTCCGCATACGCCATAGGACTGTGGGGTGATCTGCCCTATTCGACCGTGCAGGAAGTGGTGGGACTGCCGAACATGTTCAAGGACATGAACGACCAGAAGCTGGCATTCACGGTTAACGATGGAGATCTCAAGACCGGCAATGGCGCCCCTCTCTGTGATGACGCCCTCTACACCAGGGCGCTGGGCTGGTTTAATTCCCTCGTTGCGCCAGCCATCTTCACGCCTGGAGATAACGACTGGACCGACTGTGATCGCCCGAATAATGGCGCCTTTTCCTCGCTGGAGCGCCTGTCCCACGAGCGAAAGATCTTCTTCAGCACCAATCGGACGCTCGGACAACACACGCTCCGGCAGGACGTTCAGAGCACGCCGCTTTGCCTTGGAGAAAGACCGGACCACAGCAGGTTCTCCGAGCCTTGTGCCGAAAACCGCCGCTGGACGTTTGGGCGCGTGACCTACGCCACGCTGAATATCCAGGGCACCTGCAACAACCGCTGCGGTGACGGCGCGGATGAAGCGGAATACATCGCGCGCGATGCGGCGAACATCGCCTGGATGAAGGAAACGTTTGCCGCGGCGAAGGCCGACAAATCCGTGGCTGTCATGCTGATCAGCCAGGCGGATCCAGCCTTCGACTCGGCGGATCCCCTCCGTTCGGGATTGCGTGATCCCAAAACGCTGATTCAGGATCCGGGCATAACGGACCCCGACGGGTTCTTTGCCTTTCTCACCGCACTTCGCGCGGAGGTCATCGTCTTCAAAAGACCGGTAGCCTTCGTCCACGGGGACTCGCACTACTTCCGCGTCGACCGGCCACTGCTGGACGCCAATGGGGTGCGACTGGAGAACTTCACACGAGTCGAAACTTTCGGCGACAACGCCAACGCGGTGACGCTGACGAATGATGTGCAATGGGTGAAAGTGTTTGTCGATCCGAAGAGCCGGGAAGTATTCGCCTATCAGGCGCAGATTGTTCCGGGCAACCGCGTCGCCGTTCCCGCCCCTTAAGGCCACGAGTTCGTTCCCCTCACCGAAGGGCGCAGCCGCTTTCCGCAACCTCAAAGCGGCTGCGCCTTTTCCTCCACTTCAGCTCCTCCGGCGAGCTCCTTGCGGTCCATCGCCCTGAATTCGAAGCCCGGGGTCGCGGGTCGCGTCCTGGCTCTGGAATCGCGGCGGGATGCCTCCGCCAAGGACAGTCAAGACCTGGCAAATGAATTCGGAACCGGAAACCATCAACCAGGCCGATTATTGGGTTAACATCCCTACCAGGGTATCCGGAGAGGATTCGCCGATGTGCACTACCGCGAGGAACGCGGGGGGGAGGCGAGAGGCCCGCAAATTCGAAGAGGCCGAAACGTGCCTCTTGTTCTTGATTCAACAATCTGGAGAAAGAGTATGCGAAACATTTTAAAACTCGGTCTTGGGTGCGCCATGGTACTGGCGTCAGTTTCTATGGTCTTGACGCAGCAGCGAGCGCGCGGGGCGGCGCCGGCCGCGGCAGCCGCGAACCCGGCCGACTGGCCGACATTCGGGGGCAGCAATGCACGAACCAACGCCAATATGGCGCCTTCGCGGATCACCGCTGCCAATGTTGGCTCGATGGTTCGTCAGCAGGTGACGATATCCGCCCCCATCGATGCGGGGCTTATCTACCTTCGCGGTGTTCAGATCAATGGAGCATCGCACGACACGTTTTTCGGCACCACGAATCTGGGCCGGACGGTAGCGATCGATGCGAACGACGGCAAGGTGCTCTGGGAATTCGTGTCGCCGAGCTTCGATGAAGCCGAGGCGATGAATCCCCCGGCGGGCCTCAATCCCGTCGGCGCGAAACAGATCACCAACTCGACGCCGGTCGCCGATGCGAACCGGCAGTTCATCTATGCCGCTTCGGCTGATGGCAAGGTATCGAAGATTTCGATCGCCGACGGCAAACTGGTCTGGAGTACGGCGGTAACCAAGCTGCCAAAGTTCGAGAAAATGGATTCGCCGCTCGGTTTCTCCAATGGGCGCGTGATCGTGTCCACCGCTGGTTATGTTGGCGACGCCCCCCCGTATCAAGGCCATATCGCGATCCTCAATGCGTCAACCGGCGCCATCGAACACGTGTGGAACTCCCTGTGCAGCGACCGTCACGAACTGCTGGACCCGGCATCGTGCGCTGAAACGCAATCGGCCATCTGGGGACGTGCGGGTGTGGTCATCGATCCGGCAACCGGCAACCTGCTGTTCGCAACCGGCAACGGACCGTACGACGGCAAGACCGCGTGGTCGGACGCCCTGATCATGCTGGATCCGAATGCGACGCAGATTCTCGGCAACTGGACCACGACAAACAATGCAGAATTGCGGCAACGCGACCTGGATATGGGGTCCACATCCCCTGTATTGCTCGGCGACGGCTACATCGCGCAGGGCGGCAAAGACGGAACCTTCAGGCTGCTGACCATGGACCTGATCAAGGGATCCGATCCACATCAGGGGGATGAGGTTCAAATGGTTCCAACGCCGAATTCGGCGCAGCTTCTTTCCGCCTCGGCAACGGCAAAAATCAACAACACGACCTACCTGTTCGCCGCACAAGGCGGACGCGGCGGCGGGGGCATGACCGCGTGGACATTCGGCCCCGATCACACGCTCAAGGAAGCCTGGAAGAATATGATGGGAGGCAACAGTCCGTTTTTCGCCAACGGGTTGTTGTATACCTACGACGCGCAGGGCGGCCATGTCCGCGTCTTCGACGCGGCAACTGGGAATCCCGTTGCGACTCTGGACTGCGGTACCGGCCACTGGAACAGCGTGATTGTCGTCGATAACCGCATTGCACTTCCGGAAGGCTCAATCAGTGGTTTTGGCGGACGCGGCGGTCGGGGAGGTCGCGGAGGCGGTCGCGGAGGTCCAGGCGCTCCGGGCGCAGGCGCTGCTCCGGCGCCAGCACCTGCACCGGCTCCGGCAACGCCCCCGCCAGGGATCGTCAATATCTGGCGTCTGCCCTAAGTCAGGGATTCGTGCCGCAGGCGGCGCAACCCGCAGTCTGCGGCATGCCTCTGGCGAACAGCGGACGATTTCCAGATCTACCTCTAAGGAAGGGGAATTCCCTTACAGCTGATCGCTGAATGCGGTGCTGAACGCACGCTTGATCCTCAACTCTGAGAGCTTTTTTCTCAGAGTTGAGGATCAAGCGTCTAGAACACGTTCGCAAGAACGTCGAGAATCAGGTTCTTGTGGCTATCGAGCAGGACGACGGTGCCGGAGATCACAACTCGCCGGCGACCGTCGGGAAGACGCGGCAATCGGGCTTCGAGATCCTGAGGGAGGGGCTGTAGCTTGTTCTGAAGGCCCGGAGGTAGAGTGCCGTTGCGACGCAGTTGCTTTTCGAGTCCAGGAGGCAGGCTCTCCCGCCTGGCAAGGCCCGGCGGCAACCCTTGCAGATTGGACTTGTCTGAGAACCACTCCCGAATAATGCGGATTTCCACCCCGCCGAAAGCCAGTCCGTCCTGGGCCTCAGGTTTGTTTGATTGTGAGCGACCTCTGCCCTGACTCTTTCCCTGCCCGGAAGCCGCAACCCCGAAGCCACCCAACGAAGCGATCAAAACACCGATGCCGATCGAGCGTCTCATCGAACCCTCCTTCACCTCAGACCTCGCTCAAGGGTCTATCCGGGACGCCTTGTTTGCAAGCTGGAGCGAGCCCTTACTGCTGATGGACCACAGCGAAGACCTGATCGGGATAGGGGTTCGTTGCAGGCCGCTGAACGACGTTGAATCCAAAGTTTGTCGCCTGATGACAGGAGTTGCACCCGTCCGTCAGTTTTTCGTAGGTCTCTGCGAACGCCATGGAATCCTTCTTCTCGACGGCGTCGCGTACTTCCTTGAGCGGCTCCAGCACGATCCTGGGAATCGCGTCCTTTGGATCTACGGGCGAACCTTCATGGGTCGGATGGAACTTGATAACGTCGTCAAAACCTTCACCAAGCTCATCGAGTTCATAGGTCGCGAGGTCCCAGTTCTTTGCCTCCCCGGCGAACCAGAGCTTGGTATGACGCATCTGCTGAAGCGTCATGATCTCGCCCAGACCGGGCGAGAATGTCTCGGCGGCGCTGGAAGGCCCGGCAGAAGCCGGCGACGGAGTGGATTGGGAGCTACAGCTCACAATTACGAAAGAAAAAAGCATGAACACCGTAAACGCTCTGCCCTTCATGGGTCCCTCTTTCTCCGGCAACCTGAGGCATGCCGAATTCTGGATTCTACTCGCAAAGTCGGAGGACTGGGACGGCACGGACCGGAAGTCTGGAGCAGACAGGGGGAGAAATCCCCTGTCTGCCCTTGGACCTTATACGTTATACGTTCGGTTTGGCGTCTTTGACGATCACGACTTGCACCAACTGGCCACCACGATTCTGAATGACAATGGTGGGCACTTTCAACCCGGCGAAATCCTCGTAGTCTCGATAGACGCCTTCGATCATCACGTTGTTGTCGACCCAAACATCGACTCTTTCGACCATGTCCTTGTCGTTGATGTAGCCGGCAACTTTGTGATTTCCGGGAAGCGTATAGGTGACGATCCGGTATGCTTCGCCGTAGACCGACTTTGACTCCACCGTCGCTGGATTCGCCATCGCGCCTTTGAGAAAGCCATACGGCGTAATCCAGAACTCAAACTGGGTGTTCCAGGGAGAACTGGCCTGAGCGGTTTCGTTGACCGTCTGGTCGGCGGGTGGCGTCCCCTGGACTCGAGTCATTCGAACACTCGTTCTGGTGGCATTCAGATCGATCTGCCGGGAATAGGACTTCAGTTGAAAATGCTCACCCTTTTCATTGTAGCTGGACCCAGCGCCTGATAATTGCAGCGTCCTGAGGTTCTCCGCTCCCATCGCCTTTGCAGCCTTGCTCACCACTGTCCTGGCGTCCTGAGCCGAGCTCGTCGGCGGGAATGCGGCCAGCAGGATCACCAGCAAGAAATAGCGTCCGCAATCCTTGACCATGTTGACCTCCTTAAGAGAATTTTGACGTACCATATTTTTCCCAAAGGAGAAGCCAATGGCAACCCAGGATTCGTGCTGCACCGTCGTACCGTATTTCAAGGCCCATTCCGGCAAGATCGATACCTTCAGGGCCCTGTGCGAACGCTTTGTGGACAAAGCCGCGAGCGAGTCAAAGTGCCTTTATTACGGATTCAGTTTCGACGGCGATCAGATTCACTGCCGTGAAGGCTATGCCGATGCCGACGGCGTACTTACCCATCTCGACAATGTCGGCACGTTGCTCGTCGAGGCGTTGACCCTTGCGGACCTGACACGCCTGGAGATTCACGGGCCGGAGGTCGAACTCTCGAAACTTCGCGGCCCTCTCGCTCACTTCAATCCTCAATTCTTCGTTTTGGAGTACGGATTCCGCCGCTAGACGCGGTAGAGTTCACATCCGATGCAACGATCCAGGAGCCTCTTAAGCATTGTTTCACTGGCGCTGCTGGTGCTGGGGATCGCGACGGCCTGCAACCCGCAACAGATGGCGGAACGGAACGGGGCCAAAAAGCGCCTATCCATTGCGACGGGCGGCACGGGCGGCGTGTACTACCCGTACGGCGGAGGCATCGCAAAAGTCATCAGCGCGCACATTCCCGACGTCGAGGCGACAGCGGAGGTCACGGCAGCTTCCGTCGACAATCTGAAGTTCATCCGGGATCGCAAAGCCGACATGGCCTTCACCACTGCGGATTCGCTTGCCGACGCCGTCAATGGAACGGGGGTTTTTCAGGACACCAAACTCCCGATCCGCGCCATCGCCGTGCTCTACAAAAATTACACCCACGTGATCACGCTGGCATCGAGTCCCATCAAGTCGATCGAGGATCTTCAAGGCAAAGTGGTCTCGCTCGGTTCTCCGGGGAGCGGGACGGAAGTGACGGGGGCGCGCGTCATTAAGGCCTTCGGAGTTGACCCGGACTCGGGCATCAAACGGCAGAGTCTTGGAGTGTCCGAATCAGTGGATGCCCTCAAAGACGGGAAGATCGATGCGTTCTTCTGGAACGGAGGCCTACCCACTGCGGCCATTCTCGACCTGTCTCACACGGCTGGAGTGACGATCCGGGTTCTTCCCAACGACCGCGTGCTTTCAAGTCTTCAGGACACGTACGGGAAAGCTCTTTACCTGCAGGGCGTCATTCCAAAGAGCATGTATCCTGGAATGGACGACGACGTGGGTGTTGTCAGTATTCCGAACCTCCTGGTGGTGCACGCCGATATGGATGAAACTCTTGTGTACGAAATCACCAAGGCGCTGTTTGAGAACAAGGCCGAGATTGTGGCAATTCATCCAGAGGCCGCGAACCTCTCGCTCACCACGGCAACCATGGGGTCGCCGGCAGATTTTCATCCCGGAGCGATCCGCTATTACGAAGAGCAGCAAGCTTGGACGAAATAGTTTCCGAGTCCGAGACGCGGTCTCGCCATCTATCGGGCCGGCTCAAGGCCATCGCTTCGCTACTGGCCGTTGGGCTTTCTGTCTATGCACTGTACTGGGTGGTAGCGATTGTGGAGCCGCAGATCTACCGCGTCAGTTTCCTCTTGATCTCCCTGGTACTGACGTTTCTGCTCTATCCGGCAAGATCCACGATCCGCGGCCTGCGGGGCGTTCACGGCGCTCGACGGGGTCCTGATCGCCGGGGCGGTCGTGTCGCTCGCCTGGCCTCTGGTTGATTTCGGCCGGTTCGTCTATCGCGCGGCCGAACCGGGCCGGATGGATCTGATCGGAGGAACGCTCGCAATCATTCTCGTCCTTGAAGCGACCCGGCGCACGGTGGGCTGGATTCTGCCGGTGACAGCGATTGTGTTCATCCTCTACGCGCTACTATGGGCCGCTGCTGGATCTGCTCGGCCTTGGCTTGTTCGCCCATCGCGGCTACGCGATCGACCGCCTCGTAGGCTCGCTCTACATGACGCTCGAAGGAATTTTCGGAGTTCCTCTCGACGTCGCCGCCACCTACATCATCCTGTTCGCGATCTACGGCGTCGTCCTTCAGTTCTCCGGCGCGGGAAAATTCTTTCTGGATTGGGCGATGGCGGCGATGGGCCGCTCGGGCAGCGGCGCGGGCCCCGGCCGTACCGTGACGGTCGCGGCATCCTGCTCGGGCACTGTTTCGGGCAGCGGCGTCGCCAACACCGTGACACTCGGTTCCGTTGCCTGGCCCCTGCTGAAGCGGCGCCGGATACCCGCCCGGAAGTCGGAGGCGCGATTCTGTCGGCCGGCGGCATCGGCGCCATCCTGTCGCCGCCGACGCTGGGCGCCGCGGCTTTCCTGATCGCGGAGTTCCTGCAGATCACCTACCTGCAGGTGATCGTCATGGCCACGATCCCGGCACTGCTTTACTACTTCTCGATTCTGCTGATGATCGAAGCCGATTCACGCCGCCTTGGAACGCGCCCGACGCAAACCAGCACCCTGTCCGCTGGCGCAATTAACCTGGCGCTCCGGCTACCACTTCTCGTCGCTGGTGGCGATCGCCGTCTTTATGTTCGTGGGGATGACGGCATTCCGCGCGGTGTTCTGGGCCATGGTGTTGGCGTTCGCTCTCAGCTTTCTCCGGCCAGACACGGCATTATGGCCGCGAAAGCTGCTTGCACGCGCTCGAGGACCGGAGCGACCAGCATCGCTGCCGATTGTGGCGACGACGGCCACGGCCGGCATTATCGTCGGCGTCGTCACGCTGACCGGCCTGGGTCTGAAGATCGCAGGGATTCTCGTGACGCTCGCAGGATGCTCCCTGATTCTGACGGTCGTATACTCCGCAATCGCCGTGTGGCTTCTGGGCCTCGCCGTTCCGGTTACGGCGTCCTACATCATCGCAGCCGTGATGGTGGCGCCGGCGTTGACACAGGTGGGCATCCGTCCTTCTGCCGCCCACATGTTCATCTTCTACTATGCCGTGCTCTCCGAGGTCAGTCCGCCAACGGCGCTCTCACCCTTTGCCGCCGCGGCCATTACGGGAGCCAATCCATTCCGCACCATGATGCTCACGTGGAAATACACGCTGCCCGCCTTTCTCGTCCCCTTCGCCTTCACGTTGAATCCCAACGGCCTCGGTTTGCTGTTGCAGGGTTCGGCAGGAAGCATTGCCTGGAGTTCACTCACTGCGGCGCTTGGCGTCGGGGCGCTGGCATTCGGGGCCGGAGGCTGGTTCAAGCAGCGTGCCAACCTGACGGAGCGCATCCTTGCGGCGGCTGCAGGCCTGCTACTCATCTACCCAAGCGGAGTCAGCGACATCGTGGGGGCCGGACTGCTACTTCTTGCCGTGGCGCTGAACCTGCGGCCTCGAGGTGCCGCAACTCCAAAATAAGACCAAACCCCGTGTTGCACGCGACTGGAACGCTTCAGCCGAGCGTTCTCAGCGTTTGTCCACCACGATCACGCCGCCCTTGACCACCACTTGGTTTTCAGCCAGTTCCAATAGCCTTCGAGCGGATCGCCGTCGAGAAGAATGATGTCGGCCAGCTTGCCCGGCTCCAGCGTTCCGAGCTGGTCGCCCATCTGGATGTAGGACGCGGTATTCGGTCCCATCATCTTGATCAGGTCCTGCATGGAGAACATCACGATTGAGGATCTTCAGCTCATGGTCCAGGCCCGGCCGTGGGATCGTAGTTGGTGTCGGTGCAGTAGCCGAGGATGGCGCCCGCATCCCAGATTGTTCGCGCATTCACCGGCATGTATCCGGCCTCCTCGCCCAGGCGAACCCCGTCGATGATCCCTTCGGGCCACGGCTTCCCGTCCCGGAACCGCGGCTTGTTGTCCTTGGCAAACACTCCGAAAACGGGCGAGCCGAAGCCCACCGTCCCCAGCACCTTCACGCCCGCGGCCGCCACTTTCTTCGCGTCCTCTTTGCTCACCCAGTCCTTATTGGGGAGATGCACCAGCAGCGGCACGCCGGCATCGACGGCGGCGACCATGGCCGTGGAACTCACGGCATGGACCTGGACCATCACGCCGACTTTCTTCGGCCTCGTCCACGACGGCCCTGAGAACTTCCATTTCTTTCTCGCTCGGCCCGGGATCGGGAGTCAGGAGATCTCGCCTGTAAACTTGATTCCCATCTCGGCCATCTTCCGCATCTCGGCGCGAGCCGTTTCCGGAGTGTTGTTGCCAGCCTCACGGACCCGGACGGGATGATGCGCGGTCCGTTGATCACGCCCTTGTCGATGTGATCCCGGAGCGTGATGTTGCCTTCCGCCGGACCGCCTCCGGACAGGATGGTGGTGTATCCGGCTTCGAGCAGCGCCTGCATCTGCGCCTTCTCGTTGGGTCCGGTATTGATGTGCCGGTGGGCATCGATGAATCCCGGGCATGGCCGTCATGCCTTTGGCATCGATGGTCTTGCCGCTTGGAGCGGACGGGGCGCCGGCTGCCACGGAAACGATCTTTCCCGCGCGCACCACGATCGATCCGCGCTCGATCACGGCGCCGTTGGCGACAATGATACGGGCGTTGGTGATCGTCACGTCTTGCGCACAGAGAGGCTGCAACGTCCCGAGCGTCCAGCAGGCAAACAGCGTGAGGGCAAGTCGTTTCATATGAATCCTTCCTCCGGCACCATGGTGGTGCTGCATCTTACAACAATCGTTTCTTCGTGTGACACTCAGTGGCTGAGCAGCCGTTCGATCCAGAGTTCCGGAACACCCGCGCCGAGAAGGAAAGATCTGGGGATATTCGAGGCGGACTTGATGCAGGTGTCCAGACCGATCGTGGACGGCTCCACATGCTCGACCTGCTCCAGCCCCTTTACATCGCTCAAATCCACGTTGCCAAAAATGGTGCGCCCGAGTTGCGCATTCCTGAAATCGGTTCCCTTCAGTTGAGCTCCGTAAAGATTTGCGCCACGAAGGCGCGCGCCGCGGAGACTCGCGCCACTTAGATCTGCACCGGAGAGATGAGCGCCTCCCAGATCGGCCTTCTCCATATCCGCCGTCTTCAAATCCGCACGCCCCATATGTGCTCTGAAGAGCCTGCAGGCACGCAGGGTTGCGCCAGCGAGTTGGGCGCGGTCCAGATACGCGCCTCCCAGATGCGCGTCCGAGAGGTCCGCGCCCGCGAGGTCCGCCTCACGAAGGTCAACTCCCACCAACACGGCGCGGCGAAGATCCACGGCGATCTTGCTGTTCCGGCTTCGCCAGGCGTTCCAGATCTGAACGCCCTGTCGCAGTAACTCCAGTTGCTGTTCATTCGCCATGAGTGCCGCCCTCTTCCTCCCGTCCGCCTCCGGCCAGGTACTGGAGTCCTCTAACATAGGCTCTGAGTTCGGCGACCAGCGTGCTGTTGCGAATAACTCTGGAGATCTCCACTTCAGGATTCTCGAGCATCGCCTCTGTTTCACGCTCCAAATGATCCAGTTCTGCCCGTTTGGCAATGAGTTCTGCGCGCACGTTGTTTTTCTGATTGCGGCTCTGCCTGAACTCTTCGTCCGACTCTTTCAACGATTCCTGGACTTGCTGGTTGAACTCTTCCTTGGCGAGTTCCATGGACTTCTGAAAGCGCAGCTCAAATTCCTTGCTCAGTTCGGTCCGAAGGTCCCCCCGTATTGACGCAAAGGACTGCCGGAGTCTCTCCAAATGGGCATCCTCAGCTTTTTCGATGTCCGAGAAGAGCGCCGACACCGATGTCACGACGACTTCCGGCAGCAGGATTTCCGCTATTTTCCGGGAGTCAGCATTCAGTTCGGGGGTATCCGCATTGCTCATAGCTTTGAAAGTGCGAGTCTAGCCTAGAGGATTCCGGCCGCACTGGCAAGATCCAGTCCGGCACAGGTTCAAGCCAGACCCAAAGTTGTTATCGGATTGACTGTTATGGATCGATTCGGGTTTCGAGTCGCATGATCCCGGATCCCATTCAGAGCCAACGCGCTTTTCGGAAGCGATAGAACAGATAACAGTCGACGAGGACCATCACGGACAGCACCACAGGATAGCCGAAGCGCCAGCTCAACTCGGGCATGTGCCGGAAGTTCATTCCGTAGAGTCCGGCCACCAGCGTGGGAACGGCGATCAAGGCGGCATAGGCGGCCAGTTGTTTCGTGACCTCACCCTCGCGCAGGGTAATCAACGCCAGGTTCGTGGAGGTGACTGCAGTGACGGTATCGCGAAGGTTATCGATGGTCTGGTTGAGCCGGGTCAAGTGGTCGTGAACGTCGCGGAAGTAGTCCTGAAGACCCGCGCACAGTTGGGGCACCCGTCCACCGTGAAGCTTTCCCGTGGCTTCCAGAAGGGGGCCGGCGGCGTGCTTCACCGCCGTCAGTTTCTGTTTGAGGGCGTAAAGAGCGAGGATGGTGTCACGCGTGGGCGGGGCAGCAAAAACGCTCGTTTCGATGGCCTCGATTTCATCCGACAGCGCGTCGATAACGGGGAAGTAGCGATCGACGGCAGCGTCCATGAGGGCGTAAAGGACGTAGGCGGAGCCGTGCCGCAGCAATTCCGGCTCGAGTTCGGCGCGCCGCCGCACGTCGGCGAACCCGTGCTCGGAGTGATGCCGGACGGAGAGAACGTAGTTGTCCCCGGCGAAGATGGCGAGTTCTCCTGTTTGCAGTTCAGATCCACTGATGTCGAGAATGGGAACCACGACGAAAATTGACTTGCCGTACTCTTCGATTTTTGGACGTTGGTGTCCGCGGCTTGCATCTTCGACTGCGAGTTCGTGGAGGTCAAACTCATGCTGCAGGGCGTCCATTTCCTCCGTAGCTGGATCTCGCACGGCAACCCAAACGAAGCAGTCGGGGCGCCGAACGTAGCCACTGATCTCCGACAACGGGATGTCCGCGACCCGCACACCGCCTTGATAAGCTACACAGTTGACGAGCATGGGAAAGCTTCAGTTGCGCTCCATTCCTTTTGCCTTGATCGTGGGAAGTGTTGCGGGGGACATCAGGAACGTCAGCAGATCCTTTGCGGCCGCGGGTTGCTTCGCTTTGGGATTCACCGCCCCCGCCATCGTGATAAACGTCTGCACATCCGCAGGAAACATGCCGCCGAGTTCGGCTCCCTTGACGCCAAGGATCTCGCTGAGGGGCAACACGCCAAAATCGGCAACGCCGCGAACGACAAGGTCGTTTACTTCTTCTCCCGTACTGGTCGGTTTGAGTTTGGCCTTCAGAGCCTCGGCTATACCCAGCCTTTCGATCGTTGCAACGAAGGCCACGCCGCTGGCCCCTTCCCTGGCAAATGCGATCGCTTTCGCGCCGAGGAGCGCCCGCTTGAAGGCCTCGGTGTTGCTGACGTCGGGCTTTCTGCCGCCGGCGCGGATCATGAGGCCCAGTCCTGTGCGGGCGATGACGACGCGAGAGGCTGCGGCCATCTTTCCCTGCTTGATCAGGTCGTCCACCATGGGTGGAGTGAGGACAGCCAGATCAAAATCCTTCCCGCCTTCGATTTGCTGCTTGAACTGGGACGCCAGGCCGAACTCGATCGCGACTCTGTGTCCCGAAGAGCGTTCGAACTGCGGCACAAGTTCATCCATCACCGACTTGAGTCCGAGGGAACAGAGCACACGGATCTCGGCTGCGAAGGCTGCGCCGGACTGAGTCAGCATCAACAGAATTGCGAGCACAGCTACGGATATGGAACGTCTTGGGTTCATCGTAACCTCCTGAAGTCCCCGGCATTCTACTACGCCAGAAACCCGGGAGGCATCGGCCGGACTATTTCTGATGGCCCCGCATGCGGTTAATGAAGCGGACGATGCCGGTGAACACGGAACCTGGAAGAACCTTCGCGACAACAACAAACAAACGATTTTGCAAACCAGGGATGACGACGGCCTTTCCACGCATGGTTTCGACGAAGCCAATGCGTGCGGCCTTCCGGGCTGTCATGCCGGAACGCCGGTTCCTCTCGGCAATGCCGGCGCGAGAACGAAACTCGGTTTGCGTGATGCCGGGGCAGAACAAGGTGACGGTGACACCCGTACCGAACAATTCATTCCTCAACGACGCAGAGAACGACATCAGAAACGCCTTGCAGGCCGCATAAACAGATTGAAACGGCACCGGCGCATACGAATAGACCGAACCGACGGTCAGGATGCGGCCCCGGTGGCGCAAAGTCATTCCGGGAAGCACGGCTTTCGTCAGTTTCAGCATGGCGGCAATCTGAACGTCAAGCATCTCGACTTCGCGTTCGATATCGGTGACTGCAAACTCACCATGAACGCCAAAACCGGCGTTGTTGACCAGAACTTCGTAGTCCGCCGGGAAGGCGGATATGGTCTCGACCAGGGCATCCACCGCTTCGGGCCGGGAAAGGTCGGCTGGAACAACCTTCGTTTGAATTTTGAAATCGGCCTCGCATTCTGCGGCAAGTTTGGCTAACTCTGCTTCGTTCCGTCCGGTCAGAAAGACATTGAAATTTCCGCCAGCGAATTCCCTGGCCAGCGCCCGGCCGATGCCGGAGGAGGCTCCTGTGATGATGGCCCACTTGCGGGAAGAACTCATGGACTGTCCAGGTCTTGATTCCCTGCGCCGAAGATATTTTGCGGATCGAGGCTCTTCTTGAGATCGCGCTTCCACTGCAGGGCTGTCGGAGACATGATCCGCGGCAGGTAGGAGCGCCGCAACTTCCCGACACCGTGATGGTGAGACAGTGAGCCCCCGGACTTCAGGATTTCGTCGCGGGCGATGTTCTCCAATTCCAGATAGACTTCCTGTGGATTGGGAATCCCCTTGTAATAGAAACCGAAGTAGAAATAGATGCAGACGCCCGTTCGATAGATCTGGGTTACGCGAGCCGTCACGAACGGTTTTCCCGGCAATCGGCGCCGCTCGTATTCGTCAAGCAGGCGGCGTTTTACGTTTGTGCATAGCGCCAGCGCATCGCTCCATCCGACAGAGGTTTCGAAGGATTCCGCGATGATGTAGTAGTTCATCAGGAAGTCACGGATGTAGGCAATGCTGTAGGTCAGCTGATAGCCGCGCCGCCCGTTTTCGCCCCCGGCTTTCATGCCGCCATAACGGGCAGCGATCCGATAGAGGTCCTTCTGTTGCCGTTCGACTTCGGAGCGCGAACCTTCGAAGACGAGCGTGCACGCCACCATCTTTTCGCCCTCGAATCCCTTGACCCTGGTGACGAAGAACCTCTCCAGCCGGCTCTTCAGCTTGCCGAGCTTGCTGGACTTCGGTTTCAGCGCCAGGCCGAACTGAAACTGAAGGTTGTCGACAAGGCGGACGCTCGCTGGCGGCGTGGCCTCCCGGGCAAGCGCATACATGAACTTGAATCCATCCTCGAAAGACGGGAAAAGAACCGATCCGTATTCCTGGACTTCCGGGAGCGCGAAAATCTTCACGACGGCGGAAGTCACGATACCCGAGCGTTCCTTCGGAGCCAAAAATCAGGCGGCGCAAATCGCTTCCGACCGATTCCCGCGGGGCAAACTCGACCGCTCGAGGGTCCCGGAAGCGGTGACGACGTTGACGTCCAGAACGAGGTCTTCGATGTTGCCGTACCGGTTCTTCTTCATGCCGCTGGCGTTGGTGGCGATCCACCCGCCAAGCGTGGAAAACTCCACGCTGTCGGGCTCGTGGCCCATGGTGACGCCGTGCTCCTTCAGCCTGGCCATGATGTCGCGCCCGACGGCCCCCGCCTGAATGCAGGCAAGCATGTTGGCGTGGTCGATCCAGAGAATGCGATTCATGCGCCGCATGTCGACGGAAATGATGGATCGACGTTCGTTCGGGAAAGGCAGCGCAGTGCATCGGTGACGTTCGTTCCGCCGCCGTAAGGGATCAGCGTCGCATGGTGCTGCGCTGAAATCTCGACCAGCCTGGCAACTTGCTGCTCGGACTCCGGGTACACGACAACGTCGGGAATCCGGCCGAGTTGCGTGTACTTGATCGAGAACATCTCCTCCTGCGTGTGACCGTGGCCATGACGCAGGCGGATTTCGCCGTTCAACTCGACTTGCGATGGGGAGAGAAAGCCTCCCAGCGCTGCCCGCAAATCCTCGGGGAAAATGGGGTCGGGAATCGCCGTCGGATATCGCGGCTGATGGATTTCCCCGGGGTCCAGATCGACCTGGAGGACCTCTCGGACCCATGGAAGGAAGCGCGGAAGCTCCTTGCCGCTGAGTTCATAGCGGCCACCCCGGATAATCACATGGCCGTTTTCACTGATGTCGAAGTGAGTGTCGCGAAATCCCCAGACATCAAGACTCTCCGCTTCGCTTTCGGGTGTCGGAGGCGGCGGAGCAGGCACCATGAAGGAGCCGTCGGACGTTGTGCGGCGGGTTGATTTCCTGAATGCGTCTGTGGAACTCAAACGGGGATTTTACAGGTTGCGGAAGCTTTGTGGATGCGAAAAACAATACCCGCAGTGAAGTCGATTTCCCAAGCCCGGCAGCCGTACGCGCACGCGGCGGCGGAACGCGCTGCAAACTTCCGGAAACATTCTACTGCCGTTGGGCCCGTCCCTCCTGGCCGGGAGGAACAATCCTCGGCTCAGCTCCAAATATTTCTTTCAGGTTGGAAATGTGCCGAATCAGAACGATCGCAAACATCACGTAAGCCGAAATGGTGAAAACGATGGTGGCAATGACGAACATCGTTGTGAGCGACGAGATGGCGCCCTCCTGCTTCCAGCCCATACGGCGGCCGAACCAGCGGCCAATGACGTAGAGGGGCAGGCAAATCAGGGTAATTTTCGGCGAGAGTTTGAGGAGCACGCCCACGGTGGTCGCGACGCCTTTGCCGCCGTTCCAGCCGCAGAACGGGCTCCAGCAATGGCCCATCACAGCCGCAATCCCCATCACCCAGGAAACTTCGACGGATATCCCGGAAGAGAGCAGCCAGACCGCAACGAAGCCCTTGCTGATATCCCCGATCAGCGCGATTGCCGCGCGAGGTTTTGTCGAGACCCGCAGGACATTGTTGAAGCCGGGATTCTTTGATCCCACCTTCGTAATGTCGATACCGGTGCCCCACATGGCGACTTTTGCGAACGGGATCGCGCCGATCATGAAGCAGACCAGGATCCTTATGAGGTGCGTCGGGTCGAGTTCCATACTAAAATCAAAGGCGTCATGCGGCGCAACATTGCAACAGTCCTACAGTTGCTCGGACTCATTGTAACCGCAGAATCCCTGGTGATGTATTTCGGCGACATGGGTCCGATGATGATGACTGCTACCCTCGGAGCCGGATTGTTCTATGCCGGTTATTTCATCCGCCCTCAGAAGGGGCGGTAGGGGTCTCATGTCGCGTTACAACCGCTCGACAATGTCAGGTATCGGTTATCCGCCGTGGACCCGCGCGGTAAAGACGCTGGTGATCGTGTGCGTGATCACCTGGCTGGTGCAGCTGATCGCCGGGAATTCGTTCACCTTTCAGTTCGGATTGATTCCCTATGACGTCACCCATCGTCTGCGCGTCTGGCAGCTGGTCAGCTATATCTTTCTTCACGACACGACCGGCGTGATGCACATCCTGTTCAATATGCTGGGTCTGTGGATGTTCGGCTCGGCTCTCGAAGACGTATGGGGGTCGCGTGAATTCACCAAGTTCTTCTTCATCTGCGGGGTTGGCGCCGGAATACTGATGGTTTTGCTGTCGCCGAACGACCTGAGTCCAACGATCGGCGCATCGGGTTCGATTTACGGCATTCTGCTCGCGTTTGGGGTACTGTTCCCGGATCGCATTATTTACTACCTGATCTTTCCCATTCCAGCCAAGTACTTCGTCATGATCATGGGAGGACTTGCATTCTTTTCTTCGATGTCCGCATCCGGGGGCGGGATTGCTCATGTGGCGCACCTGGGGGGAATGCTGTGCGGCTTCGTGTACCTGAAAAGCCGCGGCTTGACCAGACGACGCTCGGGAAGAGGCAAATTCAGAATCGGCAGCCTCCGCTCCTGGTATGCCCAGTGGCAGCGAAACCGGCTGCGCAAGAAGTTCGACGTCTATTACAACCAAAAGCACGAAGACAACAAACCAGGGCGCTGGAAAAACTAGTGCGTCCAGAGCGTTTTCGCAGCTACAACCGCTGGCTCCGGGACCGCTTCGGCGAACGCGTCTACAAAGTCATCGTGGACGCGGGGTTCACCTGCCCTAACCGCGACGGTACCGTTGCCACCGGCGGTTGTACCTACTGCAACAACAGTTCGTTCCGGTCCCCTGCGGCGATCAAGACCGATCCCATCCGCGACCAGGTCCGCCAGGGTATCGAGTACGTCCGAAAACGCTTCAATGCCAGGAAGTTCATCATCTACTTCCAGCCGTTCACGAACACCTACGCGAAAACGGAACACCTGAGGCAGCTTTATTTCGACGCGATCGATCACCCTGAAGTGGTGGGTTTGGCGATCGGAACACGCGCCGACTGCGTGGATGCGGAAAAAGTCGAGATGATCGACGAACTTGGCCGAAAGACCTTCGTCTCGCTCGAATTCGGTATCGAATCGATCTATGACGACACTCTTCGGCGCGTCAACCGCGGGCACGATTACGCCGCTGTGCAGCGGGCGATAAAGCTGGTCAGGGGGAAATCGCTCCACATCGGCGCCCACCTGATTCTTGGATTTCCCTGGGAAACACGCGATCAATGGCTGGCGATGGCTGGCGAAATGGGTCATCTCGGAGTCGATATGGTGAAAATTCATCACCTGCACGTGGTCCGCGGAACCGCAATGGCGGCCGAGTACTCCCGCTCACCCTTTCGCGTTCTTGGGTACGAAGAATACCTCGACCTGCTGTGCGACTTCGTGGAACGGCTGGATCCCAGGATCGTCATCGAAAGAATGTTCGGTGAGGCGCCGTTTGGCCTGCTGGTCGCGCCGGCCTGGAACCGCGACAAGAACGGACTCATGCGAGACGTTGAAAGGAAGTTCGAAGAGCGGGATGTGATCCAGGGCCGCGCTACTGCTTCTGCCTTGCAAGGTAGTCCGACACCTGCTTCCGCTGCTCCGCAGTCATACGTGGGGCAGTCTTCTTCAACAATCCATCGAATGCACTGATCTCTGCGGGAGTCACCGGATGACCGATATTGCCGCCGTCCGGCATCGCCATGGACGTCGCGAGCCGGGTTCCGGCACTGTCGAAGAAGATATAGATGGGAATGCCTTGCCCGCCGGCCCCCGCCGCGTCCGCCAGTTCCTGTGCGCCTGGATTCTCCAGCGCGACCTTCTCCGGGTGCTCTTGAATGGTGAGATGAGTGATGACGTAGTTGTCATGGAACAGTTTTGACAGTTCCGGACTGTCCAGCATCGCGTCAAGCTGTTTGCAGTAGGTACACCACGACGCTCCGAAGTGAACCAGAACGTTCTTATGTTCGGCCCTGGCGATCTTGAGCGCCGCGGCTAAAACGACGTCTGCGGACTGCGGTCCGGCGGCTTGCGCGTAAGAAACAGAAATTAATGCCAGGCTGAGAACCAGAGCCACGCTCGATCCGAACACCGATCTCATCGACATGAGGGGACCCCCTTTCCTGATCCTGATTCTAGTCCTTAGACTAGTCCATACGGACGACAAAAGGATCGAACGACTCGCCACGAAGCTGCCGTGAAAGTTTCTCGGCAGAGGCAAGATCGGAAGCCCGTCCCACGCGAACACGATAATACGTTCGCGGGGTGGACACCGTCTGTATCGTGACATCGCGATAGCGCTTCTCCAATTCGCGTTGCAGCGACTCGGCGGCATCCTGCATTTCAAAGGCTCCGACCTGAATCGTATAAAGGGCGGCAGGAGGAGCGGCAGGCGGGCCCGCGGCTCGCGATGTGCCGCGCGGCGTGGGCGAGCCTTCTCTGACGATTTCCAGCTTCACCGGAACGACCCCCGCGCGAACCATGTCTATTTCGCGTGCCGCCTTGAGAGACAGATCGATGACGCGGCCGTCGATGAAAGGTCCGCGATCATTGATGCGCACCTCCACGTCGCGGCCGTTGGTCTCATTCGTCACCTTCACCACCGTGTTGAACGCCAGCGTTCGATGAGCCGCCGTCAATTCCTGATAGGTATCGAAAGTCTCGCCACTGGCGGTCTTACGACCGTGATAAGGCTCGGCATAGTAGGAGGCAAGACCGACGAGTTCGGAGGAGTCGTCGCGGGAAGATGACGAAGAGGTGGAAGGCGAAGTTCCCTCCCGCGTCGGAGAGCTTCGCGATGGGGCAGAGGAGGCTGTCGGCACACCAACACGAACTTTCTTGCCGCAGGCAGAAACAAACACCACCAATGCGACTGCTAACGCCAAACGATGCACGATTTCTAATACCATAAGTCGAGGGTCGACCACAACGAAGGGGCGACATATGGGGGCCATTCTTGAAGTCGTCGCCAGTCTGACTGCTGCGTGGCGGTGGCGAACGCTTCAAATTTCCCTCCGCCCTTCATTTCGAGCACTACAATGGCAGGCCTTGAGGAGGATCTGATGAAGAGTTCCCTGGTTGTGATTGCGACGTTTCTTCTGACAGGTTCGTTGCTGCTCATGGCGCAAGTGCAGCGTGGCAGAGGGCAGCAGGCGGGCGATCCCAACACACCGGTTTTCTGGAGCGCGCAACGGACCAGGGAACTTGCGGCAACAATGAAGGCACGCGTCGACCCCAATACCCACAACGCCGGGATGTCTTTAATCGCGTCCGCCAACCTGATTTACCGCGAAGGAGACTCCGGCTCCGAAGTCCACGAGAAGGCCGCGGATTTCATCTTT
Organism: uncultured Acidobacteriota bacterium; assembly: GCA_963836435.1. Taxonomy (GTDB): domain Bacteria; phylum Acidobacteriota; class Terriglobia; order 20CM-2-55-15; family 20CM-2-55-15; genus DASTBJ01. The sequence continues at coordinate 334,548 of CAWIJI010000010.1, read as the reverse complement.
GTGCACGAAGGCGAGGGCGCAGTGCAGATCGGCGGCAGGATGATCGGGGGACAGCAGAGCGCGCCCGGCGAGATTCGAGGGACAGCCCTCGAAGGTGGCACGCGGTATCCTATAGCAGCCGGCGATTCGATCTATATCCCCGCTAACATGCCGCACCAGTTCTTCGTCGAGAACGGGAAACACTGGGTTATTACCATCGTGAAGGTCCCGCCGAAACCCTGACTAGACGGGGCTCTGCCCCGGACCCCGGCTCGGGCGCTTGCGCGGCGCGCCTTCGGCGCCTGGAGTTTAGACATTCTTGAGTCTGAGCGGGAGCGGAAATACGAGATTACGTCTCCGGTTTTCAGGTTCGTCCGCAAGGCGATGGCGACGTTGAAACGCGAGTCTGAGCACGCCGGAGGCGTGGTGAAAATTTAGCCCCGGGTTAAGCGAGCGAAGCGAGCGCAACCCGGGGCTACCTTCCTTTCACGCCTCCGGCGTGCAAAGTGTCTAAACTCCAGGGCGCCTTCGGCGCCTGGCCCGTTATGCCGTGCGGGAACAAGATTCTCGTGACGCCCGGCATAACGAGCTAAGCGTGCTTTCGTTGCGCGGTCAATGCCAGACGGGGCTTTCGCGAACCTTACGGCTGAACAGCCCATCCAGGGCGCCCAGGCTCCTTTCCAGAAACTGGATATGCGCCTGCAGGTCTTTTTCGAGGGCTGGCCCCATGGAGCCTGCGCGCGCCCGTTCCAGCGCAATCATTTGCAGGATTTCACGCCGGCGGGCCCTCAACTCCTTCAGATCATCCACGAGTTCGCCCGGAAGCGGGCTGATTGCCGGCTGTACCAATTCGCCAAATCGAGCCAGAAGGGCAGCCTGATTCTGTTCCGCACGACTGATGCGGCTGATCGCACGCGCAAATTCACGCACGCTGCGAGGCTGAACCATGGCCACAGGCAACCCGAGGGTTAGCAAAATTCCAGCCAGGGGCAACTCGAAGTTGCCGTTGGCCTGCATTACGATCACGCGGGGATGAATATCCGAAACCGTTGCGGCTATTTCGGTCATACCACTATCCCCGGCATCCGCAGTCCATATCTCTCCGGTCGGGCGCACCGACGCTTCGATGACTTCTCTCTGAGGGTCCAAACCTACAAATCTTGCTTCCCACACCATGATTTCTTTTTCGCACGCACGAACAATGCCATTCTGTGTATGCGAGTAAATCGTTTGAAACAAAGTCGCCCGACCCCGGGCGAGGGTTCCCGCGGCAGTCATCCAGACGATGAACTAGGGAAAATTTCCCGCTGCAGCGAACCGCTGCAATAACAGGTGCCGGCTGTTCGTATAATCGACGTTCATGGATAAAGCAATTCTTCTGAGGGGTGTGACCAAGGCATTCGGCGCAGCAAAGGCGGTTGAAAACCTCGACCTTGCCGTACCGAGGGGTGGCCTTTATGGCTTTATCGGCCCGAACGGCGCGGGAAAGACGACATCGATCCGGATGATCATGTCGATCCTCTTTCCGGATTCCGGCGAGCTTGTCCGTACTGGGTCGCTCGTCCGCCCTCGACGCAAAAGACCGGATCGGCTACCTGCCCGAAGAACGGGGTGTCTATCGAAAGATGCAGTGTCGGCCCGTTCCTGGCATACATGGCCCGGCTCAAGGGAGTAGACGAGCCGGATTTGCCCAGAACGAATCTCGGACTCGCTGGAGTCTGTGGGGCTCGGCGGGACTCGAGCGCAAGCGCTGCGAGGAACTCTCGAAAGGCATGACGCAGAAGGTGCAGTTCCTCGCCGCGATCATCCACAAACCGGATCTTCTGATTCTCGACGAACCGTTCAGCGGTCTCGATCCTGTCAGTTCGGAACTGCTCCGCGATCTCGTGCTCGCCGAGCATCGGCGAGGCGCGACCATCCTCTTCTCAACGCACGTCATGCCACACGCGGAGGAGCTCTGCGATAGCGTCGTCATGATTTACCGCGGCCGGAAGGTGCTGGACGAAAAAGTCGTACTCGATCCGGCGGCATACAATCCGCGCAACATCCAGTTGGATCCGCTCGATCATGCAGCCGATGTTTCGCCGATTCGTCGTCTGCCCGGGGTGGAGCGTGTGGAGCGATCCGAGCATGGTTACGACATTCTGTCGCAGAAGGCACCAGCCCCGCGGAGGCCATGCGGCGGATTATCGGCGCGTCATGCCTGCGCGTATCGAGCTGCCCGGCCGCGGCTCGAAGATGTGTTCATCAAGCTGGTGTCGCCAGGCTCGGATCGCGTCTGAATCTGTGGAAGAGTTGAAAGCGGATCTACAAAGCCGCGGGCAAAGGCGGCTGCGATATGAAAAAAGTATGGCAGGTAGCGGCCAGGGAATTTATCGCTACCGTTTCCAATCGGGCTTTCGTTATCGGTCTGCTCATCATGCCGGCGATCTTCGCGCTGTTCGGATTGATTGGCCCCGCGCTGTTCAACTTCCAGAACTTCAAGGTGGAGGGAGAATTGCGGTCATCGATCCGGCCGGCCGCGTCATGCCCGGATATTCGTGCAGCTTGACACCCGCAAAATCACCGCGCGTCGCGCGGAAGGAGGCGACTCGCCGTCGAAAAGGCGCCGGCCGCCGTACGCGATCTGGCCGGCAGCCGCGGCAGCAGCGCGCTCCAGAACGCCATGGGGCCGGCTCCGGATCTTCGCCTCATCGAACTGCCGCCCGACGCCGACGTCCAGCAGGAGAAGGCCTGGCTGCTCGAAGAAAATCAGGCAGCGCCGCCACCTTGCTCTCGTCGTCATCCAGAGGATGCCGATTTCACGCCGGCGGCCGCGGGCGGGCATTACGGTAACCTACGACATGTACGTGCCGCCGAATCTCGACGACCGCGCCGACAACGAGATCCAACAGAGCCTGCGTGACGCGCTGTCATACGCTCGCTCGGCGCCCGTTCTCTGGATCGCGAGACGATCGACGCCGTTGTCCAGATCCCACGCGTCCGCTCGGTGACAGTGACAAAAAGAACGAACGGGAAACGCTGGCGGGCTTCAACTTCCTTCTTCCGATCGCCGTCATTTCACTCCTTTCATCGGGGGTCATGACCGGCGGCCAGTCCCTGCTGACCTCAACGGTCGAGGAAAAATCCAGCAGGGTTATCGAAGTCCTGCTGTCGGCTGTTTCGCCGATGGAGCTCATGGCCGGGAAACTCCTGGGCCAGCTGGCTGTCAGTCTGCTGGTGATGGGTATCTACATGGCGATGGGACTCGCCATGCTGACATCCTTCTCGCTGTTTGGCCTGTTCAATCCATGGCTGATCGTCTACATCCTGATCTTCTTCGTCATCATGTATCTGGTATTTGGCTCCCTGATGATGGCCGTGGGCGCGGCTGTCAACGAAATGCGCGAAGCCCAGGGCCTGATGATGCCGCTCATGCTGCTGTTGATGATTCCCTGGTTCCTGTGGATGCCCATCTCCCGCGATCCCAATTCGACGTTCAGCACGGCCTTGAGCTTCATCCCGCCGATCAACACTTTCACGATGCTGCTGCGAATGGCTTCCAGCGCGCCACCGCCCTGGTGGCAGGTATGGCTCTCTATTGGCGTCGGTGTGGCGTCGGTATTTGCCGCGATCTGGTTTGCCGCAAAAGTTTTCCGGATCGGACTCCTGATGTACGGAAAGCCGCCAAATTTCGCCACGCTGATCCGCTGGGCACGATCAGCGTGATTCGGGGCCGTGCACCTCGAACCCCGAATTCCCCATCACTGGCAATCTGAATTCGGGGTTCGAGGTGCACGGCCCCGAATTCAAATCGGCGAGTCTTAGCCCGAATTACTTCTCTTTCGCTGTGTAGGTAAAGTCCGCGGTTATGGTGCCATCTGCCGTTACGGTTACCGGTTGTTTCATCTCGCCAAATCGCTCGTGCCAGGCAAGGATGGTGTAGGTTCCGGGGGGCACGTTAATGATCGTGAAGTCGCCCGACTCGTCGCTGGTGTCGAAGTACGGATTCTTGACGATCCCGACGTACGCCATCATCCATCGATGCACTTCGCAACCCAGCCGCATCATGATTTCTTCGTTCTTGGGCGTGTATTTATCGACCACTCCAGCCCTCGGCTGCGCCAGATTAAACTGGTTCTCGTGGTTGGAAATGCTGTGAACATTGTGGAGCAGATCGTCGTCATTCCTGATTTCAAGGGTTTGACCGAGCTGCATGCCTACCACGCGGGGAACATAAAAACACGCCCGCTGATCGATCACGACGGGAGTTGACGGAACCGGCGTTTTCGGGAATTTTCCTTCCAGTCGTACGAAGACATTGCCGAGACTGCCGTCCGCCTTCGCCTTTACGAACTCCTGTACGGCCTGCTTGCCTTTGTTGAGTTCGCCGCACTTGGGATCGACTCCCATGCGGATTATTGGATTTCCGGGCAGTTCGCCAGCGATAAGAACATGGCCCTTGATGGTTCCGGTCCCGGGCTGGCTAACCCGCGCAGCCGGGGCACCTGGAGCAACAGGGGGCTCGGCGGCCGCGGGTGCGTCTGGAACAACAGGAACTTCGGGAGGAACCGGCGAGGAGGAACAAGCCCCGCCCAACAGAGTCGCCCCCATAAGCACCCCCACCAGTAGGGGCGTAAGGTTTCCTTTCATCGAGCAGCCTCCTGGGTCGAAAACGCTATTTCTTCTCGAGCGCGTGTTCTTTGTCGGTTTCCTTCGGCTCGTCCTTGTAGGCCGGATCGTTGGGGTACCAGTAGGTCTTATGGCAATTCTCGCAACGCGTATCAATGTCTCCGCCGGTCCTCAAGAGTTCCTGGACATCCTTGTTGTCTACGGCTTTCAACTGCTCAATAGCCGTTTCCTGAAACTCCCTTGCGAGCCGGATGAACGTCGGGCGGTCCTTGTCGATGAGGGCTTCAATCTCTTCAGGCCCCAGTTCGATTCCGGGGTTGTCGGATTTTTCTCCGGCTTTTGCCACGTGGCGGCCCGGCATGACGAGAAGATTTGCCGCCTCGACAAGCTGGATCGCTCTTCGGCGCTCTTCCTTCCATTCATCGTTGTTCTTGGGGAATTTTTCAACAACGCCGGCGGCGCTCACTTCTGTTGCAACCGATTCCCAGATGTAGTCTGCGCTGGGATCCACCATGGAATCCATGATGTCCTTGATCGTCGCGACGATATTGTAGTTCGGTGCTGCAGAAGCAGGAGGTTCCGCCGTTGGACCAGAGCAGGAAACGCTAAGGGAAATCAGGAGTACTAACGGAAAAAGTAAGGAGTATTTTCGCATGGTGGAGTCCTTTCTGTGCCACCGCATCCTACATCTACGGGAGGTCTTCCGGGGACGAGAAATTCTGAAGTTTTTGTCAGAATCGGCGGGCAGGGGGAAGAAGAGGAACCAGGGAACGACCGTCGTTCATCGAGGAAGGCGTTCCGCGCCCCCGACCCTTCGGCTGGCGCGGACTCCGCACGGAGACAGAGGCCGTTCCCTGGTTTATCGATTGCGTTCTATCGAGCCGCGGAAGCCGTCGCTCCCGGCATCGAGGGAACAAGCACCGAGACATTCACTGAGCGGTTTTGTTCACGTCCCTCTTTGGAGTCGTTCGGGGCAACAGGGCGCTCCGAGCCAAAGCTGATCTGTTCGATCCTATAAACAGGAATGCCTTTCTCAATTGCAAGGTAGCGCCGTACCGCATCGACTCGCCGCTCCCCCAACCTCAGGTTGTACGCAGCGTCTCCGGTGCTGTCCGTGTGTCCCTCGAGGACGATGATGGCATCCGGATTTCCGGACACAAGCGACGAGACTTCATCCAGAGGGGACTTGTCCGCCGTCTTCAGATCCGAACTGTCGAACTTGAACAGGACGGCTTTCTGAGTCGAAACCTGGAAGTTATTCCGGTTCTGGAACTTCTGATCCAGAGATGAAACGTTGCTGTTCGCTTCATCGGCCTTGCTGTTAACGCTGTTCACCTCGCTTTTCAACCCGTTGATGCCTTGAGTTGTGCGCGAATCAAGGGCTGAAACCTTGCTATCAACTCCGTCAACCTTCTGGTCCACGCCGGTAACCCGCTGATCGACGCCCGCGACCCTCTGATTCACCCGGTCGACACTGTCCTTAGTCTCTTTCACTTCACCATTGGTCTTGTCGATCTCGGCCGTCAGTTGGCCTGAAAGCTGGTCCGATGACGTTTTTACTTCGTTGCGCACGAATTTCCTCGACGCAACACAACCGCTCGAAAGGCCCCCCAGGGCCACAAGCATCATGACAATCTGTGTCTTTTTCACGGTAAGTCCCTCCTCAGACTTGCTTGGGCACGGTGAATACCAAAGCCAACCGGCAATCGAAAACGAATTCTCACAATGACTTACGAAAGTGGGCAGGTGAAGAAACCCATTCAGAAGACATCTGGCCATGGAAGATTTCCATGCAGTGCGGCTGGCGCGAAGACCGCTAGACGAGTTCAGGACGGAAGAACTCGACGTCGCTGCCGTCCTCGAAATAGAGCTGGAGATGCCTGGCATTCAGGCGAAACTGCCGGAGTGCACGGCAAACGTGACCGGCCGTTGTATCGTCCGCGGAAGGCCGAGCCCAGCGCTTATCCCGTCCTTTGTGTTCAAACTGCAGGAAACTGCCGTCGGCAAAGAACACGGCCGCTTCATTGAACTCCGGGTTGGCAATGTAGCGGGTTGAGGCCTCCCGCGTGAAATCGGCCAGCGTCGACACGAAAATACGGTCGCTGTTCTTCTACCCGGATGTCAATGCCTGGTTCTTCTTGTGTTCAGACCTGGCGTCGTGCGAAAGCGCCAGACAGGAGTCTTCTGATAGAATCGTGGTCGGAATGGTACTGGGTTTACTAACGACTACTCTGCTTTCGATCGTCTGCTTCGTCATCTCTGTCTACCTGGGGTTTACGATTGAGGGTGCGGTACACGTTCAGCAGCACGTGCTCTTTGGGCTGTTTGCGACTTTCCTGGTCACTCTGGCGCAGAGCATGACGATGTTTTATTTCATCGGCACAGGCAAGCAGGTGAAGGATCTCGTGATCAGTCATTCGATCACTGAAGGCTACGTCCAACGTACAAAGGTATTCAAGGCGAAGGTTTTTCCTCCGGCACTCTGGGCGATGCTTTTCACCATGGCCACGATGATCATCGGTGGGGGCGTTCACACCCGGCTCATTCCCGGGTGGATCCACTTGCTGCTCGCCCTGGCGGCCTTTTTCTTCAATGTGCAGGCATTTTTCCGCGAAGCAAAATACATGATCGAGCACAACGTGCTCTGGCAGGAACTCGAAAAACGGCTGCAGTCTTCCCCGTCGGGCCGAATGACCCCTGGTTAACAGGCAATGGGAAGTCTCTGGCATCCGCTGCTCTATCCCAGCCGGCTCCCGTGCCCTCCTGAACCCTCATCGGAAGAAGTCTCGGCGTTCATCGATTCGCGCGCCAGCGACTACGCCTCGAAACTGGAAGACGATTTCGTTGCGCGCGCCCTGGGACTGGGTATCGAGGGCGGAATCCTTCTCGACGTGGGCACGCGTGTCGGGCTGATCGCACTTAAGATCGTCTGGCAGAATGAGAATCTGGTCGCAATGGGGCTCGACTCCTGCGGTCCGATGGTGGAGCGAGCGCGCGAAACCGCGACCGCGTGGGATCTCAACGAGCGCGCCGTGTTTCAGGTCGGGGACGCACGGCGAATGCGATTCAAGAGCAGCTACTTTGACCTTGTTGTTTCAGACTGCTCGTTGCATCGTTTCGATGACGCCTCCGAGGTCCTTCGAGAAATCGGCCGCGTACTCAAACCGAAAGGGGCTCTGCTGATTCGGGACTACCGCCGTCCGAACCGCTTCAAGATGATCGGGAAAATCCAGAACCATACCGGCCGCCTGGGGGACTCTATGCGCAGCCACGTGGAGACGGCGTTCCAGTCTGCCTATATTCCCGAGGAGCTCCAGCGTGCGATCGAAGAGGCCGGCCTTACCGGGAGCCATCTTGACGAAACTGATCCGGACTACCTCTACATTGAGCGCCGTGGCGAGACCGACCCCGGATCCTGGGTTACCGCTCGCGAGCAATATCGCTGATGGAGAGAGTCCTCATCGTGGGCGGAAATGCCGCCGGACTGACAGCCGCCTCGCGCGCAAAGCGGATTGATCCGCGGCTCAACATTACGGTCATCGAAAAGCTTCCGCAGATTGCCTATAGCACGTGCGGGCTCCCCTACATGCTGGCCAGGCTTGTTTCTCCCGACCGGCTCATTTCCTTCACGCCGGAGAGTTTTGAGAAGGAACGCGGTATCAAGGTCCATACGCGGGTGCGGGTGGAGTCGATCGTACCCGGGCGCAGGCGTGTCGAAGCGGTTCAAACGGACACGGGCGAAAAGATGGAATTCGCCTTCGACCGATTGTTGCTGGCAACTGGGGTCAAACCCCGAATTCCCAGCATCCCGGGCACAAGTCTCAGTGGCGTCGTCACCCTCGCCAACCTCCAGGACGCACTGGACGCTGAAGGCGCCCTCGCTTCTGCCTCGCACGTTGCCATCATCGGTGCCGGTTACGCCGGGCTCGAGTTCGCGGAATGTCTGCACGTCAGGGGAAAACCCGTCACGATCTTCGAACGCGCCCCCCAGGTACTTCCGAGCGTGGATTCGGACATGGCACAGATTATCGAGTTCGAGCTGCGCCGGTTCGGCGTCCAGGTTGCAACCAGCGCCAAGGTGTTGGCCCTTACCGGAGAAGGGGGCAAAGTCAACGGGGTGAAGACCGCCAGCAGCCTGGGTATAGCTCCCGCAGACTTCGTGTTGATCGACACGGGCGTCGAACCCAATACAGATCTCGCGCGCGAGGCCGGCATCCACCTCGGCAACACCGGCGGCATCGCCGTGGATTCCCACATGGAAACCAGCTTCCCCGGTATCTTTGCTGCGGGAAATTGCGCGGAGACTTTTTGTGCGATCCGGCGCAAGCCGGTACCGAGCGCGATTGGAACCGTAGCCGCGAAACAGGGGAGAATTGCCGGAGAAAACCTCGCAGCCCGGCGCGCGAAGTTTCTAGGCTCGATCGGGACCACCGTCCTGAAGGTCTTCGACCTTGGGGTGGCGCGAACAGGCCTGACCTCGACGGAAGCGTCGGGGGAACGCATGGCGGTCGTTTCCGCCCGAATCGAAGCCGATGACCGGGCGTCTTATTACCCGGGAGCGCGAAAGGTATGGGTGAAGCTCATCGTCGAACGCGAGGGCCGGAAACTCGTTGGAGCGCAAGCAGTTGGCTACGGCGACGTGTCCAAACGCATCGACGTTGCGGCAACCGCCATAACCGGGGGGATGAGGATCGATGAGGTTGCCCAGCTCGATCTCGCCTACTCGCCGCCCTTTGGCAGTCTCTGGGACCCCCTGCTGCTCGCTGCCCAGGCAATTCTCCGTCAATTGCACTAGACAAACGGAGCACGTCCCTATGTTAGAATGGCGCCGATTCTCGGGTCTCAGCAAGGAGTTGGTGGCAATGAAACAGTTCCGGCTTCTGACAATTCTCGTCGCGATATTTGCTGTCGTCTCCCCGGCGTTGGGAGAGGATGCGACTCTACCGATACAGGGACTGGAGCAACGCGTCGATTTCTGGAAGAAAGTCTTCACACAATACGGCAAGGATGACGCCATCATCCACGACGGGTTCTATGTGAATCTTATCTACGGGACGGCAAATCCAAATTCAGACGATGTGAAAGCGAAAATGGCCACGGTACGTGACGCTCTTCGAGAGATCCGCGACACCCTGAATAATCCGGGAGACCGTAGCCCGGCTGCGCAACAGATCGCCGAAGCCATTGCCGCCCAGGGACTGCCCTTTTCGACTGAATCGCTGAACACGCTGATCGACAATCTCCATTCGCAGCAGGGTATTAAGGAACGCTTCCGCGACGGCATCGTACGATCCGGCCGGTACGTTGAGGAATTCCGTCAGATCGTCAAGAAGGCAGGGGTGCCCGAAGACCTTGCACTCCTGCCGCTGGTGGAGTCGTCATTCGAGAACGTGAGGTCGAAGGCCGGGGCCGTCGGAATGTGGCAGTTCACACGGGGTACTGGACGACAGTACCTGAGGATTACCGGCAGTGTTGACGAACGCCTCGACCCGATCAAGTCCGCAGGAGCCGCAGCCCGGATGCTGCGCGACAACTACAGCGCATTGGGCGAGTGGCCGCTTGCGATAACGGCTTACAATCATGGCCGTGCGGGAATAATGCGGGCCAAAGGGGAGCATGGGGCGGATCTGGTTGCCATCATCAATGACTACAAAGGTCCCGTATTCGGGTACGCCTCAATGAATTTCTATTCCGAATTTCTGGCGGCCGTTGAGGTCTACAAGAGCTATCCCGACTTCTTTGGCGAGTTGGTACTGGATCAACCCCGTCCGGCAAAGCCTGCCACGGTCCAGGTGGCAACCGCAAAAACGAAGGCACAGGCCCCCGCGGCGCCACCCGACAAATACAAGGTGAAGCCCGGCGACAGCCTCTGGGTTCTCGCCGAGCGGTTCGGTACTTCCATCCGGTCGCTGATGGAACTGAACAATCTAAAGGAATCTGCAATCTACGCCGGGCAAATCCTGCTGGTGAAATAGGGCACCGCACCACCAACGCCGACACCCGATTCGGTCCATCCCAGGCCCGCTGGGGGCCTTGTACCCGGCCTTTACCAGGCGTTTCTCTACCCCCATCGTCACACGAATCCTCGCGACGAGTTTGCCAGGCCCTTGTGAAAACCTGCGAGGAGTTCAGGACTCTTTTCCTCGCGGCGGCAAGACAGGATCTTACCCTGAAAAAAAGGCCGAAGCCTTAATGGCTTCGGCCTTTTGCTTGGGTTTGAACCAGTTCAGCTTAGAACAGCCGCCCAAGGTCAGTCGTCAGACTAAGTTGGATGGTCCGACCGTTGCCGCCACCCGTGAGCTGACCGAACAGGGGTGAAGACAGGTTGCCGTTGATACCCTGCTTGATCGTACTGTTGAACAGGTTGCGGACCTGCATGCTGAAGCGAATCTGACGAGCGCCGTTACTATTTCTGTTTCCACCGCGTCCGCCACCACCGCCAAATCCGCCACCACCGCCGCCGCCGAAGCCGCCGCCGCCACGTTGGGGTTCGGCGTAATCATTAGAAGGACGGGGAGACGTTGAGCCAAGCGCAAACGTCTTGGTGAAAGTCATATTAAGAGCGCTAAAGGTGCTGGGACCGGTCTCGGAATTCTTGGCGTATCCGTTGGCCCGATCGTTGCTCGAACCGTCGCCGTTTTCGTCGCGGCCAGTGGTGATGGAATACGGCCGGCCCGAGCTCCATCCCATTTGCTGGAAGCTGAACTGCATGTTCCACGGAATACGAAGGTTGAGGCTACCGGTAATCCGGTGCCGTTGATCCTGTCCTGAACGCCCCCACTCCGCAGCGATGTCATACGGGTTCAGCGGGGTTCCGTTATCATCCATGGCCCAGTTCATGTTCCAGGAGACCGTTCCGCCAATCTGGACCTTGTTCCAGAGAACCGTCTTGTTCTGCACGCGATACTGAATGGAGATGTTCTTGGTCAGGGATTTGCCTGACGACTCCTGCTGCGTGATATTGGAAACTATCGGGAAGAACGGACGAAGCTGATCCACGAGTGCTCTTGCTGCATCACGCTCCGCTGTAATCCTCGAATTGAGTTGCGTGATCAGGGCGGCATCCAGAGGAGTACCCGGATAGGGCGCGTTAATATTGCGATTCCGGTTCTGATGCACGCCACGGCTGATCTGGAAGTTGAAACTCAAACGATTTCCTTTGGGCAGCGATTGATCGATGCTCAACGACGGTTGAATGGTGTACGGCGACACATAGTCTGCCTGCCGGATACGAATGGAGTTGGCCGAAGGAGTCTGGTTGGCAGTTGCGAAAGACGGATTCGGATACGCCGGGGCGGTCACCAGAACGCTGTACTGGGAGGAAGTGCCGGAGTTACGCAGAAGCTGCTCCCAGGTGTTCATGCTGAATGTGGAATAGTTCATTCGTCCGCCTGCACGAATCACAGTCTGCCAATTCTGTTTGCGGGAAAGCTGATACGACAGCCCAGCGGTGGGCGCGAGGTTGTTGTAGTCCTTCAGATGTTGCTGCGCCTGATACCGGGCGCCGAAAGACAACTGGGCCCTCGGGCTCATTCGCCACTCCCCTTGAACGAAGGCAGTCAACTCGCCCTGGGTCACGCTGAAATTCGGATCTCCAAATGTCTGTGTGTACTGGGTTGGAACGCCTGTGATCGGCAGCAACGTGCCCGGGATATAGGCCGTCCCGCCGGCCGCCGCATTGATCAGTGCCTCTGTCTTCAGACACTCCGAACCGTTCCAGACGCCATTGTTTGCCAACGCTTCGGCGTAGCAGTAGTCGTGCAGACTCGAAAACGTGTAGGTTCCCAGGTAGTTATTTTCCGAATCGCTCAAGGACTTGTGATAGTCCAGCTGAATGGATCCGGTCAGAGTCAGGGTCCTCGATGTTTGCCATCGGAACTGGTCGCCCACCAGGAAGTCCTGCGTCCGGCTCTGGCTGCGGTTTGGTGCGCCGCCCCCCTGGAACGACTCGGTCACATTGATCGCGCGGCCTGCCGTAACGGGCACGGTGCTGGAGTTGTTCTGCCGTGCCTGAAACCGCAATTCGTTCGTCATCCGGTTGTTGAGAGTCGCCCGTTCGGTCATCTGCAGGGTCCAGTTGTGACCGCGCTGGTTGGTCGCGCGCTCCGCGAGGGTATAGGTCCCAACGCCGCCATTGTCGCTCCTGCTATCCGAATAGTTGAAACTGGCATTCAGGGTGTTGGTCTTGGTGAGCGTGATGTTCGGCCGGAACGTGATACTGCGGCTATTGGAAAGTCTGACGATCCCCTGATTCACGGGACCGTTGATATCGACGGCGCGCACCGCGTTGCCTTCCGCGTCGCTGTTCTGATTCCGGACATCGAACGATGCGGTAATTTTCCCAGGAATGATCGGGCCACGCAAACTGCCCGTAAAGGACTTCTGTTGCGATGCGGGCTTTCTTCCCGTCAAGGGAGTCGCTGCGTTCAGGGCGGAGTCCGCAAAATTGAAGCCGGCCTGGCCGGTCCAGACGCCTGTACCGGGCCGCGTCACGATTTCAATGCGCGGGCCCGAAGAGCTGCTCTCTGCACTGAACGAACTGTTGACGATTCGGATTTCCTGGATTTCACTCCGGTTCGGAAGGCGACCTCCGGCAGAGTCGAAACCATCGACGCGAATGTTCAAGTCGCCGTCAACAATTCCGCGAGCCGCTGCCAATTCGGTAAGGTAGGCAAGCAGGTCTTCTTCATTGTCTGGGAGGTCGAGCAGAGCGTCGCCGGTGATGGTGTCCGTCGTCAGACTCGAGTCGGTGTCGACTCCAACCTCTCCGGTTTCCGCACCAACGTTAATAATCGTCTCGAGTTCTCGAACGGAGAGAGTCACCGCCAGCGGCGGTGTGTCCGCCGCAAGCTTTACCGCCTGCTTGAACGTATTGAAATCCGGCGCCGTAACTTCGATGTGGTAGTCCCCGGCCGGCAACTCCAGATCAAAGTCGCCAACTGCGCTACTGACTCCTTCCTTCGTGGGAGCCGTCCCCTCCTTGGGCTCCGCCGTTCCCTTGTAAACTTTGACCGACGCCCCCGCCATGGCACCTTGTGTAGAATCAAGGACTTTACCCTTCAGATGCACGTTCGCCGAATTGGTTTGGGCACTCAGGCCCGACAGGCTCACGAGTAAGGATAAAACTATGAAAAAGAAGCCCTTTCGCATCTGCTAACCTCCGTTCAACTACTCCATCTACGCAGGACCAGTGCGGGTAGTTACAGCTGAGAGCAGTTAGCTTACAAATTTTTACAATCTAGTGTAGTGTCCAGGAATTAGCTGGGCCAGTTCGGCCAGTGGACTCTCTACCGTGGCGGTGATCACCATGTTCCGTCCCCGGACCTTGGCCGTAAACAGAGAGTGGTCGGCCTCCTCGACAAGATCTTCGGCGAGCAGGCCCGGCTGGTAAGATGCCAGGCCGCAACTGAAGGATATGGCGCATCGGCTCCGTCCATCGATGGACAATTCGATGCGGGCCAATTTCTGCCGGATTCTCTCCAGAAGCATTTTCGCGTTCTCAATGGGCGTGTCAGGCAGTAATAGCGTAAACTCATCCCCTCCAAGCCGGCAGACGACATCCTCCTGGCGAAGGTTCGCCCGCAGGAACTGCGCAAAGAACCTCAGGACCTGGTCTCCCGCCCGGTGGCCGGATCGATCATTGAGTGCCTTAAAGTGATCCAGATCCAACAGTGCCACCGACAGTTGATGTCCTTTCCGGCGCGCGCGGGCGACTTCCTGAGTCAGGCGCTCGTAGTAGAAGCGCCGATTGGGAACCTCGGTCAGCACGTCCGTGTAGGCGTATTCCTTATAGACACGAAGTCGGGCTACTTCTGCTTCCAATTGCCGGTTCCGCCGGATCAGTTCCTGCATTTCTTCGTTCACGGCAAGCTCCTCGGCTGATCCCCCTGCAAGAGAGAATCCAAGCCTGAGAGTATTGTTCTCAAAGGGTTACGCGCAATCGAGTAGGCAGCTTTTGTCTGGCGACTAGGCAAATCCGGTGTATTTCGGACATTGGGGACAGAAAGCCAACAGCCGGGACCTTCTTCGAGTTTCCAGAGTTGCGCTCGGCTAATGGATCTCCATCGCCAATGTCCGAAATACATCGAGGGTCTTGTCGATATCGGCTTCCGTGTGAGCGGTAGAAATGAAAGCGGCTTCAAACTGCGACGGGGCGAGGTAAACCCCCTGTCGCAACATGGACTGAAAATAGCTGTTGAAGCGAGGGATCTCGCAGGTTTTCGCACTGTCGAAATCGACCACGTCCTGATTGGTAAAAAACACGGTGAACATTGATCCGACGCGATTCACCCGGACGGATGGTCCGGTCAGGCCCTTCTCGAGCCTCGCTCCCAGAGCTTCGAGTTTCGGATAGGGGTTCTCCTTTTCTATTCTTCGTAACATCGCCAAACCCGCGGCAACAGCCAGGGGATTTCCCGATAGCGTCCCTGCCTGATAGATGGGTCCGGCCGGCGCAACCCTGTTCATGATGTCCGCACGGCCGCCGTAGGCGCCAACCGGCAGACCGCCGCCAATGACCTTGCCCAGCGTCGTGAGGTCCGGCCGGACTCCATAGAGTTGCTGGGCGCCTCCGGCCGCAACGCGAAAACCGGTCATGACCTCATCGAAGATCAGAAGGGCGCCATGGCGCGCGTGTAATTTCGCGAAGCGCCTGGAGATATCCTGGCCGGGGTGGCACGCATCCCATGTTTCCAGCAACAGGCTCGACGATCACGCAGGCGGTTTCGCGTGCCTCGCGCCGAAACTCCTGCTCGAGCGCGGCCACATCGTTGAACGGCAGTACAGTCGTCAATTCCGCCAGGGCGGCGGGAACTCCCGGACTGTCCGGCAATCCCAGGGTCGCAACACCCGATCCGGCCTTCACCAGCAGGCTGTCGCCGTGTCCGTGGTAGCAGCCTTCGAACTTGATAATGCGATCGCGTCCGGTAAACCCCCGAGCCACGCGGATTGCCGCCATGGTGGCTTCCGTGCCGGAATTGACGAGCCGAACTTTTTCAACCGATGGCACAAGCCGGCAGATCAGCTCCGCGAGATCGACCTCGCGTTCTGTGGGAGCTCCGAAGGACGTTCCAATTTTGAGCACCTCTTCAAGTGCAGCAAGGACTTCCGGCGGCCGATGACCAAACAGCAAAGGGCCCCAGGACCCGACGTAATCGATGTACTCGTTACCGTCGGCATCCCAGATGCGCGAACCTTCGCCTCGTTCGATAAACACGGGCTTTCCACCGACGGCCCGGAAAGCCCGGACCGGTGAGTTGACACCGCCCGGAATTCGTTTCAGAGCCCGGGAAAACAGCGCTTCTGAACGGTTCATAGGGTCCTGGCCAGTTCGAGAGCGTAATAGGTAATGAGGATGTCGGCGCCGGCTCTCCGGATAGCGATAGTCGACTCCATGATCGTGCGGTCGCGGTCGATCCAGCCATTGCGGGCAGCGGCTTCGATCATCGAGTACTCGCCGCTCACCTGGTAGGCGGCCAGCGGCACGTTGAACAGGCGGCGGGCCCGGGAGATGATATCGAGATAAGGCAGTGCCGGTTTCACCATCACAATATCCGCACCCTCCTGGATGTCGGTGGCGATTTCCTTCAGCGCCTCGCGGGCATTCGGCGGGTCCATTTGATAACTGCGCCGGTCGCCAAACTGCGGGGCCGAATCCGCCGCGTCCCGGAACGGCCCGTAGTAGGCCGACGAATACTTTGCCGAATACGCCATGATCGGCGTATTCGAGAACCCTTCGCGATCGAGCGCCGCCCGAATCGCAGCGACGCGGCCATCCATCATGTCGGACGGAGCAACGATGTCTGCGCCCGCTCGCGCGTGGCTGACACCGGTTTCTGCGAGCAGTTTCAACGTGGAATCGTTATCGACGTCGCGATGTTTGATCACGCCGCAGTGACCATGGGAGGTGTATTCGCAAAGACAGATGTCGGTCACGAGCAACAGATCTTTGACGTTTTGACGAATGGCCCGCAAGGCCTGTTGAATGATGCCGTTCTCGGAGTAGGCATTGCTGCCGACTTCGTCCTTCTCTGGCGGGAGACCAAACAGAAGCAGCCCTCCGACTCCGAGTTTCTCGGTCTCCCGGGCAACTTCGACGGCCCTGTCGATCGACATCGTGAATTGACCCGGCATAGACGGGATTTCCTTTTTGAAGTTCTTTTCCGCGCCTACAAAGATCGGATAAATCATCGCGTCGGGCGAGAGGCGCGTTTCGCGAACCAGATTCCGCATCCGCTGCGTGCGCCGAAGACGCCTGGGTCTGTGAATGGGAAATGCCATCAGAAGAGTCTTTCCTGGGGGCGCAAATTGCCAATGGAGCCGAGATTTTTCAGCGACAGCGAAATCCGCCAGCCGACCTCCCTGCGGAACCCGAGGTCCACTTGAGAAAGCTCGAAACTCAGCCCATAGCACTCGGCATTATAGTTAACCTGTCCTACGGAGCTCTGAAAAATCGAATTGTAGATGTCGTAGGAAAAGCCGAATCCGGCGCTGAGCCCGCTTCTGGAGGCATCGCCCAGGCTCACGAGGGCCCGAAGCTGGTTGTTGGGCTCCTGGATTTCGGTGCGTTTGTTGAAGAAATATCCCACGCTGGAATTGAACAGGGATCGACGGATTCCGCCCATGATGCCTGCGCTGCGAAACTCGTGCCGCTGCAGGTCGTAGTCCACTTCGATGTCGGTTGAGGTTTGTGGTGTCGTGGCAATCCGGAACGTCGAGACGACCGGGGAGAAGTGACGCGGCACACCGTCGGAAAAAGCGAAACCAGTGAGATCCATCAAAGGCTCGAGAGCATTCCTGCGCCCGGAAAGGAGTGCGCCTCCGAACGAGGGATCGAAATACATTTTCTGGGCGACCCGCCAGGTGAGAAATTCGCGAGTGGAGTAAAACCGGTTCGTGACGCCGTATTCGATCTCGTTGGTATTCGTCGCCAGATCGGTTTCATCAACAATGATCGTCTTGCGGAAGTCATCGATCCCACCGACAAACCGGTACTCGAAAGTCGGTTCGAAAACGTGCTTCCAGGTGCCGAATTCCCTTTCCAACTGAGGGCCTGTGATCGACATCGTGTAATCGAACACCCCGCGATTCAACGGGTGCTGCGCGACGTCCGGATCGAGAGAATGGGTGTAGAACGTGTCGCGGACTCCAATCCTGTGGCTCCAGGACAGCAGGGCCGATCTCAAAACGGGAATCTCCAGGGACGGGTGAATATCGATGCGCTGCATGAAGGCCGGTGTGTTGATCTGACTGTCGCGCCGCGCCATCCCGGTTAGTCCGGCATCGAAACTGAAGTAAACCGGAATCCTGCCCCCGACGGAATTCGTCGGCAGCTGGAAGTCCACTGAGGGAAACTTCCGCATCACGACGCTCTGTCCCGGGAAAAAGACTGCAGACCGGTTGTACAGCACGTTGAGACTGGAGTGCGGCCCGTTCCTGGTGAGGAATCCCAGGGACTGTTCAATGGGCGAGGAAATCACATTGAACCCCTGTTCAAAGACCTGCCGGAACTCGAAGTCACTCGTGATATCGACGTTCGCCACACCGCGCCAATTTGGGTTCAAGTCGGATAGCGCGTGAATATGCGTCCGTTGTCCCCCCTGGTGCTTCCGGTCGATCGCAAAGAACTCGCTCACGTCGATTTTCGTCAGGGCATTGGGATACGCGTGAAAATCAATCGTGCCGGCGGGCCCGCGCTCGCTGAAGTACTCCCCGGTAAAGGTTGCGTCATAGCTCCGGTCGATCGCCCAGAAATAGGCCTCGCGAAAACTTTGCCCTTTGGTTGTGGATTTGGCATAACCGGGGATCAAAAAGCCCGAGGCGCGTTTTTCGGAATGGAGGGTAAGCTTCGGAAACCAGAGAACCGGCATATTCCGAACACGAAAGGTCAACCTTCGTCCCGACACTTCCTTCCCCGGAGTGACCAGGGCTTCCTTGAACGTGAAGCCCCATTTGGGGCAGTCCCCCGGGCACGCCGTCGCGGACACTTTCAGGAGGCGCCACTTGCCGTCGGGCAGGCGTTCGTACTCGCCCGCTTTCAGAAAATAACCTTCGACCTCTCCGCGCACATCGGTTAGCGTGCCAGTCCTGGTTTGGACATTAAAAGAGAAGCGGCCCCCGTCGAGCAATTCTTCCGCGCGGGTGAATTTGACGTGGTCGCCGGCCGTCAGCTGTTTCGTGTTCTGATCGAATTCAATCCAGTCCGCTTCAACGCGAATATCCTGATAAACGACAACGGCCCCCCTGGGACACCGCACGATATCCGCCTGGCGCTCCATCTGACCTGCACAGGTTATCTGGGCTGTCTCGCCTTGTGGTACCAGGGGCAGCAGCAGCGCGAGAGCGAAGATCAGCATCGTGTTGGAGTATGCCATAGAAGTTACGTGCTAGAATCGCGTGCGAAATGGATCGCAGTTCGAAACGCACGATTATCGATATCTCTCAATATCAACCCGGGTTGGACTTTGAGGAGGCCGAATTGTCGCCATCTTTCACGTTCCCGGAATACCAGCGCGGGCTCCTGGCGGCGCGTTTCGCCGCTGACCTCACGGATATGGGAATCGTTGCCGGGATCTATTCGCTTTTTGTTGCGACCACGTACCTTCAAATGCCGGCCGGCGTCGTACTGGACCGCCGTATCCTCGGGATTTACGCCGCCGGCTTCTTATTGCTGGTGGGAGTCTACTTCCTTCTCTTCATGCTGAGCGCCAGCCAGACTCCCGGCATGAAAATGCGGCATCTTATCGCCGTCAGTCGCGAAGATGCACTACTGGATCCGAAAGCCGCCTGCATGCGCGGGTTCGGCTACTTTGTCTCTATCGTGCCGTTGATGCTCGGCTTCATCTGGGCGTTCATCGATCCGGAACATCTCACATGGGCCGACAAAGTTTCCGGGACGTATCTTAAGAAGCTCTAAACTATTAGCCATGGAAAACTTCGCGTTGATAGGGATCGCGGAGAACCTTCGGCCCCTCATGTTCGACTCGACGGGCGGCTTGATTATTCGCAGAGTCCTTCAGCATCAGCATCACGGATTCATCCTGCAGACCCGATCCAACAGACTTCCGGCGATCAAGTTCGCCATGAATGCCCAGAATCCGGCGATTTATCCTTCCGAGTCCAGGCCGCCCCTGGAGGCGCCAGGCTCGGATTTTCTGATGGTCCTGCGTAAACACTTCACATCCGCGGAACTGGTGGAGTTCCGCAAGCCACTTTCGGACCGGGTCATCGAATTCGTCTTCAAGACCGCCGTACCCTCGAAAGAACTCGAGACGATGTCCCTGATCCTGGAACTGATTCCCAACGCCCCCAACATTGTCCTGCTCGACGGAGAGCGGCGCGTTCTTTCGTCGTTGAATCCGATCACACCTCAGCATGGCATTGAAGAATTCGAACCCTACGCCCTGCCTCAATCCGGAGACAAGATCGGCCTGGAGCGCATCGTGGCCGAAGACCTTCCCGAACTTGAAGACGCCGGAAGAAGCCGTGAATGGCTGATTGCCCACGTCGCGGGACTGGGGCCTGTCTTTGCAGACGAGATTCTTTTCCGCCAGAAAAAAGACGGACGATCACTGACCGACGAGATCCGCGGCATGATTCAGCGAGTCGAAACACCCTCGCACGCCGCCCGCATCTATACTGAAAAGCCTCTGGGGCATATTCTGGAACAGAACGACCTGCAGGCCCTGAGAAGAGCCATCCTCAGCCCGATCGAACTGCTCTCCCTCGATCGGACCCATAGCGCCCGCGAATTCCCCAATATCGCCGACGCCGCCCGCCTTTACTACGATGAACTGGAGACCCGCACCCTACTCGAGCAGGAAAAACTGCCTCTGATGCGGGATCTGCGGACGGCCTCAAAAAGGCTGGCGGAACGAGAGAAACGTCTGTTGCGGGAACAGACCGGACATGAGGACGCGGAAAAACTGAGCAAAACGGGTCAACTCCTCACGGCAAGCGGAAAGAAACTCGATCAGCGATACGATGCGCTAACGGTCACCGACTACTTTCAGGAGCCACCCGGGGAAGTCCGGATCGAATTGGACGGCTCTCTCACGCTTCGGGAAAATATCGATAAGTTCTTCAAGCGGCATCAAAAGGCCGGACGCGGGAAGCAATATGTCGCGCGGCAACTCGCAGAGGTCCGCCGCCGCGTGACTGCCATCGCCGAGCAGACACGACGGCTGCAGGCCATAAAAGACTGGGATACGTGGCTGGCAGTTTCCGAAGGCATCGCCAAAGAAAAAGGCGGCCTGGCCACGCCGGCGCCCGGCCCCATGCTGGGCATGGGCGGAGTGAGCGGCGCGCGGCGGTATCGAACACTGCGCGTGGATGGCTACGAGATCCTGATTGGCCGCAGCAGTCGAGAAAACGATGAACTCACGTTCCAGGTGGCGAATGCCGACGATTTCTGGATGCACGTCGCCGATTACAGCGGATCTCATGTTGTGGTCCGGAATCCGGCCAAGATCAAAACGATCCCCGACAACGTTCTCACCAGGGCCGCCCAGCTTGCTGCCTTCTTTTCTCAGGCGCGGAACTCGTCCAAAGTCGAAGTCCATTACACGCAGCGGAAGTATGTTAGCAAGCCAAGACGGGCGAAACCCGGGCTCGTGAAGCTGACGGAATTCAAATCGATCAGTGTCGAGCCTAAGAACTGGCTGGAGGGATAGCCGAATCGAGCGCCGGGCCGGGCCATCGAATAGGCTAAACAGTCGACGCCGGAGAGTTTTATGATATCGATGCGCTCAATCAGCCGGGCATCGAACACGGCAAGAAGCTCACTTTCTGCCAGATGAATCGTCCACGGTTCGAAGAGTTTCGCGGGAAAATAGAGTCAGAACAAAGGAAGGAACGAAGAATCGTTTAATGGAACATCCCAGTCGGCTTTCGATGCTTTTCCTCATCGGAGTTCTCGCCGCCGGGTCCACCGCTCTCGGCTATTACTACTACTACGTTTATGAGCCCCCGCTGGCGACCGCCGAAGCGTTCATGCGCGCCCTCGAAAACCACGATGCCACCGCTTTGAAACGACTGATCCTCATTACGCCCGACAGGGATTCGACCAGGCTGCGACCGCCTAAAGACGCGGAAATCCAGAATTTGCTGGGCGAGCCTTTCCGCCGGGGACGGATACTGGATCAGGACAAGCGCGGCGGCGCCTCCGGAAACTACGATTTCCTGATTTATCGTCAGCCGGACGGGACGATCTATGCCCTGCTTGTTACACGCTGGGCCGAACAATACAAGGTTGTTGTCCCCGAGCACCCTCGTGACCGCAAGCTCCCATACCTCTGGGATTACACATGGACGAATTGATCGCCCCTTTGTATACTTGAAGGTGTTCCCCAGGAGGGTCTGATTATGATGGGCTTGAAACCGATGGAGATGATTTTCATCGCCCTGATTGTCTTATTTATTTTCGGCGCAAAAAAGCTGCCCGAGATGGGCAAGGGGCTTGGCGAAGGGATCAAGAATTTTAAAAAATCGATCAAGAGCGGCGAGGACGACGCCAAACCCACCAAGGAGAAAGAAGCCTAGCGGAGCTTACTTCGGAATAAGTTCCCAAATTACAGCCAGCGGCAACCCCATCACATTGGAGTAGCTTCCCTCAATTTTTGGAATGTAGACGCTCGCAAAACCCTGTATGGCATAGGCCCCCGCCTTGTCCATGACATTCTCGCGATCGATGTAATCGAGGATTTGGGTGCGTGTCAGAGTGTTGAACCACACCCGGGTTCGCTCCACAACTTCACGGATCTCGCCCGTCGATTGCTCGATCAGGCAAACCGCCGTGTACACGGCATGTTCACGCCCGGACAACTTCCCGAGCATCCGGATGGCGTCATTGCGGTCCGCGGGTTTCCCCAGGATCTCGCCATCGATGGCAACGACCGTATCCGCCGACAACACGACCGAATCGCGAACGCGCGAAGCCACTTCCAACCCCTTGGCGCGCGCCACACGAGCAGCGTAGTTTTCAGGCGACTCCCCTTCCTTCAAGCTTTCGTCGACCGTGGAGGCGACAACCGAAAACGGGATGCCCAGGACGTCGAGCAGTTCCTTGCGGCGCGGCGATTGTGAGGCCAGAACAAGCGTCAATGCCATCTGGTCATTATGCCGGGATCTTCCTCTCTGTTTGCCGGTAAATAACTGCCATTGGCCGAAAAGGCGTGGCTGTCGCAGCTCGCACCCGATAGTTTGGCGGAAGGAGGCGAACATCTATGACTTGGCGGGATAGAGAACGTCGTGAAGGGCGAATCTTTATGGGGGCTATATTTCTCATCCTGGGAAGCCTCCTGCTCGTCTCCAACCTCAACATGCTGGACATTCGACCCATTTTTTCGCAGTGGTGGCCGCTGATCCTGGTGGTCATCGGGGTTAAGCAGCTGCTGATTCTGAGAGGATCCGGGGCCTGGATCGGCGGGCTGTTCTGGATCGGTACCGGAGCCTTGTTCCTGGCCAGCACTCTCGGGTACATCCACACCGGTATCTCCGCCTTCGCGTGGCCGCTGGTGTTGATCTGGTTCGGAGTCCTCATGGTGCTGGGACACAACGGACGTGGCAGGAATTCCGTCCGGAGCGGGAGTGACATGTGAGCACAGATTACGATCGCGGCGGGGGACGTGAACTGTTTGGGCTGGTGATCATCCTGATCGGTTTCGCCCTGCTGATGAACACCATGAATATCCTCCCGTTCGGTCCCCTCGTGGCACGCTTCTGGCTGCCGGTGATGTTCATAGCCATCGGCCTTCTCCAGCTCTCGCGGACTCGAGGGAGCGACGGCCGGATGGGAGGCTTGTTTTTTATCTTGCTCGGAGCCCTGTTGTTTCTAAGCAAATTAAACTATTGGGACATCAGCTTTGGGAGAATGATCGGACCGGCGATCCTGATGTGGATCGGAGTGGCCATGCTCATGAGGAGATCGGGTCCACGGCCCGCTCGATATCGAGTCCGGCGGACCCGGTTTGGGATGGATCCGTCTACCGACACGCGGGATTACATTCACGCAACAGCTCTGCTCGGAGGGTTCAATCGCAAATGCGATTCGCAGCAGTTTCGAGGGGGAGATTTCACGGCCATCATGGGTGGAGGGAAAATTGATTTGCGCGATGCGCAAATTGCCGCCGATGAAACCGAAGCGGTGATCGACGTCTTCACCGTTATGGGAGGCATGGAGATTCTGGTCCCCGCGGACTGGATCGTCGAGCAGCGGTATACGCCGATTCTCGGTGGCTACGAAGACAAGACGCGCAGGACGCCCGGCAGCACAAAGAGACTCGCCATCCAGGGCACCACGATCATGGGTGGGGTCAGCGTAACCAACTAAAGTGCATCCCATCCTCGAAAACCGGCAGCGGTTGGCGTTCTACCTGATTGCGTGGCTGCCGATTGCGGCCATCCTCACCGTCATCTTCAAACGCGACGCGTCGACCTGGGTTGAAGCCGTTCTCGTCTCTGTCCCCTTGTGCCTGCTCTACGCCTTCATGTGCCTGAGCGCATGGTACGTGTGCCTGACGGCTCCGATGCGGGGGCAATCCCCGGCCAGATCGATGGGAACGCTGGGCGCTGCAGCCGCGCTGGCGAGCGGGATCTGGACGTTACTCGGCGAAGTCTGGACGCTGTCGCTCGACCCGTGGATGACCATTCCAGGTCTGGGGGAACACTACCTGACGCAGGCTGCAACAGTCTTCGTCTTCGGGCTGTTGCTCTTCCTTCTCGCCGCTGCGGGACATTACGTTCTCGTTGCCGTCGATCAACATCGAGAAGCCGAAAAGCGGACACTGGAAATGCAGGTTCTTGCGCGGGAGGCGGAGTTGAGGGCCCTGCGCGCGCAGATCAATCCCCACTTTCTCTTCAACAGCCTGAATTCCATCAGCGCCCTCACCGTGTCGGATCCTCAGGGCGCACGACGCATGTGTCTGCTGCTGGCGGATTTCCTCCGGTCGTCCCTGATCCTCGGAGCGAAGCAGGAAATCCCGGTGTCTGATGAGTTGCGTCTGGTGGAGAGCTTTCTTGATATTGAGAAAGTGCGATACGGTAAGCGGCTCTCCGTGATTCGCAACGTCGATCCCGACTGCAACGGCTGTTTGGTACCGCCGCTGCTGATTCAGCCGCTGGTGGAAAATGCCATCCGGCACGGAATAGCCCCCCTGGTGGACGGCGGAACGATTCGAATGGACGTCCAGCGACGGGGTGTAGCGCTGGAAATCGTGTTGGCGAACCCCGTCGATCCGGGGGGCGGGTTGGGCGCAAAGGATGGAGCCGGCGTCGGACTGGAAAACGTGCGTTCGCGACTGGCCAAGTTGTTCGCGAACGAAGCCGTGGTCGATGTATCCCGCGAAAACAACACATTTCAGGTGCGCCTCCGATTTCCCTGTCTGCAATTTGGAGAAATACGATGAACCCTTTACGCATAGTTGTCGCCGACGATGAAGATCTCGCCCGCTCCCTCGTACGGGAGTACCTCAAGGATTCCATCGACGTGCAGATCGTGGCGGAATGCGCGAATGGATTTCAGGCCGTCAAAGCGGTAACGGAACTGAAACCGGACCTTCTCCTGCTCGATATTCAAATGCCGCGTCTCGACGGGTTCGAAGTTCTCGACCTGGTCGGTCGCGAGACGAACGTCATCTTCATCACCGCCTATGATCAATATGCCATCCGCGCTTTCGACGTCCATGCCGTCGATTACCTGCTGAAGCCCTTCAGCGCCGAGCGCCTGGCCGAAGCCCTGGACCTGGCTAAGAAAAAGATAGCGCGAGGGGAGCCCACCGCCCCGGCCGCACTCGTCACGGAAGCGCGGGCGCCCGGCACAAAGCCCGATCGCATCCTTATCCGAGACGGATCCGAGGTTCACGTCATCCCGGTCGCAAAGATCGACTACCTGGAGGCCCAGGACGACTATGTGTGCTACCGCGCGGAAGGCAAGCGCCTTCTCAAACAACAGACTCTCGCCGATGCGGAAGCCGTGCTGGATGCCACGCGCTTCGTACGGATTCATCGTTCTTACATCCTCAACGTGGACCGGCTCGCCAAGCTCGAGCTCTACGCCAAAGACAGCCATGCCGCCATTCTCCGCGACGGAACGCGCCTTCCGGTCAGCCGTTCCGGCTATTCCCGGCTGAACGCGCTCATCGGCTGAATTCAATTCGTGGTACCTTTGCAGGAGGTGGGGAGTAGCCTGCTGGAAGCGGAGAGCGTTTCCAGGCTGCCGGTCGTCAGCACAGGGTTCCTGTCGGAATCGACATGAACCCTCGGTCGGCAACGTGAGCTTCTTCATGGGCGAGACCACTACGGAACATCAAGTTGTCCGTAGCGGCTCGCTTTTCGTTTTTGTGCGCCGCTTCGATCGACACAGAAGGGACACAATGGAAACGAATGTCTGGCTTTACGCGGGGTTCACCGCTTTCGTGCTGGGAACGCTGGCCCTGGACCTTGGGGTTTTTCACCGCAAGGCCCACGTCGTGCAACCCAAAGAAGCCGCGATATGGATCGCCGTCTGGATGGCGCTGGCCCTGGCATTTGCCGCCGTCCTTTACCACTGGAGAGGTCCGGATCAGGCGCTGCTATTCCTCACGGGCTACCTGATCGAGCAGTCCCTTTCGGCCGACAACATTTTTGTCATCGTGATGATCTTCGGGTACTTCAGCGTTCCGGAGAAATACCAGCACCGCGTCCTCTTCTGGGGAATTCTGGGCGCGTTGGTCATGCGCGGCGGTTTCATCGGGATGGGCGCGCTGTTGATTCAGAAGCTGTCCTGGATCATCTACGTCTTCGGGGCGTTCCTCATCGTTACGGGGATCAAGATGGCGATTCGGCAGGATGAAGAATTCGACGCGGAACAGAATATCGTGATGCGAACCGCGCGCCGGTTTCTGCGAGTTACCGGTGTCTACGACGGCCAGAATTTTTCACGAAGGAGAACGGTCTTTCCGTGGCGACCCCGCTGTTCCTTGTACTGCTGCTGGTCGAATTCACAGACCTGGTCTTTGCCGTCGATTCCATCCCTGCGATCTTTGCAGTCACGACAGATCCCTTTCTCGTCTATACCTCGAACGTTTTTGCGATACTCGGATTGCGCTCGATGTACTTCCTGCTGGCAGGCGTGGTCCACAAGTTCGTCTATCTGAAATACGGACTGTCCGCGATTCTCACGTTCGTCGGCGCAAAAATGCTGATCGTGGACTTTTACCATGTACCGATCTATGTCTCGCTCGGTTTCATCGTCGCGACACTGGCGACGACTATGGCGGCGTCCCTGTTGTTTCCGCGTGCCGCCAGGGCGCCGTGGAGCCGCCTCCCGGGAAAACGGGCTCCATTTTCGGCTCCGATCCGCTTCCAGAAACGAAAGAACGATCAGCCCCCAGGAACGTTTCCGATAAACTCAACACGTGGATTTTGCCTGGCAGGTCATCCGTATCGTCATTATCGACCTGGTCCTGAGCGGAGACAACGCCGTCGTCATCGGCATGGCGGCACATCGCCTGGAACCCCGGCAGCGAAAAGCCGCAATCCTGATCGGCGGTGGTGCTGCCATCGTTCTGAGGATCTCGCTGACGGCCATCGCCGCCCTGCTGCTGCAATTGAAAGGGCTTCAGCTGCTGGGCGGGGCGCTGCTGCTGTGGATCGGATTGAAATTTCTCAGGCACGAAGAAGAGAGTCATGAAGGCGTCAAAGCCGCGGGCAACATGATGGAGCGATCGCCACAATCCTCGTCGCGGACTTCATCATGAGTCTCGACAACGTGCTTGGCGTGGCAGGCGCGAGCGAAGGCCACCTGGGCTTGCTCGTTTTCGGCCTTGTCCTCAGCATGGCCATCCTGATGTTCATGGGAAACCTCGTGGCAGACCTTATCAACAAGGCCTGGTGGCTTCCGTACATTGGTTCGGGAGTGATCGCCTGGACAGGCGCCTCCATGATCTTCGAGGATCCTCTCGTTCATAGCCGCGTGCCGATCCAGGGCTTGTCTCTGCATCTCACCAGCGCCGCGATCACCCTCGCCACGCTCACCCTCGCGCGCAGTTTCCGCCTGAGAAAATCAGCTTGATTGTGAATTCGGGGCCGTGCACCTCGAACCCCGAATTCAGGGTAACTGGCGGGGGCATTATGAGAACATTCGCGGTAATTCTGCTGAGCCGCGGCACTGGCACAGGGACAAAGGACGTGGCCAACAAGAAGCCCATGCAGAGGGAATCGTTCGAGGAGGCCATCGTAACCTTCGTTGAACGTCCAGCGGGTTGAACCGTCCGCGGGGCGGGAGTGTCTATCAGACTACTGCAGGACCAGCAACGCCACCGACAGCACCAGAAAGTTATTGCAGGCATGAGCCGCGATGGGCGCGATCAGAGACCCTCGCCATTCACGCAGAGCCGCAAGCACGAGTGCAATCGATCCCAATGCCGGAGCGGCAACCCAGCCTTGCGGGTGAAGCATCGCAAAAATAAAAGCAACGATCGGCGCGCTGATCCACCACCCCCAGCGCTGCCGCAAATGATGAAAGAGCGCCCCACGAAACATCGTCTCTTCCATGACGGGAGCGAAGATGCAGGCAACCGCATAGATTCCAAGGATGTGCCAGGCATCACCATGCAATTCCTGAACCACAGGCGAACTGACTCGGGCTCCCGAATAACGGATCAGCAGATACGTCACGAAGCCTCCTGCTACGATCACGACTAAGCCTGCAATGTAGCCCGGCTATGCCGGCAGCGATTTCCGTGACGAATCCCCGCCGCGATACCAGCCCAGCGCCCGGAGACACTGCGACGTCGACACGCCGCGCCAGGCCGCCCAACCGAACATGAGCGGTAGAATAACCACGGCCAGCCAAATCCACTGAATGTTCGCCCAAACCTGCGAAGCGAAAGGCGAAGCCCATGAAGAGAAACAAGATGAGATAGATGGTGAAGCCCTCGAGAAAGCCGCTGCCGGCCGCAGCATCGGGCATATACGCTTTTCGAATCCTGCCGCGGATGGCCCAGACGCACGCGGCGATCAACAGCGCTAAAGAGCCGAGGGCCATGATGCAGAACCCGGCCGCCAGTATCCCGAGGCGAATCGTGAGTATCAGCGCCGCCGCCTGCAGAGACTTGCGCGGCTCCTGTCGGCAGCAACGCCGTAGGCAAGGGCGATCTTGCCGAGGTCCCCGTATCTATCGGTGAGGCGGTCACGAGCGGCCATATCGAGGGATCCCGGGCCGTCTGCGTAGAGGGCCTTCAACACGGAAACGTCCTGGATAACCTCCGGGGAGCTGCCGCCTCCTGCCAGCTTTCCCAACGCGTCCAGCGCGGATGCCGCACCGCGCAACTCGCCAATCAGTATGGCCGTACGCACGTTATCTTCGGGCGTGCGCGCCTCACGCTCCATATCCCGAATGAGCTGGTCCTGGCTGTCCCGAGTCTGCAACGACAACGGACTGTTCTTGTCGGCGCCCAGCGCTTTCATCTGAACCGCGAGCAGTCCGATCAATCGCGCCCGCTGATCATCCATGAGCTTCTGGACGTCACCGGGCTGTTGAAGGTGCGCGTTGCGGTAAACGACGACAGAAACGAGCGTCAGAATCAGGAGCCAGCACAGGATCGCGCCATTCGGATGGCGGGATGCGGGAGGCGGCGGTTCGATTTGAGCTTCAGGCGTCGTCATCCTGAGTTGGAGTATATCGGTTCCTATCTCAGCGTGACGGATTTGCTGACGGTTACCCCGGCCGTTTCTCCTTTTCGCCGGACCGCAACCATGACTTCCCGTACAGTCTTCCTCGAAGGTAAGCTGGACCTGATGCCGGCATCTATCCTGGAGATCCGTACCAACAGGCTTGAAAAACTCCTGCGCCCCTGGGGGCAAACGGGGGAACAACAGCAATGATTCTGCCACTCACTTCGACCTGGCAGCCGTCGCGAGTCCCCTCCACCCACCTGATGATCGTCCTTCACGGGCGCGGCGATTCCGCCAAAGGGTTCGAGTGGCTGCCTGGAGAACTCGGGATCGATTCCCTGAATTACCTCCTGCTCAACGCGCCGAGCCCCTATTACGGCGGGTTCAGCTGGTACGATTTGCCGCCGCTGCAGCTTCCGGGCATTTTGAAATCGCGCTCGCTGCTCTCTCAGGTGCTTGCGGAGACCGAGAAGGAGGGGTATTCCCCGGGAGATACATTCCTGTTCGGCTTCTCGCAAGGGTGTTTGATGACCCTGGAGTTTGGCTCGCGCCATCCTCAGCGACTGGCGGGCTACGTCGGCATCAGTGGATACTGCTACGATCCCGACGCGATTCTTCGGGAAATGAATCCCATTGTGAACAAAGGCGACTGGCTCGTCACCCACGGAACACAGGACGATCTGCTTCCGGTGGAGAAGACCCGCGAACAGATCCAATCCCTGAAAGACCGCGGCTTCAGGATCTCCTACCGGGAGTATCTCAAGGCTCACACCATCGACTTCGAGCGCGAGCTGCCCGAAGTTCGAACCTGGATTCTCGATCGATTGCCGAACCTGAGCCATCCGGGGATCCGATAGTTGCACACCTGACAAAGGAAGGTTTGAGACGACGGACTGTAAGTGGTTATGCCGAAAAGAGGACTCGAACCTCCACGCCCTTGCGAGCACTAGAACCTGAATCTAGCGCGTCTGCCAATTCCGCCATTTCGGCTAAGCGGATTCAAATCTATGTTCTTCGATGTTTGAAGTCAATAGACTGATCGCATGGGGGCGAAGAACCCGCGAGCGAAACCGCAGGCCGGGCCGGAAGTCAGCAAGGAGGATCTCCTCGAATATTCAGAAGTCGGACGGACCGGAGCACGAACCTTCAGCGCTGCTCCGAGGACTTCGACGCCACACCGTGGCGCGGCGGCAGATCAAGGACATCCTCGATCCAGCTTGTCAAAGACGGAAAGCTCGCGCAGCATCGGGGAAACCGTTACGAGGCGCCGGCGCGGAAGCCCTGTCGAGGGCACGATTCTGCTCCATCGCGACGGCTATGGCTTCGTCATGCCCGCAGAAAAGATCCCGGGCTCGACAGCGATATTTACATTCCCGCCTGCGCTTGTCGGCTCCGCCATGAACGGCGATCGAGTGAAGGTGGAGATCACTCTTCGAAAACCGGGAGGCCGCGCCGAAGGGCGCGTGGTCACGGTGGAGAAGCGCGCCAGAGACACCATCGTGGGGCAGTTGCGATTCGACGGCGAAGTCTTCTTCGTGGCGCCGAGCGATGAAAAGCTCCCGGCGAAATTCTCATTCACGAAGACGTGACCGAGCACAAGGACAAGATCGTCGAGGTGGAGATCACGCAGTTTCCCACCGGAGACGCGATGGCCGGTCGGCAAGATCGTTTCGCGTCATCGGATTCATCGACGATCCCAATGTCGAAACGAATGTCATCATCCGGAAGTTCGGATTGCCGACCGCATTTCCCGAAGAAGTCGATGCCGAGGCAGCAGCGCTTCCCGGATACGCTATCGGCACACAGACCTCGCCGGCCGTGACGATTTCCGGAAGCGCACCACGATTACGATCGACCCGCGAACCGCGCGCGACTTCGACGATGCGATCGATCTCGAAGTGCTGCCCGACGGAAGCTTTCAACTCGGCGTCCACATCGCCGACGTCTCGCACTTCGTCCGCGCCGATTCCGCGATGGACATCGAGGCGCGATGCCGCGGAACCTCCGTCTATTTTCCCGACCGCGTCATTCCGATGCTTCCCGAAAAAGTTTCCAATCACCTGTGCTCTC
The DNA here is from genome assembly GCA_963836435.1 of uncultured Acidobacteriota bacterium. GTDB lineage: Bacteria > Acidobacteriota > Terriglobia > 20CM-2-55-15 > 20CM-2-55-15 > DASTBJ01. Next base: position 303,237 of record CAWIJI010000010.1, on the reverse strand, counting down.
TGAACCCGAACGTGGACCGGCTGGCCATGAGCGTGATGATGCACATCTCGCAGTGGCGGCGAGGTGCTCGACTACTCGTTTCACAAGAGCGTCATCCACTCGAAAGAGCGCATGGCCTACGAGGACGTCCAGGACATACTCGACGGAGATTCGGCGCTCGAACCGCCGTTTCGCGCATGTCGCTGCCCGCAATCCGGACGATCGCATCGCTGGCGCAGATCCTCCAAAACCGGCGGCAAGCCGCGAGGCGCAATCGACTTCGATTTGCCTGAGCCGATGCTCACCTACGACGAGCAAGGGGATGTGACCGGGATCGCCAAGTCGGTACGGCTGTTCTCTCACCGCATCGTCGAGGAGTTCATGATCCTGGCGAACGAAGTCGTGGCCGGCCATCTGGAAGAGAACGACATCGCGAGTCTCTATCGGGTGCATGAAGAGCCGGATCCCGCGAAGGTCGCAGGAATTCGCCGAGATCGTGAGCGGTTTCGGACTTGAAGTTTCAACCCCAGAAGACGCAGCCTGTCGAGTTTCAGAAATTCATCAGCGTCGATTGAAGGGCGGCCGGAAGAGCGCATGCTGTCGTACCTGATGTTGCGATCGTTCAAGCAGGCGAGATACTCGGAGGAAAACATCGGTCATTTCGGCCTTGCCTCCGACTCCTACACCCATTTCACCTCGCCCATTCGCCGGTACCCGGATCTCGTCGTGCATCGCATTCTCAAAGCGGCGATGATGCGACGCGCAGGAACCGGCCGTTCCGCCGGCGCAACTCGAGGCGATTGCGAGCGAATCCAGCGAACGCGAGCGGGAGGCCGATCAGGCCGAGAGGGAGTTGTTCGAGTGGAAGAAGATGCTTCTGATGGAGCAGCACCTGGGCGAAACCTTCGAGGCCATCATCATCGTGTCTGGAAGGATGGTTTCGACGTCGAGTTGATCGATTTCTTCATCGAGGGATTCGTTCCTGTGGCGGACATTCCCGGCGACTACTACCAGCTCGATTCAAACGACGCGTGCCTTGATTCGGCCGGCCAAAGGACGACAGCAGCCGATTTCGAATCGGCGACCGCATCGCGGTGCAGGTCGCGCGCGTGGATAAACTGCTGCGTCGCGCGTATTTCCGCCCTGTACTGGAGACCGGCGAAACGCCGGAATAAGACGCGGAGCGGACATTCAGGCTAAGATCGTGAGTCGCTTTGACGTGCCGGAGTAGCTCAGGTGGTTAGAGCGAAGGTCTCATAATCCTTAGGTCGGCGGTTCGAGTCCGCCCTCCGGCACTCTATATGACCCCATTCGCCCGCAATGTTCAGCACACTCTCGAGCGCTACCGCATGCTCGGGGCCGGAGACCGGATTCTCGCCGCGGTCTCGGGTGGAGCCGACTCGCTGGCGCTGTTGTTCGTGCTGAGAGAACTGGGTTACGACCCCGCTGTCGCCCACCTGAACCATGGACTGCGCGGCGAAGAAGCGGATGAAGACGAGCGCTTCGTTTCGAACCTTGCAGCCGGAATCGGGGTCCGTTTCTTTGGCCGCCGCGAGTCGGTCTCCGAGCAGGGAGGGAACGTCGAAGCGGCCGGAAGGACCGCACGACGAGACTTCTTTCGCTTTCTGTCCGAAACCTATGGCTTCACGAAGATCGCCCTGGCCCATCATCGGGAAGACCGCGTGGAAACATTCCTGCTGCACCTGATGCGCGGCGCCGGTACCGAAGGCCTGGTTTCCATGGCTCCGGTGAGCGGAATGACGATCCGGCCCCTGATCGAGACGCCGCGCGCGGAGATTGAAAAATATCTCGAGGACCGGAACCAGCCTTGGCGCAGCGATCAAACAAATGCCGATATTTCCTTTGCGCGCAACCGAGTACGACACCAATTGATTCCCCTGCTGGTGTCCTCTTTAATCCCCGCCTGGTCGAAGGGCTTTCCCGCACCATCTCCGTTCTGCAGGACGAAGATCAATGGATGTCGGCGATGGCGGAAGCCTGGCTGGCTCAGCACGATGGAGACAACGGCATCAGACGCGCGTGCTCTCCGGAGTGCTCCGCCTGCACTTGCCAGGCGCGTCATTCGGACCCGCCTCCGCCAGGCCGGGTCGCAACTCACCGACCTGACGTTCGATCATGTGGAAGCCGTTCGGAACCTGCTCGAGGACGGCAAAAGCGGCAAGGTCCTTCCCCTTCCGGGAGGTCTGGTGGCCGCCCGCGAATTCGACCAGCTGGTCTTTCTCGACAGCGAAGAACAGGTTGAGAAATTCGACTACGAACTCCCGATTCCGGGAGCGGTTCACATTCGGGAATTAGGACAGGTTTTTCGGGCCGAGTACGTGGAAAAACCAAACGACGCGAACAGCCTCAGCCCAAGCTTCAGCCGGGTTTTTGTCGATGGCAGCCGCCTGGGCGCCCATGTTAATATTCGTAACTGGAAACCCGGAGACTATTACAAGCCTGCAGGTTGGCCGGCAGGAAAGGTGAAGAAGCTCTTTCAGAGGGCAAGGGTTCCACGGCGCAGACGCCGCCGCTGGCCGGTTTTTGTAACGGATGCCACAATCATTTGGGTCGCTTCCTTTCCCGTTTCCCGCGAGTTCGTTCCAGGTGGTCATTCCGAGAAAATAGTGGCTTTTGAGGCGCTGCAAGGCTATGGTCAGAAGTAAGTTTTCTAGACTTTTGGCCCGATTCGGAGTCTAAGAAAATTGTAACGGGGGTTATTTGAATTGAATTCGACAGTAAAGACGATATTGATCTGGGTCCTGATCCTGGTAGCGGCGGTCGGGCTGTGGAGTTTCGTCGAGAATCGGTCTCCGAACGTCCCGAACCTGTCGCTTACCGAACTGCTCAGCAAGGTTCGCAACGGCGATGTCACCGACGTCACGATCAACGGCGCAAATCTTACAGGAACATTGCGGAACGACGACAAGTTCAAGTCCACGATCCCGCTGGAATATTCCTCGATTTATGACGTGCTTACCGAAAAGGATGTCAAGGTCACGATCGTGCCGCCGGACCAGAATCCCTGGCTTGCGATGCTCCTGTCGTGGGGTCTGCCGATGTTGTTCGTGTTCGGCTTCTGGATCTTTTTCATGCGGCAGATGCAGAGCGGCGGAAACAAGGCTCTCTCCTTCGGCAAGAGCCGGGCGCGGCTGCTGACAGCGCATCAGAAGAAGGTGACATTCAAGGATGTCGCCGGTGTGGAGGAAGCCAAGGAAGAACTGCAGGAGATTATCGACTTCCTCAAAGAACCCCAGAAATTCCAGAAACTCGGCGGCCGCATACCGAAAGGCGTGCTGCTGGTCGGCCCTCCGGGCACGGGAAAGACTCTGCTGGCCCGCGCCATTGCAGGCGAGGCGAATGTTCCGTTCTTCTCGATCAGCGGATCGGACTTTGTGGAAATGTTCGTCGGCGTCGGCGCTTCACGCGTGCGCGACCTGTTCGAACAGGGCAAGAAGAATGCGCCGTGCATCATCTTTATCGATGAAATCGATGCGGTCGGACGGCATCGCGGGCGCCGGTCTGGGCGGCGGCCACGACGAGCGCGAACAGACGCTCAACCAGTTGCTCGTCGAGATGGATGGCTTTGAATCGAACGAAGGCGTCATCCTCATTGCAGCCACCAATCGTCCGGATGTGTCTCGATCCGGCTCTGCTGCGGCCGGGACGATTCGACCGCCGCGTGGTTGTGCCACGGCCCGACGTCAAGGGACGCGAAGGCATCCTGTCGGTTCATGTGCGGAAGATTCCACTGTCCGACGATGTGGATGTGTCGGTGATTGCCCGAAGCACTCCTGGATTTTCGGGCGCCGATCTGGCCAATCTCGTCAATGAAGCCGCACTGAATGCCGCCCGGATGAACCAGAAAGTTGTACTCACGAAGACTTCGAAATGGCGAAAGACAAAGTCCTGATGGGTGTGGCGCGCAAGTCGATGCTCATCAACGAACACGAAAAGCGCGTGACGGCCTATCACGAGGCAGGGCACGCTATGGTGGCGGCCATGACCGAAGGCGCAGATCCGCTGCACAAAGTCACCATCATTCCGCGCGGCATGGCGTCTGGGCGTCACCCAGCAATTGCCCGTGGATGACCGGCACACCTATCCGCAAAAGTATCTCGAAGGGCAACTCGCCATCATGATGGGAGGCCGCCTCGCTGAAGAACTGTTCCTCGATACCATGACGACCGGCGCCGGCAACGATATCGAACAGGCGACGGAACTGGCACGGAAGATGGTCTGCCAATATGGCATGTCGTCACTCGGGCCGCTGACGTTCGGCAAGCAGGAAGAGCAGATCTTCCTTGGACGCGAGATCGCACAACATCGCGACTACAGCGAAAGCACAGCCGTGTCGATCGATGAAGAAGTGCGCGGTCTGGTGATCGGCGGTTACGACCGCGCGAAGATCCATCCTGACCGGAATCGCGAAGCCTTGATCCGGATTGCGGAAGCGCTGCTCGAACGCGAATCGCTGGACGCTGCCGAAATACAGCTTCTGATCGCAGGGCAACCGCTGGTGGAACGGCGCCCCCACAAGAGCGACCCCAAGCCGGAAAAACCTGCGGCAGCAGCCCCGGCGAAGAACACGCGGCCATCTCCTCTGCCGCCGCAGCAGGAACGGCCCGCTCCGGCATAGTTGCCGGAGTGTTGTATCCCGAGGCCATCCGTGATCCATCATGGCATCATGGGTGGCCTTTTTTATTGTAAACAGACAATGCGGACAACCTACACATGGACTCTGCCTCGCATGGATCTCCAACTGGGACGCCGTACAGTCGTGATGGGGATCCTCAATGTTACGCCCGACTCGTTCTCTGACGGTGGGCAGTACATCGATCCGGGCAGAGCCGTTGCCAGGGCGTTGGAGATGGAGGCAAGCGGGGCCGATGTTATCGATCTCGGAGGAGAATCCAGCCGTCCGGGAAGCGTTCCGATTGCCGAAAGCGAGGAACTGCGGCGGCTCATGCCGGTCGTCGAAGGGCTGAACGGGAAGCTGAAGATACCGCTCTCTGTCGACACCTATCGATCCGGGGTGGCGAGGACGCGCCTTGCAGGCAGGGGCTCAGATCGTCAATGACATCAGCGCATTCCGTTTTGATCCTCTGATGGCCGGCGTGGTTTTCCAGAACCGTGCCGGAGTCGTGCTCATGCACAGCCGGGGGGCGCGCGAAGAACTGCACACGCAGCAGCCGATGACCGATGTGCTGGCGGAAGTTCGAAACAGTCTCCAGGACTCGATCATGCAAGCGATTGAAGCCGGGATCCTGAAGTCGGCGATCGTCATCGACCCCGGCATTGGGTTCGGCAAACGTGCGGAGGAAAGCCTGAGTGTTTTGCGCAACCTCGGAGCGTTGTCTCCGTTAGAATGTGCGTTACTTGTGGGGACTTCCCGCAAGTCGTTCATCCGAAAGGTCGCGGGTATCAAGCCGGATGCTCCCTACGACGCCCTGTGGGGCACCGCCGCAACGGTCGCGAGTGCGGTGCTGCAGGGAGCGCATATCGTGCGAGCTCATGATGTACGGGAAATGAGGACGCTGGTGGATGTACTGGATGCGATCACAAACTAGGGTGCGCCACGCATGAATTGGATCGCGGTCGCCGATATCTTTATCGCCGCGTTCGTCATCTATCAGGCGCTCGTGTTCATTCAGGGGCGCCGCGCGATGCATATGGTCGTCGGCGTCGCGCTGGCGGTGCTGTTTTTCTTTTTCGCGCGTTGGACGCGGCTGGACACGGTTTCATGGCTGCTGTCCACGATACTGCCGTACTTTGTTTTCCTCATCATCATCGTGTTTCAGTCGGAGATACGCCGGGCCCTCGCCCATTTCGGACAAACGGCGGTGCCGGCGGGAATTTCACGCATGAACCGCACCGAGTCCACCGAAGAAATCGTGCTCGCCATCGAGAGACTTGCCGCACACAAGACGGGAGCCCTGATCGTGATCGAACGTAATATCGGGCTCAGAACCTATATCGAAAGCGGGGTGGCCCTGGACGCTGTTTTGTCTTTCGACCTGCTTGTGACGATTTTCAATCACGACTTGCCCCTGCACGATGGCGCAGTCATCGTGCAGAACAACCGCATCGCGGCAGCGGCGTGCTTTCTTCCGCTTACGGTAAAACCCCGATTGAGCAAGGATCTGGGCACACGGCATCGCGCCGCCATAGGCATTACGGAAGATACGGATGCTTTGGCGATCGTCGTCTCCGAAGAAACAGGATCCGTGGCCTTTGCGCACGACGGTCAAATCGAACGGGGGCTGGAGTTGGACGAACTGCGGTTGAAGCTGCGTGAATCCTTCGGGGCGAAACGGCCGAAGCCGTCCGTACCGGCGGTTGTGGAATCGAGTCATGAAAGACCTTCTACTTCATAACTGGCATCTCAAACTGATCTCGCTGGCGCTGGCCACGGCCCTGTGGGCAGAAGTGGGGCGGACTCCCACATCGGAGATTGGAGTGTCGGTCCTCCTTGAATATCAGAACATTCCACCGCAGACAGAAATCTACGGGGACACGACAAAACAGGTCGTCGTGCGCCTGCGCGGACCATCGTCGTTATTGAGGTCCGTATCGCCTCAGGACGTTTCACTCCTGATCGACATGCAGGGCCTGGCGCTGGGAAAGGAGAAGATTCTCCCCCTGACTCCCGACCTGGTTCATGCACCCTTCGGGGTCGAAGTGGTGCGCATCAATCCGGCATGGGTGAGCTTGACGGTCGAGCCAACCGTCAAGGAAAAGGTCCAGGTCCTGACGATACTGAGCGGGAAGCCGGCTGACGGGTTCGAAGTGGAACAGACGACGATCACTCCCGCCACGGTGGAAATTCAAGGCCCTGAGAGTCATGTGCACGCCATGAACACGATTTTGACGCTGCCCATCAACGTGCAGGATAGAAATGCGACTTTCGTTGAGACAGCCGATCTGGACATCGAGGATCCGGTTGTGAGCGTTCCGAAAGCAACTTCCGTGAAGGTGGAGATCAAGATCCGGCGAAGCAAATCATGAAACTATTCGGCACAGACGGCATCCGGGCGCGGGCTGGAGAATTCCCCTTGAATGCCGAGACCATCGTCTCCATCGGTCAAGCTATCGGGGAGCGGCTTGATGGAACGGTTCTGGTAGGCAAGGATACCCGGATTTCGAGTCCGTGGATCTTCGATCTGCTCAAACAGGGATTCGAGAGGTCCGGAAGATCCACCATCGAAGATGCCGGCATTATCCCGACCCCTGCAGTTGCACTGCTTACCCGCACGCATCCTTTTGCGGGTGGCGTGATGATTTCCGCGTCTCACAATCCTTTCGAAGACAACGGCATCAAAGTGTTTTCGTCGGACGGCACCAAACTGAGCAATACCGCCGAGTCCGAGATAGAAGAGCGTATTCACGCGCTGATGCCGCAGGGCGCCGCTGCCGTCATGGACGTCATCCCCGATGCAGCCATAGCGAATCAGGCCGCCGGCCGCTGGGTGGAAAGCTACCAGGAACTGTTGCTTTCCCATTTTCCCGGCGGGCGCTGGTTGAGCGGTCTGCGTATTGTTGCGGATTGCGCGAACGGCGCGATGAGCGTTGTCGCGCCGGAGATCCTCCGACGTCTGGGAGCCGACGTGCAGGTGATCTGCGGCGAACCGAGCGGAAGGAACATCAATCTGAATTGCGGGGCCGTCCACCTCGAGGCCCTGGCAGCGGCAATGAAGAAGGAACGGACCGCAGACTTTGGAGTTGCCTTCGACGGGGACGGAGATCGCTCGCTTTTTGTGTCGGGCAGCGGGAAACACATTGATGGCGATGCGGTACTGCTGATGATGGCACGAAAGCTGAAGCCTTCGACGGTGGTTGGAACTTCCATGACCAACTATGCGCTGGAAAAAATGCTCAGCGCGGAAGGTATCGCGTTCAAGCGCGTCGGCGTCGGGGACCGCTACATCTTCGAGGAAATGCAGCGGGGTGGCGCAGCTATTGGTGGTGAACCGTCCGGGCACATTATATTTTCGGATTTTCGATTGTCGGGCGATGGGTTGCTGACGACGCTGAAGGTCGCAGAGACCATGGTTGAGGCGAAAAGCTCGATGGATGATCTGACGCGCGACTGGGTTCCCGCGCCGCAACTGCTCAAGGGCGTGCGTGTGTCGCGCCGGATTCCGATTGAAGAGTTGTCGGCGCTGCAGGCGGTCATGCGCGATGCGAATGCGGTGCTGGAAAATTGCGGAAGACTCGTCGTGCGTTACTCGGGAACAGAGCCGTTGCTCCGCGTGATGATCGAGAGCGATGATGCGGAGCGCAATGAAGAGTGGATGAGTCGGCTGCTGCGCGCGATCGAAGAAGATATCCCGCAAAAGTGAGATTCTGTTTGACAGAGTGAGGTTCCCTCCGTATTATTACCGGATGTGCCTAGCGGCTTGAACGTCGCTGAGGGGTGTTCCGAAAAAGCTATCCGCCAAGCACTAGAAGGCGGTTTTTTTGACGCCAAAAAACACAGTTTGAGGCCTAAGAGCCAATGGCTCTTTGAAAATTGAAAGCGTACGCAAACGTTGATGATATTCGAGTCAATTCGGTCTGTAGCGTGAACAGTCAAACTACAAGTTATCTTGAGAGTTTGATCCTGGCTCAGAATCAACGCTGGCGGCGTGCCTAACACATGCAAGTCGAGCGAGAAAAGGGGAGCAACTACCTGAGTAAAGCGGCGCACGGGTGAGTAACACGTGGGTAATCTGCCCTGAAGTGGGGAATAACACCGGGAAACCGGTGCTAATACCGCATACGATCGACGAGGTCTGCGGATTTTGTCGATGAAAGGAGCAATTCGCTCCATGGAGGAGCCCGCGGCTGATTAGCTAGTTGGTGAGGTAATGGCTCACCAAGGCAACGATCAGTAGCCGGTCTGAGAGGACGGTCGGACACACTGGAACTGAGACACGGTCCAGACTCCTACGGGAGGCAGCAGTGGGGAATTTTTCGCAATGGGGGCAACCCTGACGAAGCAACGCCGCGTGGATGATGAAGTCTCTTGGGACGTAAAATCCTTTCGACGGGGAAGAAACCGCAAGGTTGACGGTACCCGTAGAAGAAGCCCCGGCTAACTCCGTGCCAGCAGCCGCGGTAATACGGGGGGGGCAAGCGTTGTTCGGAATTACTGGGCGTAAAGGGCGCGTAGGCGGTTTCTAAGTTGGATGTGAAAACTCTGGGCTCAACCCAGAGCCTGCATCCAAAACTGGAGGGCTTGAGTTCTGGAGGGGATAGCGGAATTCCTGGTGTAGCGGTGAAATGCGTAGATATCAGGAGGAACACCGGTGGCGAAGGCGGCTATCTGGACAGATACTGACGCTGAGGCACGAAAGCTAGGGGAGCAAACAGGATTAGATACCCTGGTAGTCCTAGCCCTAAACGATGGATACTTGCTGTGACGGGGATTGAAACCCTTCGTGGCGAAGCTAACGCATTAAGTATCCCGCCTGGGGAGTACGGTCGCAAGGCTGAAACTCAAAGGAATTGACGGGGGCCCGCACAAGCGGTGGAGTATGTGGTTTAATTCGACGCAACGCGAAGAACCTTACCTGGGCTCGAACGGCTAGTGACAGGAGATGAAAGTCGCTTTTCCCGCAAGGGACATTAGTCGAGGTGCTGCATGGCTGTCGTCAGCTCGTGTCGTGAGATGTTGGGTTAAGTCCCGCAACGAGCGCAACCCCTGCCTTTAGTTGCCACCAGGTCAAGCTGAGCACTCTAAAGGGACTGCCGGTGAAAAACCGGAGGAAGGTGGGGATGACGTCAAGTCCTCATGGCCTTTATGTCCAGGGCTACACACGTACTACAATGGACGGCACAAAGAGTTGCAAACCCGCGAGGGGGAGCCAATCTCAAAAAACCGTTCTCAGTTCGGATTGCAGTCTGCAACTCGACTGCATGAAGCTGGAATCGCTAGTAATCGCTGATCAGCAAGCAGTGGTGAATACGTTCCCGGGCCTTGTACACACCGCCCGTCACATCACGAAAGCCCGTTGTACTAGAAGCCGGTAATTCAACCGCAAGGAGATAGCCGTCCAAGGTATGACTGGTGATTGGGGTGAAGTCGTAACAAGGTAGCCGTAGGAGAACCTGTGGCTGGATCACCTCCTTTCTAAAGAGTATAAATCTGCGGCTTTCGACTTCGGGTTCAGGTCGCGCGTGCTCTTTGCCGTGATTCTGGTTCTTGACGGTTGTACGTTTTCTGCCTCAAGACAATTCTTGAGATCCCAGGAACGCCGCCGGGCCTGTAGCTCAGGTGGTTAGAGCGCACGCCTGATAAGCGTGAGGTCGGTAGTTCAACTCTACCCAGGCCCATTTAATGCGGGCTGGTGGTAGGGGGATGTAGCTCAGTTGGGAGAGCGCCGCACTTGCACTGCGGAGGCCGTCGGTTCGAACCCGATCATCTCCATTGGGAAGCAAGTAAGTTGCGAGCGTCTAGAAAGCTGGAGAAAGGTTTGTAATTTTCGGGTTTTCGTGATTGCTGTCCCGTTCCGCTGAACGTTGCAGTTCGGCGGAACATTTGAGGTCTTTGACAATTGAATATTGATGGGCAAACTCTACGAATCGTAGAGCGAGCGCCAAAGGCAAGTAATGATCAAGCTACTAAGAGCATACGGTGGATGCCTTGGCGACGGAAGGCGATGAAGGACGTGGTAAGCTGCGATAAGCTTCGGGAAGCCGCAAACAGGCGTTGATCCGGAGATTTCCGAATGGGGGAACCCCCTGCGCTGAAAGTGCAGGATCCGATAGCTGAATACATAGGCTTTCGGAAGCGAACTCAGGGAAGTGAACCATCTTAGTACCTGAAGGAAGAGAAAACAATTTAGTGATTTCGTCAGTAGCGGCGAGCGAACGCGAAACAGCCCAAACCGATGGGTCTCCGGATCTATCGGGGTTGTAGGACCTGCCCGGTGTAGAGCCGGCGAGTTACAAACCGATCCGCTAGCAGAATCGTCTGGAAGGACGGGCCATAGAGGGTGATAGCCCCGTAACGAAAGCGGTGAGGCTCGTGGCAGGCACCTGAGTACCGCGGGACACGTGGAACCCTGCGGGAATCTACGACGACCATGTCGTAAGGCTAAATACTCTCCGTCGACCGATAGTGAACCAGTACCGTGAGGGAAAGGTGAAAAGAACCCCTGCGAGGGGAGTTAAAAGAACCTGAAACCGTGTGCTTACAAGCAGTGGAAGGGCGATGTCGCAAGACCGCCTGACCGCGTGCCTATTGCATAATGAGCCGGCTAGTTATTGTCACTGGCAAGGTTAACCCGAATGGGGGAGCCGTAGCGAAAGCGAGTCTGAATAGGGCGATTGAGTCAGTGGCAATAGACGCGAAGCGAGATGATCTACCCTTGGCCAGGATGAAACCGCAGTAACATGCGGTGGAGGTCCGAACCAGTGTTGGTTGAAAACAGCTTGGATGAGCTGAGGGTAGGGGTGAAAGGCTAATCAAATTCCGTAATAGCCCGTTCTCTCCGAAATAGCTTTAGGGCTAGCGTCATGTGAATTGCTTCGGCGGTAGAGCACTGAATGGACTAGGGGCCTTACCAGGTTACTGAATCCAATCAAACTCCGAATGCCGAGGACAAATGCATGGCAGTCAGACAGTGGGGGCTAAGCCTCATTGTCGAGAGGGAAACAGCCCAGACCGCCAGCTAAGGTCCCAAAATCGATGCTAAGTGGTAAAGGACGTGAAGATGCCGCAGACAGCCAGGAGGTTGGCTTAGAAGCAGCCATCCTTTAAAGAAAGCGTAACAGCTCACTGGTCAAGCGTCTTTGCACCGACAATTCAACGGGGCTAAAGCATCGTACCGAAGCTGCGGATCTGGTGGATTTCGGATCTACCATTTGGTAGGGGAGCATTCTGTTCGGCTGCGAAGTCTGACTGTAAAGATAGATGGAGCGTGCAGAAGAGACCCTGCCGGCATAAGTAGCGATAAGGGAGGTGAGAACCCTCCCCGCCGAAAGTCTAAGGTTTCCTGAGCAAGGTTAATCCGCTCAGGGTTAGTCGGTCCCTAAGCTGAGGTCGAAAGGCGTAGGCTGATGGGAAACGGGCCAATATTCCTGTACCATCATAGGTTCGTTATTACGATGGGGTGACGCAGAAAGCTAGCTCAGGCCAAATCCCATGGCTATGGAAGGTGGAACCGTTTAGGCGGTTCGTGCAGGCAAATCCGCACGGGCATTAACGCTGAGGACGGAGTCCGGAGTCGTAAGACTCACAAGCTGACGATGCTACGCTGCCGAGAAAAACCTCTAAGGAGAATCCTGTGGTGACCGTACCGCAAACCGACACAGGTAGACGAGGACTAATGTCCAAAGGCGCTTGAGAGAACACTCGTTCAGGAACTCGGCAAATTAACTCCGTAACTTCGGGAGAAGGAGTGCCTCTCGCAAGGGGGCCGCAGTGAAATGCGAAGGGCGACTGTTTAACAAAAACACAGGTCTCTGCTAAGTCGAAAACGACGTATAGGGGCTGACACCTGCCCGGTGCCGGAAGGTTAAAAGGAGCGGTTAGCTGGTAGCAATCCGGCGAAGCTGTGAATTGAAGCCCCGGTGAACGGCGGCCGTAACTATAACGGTCCTAAGGTAGCGAAATTCCTTGTCGGGTAAGTTCCGACCTGCACGAATGGTGTAACGATCCTTCGACTGTCTTAACGAGTGACTCAGCGAACTTGTAGTTCCGGTGAAGATGCCGGATGCCCGCACTTAGACGAAAAGACCCCGTGCACCTTTACTATACCCTAACAGTGATTTATGGAACCTGCATGCGCAGGATAGGTGGGAGGCTTTGAACCAGGACTCTTGGGTTCTGGGGAGCCAACGGTGAGATACCACCCTTGTTGTTCTGTGAATCTAACCTAGTACCCTTATCGGGTTCAGGGACATTGTTAGGCGGGTAGTTTGACTGGGGCGGTCGCCTCCTAAATTGTAACGGAGGCGCTCAAAGGTTACCTCAGGCTGTTTGGAAATCAGCCGTCGAATGTAAAGGCATAAGGTAGCTTGACTGCGAGACCTACAAGTCGAGCAGGTAGGAAACTAGGACTTAGTGATCCGGTGGTTCTGTATGGAAGGGCCATCGCTCAACGGATAAAAGGTACGCCGGGGATAACAGGCTGATCCAGGCCAAGAGTTCACATCGACGCCTGGGTTTGGCACCTCGATGTCGGCTCATCGCATCCTGGGGCTGTAGAAGGTCCCAAGGGTTAGGCTGTTCGCCTATTAAAGCGGTACGTGAGCTGGGTTCAGAACGTCGCGAGACAGTTCGGTCTCTATCTAGTGTGGGCGCAGGAGATTTGAGTGGGTCTGACCTTAGTACGAGAGGACTGGGTTGGACGGACCTCTAGTGTACCAGTTGTCACGCCAGTGGCATGGCTGGGTAGCTATGTCCGGTTGAGATAAACGCTGAATGCATCTAAGCGTGAAGCTCGCCACAAGATGAGATCTCCCGGGAGCAATCCCCTGAAGACCCGTGGAAGACCACCACGTTGATAGGCAGGATGTGTAAGCATAGTAATATGTTTAGCTTACCTGTACTAATCGGTCGTGAGGCTTGATCATAACGTTATCATCACGATTTTAATCGCGCGCTCGAATTTGCCCATCAATATTGAATTGTCAAGGACCCTGACTCTTTGGGGACGTCTTAAGATTGTCCCCGAAAAGTCAAACAAGTTTCCGGTGACCGTACCGAGAGGGTCACACCCGTTCCCATCCCGAACACGGAAGTTAAGCCTCTCAGGGCCGATGGTACTGCAAGGGCAACTTTGTGGGAGATTAGGTCGTTGCCGGGATTAAATCAAAAGCCCCTTTCGCCAAAAGGCGAAAGGGGCTTTCTTCTGCTTCTCCATCCTCTCCAGTCCCCCATCACCGCCGCGACAATACCCATTGCGGTATCATGCCCGCCTTCGACAGCAAGTAATCTCGCGCCTCGGCAATCCGATGCAGCAGGCGAGCCATATCCACCCGGACCATCTGACCATTGTGCTTGACGATCCGGCCGGCAACGAAAACGGTATCGATATTCGAGGTATCCGCGCAAATCACTACCGTCGCTACCGGGTCGATGACGGGCGCCACGTTCACCTGATCTGTACGGACAAGAACGATGTCGGCCTGCTTGCCCGGCGTCAGCGTTCCCACCTTGTGGTCGAGCGCACAAGCGCGGGCCCCAACCACGGTGGCGAACTCCAGAACATCCCGGTGCGTCAGAGTGGGAGCGAACGCCGTATCGGGCGTCTCCGTGAAAGCCAGGATACGTTCCTGCACAAGCGCTGTTCGCATTTGCGTGAACATTTCTCCCGGTACGCTCGATACCACGTCGATGCTGAGCGACGGCCTCACACCGCGAGCAACCAGCCGGCCGGTCGGTGGAACACCGTGTCCCATCAGCATCTCGACAAACGGCGCCACCGACGCAGATCCGCCGGTCCTGGCGATCATATCCAATTCCTCGTCCGTCGAGTCCGTGCAATGGATGTACGTCGTATCCGGGCCCATCAGCCCGAGGTCATGCAATGTCTTGACGTGGTGGACATGAACGCCTGTCAGACGCATTCCCACGTGAACGCTGATCCGAATGCCGAGATCGCGCGCCAGCTCCCAGTCGTGTTTTGCGACCTCCGGCGTGGTATTTCCCGGAGCCCGCGCTGCCAGCGCCAGCGTCAGCAACTGGTCGTCGGACTGAAAATATTGCTTCCGGATGCGCCGGATGTCTTCCGGATGTTCCAGTGAACTGTACGCCCACCATTGCCCGCCCACCGGCACGCCGTGGGCATACACCGCTCGAATGCCGGATTCCGCCAACCCGGCGACTGCCGCGTCTGAGTGCTCCGGGGTGTTATTGACGTGCGACCAGTCCAGCAGCGTCGTGATACCGGCGTTGATGGCCTCGAGCGCCCCCATCAGGTTGGCGATGTACACGTCTTCGGCCCGGTACTGGATCCCGATGTTGTCGAGCATGCCGGCAAAATATTCGTCGAGCGTGCAACTCGGAAGTACGCCTCTTACCGGCGTCTGCCACGTATGCCGGTGCGTATCGACAAATCCCGGCATGACAATCCGGTTCCGGGCATCGATCACGTTGGCGTTTGGACCGGCCGTTAGTCCTGCGCCCACCGCAGTGATCTTGTCGCCTTCGATGAGCACATCTGTGTTGGGCAGGTCACCCAGCGCCGGGTCCAGAGTCAGCACATAGCCACCCTGAATCAAAGTTGTCCGGTCGCCCTGAAGTTTTCCGCCAATCATGAATCGCTCCTTCCGCAGTTTCCCAGGGGCCGGGATGCCGCGTCTCTTTGCACACCAGAGGGTACCGCATCAAAGCACGCCCGCAGGGAATTCATTGGCAGCGATTGCATGAACGCAGCGGCGACACGATGAACCCATGTGGCGGCACCCACGACTCGAAGTCGGCGCTATTACTTCTCCCCGAGGTAGGCTTCCTTCACTCGCGGATCGGCCGCAAGCTGCGCAGAGGGCCCCTCCATCACGATGGTTCCCGTCTCGAGCACATACGCGCGATGAGAATGGCGCAGGGCCGCATTCGCGTTCTGTTCGACCAGCAGGATCGTCGTACCTTCCTTATTGATCGAGTCGATCGCCCCGAAGATGGTTTGAACCAGAAGAGGCGCCAGGCCCAGGGACGGCTCATCCAGCAGCAGCAGGCGCGGACGGGCCATCAGCGCCCGCCCG
Organism: uncultured Acidobacteriota bacterium; assembly: GCA_963836435.1. Taxonomy (GTDB): domain Bacteria; phylum Acidobacteriota; class Terriglobia; order 20CM-2-55-15; family 20CM-2-55-15; genus DASTBJ01. The sequence continues at coordinate 287,565 of CAWIJI010000010.1, read as the reverse complement.
ATCGCCAGCATCTGCTGCTCTCCACCGCTGAGCGTGCCACCGGGCTGTTTGCGCCGCTCTTTCAATCGCGGGAATAAGGTGAAGACCCGTTCGAAGTCTGCACCGCGCAGCGTCTTGTCCCTTTGCAGGTAGGCTCCCATCTCAAGGTTTTCCAACACCGTCAGATTGGCAAAGATGGCACGGCCTTCGGGCACCATCGAAATTCCCATTGCCGTGATCTGATGCGTGGGTGTGCCGTTGAGTTTCCGGCCTTCGAACACAATGTCCCCCTGGGTAGGCACGACAAGACCGGTGATGCTGCGCAGCGTTGTGGACTTCCCTGCTCCGTTCGCTCCGATCAGGGTTACGATCTCTCCTTTATCGATCCGAAGATCGATCAATTTCAACGCTTCGATCGCGCCATACCCACTGGAAACACCTTTCAGTTCCAGCATTCAGGCACCCCCCAGGTAAGCCTCGATCACACGGGGATCGTCCTGAATCTCCTTCGGAGTGCCCAGCGCGATCGTTTCACCGTAGTCGATAACCTGAATCTGCTCGCAAATCCCCATCACGACCCTCATGTTGTGCTCGACCAGAAGCACAGTCAGTTGAAACCGATCACGCACGGATCGAATCAGTTCCATCAGTTCGATGGATTCCTGGGGATTCATTCCTGCTGCCGGTTCATCGAGAAGCAACACCTTCGGTTCGGTCGCGAGTGCGCGGGTAATTTCGAGTCGCCTCTGCGCTCCGTAGGACAGATTGGAAGCCAATTCGTTCGCGCGCCCCTCGAGGTGAAAAATTCTGAGCAGATTCGTGGCGTCTTCCTCGATCTGGCGCTCCTCTTCGATCAGGGTCTTCGTCCGCATCACGGCGTCGAAAAGGCCCTGCTTTCTTTTCATGTGACGGGAAAGTTTGACGTTCTCCAGTACCGTCATGCTTTTGAAGAGCCGGATATTCTGGAAGGTCCTCGACATGCCGAGCCGCGCTATGGTTGAAGGCTTCTTCTTATGAATGGGTTTGCCGTCGAGCTCGATGGTGCCTTGATCGGGCGTGTAAACGCCGGTGATGAGATTAAAAATCGTTGTCTTCCCTGCCCCGTTCGGTCCTATCAAGCCGTAAAGGCTTCCCGGCGCCAGAGACATATTGAGATTGCGAACGGCGACGAGTCCGCCGAATGATTTCGTACAGTTCCTGATATCCAGACGCCCCATCGCTACTTCGCCACCGCCGCCCCTCGCTTCATCTTGAATCCACGCGAGCCCAGGAAGCCCTGGGGGCGATAGATCATCACAAGAACGAGAAGAATCGAAAAACCCACAAGCCGGAATTCGCTCAGCGATCGAAAAGCTTCCAGGATGACGGTCACCAGTACGGCTCCGAGAATCGCGCCCCCGATGCTGCCCAGTCCGCCCACCACGATCATGATGATCAGGTAAAACGACGTGACGAAGGTAAACGAGTTCGGATTCAGGTAGGCGGTGTAGTGTCCGAAAAGGCTTCCGCCGATTCCGGCGAACATGGAACTGATGACGAAGGAAAGGACTTTGAAGCGTGTGGTATCCACGCCCATCGCTTCGGCCGCGATCTCATCTTCGCGAATGGATATGAAGGCGCGGCCGTAACTCGAGTTCACAAGATTGTGAATCGAGGTGACGGTTATGAGCGCAAACAGAAACACCCAGAAGAAGAAGAAGTTGCTCAACGGAGGGATATCGGAAAATCCCCGGGCGCCGCCAATCGCGTCGATGTTGAGGATGAGAACACGGATGATCTCACCGAACCCGAGTGTGACGATGGCAAGGTAATCCCCGCGCAGGCGCAGCGAAGGAATGCCGACGGCCACACCGGCGAGGCCCGCGGCAATGGCGGCGGCGAGAATACCGAGGAGAAGAAGAATCGTGTCCTGACCGAAGCGCGGCAGGAAGGCGACCGTGCCGCGGATCGCAGACTCGCCGTAGTGAACAAGCGACGCCGATGTATAGGCGCCGATGGCATAGAACCCGGCGTGCCCAATCGAAAACTGCCCGGTGGTTCCATTGATGAGGTTGAGGCTGACCGCCAGAATGATGTTGATACCGGTCAGGACAACGATCTTGTAGTAGTACGCTCCGATCCATCCGGAGAGCTGTGTCTGCAGCCCGGCGAGAACGAGGACCGCCGCGATCCAGAACAAGGCCCTCCTCATACTTTCTCCACCATGCCCTTGCCCATAATTCCCTCAGGTCTGAACAGCAGGATCAGGATGAGCACAACGAACGCGATCGCGTCACGGTAGGTCGAAGATCCGAGCCAGACGGCCATTACCTCCGCCAGGCCGAGGACCAACCCGCCGACCATGGCGCCGGGAATATTCCCGATCCCTCCAAGAACGGCGGCGACGAAAGCCTTCAGCCCCGGGTTCACGCCCATCAGCGGTTCAATCTTGGGGTAGAGCAGCGAGACCAGAATTCCTCCCGCTGCGGCAAGAGCGGAACCGATCGCAAAAGTCGCCGCGATAATTCGATCCGTGTTTACTCCCATCAGTTTCGCGGCATCCAGGTTGAACGACACCGCACGCATCGCTCTTCCCGTTTTCGTGTAGTTCACCACAATGTTGAGCAACACCATCAGGACGATCGAAACGCAGAGCACGATCAGTTTCTGTGAATCGAGATTGAGCCTCCCGATGTTCAGCGGCGTCGATTCGATGATTTCAGGGAAGAACTTTGGATCGGCGCCGAACACCAACTGGCCGCCGTTTTCAAGAAACAGCGAAACGCCAATCGCGATAATCAACAGCCCCAGCCGCGACTCCTGTTGAACAGGGCGAAAGCCTGCCCATTCTCCGATTACGCCGACGGCGATCCCCACCGCCGCGCCTCCGATCACTCCAGCAAGCGAATGACCGAGAAGATCTCCGAATGCGGCGCCGAGCACGCCCAGCCAGAAAGCCAGGGCGAACCGGGTCTTTGTGCGCCCGGGGCGATAGGCAAAGCGTTCAATGACAATCCCCAGCCCTGCCGACAGAGTCATCGATAACAGCATCACCACCATTGCGCTGAACAACGAAGTACCCATATGCGCCTGGAACGTGCTGCTGTTGGCGATGTAATAGCCCATGAACGCGCCAAACATATAAACGTCGCTGTGGGCGAAATTGATCAGCCGCAGGACGCCATACACCATCGTGTAGCCGAGCGCGATCAGAGCATAGGCCGAACCCTGCGATATGCCGTTGATCAATTGTTGAAGAAAGGTGATCACGAACGAGTCTCTGCCTCCGCTCCGGGTAAGGTTCGGACACTCCGCGCCGGACGCCCTGTAGTCTGCCACAAGCCGTGGCCTACCCGTACCCCCTTGATCGCCCCCCACCATTTAGAAGGCCGCCTGTCCAGGCTATTTTGGGCAATAACATTCTTGACGCCTCCTCACCCCGAAGGGGTGAATCTCAGCACGCCGGAGGCGTGCCGAGAATTTAGCCCCGGGTTAAGCGATCGGAGCGAGCGCAACCCGGGGTTGCCGTAACGGAGATGTTCGCACCCCGGCCAGGCCCTGTCGGGGTGCAAACGCAATTCGTGAGATGAACCCCGGGTGTCGCTCGGCTCCACCCGGGGCTACCTTCCTTTCACGCCTCCGGCGTACAAAATGTCTAAACTCCAGATCACCCCGAAGAGGTGAAGGGCTCCTGGCCGGAGGTGAGCGAGCGCGAGCGAGCCACCTCCGGTTGGTTGCCCCATTCCTGATACCGACGCCATATGGCATTCGATCTGCACGGAAAGACTTTAGGAAACAGCAATACTTCTTCTCCAAAGAAGTTACCCCCGACGCGTGGTCGCCAGGTGTGTTGTTTTTCCGATACACGTGTATTGAAAACGCCGAGTGAGGCCCAACAGGAGGTCCTGCATGAAGGCACGTTCTTGTCAGATCGCCTTGCTGGTTTCTTTGATTGCCGTCTTGGCACCAATCAAGGCTCCGGCTCAATCGTCAATCATCACGACTTACGCGGGCCCCCTGCTCCCTCTTGATGGCACACCAGCCCTCACCCAGGCAATCGATGACCTTTCCGGGATCGTCGCCACCAGCGACGGCGGCTTCTACGTGACCAGCAGAGCGCAGGATCGAGTGTATCGCGTCGCGTCAGATGGGACGATCAGGCTTGTTGCCGGAAGTTTCTCTGGATTTGGCGGAGATGGCGGCCCTGCCGAGAATGCTCAATTGGCCAATCCTCTCGGTCTGGCGCTGGACCTGGCCGGCAACCTCTATATCGCCGACATGGGCAACAACCGCATTAGAAGGGTTTCGACCAGTGGAGTGATCACGACTGTCGCAGGTACAGGCGTGTCAGGCTTTAGTGGGGATGACGGTCCCGCAACATCGGCTCAACTCGCCGGTCCCTCGGGCGTGGCTGTGGATACGGATGGAAATCTCTACGTTGCCGACACCGCCAACCAGCGTGTCCGGAAGATCACAACCGACGGTTTGATCCATGCTCTTGCCGGTACCGGTACCAGCGGCGAATCCGGCAATGGCGGTCCCGCGACATCCGCACAGCTGGAGAGACCGTATTCGGTGGCCATCGACACCCAATTCAATGTTTACGTGAGCGATCGTACCGCCATTCGCCGAATCGCCAACGGGGGGACGATCAGCACTGTCGTTCGGAGCCAGTTTTCAGGACGGTTCAATTCGAATTGTGTCTTCAACGGCGACGGCGGTCCTGCCGCCTTTGCATCGGTTTGCAATCCCCTGGGCCTTTCTGTCGATGCTTCGGGAAACCTCTACATCGCCGACGATGGGAACCAGCGTGTCCGCAAAGTCGGCACAGACGGAAGTGTCAGTACGATCGCCGGCAACGGCGTAATCGGCTTCAGTGGTGACGGGGGGTTGGCCATCGCGGCAGCGCTAAACAATCCATGGGCTGTGACGATAGATGACGCCGGAAATCTCTACATCGCGGAGGGCCTCGGTAATCGAGTGCGCAAAGTTGCCACAAATGGTGTGATTCAGACTGTCGCCGGTTTGGGCGAAGGTGGCTTTGGCGGCGATGGCGGTCCGGCAACCCTGGCCCAAATGAATGCTGTCACGGGTGTTGTCGTGGATGCCGCGGGCAATCTCTATAGATCGGACGCGGGAAACCATCGCGTCCGGAAGGTAAGTCCGGATGGAATAATCCGCACAATCGCCGGCACCGGCACGGCGGGATACTCGGGAGACGGCGGGGCGGCGATGGCGGCAGAGTTGGACAGTCCGTCGGGCCTGGCTTTGGATGCCGGCGGTACTCTTTACATTGCGGATTCGAGAACCCACAGCGTTCGGAAGCTCACACCGGATGGCATGATTCGCACTGTTGCGGGCGGCGTGGGAACCAGTCCGAACCCCACCAACATCGCAGTTTCAACCGCACTGTTCAGCCCCCATGGCCTTGCAGTGGACTCCGCCGGCAACCTGTATATTGCAGACGGGACACGGGTTCGCAAAGTAACAACCGACGGGTTCATCGCCACAATCGCGGGAAACGGCACGGCCGGTTCAGCGGGCGACGGCGGACCTGCGGTCTCCGCACAACTGGACAGTGCGTATGACGTCGCAGTGGATATCGACGGAGGGGTCTACGTCAGCGTTGCAGGGCGCATTCGTAAGGTGTCTCCAGACGGCATCATCACAACAATCGCCGGAACGAGCACCTTGGGCTTCAGCGGCGATGACGGTCCGGCGGTGTCGGCACAGCTGTACTATGTTCAAGGCATCGCATTGGACGCCGCGGGTAATCTCTACATCGCCGACGCCAATCGTATCCGAAAAATTGCGGCAGACAGCGGTGTGATTACCACCATTGCCGGCAACGGCGTTGGAGGTTTTTCAGGCGATGGAGGCCCCGCCGTTATTTCCCAGCTGAACAACCCCGTCGATGTTGCTCTGGATGCGGCCGGCAGCATTTATATCGCGGATTCACTTAACGATCGCGTTCGCAAGGCGACTTTCTTTGCAGCAGCTCTCCAGTCCTACGCTTTTGCGAGTGCCGGAACAAGCTACTGGAGGGCGGCGTCAGTCTCCGCTACGGTCACTGTGGGTTCCGCAACCATACGAGCGCAAGGTGGCGCGAACCCGACCGGTTTTGCGGTCTTCAGCTATAGATCGAACGGTGTGCTCATCAGTGAAGCCGCTGTGCCCGCTGCGCCATTGATGCAGGCAGGACGTATCTATGTGGAACTCAGCAACACGGTCAAGACCGGCGTCGCCATCGCCAACCCCAACAACCAGAGTGCGACCATTTCCTTCTACTTTACGGATGAGAACGGTTTCACGTTGTACAGCCGGACCATCTCGCTCGGCGCTCATCAACAGATCGCGGCGTTCCTCGACGAACCGCCATATACGGCAAACGCGGACGCGCGGACGCTCACGTTCATGTCTTCGGTCGGAGTCGGGGTGATTGCCTTGCACGGATTTAACAACGAGCGCGGCGAATTCCTGATGACCACGATTCCGGTTGCGCCAATAGTCCCATTTGCGACCGCGCCAGGCATATTTCCCCACTATGCAGCCGGTGGTGGCTGGACCACTCAACTCCTGCTCGTAAATCCTACAGACAGCCCGCTCACTGGAACTGTCGTGATGGATGGTGTCCTCGCCTACTCCATAGCTCCGCGCAGCTCCGCAAGAATTTTGCGGACCAATTCGGGTTCGTCGATTCTTACGGGAAACATCTATGTCAATCCAGACCCCGGCGGCTGGACTCCGGTCGCCTCGACGGTTTTTTCTTACTCCGCCGGTGGCATCACTGTCACAGAGAGCGGTGTGGCCACCACGGGCGTGGGGCAGTCGTTCCGAATCTTTGCCGAGCTTGATGCTGCGTCCGGGATGCAAACCGGAATCGCGATCGCGAACGCTGCTGCCTCGGGCGCGAACCTGCAGTTTGATCTGCTCGACTTGAACGGACAGCCTGCCGGGTACTCCGGCACAATGCCCCTTGCGGGCAACGGGCACCTTTCCGTCTTCCTGCGCGAGATTCCCGGTTTCGAAAGCCTTCCGGCCTCTTTCCGCGGAGCGCTTCGTGTCACGAGCACGACCGCAATCTCCGCGATCGGACTTCGTGCGCGTTATAACGAGCGAAATGACTTTCTGATTTCGACGACGCCGGCTGTTGCAAACACCTTCGCAGGCGATCCGGAACTCGTCTTGCCCCACCTTGCCGTCGGCGGCGGATATACCACAGAGGTGATACTGATGGCTCCGGACGGCTCTTCGGGAACAGGGAGTGTCCAGTTTGCATCTCAAAGCGGTGCGGACCTCTCCCTGCAGTTGATACGGTGAGATTCCTGCGGACCCGACATAAAATGAAACCGGCTTCGACGGTGTTTCGCTATTCGGGTGGCGCGATCGTTTCCCGGTAGACGAACTTCCCTTCCTTGATCTCGAGAACTACCGCAGGTTTGTCTGCATTTCGGTCGGCGTTCAGGGTGATCGTTCCCGTAACTCCCTGGAAATTCTTTGTCTGAGCTATGGCGTCGCGGATCTTCATGCCCTCGGTCGAGCCTGCCCGCTTGATGGCATCGAACAGCACCATCGCCGAGTCATAACCCAACCCGCCCAGTGCATCCGGGACGGCATTGAATCGCGCCTGGTAAGCAGCCAAAAATCTCTGGGCGGCAGGACTCGGATCTTCAACCGCATAGTGGTTGGAGAAGAACGAGCCATCCAGATCCTTCCCACCAACCTCGGTGAGTTTTGGCGAATCCCAGCCGTCGCCTCCCAGCAAAGGCACGGCAAGTCCCTGCTTCTTTGCCTGGCGCGCGATCAAGCCGACTTCCGTGTAGTAGCCGGGAACAAAAATAGCCTGGGGGCTCTTCGCCTTGATCGAAGTCAGTTGCGCGTTGAAATCCGTATCGCCCTTGCTGTAGCTCTCATCGACAACGATCATGCCGCCCATCCGGGTGAAGTTTTCGATGAAAGCGTTCGCCAACCCCACAGAGTAGTCGCTTGATATTTCTCGAAACACTGCAACCCTCGTCAGTTTCAGGGTTTTAGTGGCAAACGTGGCCATGACGTATCCCTGAAACGGGTCGAGGAAACACACGCGGAAGATGTAGTCGCCCTTGCGCGTGACTTCCGGGTTCGTCGACGAAGGGCTGATCATGGGAATCATGTTCTGCTGTGCCACCGGTGCGGCGGCAAGGCTGTTGGAAGACGCCACTTCGCCGAGAAGAGCGACAACCTTGTCCTTGGTGATGAGCTTTGTCGCAACGGTCTGGGCTTCCTCCGCTTTCCCCTGGTCGTCCTCGACGATAACCCGGACTTGCCTGCCCAGAACACCGCCGGCCTTGTTGATCTCGTCAACAGCGATATCGATTCCGTTTCTGGTGGAGATGCCAAACGTCGCCGTCGAGCCTGTGAGCGACCCGTATTCGCCGATTAGGATCTCGTTGGCAGCAGGCGCATTTTCCGGGTTGTCGCCATTGCACCCGCAAAGGACCAGAACACCAAGAAGAGCCAGTACAAAGAGCCTGATTGTGTGCTTCATAGGGGAAGACTCTAGCAGCGCCTGCGGGTCAGTTCAAGCTGGCAACAGGATCAGAGGAGGCGGGGTCAAAGGGGGCTCGGCCCCCGAGGCGGGCACCCAAGGACGATCGCGCCGGACGCAGAGCCCAAGCCTGTCTGGCCGGGGCTCTCCGGACGCCTGTGCAATCGGAAGGACCGGCGAACATTTTCAGGTCACGCGGCGCCGGCGTTACCGCACGTTGTCTTTCGACTGCGTTGATGGCATGTGTTCGTTGAGGTCTGGCAGGCACGACACCTCCGCGATATCGCGCTCATCTACCCGATTCCACCATTTGGTCATTTTCCAGTCACCAACCCAGCTCTTGGGATCGGTAAGGGTGTACTCGATCTGCAGAGTCTTGCCCTGATCGATCATCTTGATCCGCTCCACGATGTGCAGATCTTCGCTTGCCGGAATGCCGGAATCGATCCAGTGATGATCCGGAACGAAGTACATGGTATCGATGACCAACGTGTCTCCCTCCCATTTCCCGATCGATTCGCCATTGAAACTGCGCACCACGATATCCGGATCGGTGTGCGGACGGCCGTCGAGGTAGACGACGCGCAGGCTGTTCATGAACTCGCTGATCATGTAGATCGCGGTTGGAAGCTGAATCATGGCGATGGGCCAGACGCGCGTCATGATGACGGGCAGACCGGCAGGCCAACACTGGCCGATATCGTCGTGGTACACCTTCCCCTCGGCACGAGCCTTCTGCGCGGCGTCGTAGTCCTTCTGCGCCTCGGGCGTCAATTTGAAACCGTCGGGTGGCGAGAAACGGAATCCATTGCTGCTACCGGGGGGGCCTCCGCCGTGCAGCCATGTTCCGGTGAGATCGAAAGGCGGTTTTGGCCGGGGCTTGGCCAGATTCGCGGGCGCCAGGGCTCCGAGTTCGCCTGGGGCCTGAAATTGAGCCGCAAGGTCCGCGACGGCCAGAAGATTCAGAACCGTAAGAGCGGCAGCAAACTTCAACGCAACGCGTATCCTCAATGGTCACCCCCTGCGGCTATTTGCCGCGTGTCTTCATGCGAACCACACCGTCGGCATCCACATATTCCCGATTGTTGTCGCACACAAACTCGACCATTTCGTAGTCGGGCATTCGGGAATAAGCCAGAGTGTAAGTAATCGGCTTCTCAAGCACGACCGGGTCTTCGATAGTGATCTGATCATGCAGCACATTCGGAGCCGCCAGCCGGATCCGCTCCGTGATGCGCATTTGATCGCTGTGGGGAATGCGCTGATACTGCACGGTCTCCTTGATTCCGATGGTGTCCACGACCAACGTGTCACCTTCCCAATGCCCGACCGAACGGCCATAGTAGCCCGGCGGCACTTCGTCGATCTTCATCTGTGGCTTGTCGATGAAGATTCTTCGGACTTCGCTGAAGGCTTCCGTGATGATCGTGACCTGTTTGGGAGTCTGAACAAACTCCACCGGGTAGACGGCAACAGACATCATGGTGGGAACGCCATACGGTACGCACAGCACACCGTTTGTGGCTCCGGGTTCTCCGCGCTGCGTCGCCGCAGCTTCCGCGGCCCGGCGGTCTGCATAGGCTTTTGCGTATTCCGGCTTCAGAACCGGGGCCCCCGCCGGTACAGCCGCAAGTTTAGGATCCCCGCCCCGGCCCCCGCGATACGGCCCCCAGGCTCCGGTGAAATCCGGGTGAGCCTGCGCGTACGCGCTGGCCATGAATGCCGCAGAACAAAGTGCGGTCAAAACGATACGCCGGATATTCATATCATTTTCCAGCGGGCTTGGCAGCGGGCGCAGCCGGGCCTCTTCCCGGACCATTCCCCAGTACGCGGCCATCGGGCAGGGTTGCCTGAATCAGGAGTCCCCCGGGGTCCCCGTTTCTCAGCGGACTGATGCTTACACTTACCTTGTCGCCGAACTTCAGGTCTTTGAACTTCCACCCGCTCTGCTGCAGAATGCTTGGGCTGCCCATCTCAACGCTCCAGTGCTTGTTACCGCCCCTGGCTTCGGGAACGTCGATCTCGATATAGGCATGGGGATTGGTCCACTCGAATGAAGTAACGGTGCCACTAATCATCATAGTCTTCGTCGTATCGAACATGGAGAAGGAGTGATGCGCCATGGCGGCATTAGTCCAGCTCAATAGGCCCGCTACGGCCAGAACAACACAGCAGTACCTGACACGTAAGAACAAGTTGTACCTCCTCTGTAGGTCTTGGTATGCAAATCATAGGTGGAGCCGCGAAACCGGTCAAGCTTTCCGACGGCGCATTGCCCGAAAGCGCATAACGCGAAAAGGCGAAGGAAAGCGCTTTCGCGGGTCAACTTGCTATGATAGTTCGCCATAGAGGGCTTTGGGCGACTCGCCACTGGAGAGAAACGATGAAGAAACTGCTTTGGACGGCTTGCGGGCTCCTGTGTCTGGGGATCCCTTGTCTGGCGCAGGGGGGAGGATTCGGGGGTGGACAAACGGTGGACGACCACGATGACGCGGCCGCCGTCGAAGTCGGTTACGCGGTAGTCACCCCCTCCTCCTCCGGCGGTGGACTCACGGTGATGGAAACCTTTGGACTGAAGGACGGAACAGAGACGACCCAGGCAGGCTTCGCGGCCCCGGAGCTGCTGACGAATGCAACGATGTTCGTGGACGTGAGCGATCGTCTGGGACGAAATCTTGGAGTCGCCATCGTCAATCCCGGCAATGGCGCAGCGTCCGTAACCCTGACACTGCAACTGAGCGACGGTACGCAAATCGCGGCGCAGACCATCACGGTCGGGCCACGCAGCCAAACGGCGCAATTCGTGACGGGGCTGGTCCCCGCCGCGAGTACGTCCGGAGGCTTTGGCGCCCCCGCGACGCCGCTTTCCGAATACACCGGAACGCTCTCGATTGCGTCCAACAGTCCGATCTCCGTCATCGGCATTCGATTCAGAGGCGACCGCTTCAGCACCATGCCGGTCACCAATCTGGGCACAGCCCTACCCCTGCCCCTGCTCTCGTTGGGTGTCGGCGGCGCAAACGCTTTCCTTCTGCCTCAATTCGCGGCAAATGGCGGATGGGCAACGCAGATCGTCATCAGCAATTCCAACCCGTCAAGCGCCGACGTCCGTGTGGATCTTTTCAGACAGGACGGCACTCCGCTGACGGCGACAATGAACAGAACGAGTGCGGCCAGTTTCACGGGTCTGATCGTGCCGGCAGGCGGCGTCCTGGTTCTCGCGCCACGCGACGTCAACGGGGACGATCGCTTTTAACTTAACTAGACGGGGCTCTGCCCCGGACCCCGGCTCGGGCGCTTGCGCGGCGCGACAGCCGCGCACCGCTGACCTCGCGGCGGCGCCTTCGGCGCCTGGCTCGTTATGCCTGGCGGGAACAAAATTCTCTTTACGCCCGTCATAACGAGCTGAGCTAAGCGCCGGCGCACGAACACCTCGCCCCTGCGACAACGGGACGCTGGTACTTCATTGGTCGGCGTCCGCTCTGCGGCGAAAGCTTACGTGGGAATGGCGCCCTGCACGTGGATCATGGGGAAACAAAACATGACAAGAATCTCGCTCAGATGGGTGGCGGAACTGACAGCCTTTGCGGCGCTGGCCTCCGCGTGTTCAAACCCGGCTCCGCCGCCGAAGGCTGAGGCAAACCCGATGCCCGGACTGTGGCAAGTCTATGAACAGTCGTTCAAAACAGCGAAATACATCGACCTCACGCATACCATTGCGCCCGCGATTCCCGTGTGGAAAGGCTTCGGGCCATCGGAATTTTCCCCTGCCGTGGATCCGGCGACTCACGCGGCCTACACCTACGCGAAGGACGGATTCGAAGCGACCTCCTATCACCTCTCCACCGATCAACTCGGAACGCAACTCGATCCGCCGGCGCATTGGGCTCCGGAGTACCCAGCAATCGACGAATTGCCTGCCACATATACACTCCGCCCGCTTGTCGTCATTTCCATCGTCGAACAGCTGCGAAAGGATCCCGGCTACCATCTCCAGGTCTCGGACATCGAAGCATGGGAACAGAAGAACTTTCGGGTTCCCGAAGGCTCTGTGGTGATGGTGCGTTCCGACTGGTCGAAGCAGTGGCCGGACCCCGCATTAGCCAGGCAAACCACATTCCCGGGCGTATCGCTGGAGGCGCTGAAGTTCCTTCATGAACAGCGCCACATTTTGTTCCACGGGCACGAACCGCTCGACACCGATACGACGCCCAACCTGGAGGGAGAATACTGGTTGATGCATAACGGCTATGCCCAGGCCGAAGGAGTCGCGAACCTCGACAAAGTAGCCGAGACTGGATGTCTTGTGGCGATCGGCTATCCGAAATTCGAAGGCGGTCTTGGTGGATACGCACGCTACGTTGCAGTTTGTCCACCGGATTGGGGCTTCGGCGTTGCCGTCGGCGAAACTCCTGAGGCGCCACTGCCGCGCAGTGAAAAGATTCTGAAGTGGGACAAAACCGAGGGCGTCCGTAAGAGAAAATAGGTCTTTCCGGTCCATAAGGTTCGGGTTGCCGAGTCCCTTGCAGGTTCGATTCGCGGCACCAACGGCAATTCGTTTCCGGTAGCGTGGAGGTGACGTACGCTGAACAAAAAAGGTCGCTCCCAGTCGCCTTATTCTGGAGACTGCTCTGGGGACTACTCTGGGAATTGACAAGAGCGACTTTGGCACCTATGCTCCCGCCTAGAAGTCTTGCGGCGGCAAACTTGTTAGCAGTGAGTCAGGTCTTCGGATGCGGCCATTGGCCTTCCCAGCCCGGGGGACACGCCACCTGTCGGGCTGAGGCGCCGCCTCGTTAGTTGTCGGTCGGGAGTGGAGGGTACAAATGGGCAAGTTATGGATGGGTCGAACGAGCGTGGCCGCTCTGGTTCTAGTGGGACTTCTGGGCGCTGCCTCGGATCTATGGGCGCAGTTTCAGCCGGCGGGCGCACTGGGAGCACTCGCGCCGGCCAACATTGCAAAACCGCGCCCGAAGACGCCTTTCGATTTGACAGGAACGTGGTTGCATGGCGGAGAAAGCGAACGGTTTGATCCTCCCGCGGGTTTCAAGCTTACTCCGGCCGCCCAAAAACACTATGACGCCGCTCAAGAGGCTACCAAGGAAGGAAAGATTTACCGCAACGACATCGGCCTGTGCTGGCCGGCGGGCTTACCTATCATGATGACAAGGGTGTGGCCCATCGCTATGATCCAGTTGCCAACGTCCATCTTCATGATCAGCGAATTGATGAACAGCCTTCGGGTTGTTTACCTGGATGGACGCCCGCATACGGATCCCGATATCGCGGTGCGGAGTTTCAACGGTGAATCGATCGGACGCTGGGAAGGCGACACCCTTGTTATAGACACTACGAACTTTGTGGACGATCATCACTGGATACACGACCGTTTGGGCATTCCCGCGAGCGATGCGCTGCACATTATCGAGCGCATTCGCATGGAGAACGAAGGAAAGAGATTGGCGATCGAGTACACCTTGATCGATCCGAAAAGCTGGGAGGGCGAGTGGAAGATGACAAAGCACTGGAACCGGGTCGACGACCGCGACATCGCCGAAGTCGAGTGCCTGCCCGATCTCAATGAGCATATGCCCACCGTACATTCGCAGGATCAGGTTCGATAGTGTAAAGTTTAGTCACAGGAGGCTAGCGGCATGAGAGTCTTGAAAATCGGAGGGTCATTGGCGATCGCGCTTTGTGTGGCGGGATCAGCCTATGCACACCACTCCGCAACCGGCGTCGATCAATCGAAAAGCGCGACCGCCGAAGGCGTTGTCACACAGTTCAAATGGGCCAACCCGCACTCATGGATCGAGATTGAGACGCCGAGGGCCGATGGCAAGGGCGTGGACGTCCGGAATTTCGAGATGACGTCTCCCACGTTTCTTGTTCGGGCGGGATGGAAGGCAACAACCCTCAAGGCCGGCGACAAGGTGAAGGTGTCCTACCGTCCCATGAAGGACACCGAGAAAGACGGCTTGGGCGGGCTGTTCGTTTCCATCACCCTGCCCGATGGAAAGGTGCTCACTCAGCAGGCTCCCAGGGGCGGCGGTCCACCACGGGGCGGTCCGGCTCCTGCTGCTCAACCCCCGGCCCGCTGAGGCTCTTCGCGAAAGAATCGGAGTTGCTCCGAAGACAGTCATAAAGTCGCCCCTTGGCTGGGCGGTGATTGTTAGTGTGCCCGGAAAAGGGGCGGATGCAGTCTTTTGACTACCGCCTCCGCGTGCCCCCGTTTGCCGCAGCGCTTTAATCAACAGGTCGTTCGCAGAGGCGGACGGCCTGTGCCGTCCTGGATCCGTCGCCCCAATCTAACGTAGCTGCAGTATCCGTTCGTCAATGCCCAACTTTTTCATTTAAACCAAAGCTGCACCCTGAGGGGGATTCTCCCCGTTCATGCGACTACACCGGCATCAGCGCAGTCGGATCTCGTGAAGCCAAGCAGATCGGGAATTCGTTCTGCGTGGGAATGTTGCATGGGGCAACGTTCTGCCACGAAAGAACCAGTTACACAGGGGAGACTTATGAAGAAACTCTTATTGTGCGGGTTGCTTGCGGTTGTCGCTGGAATCCTTGTCACGTCCACCACGCCTGTGGAAGCACAGCGGGGTCGTGGCGCGCTCGGCACGGTGTATGTGAGCGGTCAGGGGCTGTATTACGATACGTTTGTCGCTGTCGACAAGCTTCCACCCCATGGCCGGTTCCAGTTGCTCGTTGATGGCGTCACGGAGTTTGGCCCGGGCGATCCCGGATACCTCGGTGGTCGGTGGAAGGTTCCCAACCCCGCAGCGCCCGGAGGATACGACTACCTGTTGTGCCCCTTGCTGCCACCGGGACGTCCCACACCGTAACCTGTAGCGATTGGGGCGGAGGGCCCTCATCGAGAGCCGCTCCGCCGCAAAAAGCGGCGGAATTCTAGAAATAACGCACGAAGCCGAACAGGTTCTGGAAGTTCATCAGGCCTTTTTTGCCCGGCGGCTCCAGCCGCTGGCCGATTGGATTCCGCCCAATGAACTCGCTAAAGCTATAGCGGACAGCCCATCCCCGGCCCACGCGAAGGTCGATGCCGACAGCGGACCGCAACACGATAGTTGTGGCATGAAAGCCTGGGGGCGGCGGGTCCACCGCACCGACGGTAACCAGTGTCCGTTCTTCCGTGCTCTCGAAGCCGACCCTGCCAATGCCGGTCGACAGGTACGGCCGGACGAGCTCGCCGCGCGACCGGAAATAGACGAGAACGTCTGCGAAGGCACTATTATGGGAACTCGTCCGCTCCTGTTCATAGAACCTCGCTCCGTTTGCGTCAGCCTCGGTGGACGTCAGTGTCAACCTGTTTTTGTTCCAGATGTAGTTGGCCTGAAGACTGACGTAGTTATGGAGAGACCACCCTGCGAAGATATTGAGCGCCGGACCATTCTCGGGGCTGTACAGAGATACGGACGAGCCCAACGGCGTGATGACCGAACGTCCATCTGCCGACAAGGTGGAGATACCGCCAACCACTCCAAAATAGCGCCGCAACTCCTGCGCCCGGAGCTCCCCCGGCTCGAGGAGGACGGTAGCCGCGAGGAGTGTTCCAATTATGAAAGTCTTCAACTAAACCTCCATCGCCCCGTGCGTTGCCGCTTCAATCGTACTCAAGGCATGGAAATCCTGATGGAAAAGGTGACAGGTTCGTCTTTCGAGAAGGTTTTCCAATCCGTCAATGTTCATCCGCCGCTCTTGAAACCAACATACGGGCAATGCTTCCAGTAAATGGGCGGCCGCTCGAACTTCTCCGCCAGCACGCGTGCGTGACAAATGCTGCACGCGTTGAAGGTCTGGAGCCTTCCTGAGAGAGGCGCTATTTCGACGAGTTTCTCGAAAACGCACAGACCGTGGGTGGCTTCGGTCTCCGCAACGGGCAGGAGAGGGCCCGATGCTTCCATCCGGCGCACCAGGGATGAATAGACTCTGGCCTTCAGGCGTGCGGGCGCCGGCGGGCTCTCGGGATCCCTCCCGGCCGTTGCCGCGCTCAATGCCAGGAAGTCGTCTTCTGGTGTTTTACCCTTTTGCACGTTCCCATCTCCGTCTGAACTGCTGTCTGGCGCGCGCCAGAGCTCTTTCGACAGCTTTTTCGCTTCGACCGATGCTTTCGGACATTTCCCTCAGGCTTCTCTTTTCCCAATAGCGCCAGATCAGAAGCAAACTGTAGCTTTCCGGCAACTCTTCAAGAATATTTCGGGTCCGCAGTGCCGCCCGAGTCTGGTCGATGGCCAGGTCGAATTGCGGATCTTCCACCGCATCCGTCAGCTCGTCCTCACCTTCGTCGAGAGAGTGCGGCTCGCGTAATCGCGCCCTGTAGTAGCTCTCCACCTTGTGGCGTGCAATGCCCAGCAGCCAGGTTTTGAGGGAGGACCTCCCTTCGAATTTCCCGAGACTATCCCAGGCCGAAAGAAAAACTTCCTGAACGATGTCATCGACAAGATCGGTCCGCGGAATCAATCTGTGGCGGACGTACGCGTGAACAGAGTCTGCGTAGAGAGACACGAAATCTGCAGCTGCCTTGCGGTTCCTGCTCAGCAATTCAGCAACAAGAGCGGCGTCGCCGCCTCTGTCTGTATCGGTTGGTCTGGCCGTGTCCAGCGAAGTCATCGATTCTGCCAAGCCTTTGCCCTGTTTCTAAGCCTATCTCACGTATAGTCGCTTCTCAGGTGTTTTCCCCCCGAGGTTTTTCGAGGCAGGGGATCCTGCTTAGGGGATGGAAGCGAAGCTCGCGCGAATAAGAGACGTCCTGAGTCTTAGTCGAAAATATTTGAGCGCCGGGCCGCGAACGACTATCGTGCAGGTTATGAAAACTAAGAAAAGAACGTCCCGTCGAACCTTCATATCGGAGATCGGCGCCGCCGCATGTGTCCCGCTGGTGAGTTCCTGGGCCTGGGGACAAGCGGCAACAGCGCCCGCGCTGCCGCTCAAAAATCTCGGGCTGGAACATCTGGACATTGTCGTCCCGGACACTGCAGTGTCAGCAAAGACCTACATGCGTGTGTTCAGAACAAAGCTTCACGAACAGCCCTTTCAAGGAGGGATCCGATACTTCATTTTGCTGGGGGATCTTCCTCAAAACCGGCAGGTGGGTTACATCGCCATCGGTGCCCAGGGGACACGCCCCACTTCCATCGGGCACTACTGCGCGCTTGCCGAGCGATACGATCGTGCCGGCGTCGCCAGCGCCCTGCAAGCCGCCGGTTTTTCGGCTGGCACCGGAGGAGGCTTCGGTATGTTGCCCGATCCGGACGGACTGGAGTTGCAGCTATTCCAGCCGCCCGCGGGCCTGGTCGCAGCGGCAGTTCCTTCAACGCTCCCTGTAGAAAGCAATGGGCTGGTCAAGCCGGTCGGCCTCGATCACGTTCTGCTCCACGTTTCGGACATCGAAAAGTCGCTGCCTTACTACCACCTGGTGTACGGCGCGAACATCAAGACCACCCGGCAGACCAATCCCGACAGGCTCTGGCTTCAACTCGAGGCGAATACGCGCATCGGTTTGCAGAAGGCGCCCGCCGGTCAAAAACCGCGGATCGATCATTACTGCATCAAGGTCACGCCTTTTGACAGAGACGCAGTAACGGCAGGGGTGCGAGAGATTGGCTTGAAAGTGCTTCCGTCCCCGGACGAACCCGAGGTCCTGCGGTTCGCGGACAATTACGACATTACTGTGGAACTGAAACCGGTTTGAACTTCAAGGAGGCCAGGATGTGTAACCGCCGTTTGATATTTCTATGTCTCGCGTTGAGTCTCCTGCTGTTTGCCGGAAGCGCCGCGGCTCAATCCAGGCTCCAACTGACTGTCCACACCGGACGCGGAGTCAACGGATACGACGTGAACTCGACCATGATCTCCGGCGAAAAGGACATGCTGCTGATCGATCCGCAGTTTTCGCTGAGCGAAGCGCACAAGCTGGCAGCGGAGATTCTGGAGTCCAAGAAGAACCTCGCTGTCATCTATGTCACGCATCCTCATCCGGACCACCTGTTCGGACTTGCGGTGCTCAAGCAGGCTTTCCCCGAGGCGAAGATTCTCGCCTTGCCGGCAACGGTCAACGCCGCGAAAACGGGTTGGCCTGCACGCCAGAAATTCTGGCTGCCCACGTACGGCAATAACATTCCAGGGCCGGACCCGGTTCTGCCGGAAGAATTGACCACGCCATTTCTAACCCTTGAAGGCCAGCAGTTCCCCGTCACCGGTCCCATACAGGGCAGCGATGGCGCCGGAAACAGCTACGTCTTCATCCCTTCTCTCAAGGCCGTGGTAACCGGCGATATCATTTTCGACCACGTTTACTTCGGCGTACCGCGCGACAAGGCCCGGGAAGACTGGAGCAAGACCGTCGATCAAATCATGGCGCTGAAACCCGAGATCATCATCCCCGGCCACGAGGGACCGGGAGCCAGGCACGATACTTCAGCCGTTGCGTTCATGAAGAAATACATCGCAGACTGGGACGCCAATGTGGCAAGGTCGAAAACTGCGGCGGAGATGCGCGCCAACGTTTTGAAGCAGTATCCGGGACTGGGAATGGAGTTCACACTGAACGATCGGATCACGACCTACTTCCCGGCTCAGCCCAAATAGCGGTTGAGAGTCGCGTAACGAAGACGGTCCCACGCTGCGCTCAAGCAGAATGAAACATAAGGAGGTCACGTGAAACGATATTTAATCGTTCTAGTCGTACTGCTGTGCGGCGCTGTCTACGCGCAGCGGGGCCCCGGTGGAACTCAGCCGGGCGCCGGCGCGCCGGGCCAGCCACAGGCCGGCGGTGGAAGAGGGCGCGGAAACCCTGAAGCACAGGCTGCGGCAGCAGCACAGAATCAGCTCGAACAGACGTCGCCGCAGATTCCTTTCGACGCCGTCTCGCTGCCGCTCATGCCCGACGGTCACACCATTGGCGAAACCGAAGGCGTCGCGCTCAATTCGAAAAAACACCTCTTCGTCTACACCCGGAGCGGGAAAACGGGTCCGGCGCGCGGAGCGACCGCGGCCGAACTCTTTGAATTCGATCAGTCCGGCAAATTCGTCAAGGAATGGGGACAGAATGCCTACGGCTTCTCCTTCGCGCATGCCGTCAAGATCGATAAGAACGACAATGTCTGGGTCGTCGATGAAGGCTCAAACATGGTGATGAAGTTCAACCCACAAGGTCTGGTAACCATGGTGCTCGGCCGCAAGGACGAAGCCATCGACTATTTGGAACGATTCCTCGAGGAGGGCCGCCACACCGACGCTGCTGCAACGTCGGCCATCGGAGCAGGCGCGGGGCGTGGTGGCACGTTCGCACGGCCTACGGACGTCGCCTTCGACCTCGACGGCAACATCTTCGTTGCCGATGGCTACGACAACTCCCGGGTCGCGAAGTTCACGAAGGATGGAGTCTTTGTGAAATCGATTGGATCGCGCGGGCCAGCTCCGGGGCAGTTCAACACGCCGCACACCATCACCTCGGACGCCAAGGGAAATATCTACGTTGGCGACCGCGGTAATTCGCGGATCCAGGTCTTCGACCCGGACCTCAACCCCATCCGAATCATCAGTAACGTGCGGGCGCCCTGGGCTGTCTGCATCACGCCGCCCAACGCCCAGGGGCAACAGTTCCTCTACAGCGCCGATGCCGGCGGCAAGATTTACAAAGACGATCTGGAAGGACACATGCTCGGATGGTTCGGAACCCAGGGGAAGAAAGTCGGGCAGTTCTACTGGGTGCATGAAATGCACTGCGTCAGTGAAAATGAACTCTACACCGGCGAGGCGCAGAACTGGCGCGTTCAGCACATCACGCTGAATCCCGGACAGAAACAGGCTGCTGCCCGCTAAAGCTACCCAAAAATATTTGAAGTTTTTGGGTAGGCGATCAGCTTTCAGCACGCTTGATCATCAACTCTGAGAGCTTTTTTCTCAGAGTTGATGATCAAGCGTCTAAATTCAGTCATCCGGGAATTGGGTTATCGCTAGTCCGCTGGGGCACGGTAACCCAATTCACGACGGGCGCTCTCGCCCCCCGAGCCGCCAGATTCCAAGAGCGCTGAGGATTCCAATCCCAGTCAGAATTTGACGTTCCGTGGAAGGATCAAACGGATCGGTCGCAGCCTTCAGTGTCATCCGCAACCGAGCCACCCGCGAATTCGAGTAGACCCGGTAGTATTCCGCCTCTTGTGCATCGTGCTCTTGAACGGCATCTCCATCATCGTCGAGTCCGATCGGCAACTGGCTGGGAAGGATGGGCAGGGAGTTCCCCGGGTCGGCCAGGAAGTTCAGGACTTTGACCGCCAGACTTCGCCCCTGCTGCGGCGGCCATCCAAGAATCAGCAGCAGGGTCACCGGCCAGATAACCCTCCATTGCGCTTTGTTGGGCTGCCATTCATTCACGACGGAAGAATACGGCTACTTCGAATCGATTTCCACCACCCCCCGCAAACGGCGCAGACGGCCTTTCTGCAGTTCTCCGACGCCCCATAAAGCCCCTGCCAGTGCAACAACGACCAACGCCCAGCGAAGCGCGGCGGCGACAAACCCGGCGTCGATCACCGGCCACTCGAACGGAAACTTCGAAAGCTGTGCGTACCGATCGTTCATCCAGTGCCAGGCGGTATGCGTCGCAAGCGCCGACAGGATGATTGTCCCGACCCGCTCCTTGACATAGTGAAAAAGGATCTGGAGGGCGGCCACCATCAGGGCAAGCATCAGGATCTGTCCGAGTTCGACCCCGACATTGAACGACAGCAGAGAGACCAACAGGTGCGATCCGGCAAACTGAAGCGTCTGGCGCAGCGCAAAGGAGAACCCGAAACCGTGCACAAGGCCGAAGCAGAAGGCGATGACCCAGCGCCGCTGCGGCTTGATGGCGACGATGTTTTCCAGCGCCATATAGACAATCGATACGGCAATCAGCAGTTCAATGAGGGGCGGAAACCAGATCACCCCGGGAGCCATATCGTACGCCGACGCGATAAGGGTCATCGAATGCGCCACGGTAAATGCAGTGACAACGGGAATAAGTCCGCGCAGACGCCGGAACGGGATAACGAGGCAGAAGAGAAACAACAGGTGGTCGGCGCCATCGAGGATGTGGCGAAAACCCATCACTACGAACGTCCATGCCGCCTGGTGCCACGCCGGGTCAAGCCGCACGATTCCCGGATCGCCGCCTTCATATTCGAAGGCACGGATCGTGCCGTTTGGCAGGAGGAAGCGTAGAACAGTGATCACGCGCAGGCCGAACTGCTCGAACCCCGGGTGCAACGAGAAGCGCGATCGGTCCGACTGAATCGGGTATTCGAACAGCGCATCGAGAACGCCCTGCGTAGGCAGGAGCTTGGTGTCGAAGGCGAGCGGGGGGCCGGTAATTTGCGCGCGCGCGTCCTCGTAGGTTCCGAACGACGCGTCCCCTTCGAGCGATAGCCGCGCTGCCACAAGCGAATGAGAGTCGATCTTCGCCCCGTCTTCGTAAACTTCGATCCTGTTGCCAAGCCACTTGTTGGCCGCGTCGCGCAGAAACGGGTCGATCAGGGCGAGATCGAGCGTGCCGTCCTCCTTGTGCACCGGCCAGTCGATTTCGTGGATCGACACCATCTGCATGCGCAGCAGCAGGTGCAGTTGCCGACCCTCCGGCTTAACGAACACACGAACCGTTGCGTCAGCGGGAATGTCGTGGGCAGACAGCGGCAGCGCGAGGGCGGCAAAGAGCGACAGCGCGACACAAGAAAGAATGGCCCTTTTCGACATGGAAAACTTCAGCGTGAGCCCGACAAGGCCAAGCATCAACAGTGGTCAGGATTCGAGTCGCGCTTCGGCCCTGACTGTCCAGGCTTCACTGCTGGCTCGTCCGGGGCCACGGAGTACCCTGGTCCGTGCCCTTCGGGATCGTCATCATGCCTTTATACACGAACTTCTGCAGCCGCCGGCCGTCATAGGTTTCCGTTGTGTAGATATTCCCCTTCGAATCGGTGTCGATGCTGTGGATGGCATAGAACTGTCCCGGCTGCTTGCCTCCCGAACCAAAGCTGGTGAGAATCTCCAGCGACTTGCGCTCGATGATCCATACCTTCTCGTCGTGCCCGTCAGCGAGGTAGATGTACTTCTGCTGAGCATCTTTCGAAAACGCGATGTCCCACACCGCGCCGTCACCGCGCGTCTGAGGAGACACCTGGATCTCTTTGATGAACTTTCCTTCCGGGGTGAACGATTGAATGCGATCGTTCTGGCGGTCGCAAACGTAAACAATGCGGTCGTTGGAAATAACGGCGCAGTGTACCGGCCCGCGGAACTGCTGCGACAGGGGGCCGGCCGGATCGTAGGGGGGTAACCGCGCATCGTCAGGCTTGTTGCCGTAAGCCCCCCAGAAGCGCAGAATCTTGCCGCTGTCGCCATCGATCACGGCCACCCGCTTGTTGCCGTAGCCATCGGCGAGGTACAATTCGTTGGTCTTCGGATCGTCGAAGATCTTCGCCACCTCATAAAACCGTTCCCATGAATTGCTGTCTGCGGTGAGCCCCTGTTTCTTAATGCCGATCTGCATCAGGAACTTGCCATCCTTGGTGAACTTGATGACGTGCCCGTCATTACCGGCGCCGTTGCCGCCGATCCAGACGTTGCCCTTTTTATCCACGGTGATGCCGTGGTTGGAGGCCGGCCACTGATATCCGGGCCCATCGCTGCCTCCCCAGTGGTGAAGCAGGTTCCCCTGCTGATCGAACTCGAGAACCGGTGGCGCCGCAGCGCAACACATGCCGGTTTTGTTGTCGAGGGCTCCCTCGTTTGCGGAAAGCGTGTCGGCGCGATGCACGATCCAAACGTGATCCTGCGCATCGACGCCAAGGCCGATGGTCTGTCCCTGATACCAGTGATTGGGGAGCGGCTTCGGGAAGAGCGGATCGACTTCGAAACGTGGCACTTCGACCATCGCGCGGCCGCTGTCCTGAGCAGCCATCTTCTGGAAAACGCTCTGGCCAATGCCAAGCGCGGCAAGCGCCGCCAGAAACATTCCTGCGGTAAACGCGTTATGCCGTCGATTCATGTGATCCTCCGCTAATTCAAGGGCCGCGGTGCGCCCAGGCCCTTGTTGATCCACTTCTGCACTCGCTTGCCTTCCAGGCCTTCGCCGGTGTACACGTTCCCACGAGAATCCACCGCCACACTGCCAACGCCATAGAACTGTCCCGGGTAGCGGCCGCCGTCGCCGAACCGCGATACGGGCGTCAGCGTGTCGCGCTGCAGGACCCAGATGGTTTTGTTGAGCCCGTCGGCAACGTAGAGGAAGCGCTGTTGCGCATCGTTCGAGAAGGCCAGGTCCCACACCGATCCTTCGGCCCGCGTATCCCTGGCGACCACCATCTCCTTCACAAATGTACCGTCCTTCCGGAACACCTGAATCCGGTTGCTCGCCCGGTCGCATACATAGACCATTCCGTCGCCGGAAATCTTCACACAGGTAACGTCGCGGAAGGGTTTCACAGGCGGCGCAGCAGGGTCGTACGCAGCGGGCGCGGTACCCGCATCCCGGGCGCCGGATCCAAACCAATGTCGCTTGTAAGCGCCCGTTGTGGCATCAAAGACGACGATCCGGCGGTTGCCCGTGTCGGCAACGTAGATCTCGTTCGCGGCCTCGTCAATGGCAAGAGCCGACGGACGGCTCAGGGTCGTCTTGCTGTCGGGCCCTTCGCTCTGGCCCGGCGTCCCGATTTGCAGGAGAAAGCTGCCACCGGATGTGAACTTGAGGACGTGTGCATCGGCCGGCGCGGCCGCGGCGGCGCCACGGTTTCCACGGCCGGCAATGGCCCCGGCGAGCGCCCCACCAGCGGCTGTCGCACCACGAGCCCCGCGTCCAGCGGCCGCCGCAGGCGGAGCGGGTACGACATTCCCCACGACTTCCGCAGGCGGTATCGCGCCGCGCCCACGGGCTGGCGCTGCGGGCGCACCGGCAGCCGCGATCCATACGTTTCCCTTGCTGTCGACAGCGATCCCGGAAGGATTCTGAGGCCACTGGTAGCCCTCGCCCGGCCCGCCCCAACTATCGAGCAACCTGCCCGACACGTCAAACTCGAGAACCTGTGGAGCCGCATAGCAGCACTCCGCAGCCCACGTCGCCAGCGTCGGTCCCTTTTCGTTTGTCTGCAGGGAATCGACTCCGCGATGCGTCACCCAGATGTGATCACGGGAGTCGACAGCAACGCCGGTGACCGATCCCAGCGTCCAGTGCTTCTCCACTGCGAACGGCTGCGGCCAAAGCGGATCGACCTCCAGCCGCGGGGCCTGGGAGGCCTGTGCCCAAGCGGCAATCACGAAGGACATCACGACGACCACCGCACCAATGACGCGACTGCGGTTCATATCTCCCTCCAAGCGGTGAATTCGGGGCCGTGCACCTCGAACCCCGAATTCGAATTCCGTTAAGCCCTGGCCGAATTCGGGGTTCGAGGTGCACGGCCCCGAATTCACCGTCAGCCCCCTCAAGCGGAGGGGACGGCTTACTTTTTAACGTACTTCTTCAGTGCCATCGGCCCCACTTCTGCGCCGTAAACGATTCCTGCTGCATCCACCGCCACACCCTCCGCTGCACTCGTGCTGGGGGCGTTTTCGGCAGGGTCCGGAATGAATGCGGTCACCGCGCCATCGCTGAGCCGGCCGATGCGAATACCGCGTTTCCAGTCTGTGCGCGTCCGGGCCACAGACCCCGACTCCGAGTCCGCGACGTAGATGTTTTCCTGTTTGTCGAGAGCAATGCCGCTGGGACGGCTGAACTGATAGAACTCTTCGAGGAAGTTTCCTTCCTGATCGAGGATCTGGATTCGATTGTTGCTCCGGTCGCCGACGATCAGACGGCCGCGCGAATCCATGACCAGGGCGTGGGGCTGATCGAATTCGCCGTGCCCGGCGCCTTTCTTCCCAATCTCCTTGATGAACTTGCCGTCACGGTTGAACTTGATGAGGCGGGAATTTGCGCCGCCGTGTCCTTCGGCGACGAAGATGTCCCCGTTTGGAGCGACGAGCACATCGTTGGGCTGATAGAAAGACGCCGGATCGGCGGGCGCTCCGGGCTGGTTGCCACCAGGCTTGCCGAGCATCATCAGAACCTTTCCGTCAGGGCTGAATTTGAAAACCTGATGTCCGATCACTTTCGCGGGAGGAGCGGGAGCCGCCGTGGCTCCGCGAGCAGCGCGCGGCAGGTTGTCCCGCCCATCGGTGACCCAGATATTCCCTTGCGGATCGACGTGGATCCCATGCGGAAACACCATCAGGCCGGCGCCGAAACTCTTCACCGGCTTGCCGGATTGATCGAACTTCAAAACCGTGTCGAGATTCGAACCGAGACACGTGTTGGCCCCGCAACGTTCCGCGACCCAGACGGACTTCCCATCGATATCGATATCGACGGCGCTCGTCGATCCCCACGTTCTGCCATCGGGAAGCCTGGCCCAACCCTCAACCGTCTGGTAGGGATTGGGCGCGGAATTTTCCGGTGCGATGCTGCTTTGCGTGTAGGCGGTGCCTGAAAGAAGAATCAAAATGGCGACCAGACCGAATCGACGTGTCATGGGCTGTGATCCTCTCCTAACGCGCGCTTTGGGGAAGCGCGTAGGCCAGATACTGGCCGCCTGCGCCACCGGTTCCCTGAACGGCGACGATAATGAATTGTCTCCCATCGACCATGTAGGTCATGGGCGAACCCACCTGGAAGGAAGGCATGAGCACGGCCCCAACTTCCTTGCCGGTCTGCTTGTCGTAGGCACGCAGCATCGCGCCACGAGGACGATCCGGCGGAGAGGTGACTTGAGGATCGCCAACGACGACAAGCGTCTTGGTGACCATCAACCCCACGCTTCCCGGCTGCCCCGTCTTTTCCGGATAGTTCACGCCCAGCCGCTGCAATGCCGCGCGCACCGAGTCTGGCGTATCGCCATGTGGAACCTGGAACCTGGTCATGCCGGTGTTCAGGTCAATCGCGGTGAGAACGCCATAAGGAGGTTTCGCGATTGGCAGCCCCTCCAACCCCGTCGTCAGCCCTCCACGACCGGCAGCCGCGACGACGGCCGGGGCAGCGCCACGCACGCCGGCGGCGGGTGCGTTCGCCCCCGTAGCCGCAGGCGTCCCCCGGCCTCTGGGGGCAGCAGCGGGCGCGGCAACGCCTCGACCCCTCGGTCCGCCACGGCCCACGGCTTCGGCATCCCAGACGGGGCCGCGGCCCTGTCTCTGGGTATCCGGGTTCACGGTCTGAACGTAGGCTTCGCTGATACTCGATATCGTAACGGCCGAGTTGTTAGCCTGCCCGTAGAACGTCGCAGTCTCCGGGTCAAATGAGGCTCCAGGCCAGTTGATCCCGCCAACCAGATTACCGACATTGATCGCACCGAGAATCTGACCGTTGGGAATCTGCGGCGCGATGAACGGGGTCGGTTCCCATAGGTAGCGTTTGAGATTCTCGAGCGCCTGCATGTGCAGGGCCGGAGTGAAATCGATCACATCGCTTTCCGCAAGAAAAGCGCGGGAGTAAGGTGCAGGCCTGGTGGGGATCGGTTGTGTCGGCGAGGTCTTTTCGCCCGGCACGTTGGTCTGCGGGACGGGACGTTCCGGGATCGGCCAGATGGGCTCGCCCGTGATCCTGTCAAAGACATACAGATAGCTCTGTTTGGTGGGCTGCGCTACCAGCTTGCGCGGACGGCCGTCAACGGTGGCGTCGATCAGCAACGGCGCGGCGGAGATATCGTGATCCCAGACAGGATGGTGGACGAGCTGGAAGTGCCACTTCCTCACGCCCGTCTTCAAATCCACGGCCACAAGGCTTTCGGCAAAAAGGTTGTTCCCAGGTCTGTTGCCGCCGTATTCATCCAGCGTGGGAGTTTCCACCGGCAGATAAACGAGGCCGGCTTCGGGATCGGCGGTGATCTGGGTCCACACACCGGCATTACCGGTCCATTCCCAGGAACCGTCTTCCCATGTTTCGTTGCCGAACTGTCCGGGATAGGGAATGGTATTGAAGCGCCAGATCTGCTTGCCCGTGCGCACATCGAAGGCTCGAACCAGCCCTTTGGTATTCAGGCTCGTGCGGTAATTGAACGCCAGCCCCTCTTCCATGGAAGATCCGACGATCACGATGTCGTTCACGACGGTGGGGGTGGAGTGCAGGCCGATTTCTCCCCGTTCGAGATCAATCTGTTTGTCTTTGCCAACGACAACGCCTTCTTTCAGATCGACAACTCCATTTTTTCCAAAGGTCGGGACCGGCTGCCCTGTTTTGGCGTTCAGCGAAACGAGGCGGTAGCCAATCGTGACGTAAAGAATGCGTTCATCGCCACGTCCGTCGGTCCAGTAGGACACGCCTCTGCCCGACAGTTTACGCGGCGAATTGGCCGCCCGCGCGCCCTCGTCCATGCTGTAGACCCATTTCTGCTCACCCGTTCTGGCGTCGAGGGCGACCACCGCCCGGCGCGTGCCGCCCGTGGCATATATCACTCCCTTCACCATGATGGGCGTACCTTCGAGCTTGGCTTCGGGTGTCGGGCCGAGGTTGTCGGTTCTGAAAGTCCAGGCGAGCTGAAGTTTATTGAAGTTGGACCCATCGATCTGGCTCAGGGGGGAATACTTGCTGCCGCGCAGATCGGCTGTGTACATCGGCCATTCACCGTTCTGCGTACTTGGCATGGCCGTGGGCGGACTCTGCTGCGCCCAGACGAGGGATAGCAGCAGCATGAGCGCTGCGGCGATAAGAATCGATTTGCGGATCATGGCGTCTCTCCTCTGTGTTCTCTCCTCTTGAGGGTGGCGGCTTCAGGGGCGCCGGGCCCACGTAAGACGCAGCGATCTGCGGTTCCCGCGGCTTCGCGCAGCCCCCTCTTCAAGAAGTGGACAATCCTTTTACGGCCTTCGAGTTACGGGTCCCTTCGACCCCTTTAAGGGCTTACTGTTAAGGGCTTACTGTGACTTTTACGTGAACGTTGGTCCAGCAGCATTGGAAGCCTCCGCCGCCCTCGCCGGTAGCGTCATTCGCCTGGGCGCGAAGGATGTATTCGCCGGGCGCGGCAAACTTCGCCGTTGTCATCGCCTTACCCTCCGGATCGGGCGCGGGTCTTTCGTTTTCAAACGTAACCTCACCAGGGCCTCTGAATTTGCTCCAGAACACCGGACCTCCCCCGCGGCCGCCGCGCAGGGGTTTGTCATCGCTGACCCATAGAGCGAGTGGCAGCGGTTCCGCCAGTTTCGCACTCAAGGTTTGGGCAATCCCGTGAGGAGGCCCTGTGAACGCAGGCCCGCTCGCCTGAAGCTTCAGTACCGGGGGCGTGTTTCCATTGCCGGCGTCCTTGAAAGGCTCCACGATCCACAGCGGATTCAGGCTCATAGGAATCGACGTCGTTTGACCGTTGGCGACAAGGGTCCACGTCAGTTTCCGGGTGCCAAAATCCTTCGGGACGACAACTCGGAACACTCCCCATTGCCGACGCGGAAGAAAAGTCGTCGGTTGCCCCTGGTCAGGGCCGCCCGGTTCAATCCGGTTATTCGGGCCGACGGGAATCTCCAGGGTCTCTTCGGTGTTTCGATTGAAATAACCCAGCAACAAACTGTAGGAGCCATCAGGATTCGGGTACCAGCCTTCGAACGCGCCGGTGACACTTTGCCCCGATTCGCTCAGCGGTTCGGGCGCGGCCGGCCCACGGGACTGTGCAGACAGCGCGACGACAAACCCCACCGCAACGGTTAAGACAACCGCACGCGGGAGCGATCGGCTACCTTCCAAGATTCGCAGCCGACTGCTTCCGTTTTGCGAGCTCTTGTTCATAGTCCTGGTCGCTCATGTACGTGATGTTGATCCACGCGTGTCCCATTTCGTCCACGGTGCGATCGCCGTAACCGACCCATTGATCGGAATCCGGGTTGTTCTTGTTATCGCTCGTGTTGTCGTACCAGGACGTCACGCGAAGCACCGTTCCCTTCGGCAACAACGGCGCCTCATCGTCGGCGTAGATGTAGTTCGTCATCCAGTTGAAATCGAACCGGTCCACTTTGCTCAACAGCCTGGTGGTCCCATCCGGCAGAATAGCTTCCAACTGCATCGCCTTGCCTCGCAGGTGCATATGAGGCTGGAAGTTTTCGAGGCGGCCCGCCTGCCTCAAGGTGCTGGTGCTCTGGGTGACAAAAGTCGAATTCGGAGGAATGTCGATATTGCGGCTGCCTCCGGCGATGGCATTGAAGAGCCCCAAAGTCTGACGGTACTTCGGCTCCTGTCCTTTGGGATAGAAGTAGATTCCGAGTTCCACCTGATCGGTGATCGCCTCACCGATCGCGTGATAGTGAACTTCAAAGACAATCTTTGCGCCCGGCATCATCAGCTTTCCGGAATTGGCGCGCATGATCTCTCCCTGTTTGCCCACCGCCCATTCCATGAAAAGACCGCCAATGACGCCTGCGGCAGCGCTGCCGTCGTCCAGCGGGTTGGCGGCAACGCCGGGCTCGGTCTGCAACAACCGGGCCAGCGCATGATGAGTCACCTTGCGCCCTTTCACCGTCGCCGGACGAATTTCGATGGCGCGCACCCAGCGCTGCTCCGTCAAACCAGTGTCCACCGTCGGCTTGTACCAGGCATCCATCGCCACCGCGGGAACCGTGTACAGAGGAGACTTCACGATCAGATCCGGAGGGCCGCCGTACAATTCGGCAAAATTCCATTTCGCGTCATCAGGCCAGGTCTTGGCTGGCGGCATGTCTTTGGGATCGCCCGGCTGCGCCCCGCCATCCACCCATCGAACAATCGTCTGGATCTGCTCATCGGTCAGAGAACGGTCGTTGGCAAAATGCTGGATGCCGACGGTCTTGTCGATATGCCAGGGCGGCATATTCCGGCTGATCACCCGTTCGCGGATCGCCTTGGCCCATGGTCTCGACTCCTGATAAGTCTGCAGCGACATTGGGGCGATGGAGTCGGGCCGATGACAGGACTGACACTTCTCCTGAAATATCGGGGCGACATCCCTGGTAAAAGTTGGGGCTGCGCGATCCTGCGAACTCATGACGGCGGAAACCGTCATGACCCCGGCAAGTGTCAGCATCAAGCGATTCCTGTTTCCCATATAGCACTCCTCCTCAACGAGTGAATTGCTCGGGCCCTTAATCTGCAGTGCACCGGTGTGTTGCCGGAAGTATCCCGCCGAATACCCGGCTTGTCCAATATTTACGGGCGGTAACCAGGGTTCCTGTTGCGGCCACCATACTCAGCCCCGGAAGCCAGACTCTAATACATTCCAGTAAGACGTCTCGAATATCAGAAGCTGGGCTGCCCATTCCTGTATTATCGTTGTGGTTCTCATGGAGCTTCGACACCTGCGGTATCTGGTCGCTGTGGCTGAGGAACTTCACTTCGGCCGCGCGGCGATCCGTTTGAACATCAGCCAGCCACCGCTCAGCCAGCAGATCCGGCAACTCGAGGAGGAACTCGGAGTCCAGCTCTTTGAGAGGACGAAACGGGAAGTCC
This sequence comes from uncultured Acidobacteriota bacterium, assembly GCA_963836435.1. Lineage (GTDB taxonomy): Bacteria > Acidobacteriota > Terriglobia > 20CM-2-55-15 > 20CM-2-55-15 > DASTBJ01. The sequence continues at coordinate 256,594 of CAWIJI010000010.1, read as the reverse complement.
GCCTGACGGACGCCGGCAGAAGACTCGTCAATGAAGCCCACCTGGTCCTGGGCCGCATCGACCATTTTTCAAGGGTCGCGTCGCAAGCCGGCGGCGGCGAAATCGGGCATCTATCGGTCGGAGTTACCGGAGACGTGGACCACATCCTGGTCGAAACGCTCCGGCTGCTGGGAAAGAAACATCCCGGCGTTCACATTGAATTGCAGCACCTCAGCACAGGGATGCAGGTCGAAGCACTCCGTGAAAGGCGCATCGACATCGGCTTCATCAACCTGCCGGTACATGAACCGGCGCTGGTTGTCGAAAGGATCAAGTCGGATCCCCTGTGGCTCGCGTTGCCGAAAAGCCACCCTCTCGCTCGCCTCCGCCGGGTCCCACTCCCGGCGCTGGCCGATCAACGCATCATCCTGTTCCCCAGACGTGTGACTCCGGGATTACACGATACGATCACCGGAATGTGCCGCGACGCCGGATTCACGCTGAATGTGGTTCACGAAGTGGACAGCCTTGTCGGGGGCCTGACCCTGGTGAGCGCGGACCTTGGAGTTGCGTTCGCAACACCAAGCAGCCATAGACTCTGGCCGGATATTGCGTTCAGGCCGATTCAAACCTCCGCCAGTATCGAGCAGGCCGTCGCTTATAACCGTGAGGCGGCGTCCCCGGTGCTGCAGACTTTTCTGCGCGCCGTGCGCCAATCGCTACGACGGAAGAAGACTTCGCGGCAATCCCGACCGCCTGTCTTCAAGGACAAGTAGTAGTCGCTCAGCCCGTAACGCCTCTCTGCCGTTTCGAGGCCAGCCACGCGTCCAAACTGAACCTCCCCGGCCCTCGTGCAGCGATGTAGAGGAATGCAAAGCAAAGCGCCACAGTAATCTCCCCGCCGTTTTGAATCGGCATCCACCCGCCTCGAGGAACATGCACCATAAAGTAAGCAACCGCCATCTCTCCTGAAGCGATGAATGCCGCCCAGGAAGTCAGGAGCCCGAGTGCGATCAGGACCCCGCCAGTCGTTTCGATCACACCGGCGGCAGTCAGCATGGGAGTAAGGGGGATGGGGTTCCCGCCGAACGCGCCAAAAAGCCAGCGTGGACCATGGCTCCAGTAGAGAAAAGCCAGCACGACCCTCAGGAGCGCAAACAGGACACCCTCAAATCCGCCAAGGTAACGTTGCATCTTCACCGCCTCTCAATCTGCCCAGCGCCGGGACGAAATGGTGTCGCGAATTATAGTGCCGGATGCCCCGAATCCAGACCCTGTTCTGGCGCCCTCCTGGCAGCCTGGATGCCCGACTTGAACCACGGGAGTGTTTCCGATATTCTCGATATCTTCGAATCGAGGCAAAAAACCATGAGTCATTGTGTGCAGGACCCCGTATTAACGGAAGACAAACAGATCCAGGAACTCATCACCAGAGCACGAATCGCACAAGCGAAGTTCGAGTCGTTTTCGCAGGAACAGGTGGACGTGATCGTCAAAGGCATCGGCAAGTACGTTTATGACAATGCCGAACCCCTGGCGCGGATGGCTGTCGACGAGTCGGGGATCGGCGTTTACGAGGACAAGATCCTTAAGAACAAGGGCAAGGCCCGCGTCATCTGGAACAATCTGAAGGACAAGAAATCGCGCGGCATTATTGGCGAAGACGTGGAAAACAACATGGTTTTCGTCGCCAAGCCGATGGGCGTCGTCGCCGCGGTCACTCCGGTGACCAATCCCGTGGTGACGCCGATGTGCAACGCGATGTTTGCGGTAAAAACCGGCAACGCTGTCATCTTTGCGCCGCACCCCAAGGCCACGAAACTCACCGAACTGCTGACTGCTGAATTCATGAAGGTCGTCAAAGCCCATGGCGGGCCGGACGATCTCATTCAGACGGTCAAAAACGGCACGATCGAATCGACTCAGGAATTGATGAAGGTGGTGGACGTGGTCGTCGCCACAGGCGGCGCAGCGATGGTCAAGTCCGCGTATTCTTCGGGCAAGCCGTCCTTTGGCGTCGGCGCGGGAAACGTCCCCGTCATCGTGGATAACGATGTCGATCTGGCAGACGCCGCAACGAAGATCGTCAATGGCGCGTCGTTCGATAACGGGATTATCTGCTCGCATGAACAGTTCGTGCTGGTCCCTGAAGAGAAATACCGCGCCGCCCTGAAATCCTTCGAAGACACCGGCAAGGTCTGGTTCACCGAGGACGAAGAGCAGGTCCAGAAATTCCGCGATGTCGTCTTCCCGGAGGGCCGCCTCAATAAGGACGTCGTCGGCCGATCATGCAAGGAAATCGGCAAGATGGCGGGAGTCGAAATTTCTGACGCAGTGCGCATCATCCTGCTGCCCGCAAAGGGCGCCGGCACCGACGACATACTGGCCAAGGAAAAGCTGTGCCCCGTCGTTGCGATCCTTCCTTACAAGAGCTTCAAGGAAGCCGTTGAAAAGGCCAAAGCGAACCTGCTTGTCGAAGGGGCGGGACATTCGGCTGCCGTTCACTCCAACTCCGAAGCCCACATCCGCGAGGCTGGAGTGGGACTTCCGGTAAGCCGGCTGGTGGTCAACCAACCCAGTTCGTTTACCGCCGGCGGTTCGCTGACGAATGGCTTTGCTCCAACGACGACACTGGGTTGCGGCTCATGGGGAGGAAACTCCATCTCCGAGAACCTCGACTACAAGCACCTTATGAACGTGTCGCGAATCGGCAAGGTGATTACAGGTAAGAAGGTTCCGACGGACGCTGAAATCTGGGCCTAGTGGCCTAGGGGAAGACAGAATACCCAAGCACATGGCCTCTTCCAGCACCAAACTGGCACACCTGGTCCGAGTGCCCCCGCGACCAGGTCGAGGCCCCTCTGACAGACTGGCTCAAGGAGACGTTCGATAAGTCCGATCTGTTGACCGCGAACCGTCGAGCAAAATCTCTTAAAAATCAGTAACTTAACATCTCCTTCGGCAGTATCCCTGTATTTTCCCGCCGTCCCCGCGGTAGCCTCATTAGTGGTATTGCCACAGAGCGAATGACTCGCATGGTGTCAGAGACCCGGCCCGAAAGACTCTGGGCCGGCCTTGGCTTTCCAGGCAATTCTCGGGGAGTTGAGTCATGGGCAAACCTGTAGGCCGCATCGTTCCGGCAACAATTCTGCTGGCTCTTTATTTCGTGGCTGGAAAATCGGGCATGTTGCTCGCAGTCCTCCACCCGAGCGTAACTGCGATCTGGCCGAGTTCGGGCATTGCTCTTGCGGCACTCTTGATTTTCGGAGCCGATGTCTGGCCCGGCGTTTTCCTGGGCGCCTTCCTCGTCAATTTCACAACGGATGGTTCGTTCGCGACTTCCGCGACGATTGCAGCAGGAAACACTCTCGAGGCCCTGACAGGCGCCTGGCTGGTTAAAAGGTTTGCCCATGGCAGGAAAGCCGTGTTTCGGGCATCGGACATCCTTAAATTCACGATTCTTGCTGCAATGCTGAGCACGACGATTTCGGCGACCGTCGGTGTCACGAGTCTCTCCCTCGCCGGATCTTCCGGTTGGGGCGATTACTGGCCGCTTTGGTTAACCTGGTGGTTCGGCAATGCCGTTGGAGACATTGTCGTCGCTCCACTTCTGCTGATCTGCGCCTCCGGTCGCGGTAACCCGTGGAAGTGGAATCAAGTCCGGCCCGAGGCCGTGGCCTTGCTGACACTGGTTATTCTCTCCGGCCAGATCGTATTCAACAGAGTCGTTCCAGGTAGTAACAACTACCCACTCGAATACCTGTGCATGCCCTTACTCGCCTGGGCCGCTGTCCGGTTCGGCCAACGTGAAGCCGCCGTAACCGTGCTGCTCTTTTCGGGAAGCGCTCTTTGGGGAACGCTGGGCGGATATGGTCCATTCACCGGGGGTTCGCTCAATCAATCCCTGGTGTTGCTGCAGTCATTTGTCGGCGTGAGCGCTCTCATGACCCTCGTTCTTTCCGCTGAAATCGTTGAACGCCGTCGGGCGGAGAGAGAAGCACGTTCGCTTGCAACAAGCGATTCCTTAACCGGTCTGGGCAACCAGCGTAGGCTCATCGATTCACTCGAATCGGAGGTCAGCCGATCCGAGCGCGCGGGGAGACCGTTTGTATTCCTCATGCTCGATCTGGACGGACTCAAGAAGATCAACGACACGCATGGTCATCTGGCGGGCAACCGGGCCCTTTGCCGTCTCGCCAATGTCTTGAGACTTCACTGCCGGACTTCGGACACGACGGCCCGTTTGGGCGGCGACGAATTTGGGATCATCATGCCGGAATCAGACAGACAGGCTGCAGAAAGCATGGCCCGACGCATCCAAACCACGCTCCTTATGGATGGAGAACAACCGCAGCTGTCCGTGAGCGTTGGCATGGCCGTGTGGCCCGACAATGGGGCAACGGTTGAAGCCCTCGTGACTTCCGCCGACAACGCCCTGTACGAAATGAAACGGCGAGGCGGTGGAAGGATCTCGCCTCGCATTCCGTCAAAATGATTCTTCCCGGTATTGACGTCGCTGACGCGTTGACTTCTGGCGGACACCGCGGAGCGGTGCCCGTCGAAGCACGCCGGAGGCGTGCTGAGAATTTAGCCCCGGGTTAAGCGAGCGCAGCCCGGGGTTGCCGTAACGGAGATATTCGCACCCCTGCCGGGCCCTGCAGGGGTGCGAACGCCGCTCGTGAGATGAACCCCGGGTGTCGCTCGGCTCCACCCGGGGCTACCTTCTTTCACGCCTCCGGCGTGCAAAATGTCTAAACTCCGGAACACGCCTCCGGCGTGCTGCGGAGAGTCCGTCTCGTACAGCATCGTCATGATTCGTGGTGCAATCCCGTTGAAATCGGGGGATCGTCGCGAATTCGGCAAACCTCACGGATATCATGCGGTCGACTTCAGGCGTTCCTGCACCTTCGGATGCTGAGTCCAATGCAGGCGATGTGGCGAGACCCCATTCCGGAGTAGCGCAAAATCTTCTTCAGCCATAGAATTCCGCCCATGTCCTTGCACACGACTCGGAGGCAATTCCTGCAAACGATGGCGGGCAGTACATTGGCGATGTGCGCCCTTGGCAGTCAGACGTCTGGCAACATCACCTCAACAAAACTGGCCGACAACTTCACGCTGCTTTCCGGAGCGGGCGGAAACGTCCTGCTGGTGACCAGTCCGGAAGGCGTCCTGATGGTCGACGGAGGACTGCCAGACCTCTCGGGCACGCTGATGGACGCTGTGACACAGCAATCCGCAAATGCTCCCGTTCGCGTCCTTTTTAATACCCATTGGCACCTCGAACATACGGGGGTAAACGACCGCTTGGGGCGCGCAGGCGCGAAGATTGTCGCGCATGAGAATACGCGCCTCTGGATGGGCCGGGATATTCTTGTGGAGTGGCAGAACAACAAGGTCTATCCGCCGCGAGCGAAGGAAGCCCGCCCGAACGACACCTTCTTCACCCACGAAAGCCCGAAGAAGATGTCCTTCGGCAACGAACAGATCCAGTACGGTCTTTTGTTTCAGGCGCACACCGACGGCGATATCTACGTCTTCTTTCCGGGCCCGAATATCCTGGTGGCGGGCGATGTCGTGTCCGTCGGCAGCTATCCCATTCTGGATTACTCGACGGGTGGCTGGATCGGGGGAATGGCCAACGCCTCCCGCGATCTGCTGCAGACCGTTGATGCTCAAACTCGTATCATTCCGGGAACCGGCCCGATTCAGAGCCGCGCCGATCTGCAGGAACAGTTCGATATGCTTTCTGCAGTGCGGCAAAGCCTCGCCAACATGATGAAGCAGGGCTATGGAGCGAAGGACATGCTGGCAGCCACCCCGACCAAAGAATTCGATGCAAAGTGGGGCGACCCGACATTACTCATAACGAGCGCATATCCGGGCCTGTGGGGACATGCGCGGGAGTTGGGTGGAATTATATGAAGCGTCCATGGATGAGGCGGATCGCAACGGTGTTCTCGGCCGCGGCGTTGCTTTCTGCGGGTTCAGGTGACTTGCGCGCGGCGCTACAGACTCCCGCGGCGCCCGCCACGCATCAGGAACTCCTCAATCAATACTGCGTCACCTGTCACAACCAGAGGGCCAGGACTGCCGGCCTGGCGCTGGATACGTTGAACCTGGCCGACGTCGGCAAAGACGCGGCGGTCTGGGAAGAAGCCGTTCGCAAACTTCGCGGTGGAATGATGCCGCCTCCAGGGGCGCGGCAGCCCGGAAAGGCTGCTGTAAAGTCACTGGTGTCTTACCTGGAAACTTCCCTGGATCGGGCGGCCGTCCAACATCCCAGCGTTGGCCGCGTTGCTCTGCACCGCATGAATCGGGTGGAATACGGGAACGCGATCGAAGATCTCTTCGGCCTGAGCGTCGACACCACCACGCTGCTTCCCGTGGACGATGTCAGCGACGGCTTCGACAACATCGCGAGTGTCCTGAAAGTATCCCCTTCATTTCTCGATCAGTACATCTCTGCCGCTCGCTTTGTCAGTGCGCTCGCGCTGGGTAATCCCACAGCCCGGGCCGTCAGTTCCAACTATCGGGCAACCGATAACGAGCAGGCATTCCACCTCGAAGGACTTCCGCTGGGAACTCGCGGCGGAATGCTCGTCGAACATTCCTTTCCTGCGGACGGGGAGTACGTATTCGATATCGGCAATCTTGCAGTGGCCGGCTACGTCCAGGGGATGGAATACGAACACCGGGTCATCCTCGTGATCGACGGTCTGAAGGTGTTCGAAGACAGAATGGGTGGCCCGAAAGACATGAAGGCCATCGACCAGCAGCAGGCGCCGGCGGTCGGCGCCATCAACGCGCGTTTCAAGCAGATTCGTGTGGGCGTCAAGGCGGGCATCCACAAGGTGGGCGTGACGTTCGTCGAGCGGAGCCTGGGGGAGTCCGACGCTGTTCTGTATCCGTTTGTTCCCGGCGGCGCCTTTGACCGCATTCCCCGCGTGCGGGAACTCCAGATCACGGGACCTTTCAACGCTGCAGGGGTCAGCCAGACACCGAGCCGCAAGCAAATTTTCACCTGCACACCTCCGGACAATGCCACCGGCGCGCAGGAACTGGCGTGCGCCACCGATATCCTGAAGAATATCGCGCGTCGCGCCTATCGACGGCCGGTCACAGACGACGAAATGGCCGCTCCCCTTTCGTTCTTCAAGGGGGCTCGGGAAACCGGCACCTTCGATGCCGGCATCGAGAGCGCCCTGACCCTGATTCTTTCGAGCCCCAAATTCCTCTATCGCGCCGAGGCGATCCCCGCCAATGCGACCCCGGGAACGATGTTCCCGATCAGCGATGTCGAACTGGCGTCGCGGCTGTCCTTCTTCTTGTGGAGCCAGGGCCCGGATGACGAACTCCTGAACCTCGCCGCCCGTGGAGGGCTTCGGCAGCCGGGAGCGCTCGAAAAACAGATGAAGCGGATGCTGGCCGATCCGCGCGCACACGCTCTGGCGGAAAACTTCGCCTTCGAATGGTTGAACCTGCGGGCTATCGAAGGGGCTGCGCCGGATCCGGTCGTGTTCCCCAATTTCGATGACAGCCTCAAGCCTGCCTTCGAAAAGGAACTAGCCCTCTTCGTTGAGAGCGTCTTTGACGAAGATCGCAGCGTCATAGACCTGCTCACGGCGGATCACACCTACGTTAATGAACGTCTGGCGCTGCTCTACGGAATTCCGGACGTCCGCGGTGACCAGTTCCGGCGCGTGAAACTGACGGACCCCAATCGTTGGGGACTGCTCGGCAAAGGCGGTGTGCTGCTGGTGACCTCGTATCCCAATCGGACCTCCGCCGTATTACGCGGAGCCTGGATTCTGGAGCGCCTCATGGGAACTCCACCGGCCGCACCGCCACCCAACGTCGAAGCCTTCAAGGAAAATGTGGAAGGCGAGAAAGCGCAGACCGTGCGAGAACGCATGGAGGCACATCGCGACAATCCTTCATGCCGGTCATGTCACGTCGTGATGGACCCGCTGGGATTCGCCCTCGAGAACTTCGACGCCATTGGACAATGGCGAACCGTGGATCGTTACGCGGGTACACCGATTGACGCGGCTGGACAGCTTGTGGATGGAACTCCGGTGAGCGGCCCGGCCGAACTGCGCAGGGCGTTGACCTCCAATCCCGAACAATTCGCTCAAACGTTTACCGAGAAGCTGTTGATGTACGCGCTTGGACGCACCGTGGAATATAACGACATGCCGCTGGTGCGGAAGATTGTCCACGAGGCGGCCGGCGAAGGTTACCGGTTTTCAGCCATCGTGAAAGGTATCGTTGATAGTTCACCATTCCAGAATGCGCAGATAAAACAAGGGGACTAGGCAAGGTTGAAGGTTTCGGCTTGCTATCCGCTCCTCAAAAGAAGGGGGTAGCAACCAGAGGGAGAAGACATGTTCATCACAAAAAAGCACCTTCCGCGGCGGACGTTCTTGCGCGGACTCGGCGTCACGGTTGCGCTGCCGTTCTTGAATGCGATGGTCCCCGCGGCGACGGCACTGGGCCAAACTGCGGCAAATCCAAAGCTGCGGATGGGGTTCATCTATTTCCCTCACGGCGCAATCATGGATTCCTGGACGCCGAAGACGGCCGGGATGGATTTTGCGATCTCCCCCATCCTTCAGCCGCTGGAGCCCTTCAAGAAGCAACTCACGATCGTGAGCGGTATGGAGAACAAGCCAACGGCGATTCTGCCGCCCGTGCACGCGTGCAATCCGGGCACCTGGCTTAACTGCGTCTCGCCTCGAAAGACTCAGGAACCCTTTGCGGCGCCCACGATTGACCAATTGGCCGCGGAGCGCCTCGGGCAGGACACGCCGTTCCCATCGATCGAGGTGGCCACCGAATCGCGAGGCGGCGGCGGACAGTGCGATCGCAACTACGGCTGCAGTTACTCCGGAACCATCTCGTTCCGGACGGCCTCCACGCCTCTTCCCATGGAGATCAATCCCCGCACTCTGTTCCAGCGCCTCTTCGGCCAGGGCGACACACCGGAAGATCGCGCCCGGCTGGCCAGGCAGTATGCGAGTATTCTCGACGTCATTTCTCAGGAGTCCGGCAGTCTCAAGCAACGGGTGGGCGCCGAAGACCGCGTGATGCTCGACGAGTATCTGGACACCGTTCGCGAGATCGAGCGGCGTGTTCAGAAGATGGAAGCCCGGGATCTCTCGACACTGAAGCTGCCCGATGCTCCGGCCGGCATACCGAATTCCTTCGATGAGCATCTGAATCTCATGTTCGATCTCGTTGCTCTCGCCTATCAGGCAAACCTGACGCGCATCTTCTCGATGATGATGGCGGCGGAGGTCAGCAACATGACCTATAACCACATCGGCGTATCCGACGCATTCCATCCGCTGTCGCATCACCAGAACAACCAGTCCAAGATGGACAAGCTTGTGAAGATCCAGACGTATCACACGAGCGTCCTCGCAAAATTTGTCGAAAAACTCGCCAAAATGCCGGATGGCGACGGCTCGGTTCTCGACCACACGATCCTTCTCTACGGCAGCAACATGTCCAACAGCAACGCCCACAACGAATTTCCGTTGCCGGCCGCCGTCATAGGTGGCGGCAACGGCAAGTTGAAGGGTAACCAGCACGTGGTGGCCCCGGACCACACGCCGCTGGCAAATCTGTTGCTGACTCTGATGCGGCGCGCAGAAGTACCGGTGCAGTCGGTGGGCGACAGCACCGGCGAGTTCTCGGAGGTCTAGCATGGCAACGCTACTGCTCACGATGGTCCTGTTGCTGCTCGGGCCCGGTTCCCTGCCCGAGGCGATTCAGTCCGGAAATCGTTCAGCTGCCATGGAAATGATCAGCAGAGGCGTGGACGTCAACATCGCCGAATCCGACGGGACCACGGCCCTGCACTGGGCCGTTCATCGGGATGACGTCGACCTCGTCGAGCGCCTGATCCGCGCGGGCGCAAAAGTAAATCGCACGAACGATTACGGTTCTTCGCCGATGTCCGAGGCCGCAACAGTCGGCAACCTTGCCGTACTGCGGAAATTGCTCGATGCCGGAGCCGACGTAGAGTCGCCGAACGCCGACGGGCAGACGGCCCTGATGATTGTGGCCCGCACGAACAATGTCGCTGCCGCGCGTCTTCTGCTCGACAAGGGCGCAAACGTGAACCGGGCCGAAGAATGGCGGCGGCAGACCGCTCTGATGTGGGCCGCAGCCGAAAGCCAGCCCGAGATGGTAAAGGAGTTGATCGACCATAAAGCCGACGTGAATGCACGAGCCATGGTCAACGCATGGGAACGCCAGGTTACGGCCGAACCGCGCGCCATTCATCGTCCGGCCGGCGGCTTCACGGCGCTGCTCTATGCGGCCCGGCAGGGCTGCCTGGAGTGCGCGAAATACCTGGTCGAAGGTGGCGCAACGATCGATATGGCGGACCCGGAAGGCGTGACACCGCTGATCATGGCCATCACGAATGGCCGTTTCGATACGGGAGCCTACCTGCTTTCTGCGGGCGCCAATCCGGACCTGTGGGACTGGTGGGGACGCACGCCCCTCTATGAAGCCGTCGATCAGAACACGCTTCCGCATGGGGGCCGTCCCGATCTTCCGTCGCTCGACAGAACAACGAGCCTGCAGATGATCGAGTTGCTTCTGAATGCAGGCGCCAACCCGAACATGCAGCTCAAGCTGCTTCCGCCCTATCGGGCCGTGGGCCCGGACCGCGGGCCGGATGGCATGTTGACCATCGGGGCGACGCCGCTGCTTCGCGCGGCAAAAGGCCTCGATGCCCCTGCGATCCAACTGTTGCTCGCACACGGCGCCCGGGTGGACATTCCCAATTCCCGCGGCAACCTGCCGATTCAGGCCGCGGCAGGCCAAGGCTCGCGAACCGGAGACACCCGCGGCTACTTCAACACCTCCGACGTGCAACAACGCTCGATCGCGGCCCTCGACGCCTTGATCAAGGCCGGAGCCAAAGTGGATGACGGCGCTTCCGGTGGACAATCCGCACTTCGAGGTGCGGCCACCTGGGGATGGAACGATGTCCTCCAGTTCCTCGTCGATCACGGCGCCAATGTGAATGCAGCCGATGGACGCGGCCAAACCGTCCTGGATTCCATCACCGGCGCGCGGGGAGGCCCCACTCCTGCACAGAAGGAAACCGCGGCGTTCCTTGAAAAACTCGGCGCCAGGCCCGGAACTCCCCTGCCCGCAGGCGCTGCGACGGGCGGGCGAGGAGGCCGTGGCGCAAGAGGCCAGTAGGTTTCAGAATCTGCAAATCTGCTGCTGAAGTATGCGCTATAGTGTCCGCGCCCTTTGTGGTTCCACCTGGAGAACCCCAACATGACACCCGAAGAAACAAAACGCACCATCGACTTCATCCTGGAGAACCATGCGAACTTCCTGGTTCGTATGGACCGCCTTGAGGTCAGCCAGAAGCAGCATGACGAGAATCTGAGCCGCCTCGAGGCCAGCCAGAAACAGCATGATGAGAATCTGAGCCGCCTTGAGGCCAACCAGAAACAGCAAAAGGAAGCTGTCGATGTCCTGGTCAAGGTGACGCAGGATCTTCTGAAGGTCAGCACCAGCGTGGTCGATCGCATCAAACGTCTGGAGTCACAATCAGACAGTGTTGAAGAAATGACCAGGGTACTGCGAGAACTCCTGGAAGCCAGCCTGCGCCGTCCTGACAATCCTGGCCGGGATAGAAACTAAATCGACAGTCCAGACTAGACTGCGGATTTCAGCTTCTCGAACCGCTCTTCCACTCGCTCGAGGGTCTCGTCTTTCTTGGGAAACGCGAATCGAACCAGCCCGCGTCCGAGTCGCGGATCGGACGAATAGAAGCTGGAGCCTGGAACGGATGCAACTCCGACCTCGTCGATCAGCCAGCGAGCGAAGGCGGTGTCATCGTCACCCCGGTTCAGATGACGGAAGTCCGCCATGACGTAGTAAGCGCCCTCTGGAACGGCGTACTTGAAGCCATACTTGTCGAGAATGCCGAGCATTCGCGAGCGGCGCGACGCGTAAAACTCCCGAAGCCAGTCGTAATACGCATCGGGCAACCCGATGACCGAGGCCATGGCTTCCTGCAGGGGCGTCGGGGCGCACACGGTAGTGAAATCGTGCACCTTACGTAACGCGTCCGTGAGCTCAGGGCTGGCAATGGTATAGCCGACGCGCCACCCGGTGACGGCGAACGTCTTCCCCAAACCGCAGATCGTGATGGTGCGATCGTGCATTCCCGGAAACGTGGCGATCGGCATGTGGCGCCGGCCATCGAAAACCAGGTGCTCGTAAATCTCGTCAGTGATCGCAATCACGTCATGCTGCACACAAAGGTCCCGGATGATCGAAAGCTCCTGTTCCGTAAAGACTCTGCCTGACGGGTTGTGCGGAGAATTGAACAGCACGGCTTTGGGATTCTGCCGGAAGGCCCGAGCCAATTCTTCGGGATCAAAACCATAGTGGGGGGGACGCAGCGGAACCCAGATCGGCACGCCTCCGGCAAAAGCAATGCCGGCGTGATAGTTTTCGTGAGCGGGCTCCAGGACGATTACTTTTTCTCCAGGGTTGACGATTCCCATCAATGCCGCAATCACGGCTTCCGTCACCCCACAGGTCACAGTCACGTGCCGCTCGGGATCGACATCCTGACCATAGAACCGTCGGCTCTTCTCCGCGATCGCCTTGCGAAGGCTGGGCTGTCCCCAGGTCATTCCATACTGATTCCGTCCGCTTCGCATAGCCTGCTCGGCGGCAGCAAGGACTTCCTGCGGTGGATCGAAGTCCGGAAACCCCTGCGCCAGCAGAATAGCTCCTTTGTCGAAGGCATACCGGGTAATGGAGCGGATGACGGATTCCTGAAGGTTTTGCAGTCTATTCGCAGTGTAGTTCTTCACGGCCAGTAATATACCCCGGGTTGCGCTCGCTTCGCTCGCTTAACCCGGGGCTAAACTCTCAGCACGCCTCCGGCGTGCCCCTCATCGGTATCCTGAGAGGTCCTTGAAACGAGACATCGGCATAACCTGCCGTTCATCCCTGGTGGTCACTCGACTACTTTTCTTTCACCAGGTCCTCAATCATCTTCGCGAGCTTCGGTTCGTTAGCATCGTCGTAACCCACCATGACGAGACGAATGCGGCCCTTCTTGTCGATGAGATGAATCTGCGGAATGCCGCCGACCTTGTAGTGCGTATCGTTCGGATCCGGAGCCGTCGCGGAAATCCGGTCGCCGACGGCAATAGCCACATCCATGCCGTGTTCGGCAAAGTATTCCCTGTCACGCGCGAACTCGTCCTGGGGCGCCAGGTTGCGCTCATCTTCGAAGTATCCATAGAGCTGCGTCGCCAGGACCACGCGGAATCCCTGCCGGCCATACTTCTGACGCAGACGATTGACGCCGGGATAACTTTCCTTGCAGGGCGTACACCAATGGGCGCTGAATTCGAGAAGCGTGACGGAACCAGGCATTGGGAGTTCGGTCTTCCCTGCCGGCATGTTCAGCCAGCGCGGAGCCGTGATCGCGGCACCCGGCGTACCGACGAGTTCAAGACGAGCTATTTCAGGATCAACAGATCGCGCGATATTGGGAATATCCGCCAGTTCAGTCCTGGTGCTCTTCAGCAAAGTGATCGCCTTGTCATTCATCCCCTGCCCGGCGAGCGCTTCAGCCATGTTGACATAAGCGCCAACTGCTGCGGAACCGAACCTCTTGCGCTGATCAGGCGTCAGCTTCTTCGCCGCGTCGATGATCCAGGAGGAGTGTTTGATGATACCGGCGTCGATATCGTCGTAGCGATACCAGCCATTCATCTGGATGTGTGCGTCGAGTTTCTGTTCGATGGTCGCCGCCAATGATGCATCAAGTTCGCTGACATACTTTTCCAGTCGCGCATTGCGTTCATCGCTCGTGGGCTCCTTCAACCCCGCCCGCACGGCGTACACCAGAAGACCGGCGCGATCGCCCGCGGACAGAGTTCTTGCCGCCAGCGCCCGCGCCACCGTCGTCTTCAATTTGTCGAGCTCGCCGGCTTCGCTGTAGAGGTCGGCAAGACTGACCAGATCCCGGGGAGCGACTGCAGCATTATCGAGGCGCGATGCACATTCGCTCGCCATGGCAGCCTTCGCTTCATTAATTTGAGCGACGAGCGGCGCCCGGGTCTGACTGAGCTGGAGCGCCGCCTCGACGGTGGAGGGCGCACCGGCTTTTGGCGCCGTCGCTGCCATCATTTCCTGCTGGCGCTTTGCCGCGTAATCACGCACTTCCTGGAGACACGCTGAGGGTGTGGTCGCCGTGGTCTTTGGAACGACGCGAAGCGGCGGCTGCTGAATCGCAAACATGGTGGCCAGAGCAATCGACACGGCTCTAAGCATGGCTCATTCCAGCCCCCTTCTGAGGAATCGGATGTACTCGTTGGAATCGCGCGTCAATCCCCCGAAGCTTACCACCGGCTTCCCGGCCGAGGTAAGCACGGCATAGAACGGCAAGGCGACCGTGCCGAACAACTGCTGCTCCATTTGCTGGTAACGCCGGTAGATCTCGCCGCGGCCATCGGTGTAGAGCCTCAGCCGCACATACTCGGCCAGTTCGTGCGTCACCTCGGGCCTGGGAAACATGTTGGCTTCCATCCAGCGGCAGTTCGTGCAGGTGTATCCGGTGAAATCGACGAGAATGGGCCGATCCTGGCGCCCGGCTTCCGCCAGGGCCCTTTCATAATCATTCATGAGCCATGTCAGCTCTGCGCCGGCAGCCGATTGAAGATCTGCCGGGGGCAGAAATGCTTCCAGCTCGCCGAGGCGTTTCCCGGAAACACCGGTTGCCAGCCACACGCCGAGCAGGACGCTGGCGGCAACCGCGGCCATCCGCGCTAACCCGGGACGGCCAAGACGGGGCGCGGGGCCCAGACGAACAATGCCTGCGAGATACAAAGCGAGGACCGCCACAATAAGAATCCACGCCACGATCAAGACGGGCCGCGTGAAGACACCCCAGCCCCACACCAGATCTGCGTTCGAAAGAAACTTCATCGCGGCCGCCAGTTCGAGCAGTCCCATCGCAGCCTTTACCGCGACGAGCCAAAGGCCGAAGCGCGGCAGGGAAGAGAGAAGGCGCGGCGCAAGCGCGAGCACCACAAACGGGACGGCAAACACCGTTGAGAAAGCGAGCATGCCCACAAGCGGCCATTGCCAGTTTCCCTGGGCGGCGACGACAAAGAGCGCGCCCAGAAATGGCGCCGTGCATGTGAATGACGTGAGAGTGAAAGCCAGCCCCATCATGAGCGTTCCCGCATGGCGGCCGCGACCGGAATCAGCCTGTGCCGCCATGTTGACCAGTCGTGACGGCAACGCGAGGTCGTAGACACCGAACAGGCTCAGAGCGAAAGCGACAAACAAGGCCATGATGCCAAGATTGAGCCAGGGATCCGCCGCAAAGCGGGTGAGTCCCGACGCGCCAAACCCCACCGCAATCGTGAAGCCCACCGCCGTAAACGTCAGCACAATGCCAAGCCCGTAGACGAGCGCCTGCGTCACGGCCTCGCGCCGGCTCCGGCCTGCACGGTGTGTGAAGTAGGAAACCGTGATCGGAATCATGGGAAACACGCAGGGCGTCAGAAGAGACAGCGCGCCCATCGCAACGGCAAGCCAGAGATATCCCCTCAGTGTGTTCGAGCCGGCAGAAGCCGCCGCCATGTCGGGTACCCGCGTGACGGCAGACGGGTCTGCAGAGGATTTCGGAGCTGTGGGCGCAGGCACGCTTGAAACGGCGGGAAGGCCGGCCGGAGGCTCCCCCACGAAAACATCAAGAGCCAATTCTTCTTCTGTCGGGGGAAGGCATAAGCGGTCGTTGCACGTCTGATAGGCCACTGTGAGACCGAGCCGGTATGGGCCGTCCTTGGCTGCGGGAGCAACTTCTACTGGCACCGTGAACGATGCTCTCTCCTCATAGAACAGCGTTTCGAGGTTGAAGTTCGGATCGACGGCCATCCGCGGAAGCCAGGAACCGACCTCCCCGGCGAGACTGAACGTCCGGCCTGCTGCCACTTCGATCACGAGCGGTACAGGGCCACCCGCAGGCTGGTTCAGGGCATAAAGATGCCAGGTCGGGTCGATATCGGCAGTAAGTTCGACGTCGAAGATCTGGCCCGCACGAATAACATCCTTGTCGCTATGGGAAGCCATCCAACGTATGGGATCTTGCGCCACTGCCAACAGGGGCACGGCGAGCACGAACGCCACCGCCAGGAAAAGAGGGTTCCGGTATCCTCTGATTGTTGCGATGCGCGCCATGATCTGCGGTCAAGCATAGGAAGGAGCAGCGGCGATGGCAAGGGATTGCCGCCAGCCGTGTCGCTGGCTTCAGTTGGAGCACGTCGGAGGCGTGCGACTGGAGCTTGGACATTCTTGAGTCTGAGCGGAGCGGAGACACGAGGTTACGCCTCCGCTTTGCAGGTTCGTCCGCAAGGCGATGGCGACGTGCTGGGCAAGCGAATCCGACTTATTTTGTTGATCGATGAAGCACAAGTGGATTGCCCGAGGCCTGACCCGACGCGGAAAGTCGTTGTAACGACACGGTGTTCTCGTCCTTGAGCTCACCTTTCCACGAAAGGGACGTGGGGTTCCTGACGCTGTTGTCGACAGACTCAAATGTAAATGTCTTGTCCATTACCTTGCCATTCTCGACGTCATACACCCTGCCAGTTACCATCTCGGTTATGGAACCGCTGAGTTTATTCTTCCTGGCATCCACCTTGAATTTGATGGTCTCTGCTTCGGGCAGGTTGTTGAGCGACTTTCCTGCAGCTTTCGCGGCCTCATAGAAAGCCACGCCGTCGGTCACCCAAGTGCCTTCAATCCCGGTCTCCGCAGCAATCGCAAAAATCGCATAAAGGCCGCAGAGCGCCAAAGCGCAACCCATCCTGATCTTCATAGTCCTTCTCCTCTGTCGTCCCGAATCGTGTTTCAACAAGGCAGTATTTCTTATCACACGCAGGGCTGCGGTCTGCACAAGTCTCCGGAAGTCAGGCCCAGGCAGATTCGATATTTTTCATTGTCCCGACTCTCGCAAACGTCCGCTCAGGCTATCATGTTTGGCGATCAGCACTGGAGGGATGCACTGTTGCGAAACCTTAAGTATGGATTGGCGGTGGGAGCGGGAATCCTCTTATGGGTCGTGCCGTTGCTCGCCCAGCATCCGGTCGCGGCAAAGTTTGACCTCAACAAACGGAGAACGTTGAAGGGCATCGTGACGAGAGTGGACTGGTCCAACCCTCAGGTTCACGTCCTGATCCGTGTGCAGGAGGGAGGGCAGCCGGTCCAGTGGGCTGTCGAAATGGAGAGTCAGCTCGAACTGGAGCGGAGCAAATGGACCCGGGACTCGTTGAAGCCGGGGGACGCCGTAACAGTCCAGGGACCGGTGGCCAGAGATGGCAGTTCGCAACTCTGGGGAGACTCCATTGTTCTGACCGGTACCGGGAAGCGCGTCCTGGCGATGACCCCGGAGGCCCTCGCCTTCTTCAAACCGGCTCCAAACGCTGCAGGCGCCCGTCCCACGCCGCGATGGCCGGACGGCAAGCCCCGACTCGGCCCGGTTCCGGGAGAAACGGGATACTGGGCGAGACCGAGTTCCAGCAGTTTGAAAGAAAACGGCGTCAACGTTCAGATGGACGAATACGGCCTGCTGAAAAACCTCAACGATGCCGCCAGGGTCGCGCCTTTTCAACCCTGGGCGCGGGACCTGTACGCCTTGCGGCAGTCCACTTTTCTCAAAGACGATCCCATGTTCCTGGAGTGCTATCCCCCGGGTGCAGTCCGGCAATTCCAGATGCCCTTTGGAATTCAGTTTCTTGAAGACAAAGCCTTTCAGCGGATTTTTGTGATGAATGGCGGGGGCAATCATGACTGGCATTTCATCTATACCGATGGCCGGGCACAGCAGGGCGATCGCCGCGGCAACTCCGACAATCCTCTCTACTATGGCAACGCCGTCGGCAAGTGGGAGGGCGACACTTTGGTTGTGGACTCGAAGGGTTTCAACGAGAAGTTCTGGTTCAGCCACGGCGGTCTTCCCCACACCGAGCAACTCCATCTGGTGGAGCGGTTCACGCGCACGGACATGAATACCCTGAAATACGAGGTCACGATCGACGATGCAGGCGCGTACACGCGGACCTGGTCTGCAGGTTGGACATTGCAGTGGGTTGCAGAAGACCTGCCGACTTTCTACTGTCAGGATAATCGCGCATAGAGGTGAAGAATTGAGACAACGAATGGCCACGTTCAGTGTCGTCCTTCTGATCTTGCTGGCAGCACAGTCCTCATTAGCCCAGGGCCGCGGTGCCAGAGGAGGTCAGGTCCCCGACACCCGGCCCGCTCCTCGCTGGCCTGATGGCCATATCAATCTGGGCCCCGTTCCTGGCGCCGAAATGGGCCTCTGGGATGCGACGCCAACGTCAATCCCGCTGGCAAGAGCCGACGCCGCATCGGACTTCGGTCTGTTCGCCGCCGACATGTCGCAACCCACGGACCCGTTTCTGGCCGCAAAACCCAAACTCAGCCAGATCCCGTTTCAACCCTGGGCCCGCAGTTTGTTTGCGGTTCGCGTTCAGGCACGCCAGGAACCCTACACGCGCTGCAAACCTTCGAGCGGGGCACGCCAGGTCGCGACGGCCTATGGCACGCAGTTCGTCGAAGTCCCCGAACTCAAGATTTTTTATATTTTCGAGACCGGAGGCGCCCACAGTTTCCGGACCGTCTACATGGATGGCCGTCCACACCCGTCCAATCTCTCCCCCAGCAGCCGCGGACATTCCATCGGGCACTGGGAGGGGGACACGCTGACAGTGGATACGGTCGGCTTCAATGAGAAGGTCTGGATCGACAACTTGGGCATACCCACAACCGACCAACTTCACACGATCGAGAAATTGACCCGAACGAGTTATAGCCAGATCAAATACGAGATCACCATCGACGATCCGGGCGCGTACACGGCGCCATGGACCAGTGGTTTCTACCTTCGATGGACCCCCGGAGAAAGCTTTGAGTTCGTCTGCCAGGAGAACAATCTGGCGCCCGAATTGATCATGGGCGAAGACAAGATTGCAGTCGCGCCCACATCCTTCGTTCCGTAGGATTCGATACGATGAACGAGACGATATTCACCATGCGTTCCACGCCCTACAAGTTCGGCGTGGGGGCCACCGGCGAAATCGGCGACGACCTGGCGGCGCTTGGCCTGAAGCGCGTATTGGTTGTGACCGACGCCGGCGTTGCGGCCACCGGTCTTCCTGCGCGCGTGCTCGAGTTGATCCGGGCCAAAGACATCCAAACGGACCTGTTCCAGGACGTCAGCATCGAGCCCACCGACTCGTCTGTCGCAACAGCGATCGAACAAGCTCAATTCTTCCAACCCGACGGATACGTGGCTATTGGCGGCGGAAGCGTCATGGATACGACGAAGATCATGAATCTCTACGTGGCTTTCCCGGCGCCGTTTCTGACCTATGTGAACGCGCCGATCGGTGAAGGCCGCCCGGTGCCCGGGCCGTTGAAACCGATGATCTGCCTGCCGACAACCGCCGGCACCTCGTCAGAAAACACAACGGTCGCGATCGTGGACATGACGGAACTGCACGTCAAGACCGGGATCTCGCATCAATATCTGCGCGCCACCCTCGGGATCCTCGATCCGCTCAATTCGCTCACCCTGCCGCCGATGGTGAGCGCCTGCTCCGGCGCCGACGTGCTCACGCACGCCATCGAATCGTTTACGGCTCTCGCCTACGATGAAAGGGAGAAGCCGTCCACTCCCGCTCTCCGGCCTCCCTACCAGGGAGCCAACCCCATCAGCGACCTCTGGTGCGAAAAGGCGATCAAGCTGGTGCGCGAATTCCTGCCCAGGGCTGTGAAAGACGGTAAGGACTTCGAGGCCCGAACGCAGATGATGCTCGCCACGATTTATGCCGGGATGGGCTTTTCAAACGCGGGTGTGCACATTCCGCATGCCATGGGATATCCGATCGCAGGCAATGTCCGCGGCTTCTACCCGACAGACTACCCGCGGAAAAAGCCGCTCGTTCCCCACGGCATGTCCACGGCCCTCGGCGCCCCGGCGTCGTTCCAGTTCACCGCAAAGGCAAAACCTGCCCGCCACAAACAGGTCGCCGAATGGATGGGGGTGAAAACCCGCGGTTCCAGCGCGGATTCCGCAGGCAAGGCGCTGCGCGAAGCCTTCATCGGATTCATGCAGAGCATCGGCATGCCCAACGGCCTGGAAGGTATCGGCTACACCTCCGACGACATCCCTTCGCTCACAGCAGGTACTCTGAAACAAAAGCGCCTGCTCGCCTTATCCCCTCAACCTGTCACGCAAAAGGCTCTCGAGAAAATGCTCGAACGATCCTTCGTGATCTGGTGAATTCGGGGCCGCGCACCTCGAACCCCGAACTCCTCTCAAAGATGGTGCGCCTCGATCGTTGAAGTGAACGGTCGGCCGTCGATGTCCAGATAGAGTTCTCTTTCCGTCAGTGAGAGCGAAAGATGGTTCCGGCGGGTGAGCAGTCCTGCGATCTCTTCCACCATGTTCCGATCAAAGGCGTAGACCGGAATCTCCAGCAACCGCGGGATTCCGGCCGCGGCAAGATCTTTAAGGAGTTTACGAACGTCGCGATGCGTGTAGACTGCGGCCCTTCCGGCGAGCTTTACGCCCCGGTGTAATCGTCCTGGATCGGGCATTCCCACCTCGATCCACGCTGTGGTCTTTCCTGTCATATCTCGAATGAGTACGGCAGGCTCATCCCCTGCTGCGACGCCTTCGGTAAACTGGATCCCTTCCGCATACTCAAAGCAATAGGCGAACACGCGCATCAGCATGTATTCGAGGGTCTCCGAGGGCTGGCGCGCCATGCGAAGCGTCAGGGTCTCGTAGACGCCCCGATCCACATCGGCCAGATCGATATCGAGGTTATGGATGGTCGCCGTAAGAGCCATTATCTCCGTCTGTCGGCAACGATGCGGATCTCGTGGGGGTATCCGTCAACGGCTGCTGCCGCCGCGTAACCTTCCACAGTAACCAGCGTGGTCACCCAGATTGATCGACGTTTGATTCCGTCAGTCTCCAATTCAACAGAGGATATTGTGCCGCTGACCGCATCCGTGACATCGACAGCCGAAAGCGGAATCGACAGGCCCCGGCCAACAGCCTTGAGGATGGCTTCCTTGGCGGTCCACAGTACAAGGAATCCCCCTTCGGCCTGCTTCAGCCAGCGCAACTCCCGCGCGCAAAAGAACCGTTCGGCGATCTTGATCTCCGGCCGGCCTGGACGCGAACATTCGATATCGACGCCGCAGGGGGCATCCTGAGTTACCCCGACAAGGACGCAATCTCCCGAATGAGACACGTTGAACTCGAGAGGAGTGTCCGGCCAGACGAGAAACGGTTTACCGTAAGATCCGGTCTGAAAAACCAAGTCCGCTGCGCGAACGCCGCAGTAGGAGGAGAGAATCACCCGAAGTCCGCCCCTGGCGGCGATGAAGCGATTCCGGTCGGCATCCATCAGGAATCGCCCGGCCCGGTCCTGTTCGTCTCGTGAGAGCGTGGACCAGTGCGATTCCCGCTCTTCCGGGATCATTTGGGTGGACAGGAGCCAGACATCCAGACATTGATTTGCGGGAAGGGCCGCGGGGAACGCCAAAGCGTCTTCCCGCAGTCGCGTAACCGATAGCGGATTCGGGCCAGAGCCATCTGACCGCGTCGGCATGATCAGCCGCGCATGTAGACGGCTTTCTGATCCACGAAGAATTCCAAACCGGTCTTGCTGTTCTCCGGCAATCCGGCGCCGGATTGTTTGACCCCGCCGAACGGCATGGACGGTTCCTTGTATCCGGTGTGAATGTTGACGTGAGCAAGGCCGGCTTCGATACCGTCCACGTACTTCTTGGCACTCGCAAGATTCGTCGTGAAGATTGCGGAAGACAGGCCGTAGATCGAGTTGTTTGCCAGTTCGATCGCCTCATCCAGGGTGCTGAATTCGCAAATCGCGATAACCGGCCCGAAAATCTCATCACGGAAGATAGACATCTCCGTTTTGACGTTGGTAAAAACGGTCGGTCGAATGAAATAGCCTTTGGGATCGGCGGCCTGGGAGCCCGCAACCATCGTGCATCCATCCGCCTTTGCCTGCTCGATCGCTTTCGAAATATCGCGAAACTGGTCCGGGCCGGCAACAGGTCCCATATCGGTGGTCTCCAGCAATCCATCACCGACGGTCATCTTGTTGCAGCGCGCCGTCAGAGCTTCGACAAACGCCTTCGCGATCCCCTTCTGAAGCAGAATTCGGCTGGTAGACGTGCACCACTGCCCACCGTTGGAAAAGCCGGCAGTAGCGGCCGCAGTCACCGCTTCCCCGATATTTGCGTCGTCCATGACGATGATCGCGTTCTTTCCCGCCCAGTTCGAGTTGCATGCGCGTGAGGTTGGCGGAACCCTTGACCTGGATTTTCTTTCCGACCTCGGTCGAGCCGGTGAACGTGATCGCGCGGACGCGAGGGTCGTCGACGATGACATTACCGATGCGCCGAACCCAGTCCCGTGACGCAGTTGAAAACGCCATTCGGCAGACCCGCACGCTCGAGCAACTGGGCCATGAATACGCCGGACCACGGCGTGAATGTCGCCGGTTTGAAAACGACGGTGTTGCCTGTGAGCAACGCCGGCAGCGCTTTCCGGCTCATGACGTTCATCGGGAAGTTCCACGGGCTGATCACGCCGACAACGCCGAGTGGCTGATACTGAACCCATGTCGAGATGTCGCGGAACGCGCCGGGCCCCGATGCCCCGGAAAACTTGGCCACCTGATTGAGATGGTAGCCGCCCTCGACGAGTGCAGAATCCACTTCGGCCCGCGATTCGCGATCGTCTTGCCGTTTTCCAGGGTGACGATACGGGCCAGTTCTTCCCGCGATCGCCTTCAGCAGGCGCAGAAACTCGGCGATGTAATCCTGCCGGTCCGACAGCGGCGTGCGGCGCCACGAGCGATAAGCGTTGTCGGCGGCGTCGATCGCTTCGCGAACGTCTTCCGGAGTCGACGACGGAAACAAGCCGATATTGCTTCCCCGCAACGCCGGGTTTTCGTTTTCGAATGTGGCGCCGTTCGCGACGCCCTCCACTCGCCATTGACGAAATTATTGAAGGTCTCGATTTTTTCTTTCTGAGACACGGACATCAATAAGCCTCCTCGAGAATCCCCATCAGTGCGGCCTTGTCGAAGAACACCGGGCTGTTGTCCAGCAACCGTTTGACGCTTGTGGACAGTTCCGCCATTTCGTCAATCTGCTCGCGCTTCATGCCGATGGCTCCAAGCCCCCGCGGAATCCCGACCTTGTCGCCGAGCTTCGCGACCAGTTCGGGCGCCTGTTCAGCAGCCTCGTTGTCGGCAACCCGGGCCAGACTGGGATCGAGGGCGCGGGCAATGAATGCCATTTCCGGAATGCGCGATTTCAGAATCGCCTTCATCACGGCGGGCATCAGAACGGCATTTCCGAGTCCGTGCGACGTGTGTGTCGCTTCGCCAACCGAATATTGTAACGCGTGCACGGTGGCCGTTCCGGCGTCAGAAAACGCCATGCCGGCAAGCAGACTGGCCAGCGCCATGTCTTCCCGTCCCTCCGGTTTGACGGGTCCTTTACTGCCGTCGGCAGCGACTTCGCAATCAGTTGGATCGCCTGTTTCGCCAGGCTGTCGGACGCAGGATTCTTACCGACGAAAATGGCGTGCGGCGAGCGGCCCTCAGGAATCTTCGCGCAATAAGATTCGATCGCGTGGCTGAGAGCGTCCATACCGGAGTGGGAAGTCACATGAGGCGGGCATGAAATGGTAAGCGACGGATCGACGATCGCCCACTTTGGAATGATGCGTCGCGTCGCAATTCCGACTTTCATGTAGCGATTGGGATCCGCAACGACGGCAACCGGACTGACTTCTGAACCCGTGCCGGATGTCGTGGGAATACAGACGATGTCCATCAGCGGACCGGGAACATTGTGTTCGCCGTAATACTGCGTCAGCGAACCGCCGTATTTGTACAGGATCGAGGTGCACTTGCCGAGATCCATATTGCTTCCGCCACCGACACCGATCATGACATCGGGCTTGAACTCGCCTGCAACTTTGGCGGAGGCCTCGATTGTCGCCAGGTCGACTTCGGGCTTGCCTTCAGGGAATACCAGGACTTCGGCTCCCCCCTCTTTCAACAGGCCTTGAACCCTGTCGACGATGCCGGCCTTCACCATGTTCTTGTCCGTGCAGACCATCGCACGTTTGCCGAGTTCCTTCGTGATCGTGCGGAGTTCTTCGGAAACTCCCCACCCGAAAAACACGCGGCCCGCCGTGGAAAAGCCCCAGTGGCGATTACTTGCCGATTGTGGCGCGGAGTTGCTCTGCGTCATGCCATACCTCCTCGGGGTGCGGAATCCCTTTGTCGAGACGTTCCTGTCTGAGCTTGAATTCGGGATCGCCGGGAACCATGACCTGTTTGAAGCCCACCGCGGGACGCGACGCCCTCAGGTCGTCCAGGTAACCCTTCACGCCTTCAGCAATAGTGTCTCCGCCAGGGAACGATTTCGGATTCATCAAAATGAACAAGTCGCCAACGGTGCATCGGTATTCCGTATCCAGTGTACCAAGAACCTTTCGTCCGATCTCCGTACCGGGCAAAAGGCCGCCCAGCATTGCAAACGCGATACCGAGGCCATAACCTTTAGGGCCACCGGCAGGGCTCAGCGAGCCATGGATGGCTTCCTCGGGATCGGTCGTCGGCCTTCCGTCCTTGTCGACGGCCCAACCCTCGGGAATCTTTTCACCGCGGTGCTTCATGGCGATGATCTTGCCCATGGCGCTGACAGACGTCGCCATATCCAGGACGAAGGGCCGGGGATTTCCCGGGATCCCGATCGCGATGGGGTTGGTGCCAACCAGAGCTTCAGCCCCGCCGAACGGGTGGACGAGCACTTCCGTGGTTGTGAGGCCAAGGCAGCAAAAACCTTCCAAAGCGCGGCGCTCCGCGTAGTAACCCACCATTCCGATATGAGCTGCATTCCGGACGGTCAGGACACCGACACCGTGTTCTCGCACGGCAGGCGCCAGTTCCCGCAGCCCGAGTTCACAAATCGAGGTGCCGAAACCGTCCTTGCCGTCGATATTCAGAATCGAACTGGTGGACCAGGTCTTTTCAGGTTTTGCGTTGACTTTCAGCAGCCCCTTCTGAATGCGGGTCGCAATGACAGGCAGGCGTTGCAAGCCGTGAGAATGAATGCCTCGGAGGTCCGCTTCACTTAAGACGTCGGCCTGAATGAAAGCATCCTCATCTTTGGCGCCAAGGCCGCGAAGGACCGAGATGATGCAGTCCATCTGTTGTTTGTGTGTGACTGTAACCGGCATCTGTCGTTCATCTCCCTTACGGAACTTCGGGGGAAATGGGGCAATTTCGGCGACGTTGATCAAATTCGCCGAAGTGACTGTTCGTATTACGAATTCGTCGCAGGCGAATTTGATCAACGTCACCGAAATGCCCCGTTCCCCCCGAAGGTTGTCTACCTCAATACTAGAACAGTGCTGTCGGGCGACGCGTCCAACCCATCTTGCTCTTTTCCTTCGCGATCTTCTCGAGTTCATTCACGTAGGCGCCGGTCTGCGTCAGCATGTGGTGCAGGTCGTTGCCAAGGCTCTGGAAGGGGAAACCCTTCTCGAGGAACTCCCCAACGCGGGCCGGTCCAAACAGGAACAAACCAAGAATCAGATTGTTCTTGCGGGCGGCGTTGATCAACTTGTTCGTGGCGTCCTTGAGTTCGTCGGAGAAATACATATCGGGGAACTTGTACTTTCCGTTGAACAGGCCCATCGACATACAGAGGTCGTTCTGGCCGAGAAAAAGCATATCGAGTCCGGGAACGGCTGCGATCTCGTCGATGTTCTTGATGCAATCCGCCGTTTCGACCTGGAGGGCAGTAATGACGTTGTCATTCGCTGCGCCGGCGTAGCCGAGGAGGCCGTTGGCATTCATGCTGCGCTGAGGGAAATAGACGGACCGGGTTCCGTTCAGCGGCGCGAGCGGATAGCGTGTGCAGCTGACGGCAAGCCGGGCTTCTTCTGCGTTATTGATGTAAGGAACCAGCACGCCATCGGCTCCCATGTCCAACGCTTGCTGAATGCCGGGACGATCGTTGGCCCCGCCGACGCGGACCATCGAAATCGCTCCGCCGTTGGCGACGCCGGAGAGCATACCGGTCAACGTCTCATTGCCCATCGGTCCGTGCTGCGTATCGATCAACAGCCAGTCGTAACCGCTATGGGCCAATTGCTCGGCAACGGTCGGGCTATGGGAATTGACGAACAAGCCGAACTTCGGCTTTCCTTCACGCAGCTGCTTCTTGAACTCCACTCCACTCAAACGTTCACTCATTTGCTTTGTCTCCTCTGTCCTGTTTGCTTATTTGAAATGCCTGAAAACGCTCTTTTAGCGTCGATAACTTCGGATGGCGTGAAATATTCGGAACTTCCCTCGCCGTCGCAGGATTCCTGTGCCCAATTTTGTTCGAGGCGTCGAAAATTATACACTGATCGAGGTCGTTTGCAACGCCACTCCCGGCAAAAAGAGACCTGAACTGGCCCTCACTTCGTGATATCTTCCTACGCTCCATGAAAGCTACAACGACTGCTTCACCCGAGATATTTTTCGCCTTTCCGGACGGCGTTTTTCATCACGTCTGCGCCGAATGCACTGCCCTGTGCTGCCGGGGCCAGGGGTTTGCCGGCAGCCTCAAACGCGAGATGAACTTCATCTTCAAAAACTATCCTCCGCTGGCCAGTCTGGTCACGGAGCGGGAAGGTGACGTGGTGACGGTCGCGACACCGGCGGGCCGCTGTTTCTTCCTGAGGAACGACAATCTGTGCCAGATCGAACTCGACCACGGCCGGGCGAGGAAACCGGGTATCTGCCTGTTGTTTCCTTTCAACGACTTTTCCCGCATCGGCAACACTCTGGTCGTGGCTCCTCACTTCATGTGCCCGCTCCGGCTCAGTCTTCCTGCTTCGCCTGGAATGGTCGAGGGCACCCATGCGAGCGTGGCGAAAGCCATTCAGGAAACGGCTATGGGCGAAGCCGACTATGTGCGCGGTTTCGTCGGCACCGCCAAATTGCCGGCAGGACGAACGGCTCATGAGATCCTGCAGCGTGAAACGAATTTCCGAGACATGTGTGGCGAAGCGCTCGGGAGGGCGAGATTCCGGGATGTGGTGGAAGAGAATTCCTCTTCGCCAGCAGAACTGCGTTCCTTCCGAAAGCGCGTGGCTCGGACACTGTCCTGGTCTGTGCCTCCTCAAACAGAGGAACGCGACAGCCTCGACGACATCCTGATTGCGAGCGCTTCCGCTTATCGCCTGGAGTCCCTCTACCATAGCGACGAAGGCCTGCTGCGATTCCTCACCCTTGCCGAGTTGATGGCCCGCCGTGTCTATCAAATGTCGCTGTCAGCTCCGACTCTGCAGGGTGTCTACGGCGTCATCGAAGATATGCGTCCGGCCCTCAGGCTGCTCGCATGGGACGGAGACAAGCCGCCCCTGAAAAAGGTTATCCTGAAGAGTCCAGAATTCGGCGACTCTAACCTTATGGCTTCCGCGCAGAAGTTCTTGAACTGGATGCCTTCCCGAGGCGTACTGCCTGCGCTCGAGAAGGCCTTGGCGCCGAAGTTTTCCGCGGACGAACGCATCGTCATCGTGCGCCAATGCGCTGACGTTATCGATCCCGCGGTGAAGCGCATCGCCTAGTCATGAAACCAGACGAAAAAACAGATTCGTCTCCCCTGGATTTTCTTCGGGCTCAGGTCGCAGAGGATCTGAAAGCCGGCAAAAACGGCGGCCGTGTTCATACACGATTCCCGCCAGAACCGAACGGGTATCTGCATATCGGCCACTCCAAGGCGATCTGCATCGATTTCGGAATCGCCGCAGAGAACAATGGCCTCTGCAACCTGCGCTTCGACGACACGAACCCGGCAAAAGAAACCGTCGAGTTCGAAGAAGCGATCAAGCGCGATATTCGCTGGCTGGGTTACGACTGGGGCGATCGGCTCTACTACGCATCGGATTATTACGAAAAGCTCTACGAGTTCGCGGTTCTTCTGATCAAGAACGGGAAAGCGTACGTGGATAGCCTCACTGCCGACGAGATCCGGGAACATCGCGGAACGCTGACGGAGCCCGGCAGAGAGAGCCCTTACCGAAATCGTCCCCCGGAGGAGAGCCTGGCCCTGTTCGCCCGAATGCGCGACGGCGAATTCCCGGATGGCACTCACGTCGTGCGCGCCAGTATCGACATGACGTCGGGAAACATCAACATGCGCGATCCGGTTCTGTTCCGGATCAAGCACGTTTCCCATTACCGCACCGGAGACAAATGGTGCATCTATCCGATGTACGACTTCGCGCACACGATCTCCGACGCGCTGGAAGGGATCACCCATTCCCTCTGCTCGCTCGAGTTCGAAGACCATCGTCCGCTCTACGAATGGTTCCTCGACCAACTGCCTCTGCCTTCGCGTCCGCGGCAGATTGAGTTCGCCCGCTTGAACGTCAGCTACACGCTGACAAGCAAACGCAAACTGCTGTCACTTGTCACGGACGGGCACGTGCGGGGCTGGGACGATCCGCGCATGCCGACGCTGGCAGGGCTTCGACGCGCCGGTTACACGCCGGAAGCGATTCGCAACTTTGTGGATTCCGTGGGCGTTGCGAAACGCGCCATGGTCGCCGATGTCGCGCAGCTCGAACACGCCGTGCGCGAAGACCTCAACAGGCGGTCACCTCGCGCAATGGCGGTCCTTCGCCCTCTTAAAGTCGTTATCGAAAACTATTCGGATGGCGAGGTCGAAGAGCTCGACGCCGTGAATAATCCAGGCGACGAGAGTGCCGGCACCCGTAAGGTTCCTTTTTCGCGTGAGCTCTTTATCGAGCAGGAAGACTTCCGGGAAGTTCCGCCGCCAAAATTCTTCCGCCTTTCGCCCGGACGAGAGGTGCGTCTGCGATATGCGTACTTCATTACGTGCAAAGACGTTGTCAAGGACACAGCGGGAAATGTCGTGGAAGTACGCTGCACTTACGATCCGGCAACAAAGGGCGGAAACGCTCCCGATGGCCGCTCACCCAAAGCCACACTGCACTGGGTATCCGCACTCCACTCGGCGCCGGCCGAGATTCGCCTCTATGACCGGCTCTTTGCGGACGAGCGTCCGTCCGACGATACACCACTGAACCCAAACTCTTTGGAAGTCCTGACAGATTCCCGCGTCGAGCCGAGCCTGATGAAAGCCAAACCCGGCGACCGGTTCCAGTTCGAACGGATGGGGTACTTCTGCGTCGATCTGGACTCGAAACCGGAGGCCCTCGTCTTTAACCGCACCGTCACTCTTCGCGATACCTGGACCAAGATCGAAAAAAAGGGTCAAAAGAAATAACAGGCTGAAATCATCCCCCATCGCCAGGCTTCACTCCGACAAACACTTCGCGATCGTACGGATCCTTTACCATTCGCGCGGTGAATCCACCACCACGCAGCCATTCGAGCCATTCCAGGCGCGAAAACAGACCCATAACAAACCTGTCGTGTTCAACACGCACCGGGCCATTCCCTTCGCGCAGCATATAGACGAAGTCTGTGTCGTAGTTGTTGTCCGAAGGGTCAGGATCGAACGTCCACTCGATATAACGCAGACTTCGGCCCCCAGCATCGTGCCCGCCGTGGTGAACGGCGGACCTGAAACGTTCGCGCACCGTGTCCGGCATGAACAGGGCGACGCCACCCGGCTTGCAGTGAAGGAATGCAGTATACAGGCAAGCCGATAAATCGTCGGGGGTGGTCAAATGACACACGGCATCATGCACGAAAACGGCATCAAACTGGCGCTCCAGCCTCAATGACCGCATGTCTCCCTGAATATGTTCGCATTGCGGATTGATCGCAAAGCTGCGCTCCAGCATGGGCTGAGAGAGATCGGTCAGGGTCATCTCGAAATGAACCTTCAAGTGGAACGCGTTATTGCCTCCGCCGGACCCGAGTTCGAGAACGGAGCGGATAGGCCTCGCACTCGCCCCTACGAGCGTCTGTCGCGCGAACTCCGCTTCCTCAACGTAGCTGTCGGGTGCGGTCACGAGATGAAACCAGGGGGCCAGGTCGGCGTAGAGAAGGGGCTGCTCAGGACTCATCCGAGTCGATCCATTGTTCGACGACAGGCGGCCTGTAGGCTTCCATCAGATCAAGCAACCGCTCGGGATTACGTTCATGAAGGATCAGGTGGTGATTTTCGGCTTGTGCGAACCCTTCCGAAACAGCGCGATCGAATTGCAGGATAAGGGGATCGAAATAACCCTCAATGTTCAACAGCCCGACCGGTTTCGCATGCAGACCCAACTGGGCCCAGGTAACAATTTCACAGAATTCCTCGAAAGTCCCGAAACCTCCGGGCAGCGCGATGAAGCCATCGGAAATCTCGACCATCATCGCTTTCCGTTCGTGCATCGAGTGGACAATACGCAAATCGGCCAGCTCCACGCGACCGACCTCCCGCGCCAAAAGGGCCTTCGGGATGATGCCGATCACCTCCCCACCACCGACTTTCACCGTCTCCGATATCCGGCCCATCATGCCCACGCCGCCTCCTCCGTAAACGAGGCCGATCCTGCGATCAAGAAGGGCACCGCCCAAGGCTTGGGCCGCCGCAGCGTAGGCGGGTCTCACTCCGTTCTGGGAGCCACAAAAAACGGAAACGCGTTTCATGCTATTTGCTTTTTGTTATCTCCGGGACCGGTTCCGAAGGGCGATCGTCCTCATGCGGTACAAACGGGCCGTCGTTGGGCAGCTTGAACTGGAGCAGATATCCTCCGAGCCCGTTCTCGCCGAGGGTGATGACGGTATGGAACCTGCCCGTCGCCTGTGACGCCAACTCGGCGGGTTCAACCGGCACCTCAACCACCGGGCCGGCTAACGTGTATCGATCGTTGACCTGGACGACTGCGAGCAGTCCCGCAATAGAGGATTCCGTCCGGTTCATGACGGTACCCTCGATCTCCAGCATTTTATCGTCGGCCTTCTGACTCAGCGTCTGAAGCGACAACGGGGGAGAACCGTCCGCCAGTGTGGGCACCAGGACATCCTGATATGACGGATCCATCGGGAGCAGCCGGGCAGCCACGTCAGTGGTCATAATAAGAACGATCGCGGCGATCGCCATGACGGCGAAAGCAGCGGCGATGTAGGGAAACGCTCCCCTGGAGCTGCTGAACCGGATGTCAAGTTTGAGTTCAGGGTCGTCCATAAACAAGAATGCGGATTACGCGGGGTGTTTCGAGGGATAATTCGGGGCCGTGCACCTCGAACCCCGAATTCGTTGAGCACAGCATAGAGTGCTTCCATTTCGCGAATTCGGGGTTCGAGGTGCACGGCCCCGAATTATCCCTCGAAACACCCCCGCGCAATCCGCGGCTGGTCTCTGATCCCGCTTATTCCTTGTCCTTTTCCTTGTCGTCGTCCTTCTTTTCCTTCTTTGCGTCTTTTGCCTCGACCTTCGCCGCCCGTTCGGCCTTCTTCACTTCGAGTTCGCTGCCAAGCAGTTCGATGATCGCGAGATCCGCGCCATCGCCCTTCCGGTTGCCGAGTTTGATGATGCGGCTGTAACCGCCTTTACGTTCGGCGAACTTGGGCGCGATGGTGGTGAATACTTTTTTCGCGATGGCATCTTTCAGAAGATAAGCGTGCACCATGCGGCGCGCGGCCAGATTGTCACGCTTGCCCAGCGTGATCATCTTTTCCGCCAGGGGACGTACTTCCTTTGCCTTTGGCAAGGTCGTCATCAGGCGGCCATGCTCGAGAAAAGAAGTTACCAGATTACGAAGCAATGCCCGACGGTGTGATGTATTCCGGCTGAGCTTGCGATTTGCGTTTCGATGTCTCATAGGTTCCTACTCTGCCTTGCTACGCAAGGGCGACTCAGGGCTGTACTCTCTCGGGCTACTCCACCGGAGCAGCGGCAACAGGGCGGCCGTGCTCATCGAGCCGCATACCGAGAGACAGGCCCATCCCTGTCAGGATCTCCTTGATCTCGTTGAGCGACTTCCGGCCGAAGTTTTTGGTCTTGAGCATTTCGGCTTCGCTTCTGGTAACGAGTTCCCCGATCGTGCGAATGTTCGCGTTCTTCAGACAATTGTACGAACGAACGGACAGTTCCAGTTCGTCGACGGATTTGTTCAGATGCTCGATGACGGCGTCATGATGAACTTCCTGGACTTCCTCCGTGGGCTCCGTCTTCTCTTCAAACTGGATGAAGATCTGCATGTGGTCCTTCACCAGTTTTGCAGCCAATCCAAGAGCATCCTGCGGCGTGATCGAGCCGTTCGTCCAGATCTCGATTGTGAGTTTGTCGTAATCGGTGACCTGGCCGAGACGGGCCGCTTCGACGAAGTAGTTGACCTTGCGAACCGGGGAGTGGACTGAATCCACCGGGATATACCCGATACCCAGCCCTTCATCGAAATTCCGGTCCGCTGAGATATAGCCGCGCCCGTTTTCGACGCGCATCTCGATTTGAAGGGCGCCCCCTTCGCTGACGGTGCCGATATAGACTTCCTTGTCCAGAATCTCGATATCCGCATCGTGTTCGATGTTAGCGGAGGTATAGGCTCCAGGCTGCGTGCCCTTCAGGTAGATGAGCTTCGGCTCGTCGCCGTGCAGCTTCAGGGGGATCTGCTTCAGGTTGAGAATGACGTCGGTGGCATCTTCGACGACCCCGGGGATCGACGAGAATTCATGCAGAACGCCTTCGATCTTGACAGCTGTGATGGCAGCGCCTTCAATCGAAGAAAGCAGAACGCGCCGCAAGGCATTGCCGATGGTGGTACCGAAACCGCGTTCAAACGGTTGTGCGGAGAACCCCGCATAACGTTCGTTGGCAGCGTCAGTGTTGATAATGAGTCGTTTCGGTTTCTGGAAACCCTTCCAAAGCATCTTTAGATCTCCCGCTTTATTATTTCGAATAAAGTTCCACGATCATGCGTTCCTGGATCGGAAGATTGATATCTTCCCGCCGGGGCAAGCTCAGAACTCTTCCTGTTGCCGCATCGACATTGACCTCGAGCCAGTGTGGTGTTCCACGTCCGCCGCTGAGCCCGATCGAGCTAAGAACCTGAACGTTTTTCCTGGTCTTTTCCTTAACGCTGATTTCGTGCCCGATATTTACCTGGAAAGAGGGCACGTTGACTTTCCTGCCATTCACCTGGATGTGTCCGTGACGAACGAGTTGACGAGCCTGATTGTGCGTGGAAGCAAACCCGAGACGGACGATCACATTGTCAAGACGACGCTCGAGCTGGGAAAGCAGTTCCTCGCCGGTGACGCCCTTGCGGCGCGCAGCCTTTTCGAAGTAGGCGCGGAACTGGTTCTCGAGAACGCCGTACATTCTCTTCACCTTCTGTTTTTCTCGAAGCTGCAGGCCGTATCCGACAATCTTGGCCTTGCGGTCGTGCCCATGCTGACCGGGAGGGAAGTTGCGTTTCTCGATGGCGCAGGAAGGTTTGAAGCAGCGCTCCCCTTTGAGGAACAGCTTCATTGCTTCTCTGCGGCAAAGCCGGCAAACGGGTCCTGTATATCTAGCCAATTCAGTCTCCTTTAATTCCTGGCTGCGCCCCATCGGGCTTGCGTTCGCAGCCGCTCACGTACTTCCTGGCTGCGCCCTATCGGGCTTGCGTTCGCAGCCGCTCACGTTCTTAGCTTCGGGGCCATCCCCTGCAAAATTGCTTCTTCAGACGCGTCGTCTCTTTGGGGGCCGGCATCCGTTGTGCGGAATCGGCGTCGTGTCGCGAATCGCCCGGATTTCCAGGCCCGCTGTCTGCAGGGCGCGAATAGCCGAGTCGCGGCCCGAGCCGGGCCCTTTCACGTGCACGTCCAGCGATCGCATTCCCACCTCACGGGCGCGGCCGGCAGCGGTTGCTGCGGCCTGCTGCGCGGCGAAAGGCGTACCCTTGCGTGAGCCCTTGAAACCCAGGGATCCTGCGCTCGACCAGCACACGACATTGCCTTCAAGATCGGTAATTGTGACCACGGTGTTGTTGAAGGAAGCCTGAACGTAGGCCATGCCGGCCGGCACGATCTTCCTTTCCTTCTTCTTCCCGCCTTTTTTCTTCGGCTCAGCCATTCCTCGAACTCCATTCTCTTAATGTCGCGCCCGGTTTCTCAAGCGCTCCGCGGATGCAGGCAGACCGCCGGTCGGCCTGCTCTTACATCCTGCAGGTGGCTTAGGTTTTTGCCGTCGCCTTTCGCTTCACAGCAACAGGTCCGCGGCGCGGCCCCTTGCGTGTTCTCGCATTCGTCTTGGTGCGCTGCCCACGCGTGGGAAGACCACGGCGATGACGCAACCCGCGGTATGATCCTATTTCCATGAGCCGCTTGATGTTGAAGGATGTGTCTTTCCTCAGGTCGCCTTCAACTCGATGCTGCTCTTCGATGACTTTGCGGATCTTGTTGATCTCGTCGTCGTTCAGTTCCCGAACTTTTGTATCGAAACTGACCGCGGCCAGCGTCAGAATCCGTGCAGCCTGCGTGCGCCCGATCCCGTAAATATAGGTCAGCGCGATCTCCACTCGTTTGTTTGGCGGAAGATCAACGCCTGCAATACGTGCCATCTATGCCTCCCTCACTGACCGGCTAGCCTTGCCGCTGCTTGTGCTTGGTATTGACGCAGATCACCCGCACGACTCTCTTGCGATGGACGATCTTGCATTTGTCACAAATCTTCTTTACGGACGCTCTAACTTTCATAATTACTTCCTATTTGAACCGG
Organism: uncultured Acidobacteriota bacterium; assembly: GCA_963836435.1. Taxonomy (GTDB): domain Bacteria; phylum Acidobacteriota; class Terriglobia; order 20CM-2-55-15; family 20CM-2-55-15; genus DASTBJ01. The sequence continues at coordinate 221,770 of CAWIJI010000010.1, read as the reverse complement.
TACGTGATCCGTCCTCTTGTCAGATCGTAGGGCGAAAGCTCCACCTGCCACTTTGTCGCCGGGAAGAATGCGAATGAAATTTTTTCGCATCTTGCCCGATATGTGCGCCAGAACCTGGTGCTTATTCTCCAGTTCAACCCGAAACATCGCGTTCGGGAGCGGCTCCAGGACCGTCGCGATCACTTCGATTGCGTCTTCTTTAGGCAAGCGACTTCCTCGCTTTGTTTACGGGCGTAACTGTGCTCTCCAGGTCTTCACTGTCGATAATTTCCATAAGCTGCCGTGTCACCTCTGCCGCCGGCGGACGGCCGTCCACCAGGAAAAACCGTCCGGTCTTCTTGTAGTACTCCACCAGGGGATCGGTCTTCTCGCGGTAGTGTACAAACCGCTCCTGAATCTTCTCCTTCACGATCGTCGGGACGGTGGATGAGAACCGAACCGCACTTGTCGCAAACCCCTTCATTCTTTGGAGCCCGGCTGAGAATGTTATAGATCTCCGTGCACGTCCGGCTCGGGCACATCAGTCTTCCGAGAAGACGGGACATGACATGCTCCGGATCCGCAGAGATCTCGATGACCGAAAGCTGGTCGCCCGGCTTCAATTCCTTCGAGAACGTTTCAGCCTGCGCCACGGTCCGCGGATATCCGTCCAGGATGAAACCCCGAATGCAATCTTCCTTCTGAATACGTCCCGCCACGATCCCATTCACGATGGCATCGGGCACAAATTTTCCTGCAGCCATCAGTTCCTTCGCGGCCTTGCCGTAGGACGTATCCTGGGCGATTTCTTCACGCAGCATATCGCCGGTGGAGATTTGCGGGATGCTCAGACGACGCATGATCTCTTTCGCTTGCGTGCCCTTACCCGCTCCCGGATGACCCGAGAAGGATCATGACGTTTCTCCCCATCAGTTGCGTCTCCCCCGGATCCGGCCCTTTTTCAGGAAGCCGTCATAGTGACGCATGATCAATTGGGATTCCACCATCTGAATAGTATCCATTGCCACGCCGACCAGAATCAACAGCGACGTGCCCCCGAAGATTCCGCCGAGCACCTGCAGTCCAAGACCGGTTGTAACGAAGGTGGGAAGCATACTGTCAAGGCGGGGACCGATCCAGGGGAGGCTCTGGACATGGAAACCCACACTCATGAATTCCGGGATAATCGCAATAAACGCAAGATACAGCGCGCCGACCAGTGTGATTCGCGTCAGGATCGCATTGATGTGCTCGGCCGTTCGCTTGCCCGGCCGGATGCCGGGAATGAAGCCGCCGTACTTGCGCATGTTATCTGCAATTTCGTTCGGGATTGAAGATGATCGACGTGTAGAAATAGCAGAAAAAGATGATCCCGACCGACGTACAGCAGGTTGTAGAGCGGCTCACCCGACCTCAGCGTGTCGGTAATAACGCGCAAGAACCGTGTTCTGCGATACCATGCCGAACGTCTGCGGGAAGGTCAGAATCGAAGATGCAAAAATTACCGGGATCACACCGCCGGTATTGACCCGCAGCGGCAGATGGGTCGACTGGCCGCCCAGCACGCGCCGGCCGACTACGCGCTTGGCGTATTGAACGGTAATACGGCGCTGTCCGCGCTCTACCAGAACGACAAAGCCACGATGGCCACAACCACCGCAGCAATAATGAGAACAACCAGGACGGACCATTCGCCCTGCTGACCTTTCAGTAAACTTCGTAGATCGCGCGCGGCAGACGCGACCACGATGCCGGCAAAAATGATCAGCGACATGCCGTTGCCGATGCCGCGCTCGGTGATCTGCTCGCCGAGCCACATGATGAACGAGGTGCCTGCCGTCAGGGTGATCATCGTCATCAGGATGAAGCCGAATCCGGGGCGATCACAACCCCTGCCGCCTTTGAAACGCGATGCGCCATTGCCTGCCGACTGGACGGCCGACAGCACTACGGTCAGATAGCGCGTGTAGGTCGTGATTTTCCGGCGGCCCAGTTCGCCTTCCTTGGACAGCTTTTCCAGGTACGGCCACACGACGGTCAACAACTGCAGAATGATCGATGCCGTGATGTACGGCATGATCCCCAGCGCAAATATGGTCAGGCGGCGGAAACTGCCACCCGAAAACAGATCCAGGAGCCCCAGAACCGTACCCGATTCTGCGTGAAGAAATTGTCAAGCGCCTGCGCGTCAATATCCAGGAGTCGGGATGTAGGCGCCGATCCGGTAAACCGCCAGAAGCGCGAGCATGAAGAAAATGCGCTTCCTCAAGTCCGGGACATTCAAGATATTTTGAAGGCCTCGAATCACAGGACGTATCACCTCGACCGTCCCTCCGGCCTTTGTGATTTTCTCCCGGGCGCTTCCGTGAAGTAATGGGCGGACACGTGCAAGAGCGCGATCAATCTTCCATCGCCAAGCACGCGCAATCCGTGCTTCGCGATTTTTCGAGACCAATCCTGAAGCCACGATTCCTGCGGACCGACCTTCGCATCCTTTATCGAATCGGGCGAGGTCGCTGACGTTCACCGTGGTGTGTTCCTTTCCTGAATGGCGCGTTCGAAAACCCGCGCTTCGGCATGCGGCGATGCAGCGGCATCTGCCCGCCTTCAAATCCCCGCTTCTGTGCGCTTCCCGAACGGGACCACTGCCCTTGCTGCCTCGTGTTGCCGTCTTGCCGTGGCCGCTGCCCGGGCCGCGGCCGATTCGCTTGCGTTTTGTGGGTCGACGCCCGTGATTCGGGCCAAGAGTGTGTGATTCCGGTCGCCATGAGTTTTACTCCACAGATCCGCACGAGGTGCGGCACTTTCGCAACCATTCCTCGAATCGCAGGAGTGTCTACGACTTCGCGATGCAGTTCAGCTTCCTGAACCCGAGGCCCTTCACGATCAGCTTTTGATGCCCATTGAAACCGATCGCACTGCGGTAATACTGAATCTTGATCTTCGCCTGACAGCTGTGTTCTGTTTCTTAGTCGGTGCCATCTCATTACCCCATGATCTCTTCGAGCGATTTTTCGCGCAGGCGCGCCACTTCCTGCGGATCCTTCAAGACCTGCGCAGTCCTTCAAAAGTCGCTTTGATCACGTTATGCGGATTCGACGTCCCGATCGACTTCGTCAGAATGTTCGATACGCCCGCGGCCTGCATGACGGCGCGCACGGCGCCGCCCGGCGATGATCCCGGTGCCTTCGACGGCCGGCTTTAGCAGCACGCGGCCGGCGCCGAACAACCCCATGACCTGGTGCGGAATCGTGTTGTTCGTCAGGGGAACCTGCGATCAGATTCTTCTTCGCCGCTTCGATCGCCTTACGAATAGCCTGGGGAACTTCTTTCGCTTTGCCATTGCCATAACCAACGTGGCCGCCCTCGTCGCCGACCACGACCAGAGCGCTGAAGCTCAGGTTCTTGCCGCCCTTGACCACCTTTGTGACGCGGTTGATCGAAACAACCGTATCCTTCAGTTGAAGCTGCGCTGGGTCGATTCGTTGATTGATCAATTCAAACTCCCTCTAACCACCCTAAAATTTCAAGCCCGCTTCGCGGGCCGCCTCCGCCAATGCCTTCACTCGGCCGTGATAGATATAGCCGCCGCGGTCGAACAGTACCGCCTGATGCCCTTGTCGATGGCGCGTTTTGCCACGATCTTGCCGACGGCTTTTGCCGCCGCGATATTGCCGCCGTTCTTTCACGTCCTTTTGGCATCCGCGTCGAGGGTCGATGCGGCAGTCAAGCGTCGTGCCCCTTCGATCGTCGATGATCTGCGCATAGATATGCTTGTTGCTGCGAAACACCGCCAGTCGCGGACGAGCCTCGTCCCGCTCAGATGCTTCCGAATTCTTTCATGAATCCGGATCCTGACTACGTTGGAATCTACCCTCGGCATGGTTACTTCCCTCCGGCCTTTCCGGCTTTCTTCTTGAGCGTCTCACCGGTATAGCGAATGCCCTTGTTGCTTGTAAGGATCCGGCTTTTTCAGCGACTCGCATATTGGCGGCGACCTGGCCGACCTGCTGGCGGTCTACGCCGCTGAGACAAGTTGCGTCTGCTTATCGACGCGTGACGCTGATCCCCGGCGGAAGCGGATACTCGATCGGATGCGAAAACCCGAGCGTGAAGACCACCGAATTCTTCCTGGCCTCGCAGCGGTAACCGACGCCGACAATTTCGAGTTCCCTGGTAAAGCCTTCCGTGACGCCGCGAACAGCGTTGGCGACCAGAGCGCGCGCCAGACCGTGAAACGCACGCTGCGGCCCGCTGTCGTCCTTGCGAATCGCGAGGAGTTCTTGATCCTTCTTTTCCCATCGGATGCCGGCGGAATCGGGTTCGTGACGGTTCCCTTGGGGCCGGTCACCACGACGGTATCCGGCCTTGATGTCGACCTTGACCTTATCCGGAAGGGGTATGGGTTTTTTGCCAATTCTCGACATTTCCCTTCCTCCTAATAAACGTTGCAAAGCAGTCTCGCCGCCGAATCCCTGCTTGCGAGCCTGCTTGCCTGTCATGACGCCATGCGACGTCGTCACAATATTGATGCCCAGTCCGCCGAGAACCCTGGGAATCTCCACCTTCGACACATAGACCCGGCAGCCCGGCCGGCTGATGCGCTCGATGTTGGAGATGACCTTTTCGCCTTTGGGACCATATTTCAGAAAAACGGTCAGGGAATTGCGGCCTTCTTCTTCACCAGTCTTGTAATGGGAGATGTAACCCTCGTCCTTGAGAATGCGGGCGATCTCGACCTTCATGCGCGAAGCGGGCATATCGACCTTCGCGTGCTTGGCCTGCACCGCATTCCGGACCCGGGTCAGCATGTCTGCAATGGGATCGGTCATAGTTCCTCTCGAATCGGTCCTACCAGCTCGATTTGATCACGCCCGGGACTTCCCCGGCGAGCGACAACTGCCGGAAACAAATACGGCAGAGCTGAACTTTCTCAAAAATCCGCGCGGTCGGCCGCAGCGCTTGCAGCGGCTGTGATAGCGGACGGCAAATTTCTTCTTCGTTGCTTCTTTGGCAACTGCCGAAGTACGAGCCATCTTTCCTCCAATCTTAGCGTCGGGCCCACCGTCCGGCCCGCTTGAGGTACACCGGCTTCGCCGGCCCCCTTGATCTGGCCATTCGGACGGTCCCCCCACGCCTATCTCTCTTAGCGTCGGGCCCACCGTCCGGCCCGCTTGAGGTACACCGGCTTCGCCGCCCCCTTGATCTGGCCATTCGGACGGTCCCCCCACGCCTATCTCTCTTCCCGTCGGGCCCACCGTCCGGCCCGCTTGAGGTACCTACTGTCTGAACGGCACTCCGAGCTGCTTCAGCAGTTCACGCGCTTCGTCGTCGTTCCGCGCGGTGGTCACTATCGTTACGTTCATTCCGCGAATCTTGTCGACCTTCTCGTACGAAATTTCCGGAAAAATCAACTGATCGCGCAATCCCAGGGTGTAGTTGCCCCTGCCATCGAACGAGCTTGGTCGAAACGCCCCGAAAGTCACGCACGCGGGGAAGCACAACGCTAACGAGCCGGTCCAGGAACTCGTACATCCGATCACCGCGAAGCGTCACCGCCGCGCCGATCGGCATGTTCTGACGCAGCTTGAAATTCGCGATCGACTTCTTCGCCTTGCGTGACGACCGGGCGCTGCCCGGCGATACGCCCGAGCTCACTCACGGCGACATCGATGATCTTGGCGTTGGCAACCGCTTCGCCGAGGCCCATGTTGATGACGATCTTTTCGAGCTTCGGAACAGCCATGACGTTCGTGTAGCTGAAGTGCTTCATCAGCGCCGGAATGATTTCCTTCGCAGTACCGAACCCTCAGACGGCTGCGGCTCGGACGGACCTTTCGGCTTTCGCCGCCTTTGCCGCCGTCTCCGGCGCTGCGCTTTCGGCCTTGTCCTTCTTTGCGTCTTCCTTTTTGCTCTTCTGCTTCTTTCTTGCTCACTGTAATGTCCTCGCTACTCGATCGTGTTTCCGCATTTCTTGCACGCGCGCACGCGGCGGCCGTCGCCAAGAATCTTGTTGGCGATGCGCGTGTGCTTCTTGCAGTTCTTGCAGACCAGCGCAACGTTCGAAATATGGATCGGCGCTTCCTTCTCGACGATGCCGCCCTTGATGTTCTTCTGGGGATTCGGACGCGTGTGGCGCTTGATCATCTGAACGCCTTCGACCACGACTCTTTGATCCTGCGGCATTAACGATCAGCACGCGCCCTGTCTTGCCGCGATCCTTCCCGCGCAGAATGTAAACTTCGTCGTTCTTCCTGATTGGAGGCATCGTCGGCATTCAGATCACCTCCGGCGCGAGTGAAACGATCTTCATGAATCTCTTGTCGCGCAGTTCGCGGGCGACCGGCCCGAACACGCGGGTGCCGATGGGCTCGTGATCGTCATTGATCAGCACGGCAGCGTTTTGATCGAAGCGGATGTAGGAGCCGTCCTTGCGCCGCGTCTCTTTTCGTGTCCGAACGATGACGCATTTCACGACCGATCCTTTTTTGACGTTGCTGTCCGGGGCTGGCTTCTTTCACAGAAGCCGTGATGATGTCGCCCAGTCCGGCCTTCAAACCCGTCGATCCGCCGAGCGGCAGGATGCACGAAAGCCTCTTGGCGCCGGAGTTGTCGGCCACCTCGAGGATGGTTCTCATTTGAACGGGCATGGTCGATCTCCTTACGACTCAGACCGCTGCTGCAGCGTCCCGGCAACGGGAGCCGCGGATGACCTCTTTCAAGCTCCAGCGCTTGTTCTTGCTCAGCGGGCGGCTCTCGACAATGCGCACCATGTCGCCTTCTTGCGCTTTCCGTGCTCGTCGTGCGCCATGAACTTCGAGCGCTTGGTGACGATCCTCTTGTAGACGGGATGCGCCACGCGCCGGCGCACCTCCACAACGATGGTCTTCTGCATCTTTGCGCTGGTCACGATGCCGACTTTTTCCTGGTGGTGGCGGACCGTTTTCTCTGTCGTCGCTGCTGCTTCAGCCATTGTCTATTCGTCAGCCTTTGCCTTCTCGCGAATGATCGTTAGCAGCCGGGCGCGGTCCTTGCGAAGCTCACGCAGCTTGTTCAGGGTTTCGGTCTGCCCCATCGCCCATCTGAAAACGCAGCCGGAACATCTGTTCGCTCATTTCCGCCGTCCTGCGTCTTCAGTTCATCCGCGACATGTCCCGGATCTTCTTCGCATCGTTCTGTGATTTCATTCAATGACCCCATCCCTTTCTCGAGCGCGCATCACGAATTTCGTGTGCACCGGCAGTTTCTGCGCGGCCAGCCGCATGGCTTCGCGCGCCACCGACTCCGGAACGCCTTCCATCTCATAAAGAATGCGGCCCGGCTTCACGACCGCCACCCAGTACTCCGGAGCGCCCTTTCCTTTACCCATGCGGGTTTCGGCAGGCTTTTTCGTCACCGGCTTGTCCGGGAAAATCCGGATCCAGACCTTCCCGCCGCGCTTGACGAAGCGCGTGATGGCGATACGGCCGGCTTCGATCTGCCGATCCGTGATCCACGCCGCGTCGAGCGTCTTCAAGCCGAAGTCGCCGAACTCCAGCGACGAACCGCGCCAGGCCTTGCCGCTGCATGCGGCCGCGCTGTTGCTTGCGGTACTTCACTTTCTTTGGCATCAACATGACTAAATTCCTCTATTGACGCCGGACGTCCGGCACCCAGCCTTAGTCCTCGCTACACCCTTGCTGCCGCCGGCCCCTGCGGAGCGCGGTTGGGCAGAATCTCACCCTTGTAGATCCAGCACTTCACGCCGATCACTCCATAAGTCGTGTAGGCCTGAGCAAAGCCATAATCCATGTCCGCGCGCAGCGTGTGCAGCGGCAAACGCCCCTGCAGATACCATTCGGAGCGCGCGATTTCCGCGCCGTTCAAACGCCCGCTGACTCGCACCTTGATTCCCTTTGCGCCAAATCGCAGCGCCGAATCCACCGACTTTCGCATCGCGCGGCGGAACGCGATTCGTTTTTCCAGCTGCATCGCGATCGATTCGGCCACAAGCTGCGCATCCAGCTCCGGACGGTGAATCTCCTGGATGTTGATGTAGACCTCGCGATTTGTCCGCTTCTGGATATCCGCCTTCAGCTTGTCGATCTCCGCGCCCTTGCGGCCGATGATGATGCCGGGCCGCGAAGTGATAGATCGTGATGCGAAGCTTGTTCGCCATACGCTCCACTTCGATGCTGCTGACGCCGGCGTGCTGAAGCTGCTTCTTCAGGTCGCGCTTCAGCTTCAGATCTTCGTGCAGCAGGCGGCTATAGTCTCGCTTGGCAAACCATCGCGAACGCCATGGCTTGGTCACGCCAAGGCGGAATCCGTATGGATGTGTCTTTTGACCCATTATTCCCTCTCTCCAAGTTCGATCGTGATGTGGCTCGTCCGCCGCTGATAGCGATACGCGCGGCCCATCGGCGCAGGACGAATCCGTTTCAGCCGGGGACCTTCATTGATGAAGCGCCGTCTCGACGAAAAGTTTGTCGACGTCGATGTTCTCCGACTTCTGGCGTCGCGTTGGCAACCGCCGGACTTGAACGACTTTCTCGATTTCTCGCGGTGGCGCTTCTTGTTCGTGAACTTCAAAGTCATCAATGCTTCGTTGACGTTCTTGCCGCGAATCAGATCCACGACGAGCCGCGCCTTCTGCGGCGACATACGGATGAATCGGCCTGTAGCTTTGCTGATCATCGCGTCCTCCTAGCCTTGGCGGCAGGCGCTGCCGCGGGAGCTGCGGCGGGTGCCACGGCCTTGTCTTTCGCTGCCGCCCGCAGTATGCCCCTTGAACGGCGCGTCGGCGAAAACTCTCCCAGCTTGTGGCCCGACCATATTTTCGGTCACATAAACGGGGATGAACTTCTTGCCGTTATGGACGGCGATCGTATGGCCGACCATGTCCGGCGTAATCGTCGAGCGGCGGGACCACGTCTTGTAAACCTTGCGCTCGTTCGCCGCGTTCATGGCCGCAATCGCCTTCAAGAGCGGCGCGTCGATGAAAGGACCCTTTCTGATTGAGCGTGCCATTATTTCGTCTTCCTCTTCACAATGAACTTGTCCGTTCGTTTGTTGTTTCGTGTCTTGTAACCCAGAGTCGGCTTGCCCCATGGCGTCATGGGGTGATAACCCTTGACGCGGCCTTCACCGCCGCCATGCGGATGATCGACGGGATTCATCACCACGCCGCGAACCGTCGGACGCACACCCATATGCCGGACCCGCCCGGCTTTGCCCAGCGTGACATTCTCGTGATCGAGATTGCCCACCTGTCCGATCGTCGCCATACAATTCACATTGACGAGCCGGACCTCTCCGGACGGCAGCTTCACATGCGCATATCCGCCTTCCTTCGCAACCAGTTGCGCGGCCGCACCGGCGCTGCGCGCCATCTGCGCGCCCTTGCCCGGGCGAAGCTCGATGTTGTGGACTGTGGTGCCCAGGGGAATATTTTTCAGGGGCAGGGCATTGCCCACCAGAATATCCGCGCCATCCCCCGAAACCACCGACATGCCGACTTTCAAGCCGATCGGCTGCAGAATATAGCGGTGTTCTCCATCCGCATAACTGAGCAGGGCGATGAACGCCGAACGATTCGGATCGTATTCAATGGTCGCCACTTTGGCGGGAATCCCGGCCTTATCGCGCTTGAAATCAATGATGCGGTAGTGCTTCTTGTTGCCACCGCCTCGATGCCGCACCGCCAACCGACCGTAGTTGTTTCGCCCATCGATCCGATTCTTCGATTCGGTCAGTGGCTTGTAGGGATGGTCGGTGGTGAGTTCCTGCTGGTAATCCAGCACCGTCTTGTACCGCAGCGAGTGGGTCGTTGGCCTGAAACTCTTTATAGCCATTAGAAGTCCTCTCCGTACTCGATCATCTTTTCGCCTTCGCGAAGGGTGACGTAGGCCTTCTTCCAGTCCGCGCGGTAACCCGTGTAACGTCCACGGCGTCGCATTTTTCCGGGAACCGTCATGGTGCGTACGTGCTGCACCTTCACCTTGAAAATGCGCTCGACGGCTTCCTGGATCTGGCGTTTGTTGGCCTTGTCGGTGACTTCAAAACAGAGCGTCCTGTCGTCTTCCTTCAAAGACAGACCCTTTTCGGTGATGACCGGCCGAACAATAATATTGAAATGGGTGCTCATTTCTTCAGCACCTCCTCCAGAGCTTGAATCGCTGCCTTCGAAAAGACGACATGACGAGCATTGAGCAACTGGTAAGGCGTCACCTGCAGGCTGGCAATCAAATTGACTTCAGCCATGTTTCGCGTCGCCAGCCACAGGTTCGTGTTTTCCTGGTGATCGACGACAAGCACCTTGCGCTTGAATCCAAGCTGCGTCAGAACTTTTCCCAGCGCCTTCGTCTTGTGATCCGCAAGCGAAAATGCATCGATGACGTTCAGCTGATTTTCCTTCAGCTTCAGGGCCAGCGCGGACCGGAGCGCCGCGCGGAACATCTTCTTGCGGCAGATGATATTCATAGCTGCGCGGTTGCGGACCAAACACCGTGCCACCCCCACGCCACAGCGGATTCCGAATTTCGCCGACTCGCGCGCGGCCCGTGCCCTTCTGGCGCCACGGCTTCTTTCCGCTTCCGGAAACCTCAGCGCGACCCTTGGTCTTATGAGTGCCGGCGCGCTGACTCGCCAGATACTGCTTTACGGCGTCGTTAAGCAGGCCTTCATTAACAGGCCCCCCAAAGACGTCGTCGGACAGATCCAGATTGCCGACCACTTCGTTCTTCAGATTCTTGATTTCGACTGTCGCCATATTACCGTCCAGACTTCTCGACAATAAGGTATGCGCCTTGAGGGCCAGGCACCGCTCCACGCAGATAGAGCAGATTGTTTTCCTGGTCTATCCGCTCGACGCTGATGTTTTGTACCGTGACCCGATCATTCCCCAGATGTCCCGCCATCCGCATGCCCTTCAAGACGCGCGAAGGATACGCCGAAGATCCGATCGATCCCGGCGCCCGATGAAACATGGAGCCATGACTGGCGCGGCCTCCACGGAAGTGATGCCGCTTGATCAAGCCGCCAAATCCGCGACCTTTACTCGTTCCAATGATGTGAACACGTTCCTTTTCGGTGAAGATATCGCAGCAGAACCTTGTCCCCAGGCTTCGGCGACTCCTCCCCTGCTCCGCCTTTTAGGCGCATTTCACGCAATACGCGCACGGGAGCCGAACCCGCCTTCTTGAAGTGCCCGTTCATCGCCTTGGTCACGCGCTTCGGCTTCACGAATTCCACAAAACCAAGCTGAACGGACTCGTATCCGTCTTTCTCCACGGTCTTCTTCTGAACCACGACGCACGGACCCGCCTGTATCACGGTGACGGGAACCACCGTCCCGTCGTCCTGAATCAACTGGGTCATGCCGACTTTTTTGCCAATTAGTCCGGTGATCATTTTACGTGCTCTCTTCCAAACGCCTTGATCTCGACGTCCACGCCGGCGGGCAAATCGAGTTTCATGAGCGCATCGACGGTCTGCGGAGTAGGCTCGAGAATATCGAGCAGTCTTTTGTGCGTTCGAATCTCGAATTGCTCGCGGGACTTCTTGTCACAGTGCGGCGACCGCAGGACTGTGAACTTGTTGATGATGGTTGGAAGGGGAATCGGACCCGCAACACGAGCGCCGGTGCGCTTCGCGGTATCGACGATCTCCGTGGCCGACTGGTCGAGAACACGGGAATCGTAGGCTTTCAACCGGATTCGAATCTTTTCGTTAAGCATGCAATTTCTTACTGGCTTCGCCCTACCGGGCTCGCATTCGCTCCGCTCATGACTGGCTTCGCCCTGGCGGGCTCGCATTCGCTCTGCTCATGACTGGCTTCGCCCTTCGCTCAATGGTTTCGCGCTGTCCCGCTCATGCTTCGCCTATGTCTCAACAATCTCGGCAACCGTGCCGGCGCCGACCGTTCGGCCGCCTTCGCGGATGGCGAACCGCAACCCCTTCTCCAGCGCCACCGGCGTGATCAACTGATCTCCAGCGAGACGTTGTCTCCCGGCATCACCATCTCCACTCCCGCCGGCAATTCCGCCGACCCGGTCACGTCCGTCGTCCGAAAATAAAACTGCGGCCGGTATCCTTTAAAGAACGGCGTGTGCCGTCCTCCTTCTTCCTTCGTCAGGATGTAGACCTCCGCCTTGTACTTCGTGTGCGGCTTGATCGATCCCGGCTTGGCGATCACCTGACCCCGCTCCACTTCCTCTTTCTTCGTCCCCCGCAGCAGCAACCCCACGTTGTCTCCGGCCCGTCCTTCATCCAGCAGCTTCTTGAACATCTCCACGCCCGTGATGACCGTCTTCTGCGTCGGCGTGTATCCCACGATCTCCATTTCCTCGCCGACCTTGCAGATTCCTCTCTCGATTCTTCCCGTCACCACCGTTCCCCGTCCGGAAATCGAGAAAATATCTTCGATCGGCATCAAAAACGGCTTGTCCGTCACCCGCTGCGGCAGCGGTATGTAACTATCCACCGCTTCCATCAACTCGTCGATCTTCGCCGTCCACACCGGATCGTCGTCCATCGCCTTCAGCGCCGATCCCCGGATCACCGGAATCTCGTCGCCCGGAAACCCATAACTCTTCAGCAGGTCCCGGACTTCCAGCTCCACCAGGTCCAGCAGCTCCGGGTCTTCCACCGCGTCGCACTTGTTCAGGAACACCACCATGTAGGGCACTCCCACCTGCCGGGCCAGCAGAATGTGCTCCCGCGTCTGCGGCATCGGCCCGTCGGTCGCCGCCACCACCAGGATCGCCCCGTCCATCTGCGCCGCCCCCGTGATCATGTTCTTGATGTAATCGGCATGCCCCGGACAGTCCACATGCGCATAGTGCCTTTTGGCCGTCTCGTACTCCACGTGCGCCGTCGCGATCGTGATTCCCCGCGCCTTCTCTTCCGGCGCATTATCGATTGAATCGAACGACCGGTACTTGTTCTTCGGGTTGTGCTTCGCCAGCACTTTCGTGATGCACGCCGTCAGCGTCGTCTTCCCGTGGTCGATATGTCCGATCGTTCCCACGTTCACGTGCGGCTTTGACCTGTCAAACTTCTCTTTCGCCATACCCTTCTTCTCCGGTTTAGCTGTTAAGCAGATTTCTCGCCGTCTCTACCCTGGGCCCTAGCAATGATTTCTTCGGCAATATTCCTGGGCACTTCCTCGTAATGATCGAAGTGCATCGTATAAGTGGCTCGTCCCTGAGTCCGTGAACGAAGATCCGTGGAATAGCCAAACATGTTGGATAACGGAACCAGCGCGGAAACGATCTGTGTTCCGGGGCGCTCTTCCATACCCTCAATGCGGCCGCGCCGCGAATTCAAATCGCCGTTGACCGTTCCGGCATATTCCTTCGGGCAGAACCACTTCGACCCTCATCATCGGTTCGAGCAGCGCCGGGCTTGCCCGCTTGCAACCGTCCTTGAACGCCATTGAACCCGCAATCTTGAAGGCGATTTCCGACGAATCCACTTCGTGATACGACCCATCATAGAGCGTGACTTTCACGTCCTTGACTTCATAGCCGGCAAGAACGCCGGTCTGCAGGGCCTCGCGGATGCCCTGCTCGATCGGCTTGATGTATTCCTTCGGGATGGTGCCGCCGCTGATCTGCGTTGTCGAAGACGAAACCGGCGCCGACTCCGCTGGGCTCGACCGTGATCTTCACGTGACCGTATTGGCCATGCCCGCCGGTCTGACGGATATACTTGCCTTCGGCGTCGGCCTTCTTCCGGATCGTTTCCTTGTACGCAACCTGGGGTTTGCCGACGTTGGCTGCAACCGCAAACTCGCGCATCATGCGGTCCACGATGATTTCGAGATGAAGCTCGCCCATTCCCGAAATGAGTGTCTGCGCGGTATCGGGGTCCGTGTGGATCTTGAACGTCGGGATCTTCCTTTGCCAGTTTGCCGAGGGCGACTCCCATTTTTTCCTGGTCGGCCTTGGTCTTGGGTTCGATGGCCACGGAAATAACCGGCTCCGGGAAATCCATGGATTCCAGCAGTACCGGCTTGTTTTCGTCGCAGATCGTGTCGCCCGTGGTGACATCGCGCAGACCCACGGCAGCGGCGATATCGCCCGCGTTGACTTCCTTGATTTCTTCGCGCTTGTTGGCGTGCATCTTCAGCAGACGGCCGATGCGCTCGCGGCGCTGCTTGGTCGAGTTATAGACGTAAGCGCTGGAATCGAGGGTTCCGGAATACACGCGGAAAAACGCAAGCTGACCGACAAACGGGTCCGTCATGATCTTGAAGACGAGCGCCGAGAACGGCTCCTTGTCATCCGCTTTGCGAATCTCCGGGGCGGTCTTGTCGGCGTTCATGCCTTCAATGGAAGGAATGTCGAGCGGCGAGGGCAAATATGCCACCACACCGTCGAGCAACTGCTGCACACCCTTGTTCTTGAACGCGGAGCCGCAAAGGACCGGGGTCAGCTTGATAGCGATCGTCGCCTTGCGGATGGCGGTGGCGAGTTCGGCGTTGGATATGGGCTCTCCCGCCACGTATTTTTCCATCAGGTGTTCGTCGACTTCCGAGGCCGCCTCGATGAGTTTCTCGCGATAATCATGGAGGATCTGCCGGTAGTCCTCGGGAACTTCTTCGACGCTGAACTCCGAGCCCTGCGAGCCCTCCTGAAAGACGACAGCCTTGCCTTCGATGAGATCAATGATGCCGCGGAACGTATCTTCTTTCCCGAGCGGATATTGGATCGCCACGGGCTTTGCCTGCAGGCGGACGCGCATCATTTCCATAACACGATCGAAATCCGAGCCGGGCCGGTCCATCTTGTTGACAAAGGCAATGCGGGGAACGCCGTACTTGTCGGCCTGACGCCAAACGGTTTCAGACTGGGGCTCTACCCCGCCGACAGCGCAGAAAACAGCGACAGCGCCATCGAGCACGCGCAGCGATCGTTCCACTTCGGCGGTAAAATCCACGTGGCCCGGAGTATCGATGATATTGATGCGATGGTTTTGCCAGGTACACGTCGTTGCCGCGGACGTGATGGTGATGCCGCGCTCCTGCTCCTGCTCCATCCAATCCATCGTGGCGGTGCCTTCATGAACTTCACCAATCTTGTAGTTGATACCGGTGTAGAACAGGATCCGCTCCGTGGTCGTGGTCTTGCCAGCATCGATGTGCGCCATGATGCCGATGTTTCTTGTCTTGTCGAGTGCTACCGTACGCGCCATAAAAACTTCTGCAACTTCCTTACTGCTACCAGCGATAGTGAGCGAAGGCCTTGTTGGCTTCCGCCATGCGATGCGTGTCTTCCTTTTTCTTAATGGAGTTGCCGCGGTTGTTGGCCGCGTCCATCAACTCTCCCGCCAGCTTCTCTCTCATGGATTTCTCGCCACGAGACCGCGAATACTGCAGGATCCACCGGATGCTCAGCGACGTACGCCGATTGGGGCTGACTTCCACCGGGACCTGGTAGGTGGAACCACCAACACGCCGCGACTTTACTTCGAGCACGGGCTTGACGTTCTCGATCGCCTTCTTGAACAGCTTGAGCGGGTCATCCTGCGTCTTTTCCTGGATGATGCCGAAGGATCCGTACACGATCCTCTGGGCGGTGCTCTTCTTGCCGCCGTACATCATGCAATTGACGAACTTCGTCAGCAGCGTGCTGTCATGGACCGGGTCCGGCACGATCTCGCGCTTGACGATATGCGCTTTCCTGGGCATACAAAACCTCGCAGACCAGCGCCGCCGGCAATGGCGTGCCAGTCCCCTCTTTAATTAGAAAAACCGGAGCAAAAATTCAGGTTATTCCCCACAGCCCGGGTTTGCCCCAGGCTCTCGGGGCGGTCTTTAATCTATCCCTTAGGCCGCTTGGCGCCGTACTTGGAGCGGCTCTGTTTACGATTGGCCACTCCTGACGCATCCAGCGTTCCACGAATAATGTGGTAGCGGACGCCCGGCAAATCCTTTACGCGACCCCCACGAATCAAGACAATCGAGTGTTCCTGCAGATTGTGGCCGATACCGGGGATGTACGTTGTTACTTCAATCCCGTTGGTCAGACGCACACGTGCAACTTTGCGAAGGGCCGAATTCGGCTTCTTTGGCGTTTGCGTATACACGCGAGTGCATACGCCTCTTTTCTGCGGAGACTCCTGCAGAGCAGGACTACTCGTCTTGTATCGGGGCTTATTTCTACCCTGTCGAACTAATTGATTAAACGTCGGCACGAACAATTACTCCTGTGCTCTAAGCAAACCCTCCCTGACGGGACCGGCCCTCAGGGGAAAACCCAACGATATTACTTAAGATTTGCGGCAAGCTCCAAGAGGAAAATGCGAAAACAGGCTTTCAGGGGCAAGAATTAATCCTCCGTCCGCCACTTTTTTACCGTGACAAAGAGAAAAACATTGCGGAAGGGGGCACGACCGGTAACCCGCCTGGACAATCTGCCGCAGTGAACGGCGTGCCGTCAGCCTTTACAAAAGCGAAACAATCAACCCCTGTAAAAAAAAACTGAGTGGCCCCTGGCCGGCCCGCCGCGCTACGATTCGCGTCAAGGTGGATAGGACAAGACAAGACTTCAAAGCTTGCTGCCTTTGCGCGCTGATTCTCCTGGCAGGCTGCCGTCAATCTCCAATGCCACTGCAGGCGAGCTGGACGGGAACCCTGGCCCTGCCGGAGGCGAACGTCGCTTTCCATATGGATCTGGATCTGTCCGCCGGGAAGCCCAACGGGCGTTTTGTCGTCGGAAAAGAAACAACACCCATCCCCGAGGTCGTCCGAACCGGGAACTCTCTCGCGCTGACTTTCTCGGAATACGGTGCGGAGATGCGCGCCGCGTGGGATGGGCATCAACTGAAAGGGGAGTATCTGCGGCTCCGCTCCACCGGAATAAAGTCCTTTCCATTCTCCGCTTCTCCCGAACAGGTGGCCACGACGGAAAATCCAGTCGGGGATGCGCCCGTCGGAACTTTTCGGGTCGCGTTCGAGGATCAGAAGGAAGGCGACGGCATCACTTTGGCGAAGCTCTGGAAGGAAAACGATTCCTACTACGGCACCTTCATCGCGCCGGACGGCGACTACGGACTGCTCGAAGGCGGACCTGCGTCCCCGGGAATCCAACTCCATCGGTTCACCGGCTGGCAGGTGATCACGATCCGCCTGGACGCGGGAAGGCTCAGGTTGGGCCGGAAAGTTTCACTCCGCCGCCAATGACGCGCCGCGCGCGTTCTCGCTGCAGCCGTATTCGGGCCTGGAGGCTCCGGTTCCGCCCGCGAAGCAGACCGCCATGAGAGATCCAGCGGCTCCCTTTGCTTTTTCATGCTCTTCACTCGCCGGCGAGACGGTCCGCAATACCGATGAGCGCTTCAAGGGCAAAGCGCTCGTCCTGGATATCATGGGAACGTGGTGCCACAACTGCATGGACGAGTCACCTGTGCTTCAGGAACTGCACACGCAGTACGGGAACGACGGCTTTGAGGTCGTGGGCCTGTCGTTCGAAGTCATGAATGACGCCGAGCTTGGCCGGAAGAACCTGGCTCTTTATCGTTACCGGCTCGGCCTCACCTACCCCCTTCTCTACTGTGGCAGCGTCGACGATGCCGACGTGGACAGCCAGATCAGGAATCAGCTGGAGAACTTCTTCGCTTACCCGACGACACTCTTCGTCGGCAGGAGCGGCAAAGTGCAGGCCGTTCACGTCGGCTTTCGCGGACCGGGAACCGGCGACCAGTTCCCCCTACAGATTCAGAAGCTGCACGAACTTGCATCGATGGCCGTCCGATAGCTACCGTCCCAGGCTCTTGTCGCGGATCGACTTGAATTCATTCCCCGGCTTCCACTCGGGGAATTTATCCGCCTGCGCCACCCGGTATCCCACGGCCAGCAACAGCTTCGCGTCTTCAGCGAGGCCGGCGAGGTCCCAGTCCGGTTTCACTTCGTCCGAAGGCGCATGGTAATCGTTGTTGGTGTACTCCTCGCGTTTGGTCTTTCCATAGCCTTCGGGCTTTCCGATGAAGTCGACACCCGAGTCCGGATCGAGGGCCGGCACTCCCTTTTTGGCGAAGTTGAAATGATCGGAACGATAGTAGAAGCCCTTTTCCGGCTCTGCATCCGGCGCAATCACCCGCCCCTGCTCGGCCGCAGCCTCACGCGCATAGTCGTCGAGAGCTGACGCGCCCATGCCCACCAGGACCAGATCCTTTGTGCGCCCCCATTGGTTGACTCCATCGATATTGATATTGGCCAGCGTCTTTGCCAGCGGGTAGAGGGGAAACTCCGAATAGTACTGCGATCCCAGCAGGCCCTGCTCCTCGGCTGTCACCATCAGGAAAAGAATCGAGCGCTTCGGCTTGACATTGACTTTCGTCAACTCGCGCGCAATCTCGAGCACGGTTGCAACGCCGCTCGCGTTGTCGATGGCGCCGTTATAGATCGCATCGCCCTTGACGGGCTCACCGACTCCGAGATGGTCCCAGTGCGCGGTATAGATAATGTTCTCGTCCTTCAAAACGGGATCGCTGCCGCTCAACTTCGCGATCACGTTCTGCGATTCGACATTTTTCATCTTTTGCCGGAGGGTCACCGACGCCGTCATCCCGAGAGCCACGGGCTTGAAGGTCCGGGTGGCCGCCTCAGCCTTGAGTTTCTGATAATCCTGACCGGCCATCTTCAGTAACGCCGTGGCCGCATCGACGGAAATCCAACCTTCGATTTTGGCGCGGCCCGCGTTTTTGTCTGGCGTGACCAAATTGAAACTCTCTTCCTGCATTCCCTGAACGACCGAAAAGGGATAACCGGCCGGTATCGTTTCATGAACGACGAGCACACCGGCGGCGCCGAGTTCGGCCGCCTTCTCGTGCTTGTAGGTCCAGCGGCCATAGTAGGTCATGGCCTTGCCTCCGAACATCCGGGCATCCAGGGTACCGTCTGCTGTCGCCACCGGTGGATCGTTAACCAGAACAAGGATCGTCTTCCCTTTGACGTCTATTCCGGCAAAGTCATCCCATTGGTATTCGGGCGCCTGCACGCCGTATCCTGCAAAAACCAGCTCTGAATTTTCGAGTTTCACCTCATCTTCGACGTGCTTGCTGAACACAACGACCTCGTCGCGAATCCTGAAATCGCGCTCCTCAGCGCCCTTCCTGACGACAAAGGAGCCCTGCACTTCCGGCTTGAGCCCGACGAGGGGCACCTTCTGGATCCAGGCGCCATCCGGATTGCCTGGCTCCAGGCCGGCCGCCTTGAACTGATCAATCAGGTACTGCACGGAAAGTTGCTCGCCTTTCGCGCCGGGCGCTCGACCTTCAAACTCATCAGACGACAGCTTGCGGATATCGGCGAGAATCGCGTCCGTATGGATATCGGGTAACTCCGACATCGACACAGGGCCGCCCGGCGCATTGGCACACCCTGCCGCCAGGCCAACGGCGACCGCAAGAAAGTATGTTCGAACCTTCATTTGACCGTACTCTACCGCACTCACTTGCCGCCCGCCAGCCGCAGCCGTGCCGTAAAAGCGCGACCCTGACCGCCGGCAAACGTCAGAAAATCCGGCGCGTCGGTATTGTTGATAACGGAGTTGTAATTGTGATGACCGGTCAGGTTGATTACAGACAACCGGAGAGCCCACTCATGCCCCCGATACTGGAAGCGTTTCTCGGCGGCGGCATTGAGGCTCATATATGCGGGGAACCGGTATCCGTTGGGAATTCCCTGCAATCGATACTCGGAATCCACGGCGCTGAACGGAAATCCCGTGTGGTACTCGGCGAAATAGCTGAACAGCAGGTTCCACAAGCGGGTCGGCGCCGATCCGCGGGAAATAACGCGATGCGGGGCATCCCACGGCAGAGGTCCTGCGGCCCGGCCGGCCAGGAGAAATTCCGTCACGGAATAATCGAACAGACTGTTCGATCGAGCCTGGGAGCGGGTGTAGTCGATCATGAAGTCCGCGCCTGACTGAAGGGAATGGCGAACCGAGACATCCACAGCCCGATATCGATCGCTGCGACTGCCGCTGAGTTGAAATTGCTGGCGCTGCGGATCGATCGAAACGTCTTCGTACGCGAGTCCATGACGCTGCCGGCGATCCATCAGATGAACACTGGTCAGGGTGCGAAGATCCCACTGTTGCTGCCACTCCACGCTGGCCGTTTGGAAATAGGGCTGGCGCACCGAAGAAGGGAGTGAAAAGGAAGTCACGAGGGGAGCTGAAGCGCCGGGACCAAGCAGATCCAGGCGTTCCTGATCGAGCGCTTCCGAGATGAGCGCGGTGTAGACCGGCTGATAGTAAGTGCCCCAGCCCGCACTAAGCTTGGTGGCGCTGCGCGGAAGCCAATTCAGCACCACTCTGGGCTGCGACAACGTCTTGCCGACGAAATCGTTTCGATCAAAGCGCACACCTGTCTGCAGAACGAGCGATCTGCGAAGCTGCCACGAGTCCTGGGCGTACACCCCGCCCTGCCATTCCGACATGGACAGATTTGGCGATCCGGAAAACGTTCCTTTTCGCACCAGGGTTGAATCTTCCGTCCTGAGTTCAACCGAGCTGCGGGTTGCTGTTTGGTCCAGTCGGCTCTCGTCAAGACTGAACCCAAGCTGGATCGTATGAACGCCTCTCCACTGCCGGCCGGCAAGAGTCAGATCACTCCTCCCCTGCCAGCGACGGCTGTTCGATTCGATGTGCTCGAAATAGTTCCCTTGAGGCCCCATGGGCGTAAGGACATAGGTGTCGGAACCCTGAGGGAACCGCCTGAAGCGATCCGCATCCGACGCGATTCCGAATTCCAGGAGACCATTGTGAAGCGTAATCTGATCCTTGCCCGAGATGAAGTAACGCCGTCCAAGGGAATCCGTCGTTGCCGATTCGGGCACAAATGGACCCAGACCGGTCCGGGCAGTCGTGTTGGCGTTATACAGAAAATTCCCCTGCAAGGAGTGCGAGGGAGAAAGGTTGAACTGGGCCCGGAAAAGATTGTCTCCCGCCCAGTAGTGTGAAGTGTCGGCGCCGCGCGGCAACTCTCTGACCAGCGTAAATCCGTGCTGGAGACTCACGCTGTCGGAGAACCAGGCGCGACCCTTTCGGAGGGGCCCGGAAAGTGTAGCCCGGGGATACCAGTTATCGAGATGGACTCCGCGCTCGAAGTTGAACGACGGCAGAAAGTTCGTCGTCCCGAATCGCCAGCGATCGCCGCCATTGTCGGTTTGCAGGGCCAGCACGCCGGCGGGAGCGTTGGAATATTGCGCTCCGTACCGTCCTGTCATGATGTCAACAGTCCGAACAGCGTCCACATTGATTCGCGCGTCGAAAGCGCCCGTGGCGGGATCGTTCATCTGGAAGCCATCAAGCACGTACACCGTGTCTTCATCCCGCGCTCCGGCAACGTGCACAAGTCCTTCTCGGTCCTGCACCACACCGGGTATCGCAGGCAGGGCGTTTTGCAGGGAATGGGATCCCGCAACGGGATCCTCACGAATCTCCTGGGCAACCAGCCCATCTTCGTGCTCAGCCTGGCCGGGATCGACCTCGTGCGGCGATGCGACGACATCCACCCGGGAACGGATTTCGAACTCGCGGATAAGCGTTACCATGACATCCGTCGACGGCGGGATCAAAACGACCTCGTAGTTACTCAATCGAAAAAACCCGGGCTTGTCGAAATCCAGAAGGTGTGTGCCGGGCACCACTGCTTCGAACCGGAAGCGGCCAAGTGCGTTCGTCGAGACGTGCTCTGCTCGGTCCTCCAGACGCAAAGTTACCTGAACGCCATTCACGGGAAGGCGGTTTTCGTCCTCCACTGTTCCAGACAGAACCGCCAGGGATCCTGCCTGAGGCGCGGACAGGACCGGCAAAGTCCACAACAACACGCCGCAGAACGCCGACAGAAAAATAGCCGGTCTTTTCACGAAGGTTCCTCGCGCATAGTGCGCTGAATACTCTACGCTATTGTCCATGAACTCCGGAGAAACAGTGGCGGCCGGGCAGCACCTCATTCTATACGACGGTGTGTGCGGGCTATGCAATCGATGGATTCGACAGATCCTTACGCGAGACCCGGGAGGGCTGTTTCATTTTGCATCGCTTCAAAGCGAAGTGGGACGCGCTCTTCTACGACAATACGGCAGGAATCCGGACCTTTTGGACACAATTTACGTTCTGGCGGACTACAAGTCGCAGTCGCCGCGCATCATGGCGCGCGCGCGGGCGATCCTGTTTGTCATAAGCAGGCTGAAGAGTCCGTGGCGATTTCTAAGGTTCCTGGAACTGCTCCCGACATCCGTTCTCGACGGCGTCTATTCCCTCATTGCGAGCAATCGGTATCGGACGTTCGGCAAATACGACACCTGCCAGATTCCCCCCGAGACCTACAAAGAACGGTTCATCGACCTGTGACCTTCATGCGGGAAGGGTGAAGTGTCGCCACGACCGCGAATTGCGCGGTGCGCACCGCGGAGCGGTACAGTGGCGTTTGGACGTTTCGCACGCCGGAGACGTTAAAAGAAGGTAGCCCCGGGTGGAACTCAGCGACACCCGGGGTATCCCTTGCACCCCTGCCGGGGTGCAACTTTATCGTTACGGTAACCCCGGGTTGCGCTCGCTTCGCTCGCTTAACCCGGGGCTAAATTCTCAGCACGCCTCCGGCGTGCTCGGACTCAAGAATGTCTAAACTCCAGGGCGCGCCGAAGGCGCGCAGGGAATTTAGCCGGTGGTTAGCGAGCGCAGCGAGCGTAACCACCGGTACCGGTAAAGTGTCCAATCGCACCCTGAAAGGGTGCGAGGGTGCATCACGCCTCCCGCGGCTTCGTCTACGCCTAAAGAGTGGCCTTGAGATCGGTGAGGAAACCTTCGATCACGCGAAATCCACGATCCCAGAATTCGGGATGATCGATTTCGATGCCGAGTTCCGCCAACGCCTGATCGGGTCGTTTCGACCCGCCTCCCTCGAGCAGGCGGATGTAGCCGGGAACAAACGACTCGCCTTCATCAAGGTACCGCTGATAAAGAGCGAGCGTGAGCAGTTCACCAAACGAGTACGAATAGCAATAGAAACGGCTGTGGATGAAATGGGAAATATAGGACCACCCCCATCGGTACGCGGGAATCATCTCCACGCTGTCGCCGAACAGTTTTCCCTGCTCCTCGAGCCACAGCCCGCAAATATCATCGGCACTGAGCTGACCTGAACGACGCTTCTCATGCCCGGCCATCTCGAAACGGGTTAAAGCCGTCTGCCGGAAGACCGTGCCATAAATATCATCAAGCAGATCACAGAGGAGGCCCCGTCGGACTTCCGGGCTGTTTGTCTTTGCCAGCAGGTGACGCATCAGAGTGATCTCGGCGAAAACGGAAGCCGTTTCTGCCAGCACGAGTGGCGCATCGTGGTTCACCCATTTCTGACAACGAGACAGGGAGTAGTGAATTCCATGTCCCAGTTCATGCGCAATCGTAGAGACATCGCGGCCGTTTCCTGTATAGCTGCAGAGGACAAAAGGATGAAGATTCGGGGAAAGCGATGCGCAAAACGCTCCGCTGCGCTTTCCAGGCCGAACTTCAGCATCGATCCAGCGCCTGGAAAAAAACTCCTCGGCAATTGCGGCAAAGCGCGGGCTGAAGTTTCCGAAAGCCGTCAGCACCAGAGAGCGGGCCTCCGAAAACGGGATCTTCTCCGAGACGGCCGCGATGGGGGCGAAAATGTCTGTGTTGCGGAGTTTGTCCACTCCGAGAAGCCGGGCCTTCAGGTGGAAATACTCCTGTGCCAAACCGTAGTGACGCTCCACCGCCTGCATCATCGCATCCACTGTCCGGGGCTCGATATCGTTGCTGAGATGCGTGGGCAGGACGACATCCGTGTAATGCCTCAAGTCGCAGTCCACTTTATGATCCAGGAAGACATTGTTGAATATGGCAGTCAGAACTAGGGCGTGCTCTCCGTGCTTGGCCAGAAAGGACGAGAACGAGCGCTGGCGCAATTCGCGGTCGGGGTGGCGGAGCAGCGCCATCACTTCGCTGTCCGTCAACTCCCGTTCCTCACCATCGACCACGACCTTGAACCGCATCGATCCACTGAGTTCGTCGTAGAGCTGCTCGAACGCGCTTCGTCCGGTCAGATTTTTCTGATTCAGAATCTGCTCTTCCTTTTCGCTGAGCGTGTGGGGTTTGAACCGCCGAAGCACCCCCAGATAGTGTTCGTACTCCGACATCTCCGGAGCGGCCATCAATGCCGCAACCTGGGAGTCGTTGAGGGCGATCAGCTCGAGAGCAAAGAAGATCAGCTGGTTTCCCGTATCGGTTGCCACCTCGCGGGTTCGTTGGACCAACTGTTGTGCCCGTGCGCTCTGCGTGTCTCCCGAAAACAGGAGACTCGCATAAAACGACGGACGGTAGAGAATCTCGGAAAGGGATTCATATTCAGCCAGAACACGCGCAAGCGTGGGCCCGTCCAACCCGGCCAACTTGCCCCGGTAGGTTCGCCCGAACTCCTCCGCCCGTCGCTGCGCTTCGCTGAAATCACCTTCAATGCGCGGATCGTCCGGAGAGGAGTAAAGTTCCCCCAGATCCCACCGAACGCCTTCTGCCTTGAGCTCCGCTGTCTCCATGTCCTGACTCCTCGTTACACAATTTGCCATGGTATTTTGGCTGAACGATAAAAAAATTCCTGTCAAGACCGGGGAATCCCAGTCTTCAGTCCTGCGAAAAAGTGAACGCAGCCGCAATGAATGTTATTAAATTAGCAGTCAGAATCCAGTCCTCTCGGAGAGCTCCCGGCGCATAGCCCGGACTCCGGAACCGTACTACGGCAACGCGAAGACGTGGATCGCGTTATGCCCGCGGGGAGTTTTAATTTCCGGAAACTCGCCCAGCAACTCCGGCATCTTCAGATTGTCGCCGGTCATCACGGCAATATATTGCTTGCCCTTCACGGCGTAGGTGATGGTACTCACAGAGATGTTCCCGACAAGGGTGGTCTGCCAAAGCTGCTTTCCGGTCTCGGCATCGAAGGCTTTGAACTTCTGATCGAGGTCGCCGTGGAACAGGAGTCCACCGGCCGTCGCCAGCATCGCGCCGTTACCCGGGGCACGCCCGACATCGAACTTCAGAATCTCGCCCGTTGCGAGATTGATCTTCGCGAGGCCCGTCAACTCGTTCGGGTTCGCGCCAGGACGCGGCACGATATTCAGTTGCCCCCCGCGGGCGCCTGTTCCGCCAACGGTAAGGTCCCGGCAGTTCTCGATGTAGGAGGTATAGAGCGAATTGGTCGCGGGGCTGTACGCAGTAGGCCAGTAGCTCCGTGTGTTCCAGAAGCAAATCAGGTGATGATCGCCGGGTTTCTTGAAAACGATATCCCAGTTGATCGACGTTTTGCCGGTCTTCACATCGATGTCCGAGATCACGAACTCCGGAGCGTCCGACGGAAACGGCGTGGCCCACAGAAACTTTCCATCGTTGCGGTCGAGAACGAAAATGCCGCCGGGTTCGCCGATGGTAACGACGACATCCCGCTCCTGATTTCGCGGGATCGCGGGATTGATCCATTTCACAAAGCGCGGATCCGGATTCACGCGGGTGCGGACGAGCGTGCGCTCATGAGTGAAATCGGAATCCCAATCGTCTCCGGGCAAATGCTGGTAGTACCAGGCGAGCTTCCCGGTGTTCGGATCGAGAGCCAGCGTCGAGTCGCTATAGAGATCCGCGGGAGCCTGCCGCGAAACCGCATCCGGATTTCCATCGTGACGCGCCATCCGCTGATCCGGCATGGCGTTGGCGACGCCCCAGTAGAGCATCTTGCGTTGCGGGTCGTAGGCACCAGGCAGGCCCCATGTGGACGCCTGCCGATTCGCGAGCGCCGCACCGCCCCAACTCTCGTCGCCGGGTTCTCCGGGCGCCGGCGTCGTGTAGAACCTCCAGACTTCCTTTCCTGTGACAGCGTCGTGCGCGGAAATATAGCAGTTCGCCCGATTGCCGCTGCAGGCGCCGCCTGAGATGACTTTGCCTTCAGCAACAAGCGCTCCCGACGTATTACCGCGCGTATCGACCTTGGTCTCCCAGCGCATTTCTCCCGTTTTTGCGTCTATACCGACAACGTAGCTGTCGGGCGCCGTGTAGAGGATGACATCCTGGTATATCGCAATGGCCTTGCTTCGTCCCTGACCTCCTTTGGGCCGTTTGTATTCCCAGAGGGTCGCGCCGGTTGTCGCATCCAACGCCCGGACGCTCGCGCCCGGCATCGCCGTGTACATCACGCCATCGTGCACGATGGGAATCGTTTCCGTTGTTCCAGTCCCCATATCGACGTCGAAGACTGCCTTGAGCTGCCCGACGTTCTGCTTATTGATCTGCTTGAGCGGACTGTATCTCTGGGCATCGTAGGTGCGGCTGAACATCAGCCAGTCATCCGGACTGGGGCTTTCCAGCATCTTCTGCGTCACCGGCGTAAACGGCCGCGGCACTGCAGGTGGCGGCGCCTGCGCAGCAACGACGAGCGTGACGGCTACCAGGAATGCGACTACCCCACTACTGACGATTAGTTTTTTCACAGAGATCTATGGCTCCTCAAAGGCTTTGATAAAGCTTCTGGCCCGCTCCTTGTTACGCTGCGTTCTGGGAGTGTCCGGCGCTCGATTCACGTATTCCCGGAACTCTTTCGCCGATTCCTCGAGCTTTCCGGTAAGCCTCAACATCTCGCCGAAATTATAGTGGGCATTATAGTTGTTCGGATTGAGGCGGACAGCCTCACGCAACTCGTTTGTGGATTCCTCATCCTTCTCCAGGTCCGCAAGGGCCGTGGCGGCATTGAAATGGCCGAGCGCTGAATTGGGCTGCAGGCGAATGATTTCCTGAAATTCGGCCAACGCTTCGGGAGTCTGGCCCTGCGTGGCCAGGGCGATTCCCAGATTGTTATGGGCGTCCACATACCGGGGATTGATGCGAATCGCTTCCCGGAACGCCGTAATGGCTTCGGGATCCTGCTGCTGCCGAAGGGCGAGCCCGAGATCGGAATGACTGACGAAATCCGAAGGATTCAGGCGGATCGCTTCCTTGAACTCCTCGGCTGCCTCCGGAGCCCTGTCTTGCGAGAGCAATGCGTTGCCCAGTTTGTTGTGATCCAGCCAGGAGCCGGGGTTCTCCTTGAGCACTGTGCGATATTCCCGTTCCGCGCCCGACGGGTCACCCTCGGCGAGCAGCACGTCTCCGAGCACCCTGTGCCCCTCGCTGTTCCCGGAATCCGAAAGCATCACTCGATCTGCCAATTGCCTGGCGCGACGGAGGCCTGCCTCCGAGATGACGGGAATGGAAGTCGTCCCGGTTTCCTGGCGTGCCAGGGCGGCACGGGCCTGGGCCAGGAAAAAGTTCAACTGCAGTTTCGCAGCAGCCTGCTGCCGGCTGTCGCCTGCAAGGCCGTCGCGAAGCTGCCGGCTTCGCCGTGAAAGCTCCATCAGGTCGCGGGAAGCCTCCGAATCCTGGTGCACTCTTTCGAGCCTGCGAACAACTTCAGCAGCATCCATTTGGAAGGAAATCTCGCTCCTGAATGTTTTCCCCTCACCGCTATCGTTCGGCGCCGGCAGTTCAAGGACTCCCGGAAGATATGCGACCAGCTCATCACCCGTGAGGCCAAGATCCTTCACCTCAGGCAGGGCGGCAAGAGATGCGTCAACCGAGGCCATGGCCTTAAGCTCCGCGTCGATCAAAGCCAGCTGCCTGGCAGTATCAGCCGAGTCGTTGGCTTTCAATGTGTAGACTCCGGTCTGATGAATTTCGAAAGATTGCCCGGTAGCAACCAAAGAAAGAGACAAGATCAGGCTGACAGCATGGAGGAGCATTCTCATGGCGACCTCTATCCGGCAAATGATACAGCGTTCGGTCTGGAATAAACAGAAAGCCCCGGGAAAACTCCCCGGGGCTCCCCAACGATCGATCGTAGCTTCGTCTACAGGGTCATCCGGTCTTCACGGCCGTCTTCGACAGGAAGACCATTCTCATCGAGCTCCATTCGGACATCTTCGACTTCGGGCTCCGGTTCCTCCGTAAGCAGTTCGACATTGCGGTAGTACTCCAGGCCGGTGCCGGCGGGAATCAGGCGTCCCATGATGACGTTCTCCTTCAGGCCGCGGAGATAATCGATTTTTCCGCTGATGGAAGCTTCCGTCAGCACCCGGGTCGTTTCCTGGAACGAGGCCGCCGAAATGAACGATTCGGTCGAGAGCGACGCCTTGGTGATTCCGAGCAGCAGCGGCCGGCCGGATGCCGGCTTACCGCCGTTCTTTTTCACGCGTTCGTTCTCTTCCTGGAAGCGGAACTTGTCGACCTGCTCGTCGACCAGGAATTCCGTATCGCCGACATCTTCGATCTTGATCCAGCGCATCATCTGGCGAACGATCACCTCGATGTGCTTGTCGTTGATGTTCACGCCCTGCAGCCGGTAGACCTCCTGAATTTCGTTCACCAGGTACGCCTGCAGTTCCTTTTCACCGAGAACGGCAAGAATGTCGTGCGGGTTGCGCGGCCCGTCCATCAACGGTTCGCCGGCCCTGACGTGCTCGCCTTCCTGCACGTTGACGTGGACGCCGCGGGGCAGGGCGTATTCGCGCTCGACACCGTTTTCGTTGATCGACGAGATCTTGCGCTGGCCCTTTGCGATATCGCCGTACTTGACGATACCGTCGATTTCCGTGATCACCGCCGTCTCGCGCGGTTTACGGGCTTCGAACAGCTCAACCACGCGCGGCAGACCGCCCGTGATGTCCTTGGTTTTCGTCGTTTCGCGCGGGATCTTCGCCAGAACGTCCCCCTGATGCACCGGTGTCGCCGTCGGCGACCATCAAGTGGGCGCGCGACGGAATCAGATACTTCCGCAGCACTCTTGTGCTTCTCGTCGCGAATCTGGATGGTCGGCTGGCGCTTCTCGTCCGGGCGAATCGGTAACGACCCAGCGCGAGAGGCCCGTGACTTCGTCGAGTTCCTCGTGCATCGTGACGCCTTCGAGCAGATCCTTGAACTGAATGGTGCCGCTGATCTTCCGTCAGAATCGCGAACGTGTACGGATCCCATTCGACCAGCGTCGCGCCGACCTTGACCTGAGCCCCTTCTTCGACTTCGAACTTCGCGCCGTAGACGATCGTGTAGCGCTCTTTCTCGCGGCCCTTTTCGTCCATGATCGGCGAGCACGCCGTTGCGGTTCATCGCAACGAGCACACCTTCCTGATTCCGGACGGTCTGCAGAGTTATGGAATTTGATGGTTCCCGCGTTTTTCGCTTCCAGGCTGGTCTGCTCGGCAACCCGGCTTGCGGTGCCGCCGATATGGAATGTGCGCATTGTGAGCTGCGTTCCCGGTTCGCCGATCGACTGCGCCGCGATCACGCCGACCGCTTCGCCGATCTCCACGAGCTTTGCCGGTCGCCAGATTGCGTGCCGTAGCAGCGGACGCAGGTCCCGCGACGGGATTCGCACGTCAACACCGAGCGGATCTTCACGCGCTCGATGCCGGCCGACTGAATGGCGCCGGCCAGGTCTTCGGTAATCTCCTGGTTGATCTCGACGATGACCCTGCCTTCATAGTCCTTGATCTTCTCGAGCGACACGCGGCCGATGATGCGGTCGCGCAACGGTTCGATGATCTCGCCCGATTCCACGATCGAACCGACGAAGATGCCGTCGACCGTGCCGCAATCGTCTTCACTGATGATCACGTCCTGGGCCACGTCAACCAGCCGGCGCGTCAGATAACCCGAATCGGCCGTCTTCAGCGCGGTATCCGCCAGACCCTTGCGTGCGCCGTGCGTCGAGATGAAGTACTGCAGCACGTTCAGACCTTCGCGGAAGTTCGCCGTGATCGGCGTCTCGATGATTTCGCCTGACGGCTTCGCCATCAGACCGCGCATACCGGCCAGCTGACGGATCTGCTGTTTGGATCCGCGGGCGCCGGAGTCGGCCATCAGAAGGATGGGGTTGAAGCCGTGGCTGGCCTTCTCCGCCCGTCTCCATTTCCGTGAACATCATGTCCGAAATCTTTTCCGTCACGTCCGACCAGATGGCGATGACCTTGTTGTAGCGTTCGCCGTTGGTGATCGCGCCGTCACGATACTGCTGATCGACTTTCACCACTTCGTTCTGAGCGTTGTCGACGAATTCGCGCTTGCCCGGAGGCACGATCAGATCGTCGATCCAGATCGTGATGCCCGCTTGCGTCGCATAGTAGGAAGCCGAGCTGCTTGATATGGTCGAGCATCGTAACGGTCATTTCCGGCCCGTAACGCAGATACGTGAAGCTGACGAGCTGGCCAAGGCCCTTCTTCTTCAGCAGGCCGTTGATAAACGGCATGCCTTCGGGCATGTTATCGAAGAGAATGACGCGGCCCACGGTCGTGTTGAGCATGTAGTTCTTCGCGTCGATCGACCTCGGCATGGACGAGCGCCTGCTCGTCGTATGCCGTCGTCATATCGATCAGCGGACCGGTGTAGCGCAGGCGGATGGGAGTCTGGGTTTCGACTTCGCCGGAATCCAGGGCCATCAGCACTTCTTCGATCGAGCCGAATGTCCGGCCTTCGCCGCGGGCGCCCGGTTTCGCGACGCGTGAGGTAGTAGACGCCCAGCACCATGTCCTGCGTGGGAACGGCAACCGGCTGGCCGCTGGCCGGCGACAGCAGGTTCTGCGTCGAGAGCATCAGCACCGACGCTTCGATCTGCGCCTCCGGAGACAACGGGATATGGACCGCCATCTGGTCGCCGTCGAAGTCGGCGTTGAATGCGGTGCAAACCAGCGGGTGAATCTTGATGGCCTTGCCTTCGACCAGAACGGGCTCGAAGGCCTGAATACCGAGGCGGTGCAGGGTCGGCGCGCGATTCAGCAGAACCGGATGGTCCTTGATGACTTCTTCAAGAATGTCCCACACCACCGAATCCTGCCGTTCCACCATTTCTTTCGCGGCTTTCACGGTGGTGCAGTGGCCGCCCTGTTCGAGCCGGTTATAGATGAAGGGCTTGAACAATTCGAGCGCCATCTTCTTGGGCAAGCCGCACTGGTGCAGCTTCAGTTCCGGGCCGACAACGATGACCGAGCGCCCGGAGTAGTCCACGCGCTTTCCGAGCAGGTTCTGACGGAAACGTCCCTGCTTTCCTTTCAGCGTATCCGACAGCGACTTCAACGGGCGGTTGTTCGCTCCGCGCAGAATGCGGCCGCGGCGGCCGTTATCGAACAGCGCGTCGACGGCTTCCTGCAGCATGCGCTTTTCATTGCGAACGATGACGTCGGGCGCATGCAGCTCGATGAGTTTCTTCAGGCGGTTGTTGCGATTGATGACGCGACGATAGAGGTCGTTCAGATCGGAGGTGGCAAACCGGCCGCCATCCAGCGGAACCAGAGGACGCAGCTCCGGCGGAATCACCGGGATGACGTCGAGAATCATCCATTCCGGCTTGTTGCCGGACTTTACGAACGCTTCGACGACCTTCAGCCGCTTGGCGAACTTGATCTTCTTCTGCTGCGAATTCTCGCTCTTCATCTTGATGCGGAGTTCGTGCGACAGCGTCGTCGATATCAACGCGTTTCAGAAGTTCCTTGATCGCCTCGGCGCCCATCATCGCGACGAACTTTCCGGGATATTCCTGCTGCAGCTGCCGGAACTTTTCTTCGGTCAGCAGCTCGCGTTCCTTCAGCGGAGCGTCGCCCGGATCGATCGTGACGTAGGCTTCGAAATAAAGAACGCGCTCGAGTTCGCGGAGCGACATGTCGAGCAGATGCCCGATGCGGCTGGGCAGGCCCTTGAAGAACCAGACGTGGGAACACGGGCTGGCCAGTTCGATATGGCCGAGCCGTTCGCGGCGAACCTTCGAGAGCGTGACTTCGACACCGCACTTGTCGCAGATGACGCCGCGGTGCTTCATGCGCTTGTACTTTCCGCACAGACACTCCCAGTCGGTCACGGGACCGAAAATCCGCGCGCAGAACAGGCCGTCTTTCTCCGGCTTGAAAGTGCGGTAATTGATGGTTTCCGGCTTTGTGACTTCACCATGCGACCAGGACCGGATCTTTTCCGGCGAAGCCAGACTGATCCGGATGCTGTCAAAATCGGCGATCGACGCCGCTCGGTCGTAAGGATTCGTTCTAATCAATGTATACCTCCGATTGCTGGACTGCGCCTAGTTGCCAGGGAGTTTCGCAGCTATAGGCGCTCACGCTCCGCCTCTGGGCTCTGCATTCTGCAGCCGCTCATCCTCAAAGGGCCAAATCATTACGCCGTCGGTTTCCTCTTCATCAGTTCGACATCGAGGCACAGGCTCTGCAGCTCGCGAATCAGTACGTTAAAGGATTCCGGAACTCCCGGTTCCATTGCAGCTTCACCTTTGACGATCGCCTCGTAAATTTTCGTGCGTCCGTAAACATCGTCGGACTTGGCTGTCAACAGTTCCTGCAGGATGTGCGCTGCCCCATAAGCCTCCAGCGCCCACACTTCCATTTCTCCGAATCGCTGTCCGCCGAACTGCGCTTTACCGCCCAGCGGCTGCTGCGTGATCAGCGAGTACGGACCGATGGAACGGGCGTGGATCTTGTCGTCCACCAGGTGCGACAGCTTCAACATATAGATGTAACCGACGGTGACTTCCTGCTCGAACGGCAGACCGGTCATTCCGTCGTACAGACGCGTCTTGCCGGTTTGCGGAAGATTCGCCTTCGTCGAGCATGTCCTTGATTTCGTTTTCCGTCGCGCCGTCGAAGACCGGCGTGGCGAAATGCATGCCGAGCGCCTGCGCCGCCCACCCGAGATGCGTTTCCAGGATCTGCCCGACGTTCATTCGCGACGGCACGCCGAGCGGGTTCAGCACGATCTCGACCGGCGTCCCATCCGGCAGGTAGGGCATGTCTTCTTCGGGAAGAATGCGCGCGATGACGCCCTTGTTGCCGTGACGTCCGGCCATCTTGTCGCCCACCGAAAGCTTGCGCTTCATGGCGACATAGACCTTGACCAGCTTGATCACGCCCGGCGGCAGTTCATCGCCGCGCCGCAGTTTCGAGATCCGCTCTTCGTGGATCTTGCGCAGGACGTCGATCTGGCGCGTGGTCATTTCCTCGATTTCCTGAATCTGTTCGTTCGGATTCGCGCCATCCTTGAACTTCACCTTCAGGAGTTCGCGCAGCGAAAGGTTCTCGATGACTTCGCGCGTCATCTCGGTTCCCTTCGCCGACGATCTTGCGCCCGCTGCGTTCGTGGACGAGCTCGTTTGCGGTCGACCTTGCCGTCGAGCAGTGCGAGCAAGCCGCTTGTTGCGCTCATCGGTGAGGATGCGGATCTCGTCGCGCAGATTCTTTTCCAGACGCGAGATTTCCATGCTCTTCGATCAGCTTGGCGCGCTCGTCCTTTTCCGCGCCTTTACGCGAGAAGATCTTCACGTCGACGACGATGCCTTCGATGCCCGGAGGACAGATCAAGCGACGCATCGCGCACGTCGCCGGCCTTTTCGCCGAAAATTGCGCGCAGCAGCTTTTCTTCGGGCGTCAGCTGCGTCTCGCCTTTCGGCGTCACTTTGCCGACGAGCACGTCGCCGGGCTTCACGTATGCGCCGATGCGGATGATGCCGGCCTCGTCGAGATCCTTCAGGAAGGACTCGCTGACGTTCGGAATGTCGCGCGTGATTTCTTCCGGGCCGAGCTTGGTGTCGCGGGCCTCGATCTCGAATTCTTCGATATGGATCGAGGTGTAATAGTCGTCCTTCACCAGGCGTTCGGAGACGAGAATCGCGTCTTCAAAGTTGTATCCGCGCCACGGCATGAACGCCACCAGAACGTTGCGGCCCAGAGCCAGTTCGCCTTTATCCGTGCAGGGACCGTCGGCCAGAACCTGCCCCTTCACCACGCGATCGCCTTTCCGGACGATCGGCTTCTGGTTGATACAGGTGTTCTGGTTCGATCGGCTTGAACTTCGTCAGCGTGTAAATATCCGCGCCGACTTCGCGCGAGAAGTGGCCGTCTTCGGCGGATTCGACGCGGACGATGATGCGCTCGGAATCGACCGAATCGACAACTCCGTTGCGGCGGCAGACGACGACAGCGCCCGAATCGCGCGCCGTGATCTCCTCCATGCCGGTCCCGACGAACGGGGCGGCGGTACGCAGCAACGGCACAGCCTGGCGTTGCATGTTCGATCCCATCAGGGCGCGGTTCGCGTCGTCGTTCTCCAGGAATGGAATCAGCGATGCCGCGACCGAAACGAGCTGTTTCGGAGAAACATCGACGTAGTCCACTTCGTTCCGATGCTTCAGGACGAAGTTACCGGCCTGCCGCACGTTCACAAGTTCATGGGTCAGACCGCCCGTTCTTATCCATTTCCACGTTCGCCTGGGCGACGAGGTACTTGTCCTCTTCCCAGGCCGAGAGGTAGAACGAGTACGGAACGAACTCCGCGCGTTTCTTGCGTTTGCCCTTCAAGGTCTTCGTTTTCCGCCTCCGACCTCTTCGCTTTCGACGTGATCGCCGACTTTGAATTTGGAATCGCCGGACTGACACGATCGTCACGTAATCGATGACGCGGCCGTTCTTGACCTTGCGGTAGGGGCTCTCGATGAACCCGTACTCGTTGATCCGCGCGTAGCAGCTCAATGACGAGATCAAACCGATGTTCGGACCTTCCGGCGTTTCGATCGGGCAGATGCGCCCATAGTGCGTCGGGTGGACGTCTCGGACCTCGAATCCGGCGCGTTCCCGCGAGAGGCCGCCCGGACCGAGCGCCGAAAGGCGCCGCTTGTGCGTGATTTCCGAAAGTGGGTTCGTCTGGTCCATGAACTGGGACAGCTGCGACGAGCCGAAGAACTCGCGCACGGCGGCGATGACCGGCTTGGCGTTGATCAGATCGTGCGGCATTGCCGTGACCATTTCCTGGTACACCGACATCTTTTCCTTGATGGCGCGCTCCATGCGGACCAGACCGATGCGGAACTGATTTTCCAGCAGTTCTCCGACGGCGCGGACACGGCGGTTGCCGAGGTGATCGATGTCGTCCACCTGGCCGATGTTCTTGCGAAGCTTCAGCAGATAGCGTGATGACGGCATAGAAGTCTGCCGGTTCCAGAATGCGGCTGCTCAAGCGGCGTGGACAGATCCAGTTTGATGTTGAATTTCAGACGTGCCGACTTTCGAGAAATCATACTTGCGCGATCGAAGAACATGCCTTCGAACAGTGCCGTCGCAGTCTCCAGCGTCGGCGGATCGCCGGGCCGCAGCTTGCGATAGATTTCGATCAGCGCTTCCTGAGTGGTCTTGATCGTGTCCTTGCGCAAGCGTCTGGCTCAGCACGACGCCGATGTCGTCGCGCTCCGGGAAAGAAGACCGGCAGTTCCGGCACGCCGGCGTCGATGATGCTGGCGAATGATGTTCTGCGTCAGTTCGTTGTTCGTCTCGACGATGACTTCTCCGGTATTGGTGTCGACGATGTCGCGCTACCGCAAATGCGCCTTCCAGATCTTCCGGATTGACCTCGAACTGTTCGACCTTGGCCTGCTTGATGTGGTTGTAAACACGGAAGCGGTGATCTTCTTTCCGGCGTGAACCAGAACTTCCTTCGTTTTCGGATTCGTGATGTCCTTCGAAACCTTCAGGCCCGCACGAATGTTGTCCGAAACATTCCAGAAAATCTTCTTGCCTTCGATGCGTCATCCGGTCTGTGTCTTGTAGAAGTCCCGGATGATTTCTTCTTCGCTCTTCAGGCCGAGAGCCCGCAGGAAGATCGTCGCCAGAAATTTCCGTTTGCGATCGATACGGACATAAAGAATGTTCTTTGCCGTTTCGTATTCGAACTCCACCCACGACCCGCGGTACGGAATGATCTTTCCGAGAAAATAGCTCTTGCTCGGCGTCGATTCGAAGAAGACGCCGGGGCTGCGGTGCAGCTGGCTGACGATGACGCGCTCGGTGCCGTTGATGATGAATGTGCCGTTCTCGGTCATCAGCGGAATTTCACCGAAATAGACCTCCTGCTCCTTGATGTCGCGAATCGTCTTGGCGCCGGTTTCCGGATCCTTGTCGAAAATCGTAAGGCGGATGATGACCTTCAGGGGCGCCGCGTAGGTCATGCCGCGTTCCTGGCACTCCGCGACGTCGTACTTCAGGTTCAATTGAACCGGGTCGCCGCATTTGTTGCAGAATGTCACCTGGTTCTTGTTCATCGTGCCGCACTTCGGGCACATGACCGTGGGCTCGGCCTGGAACGGATTCGTGGTTATCGTCGCGCCGCAGCTCTTGCAGGTGCTCCGAAGATGATGCAGGCCCTTCAGGTTTCCGCACTTGCATTCCCAGTTACCGATGGAGTAGCTGATGAATTCGAGCGTGGAGACGCCGCGGAAATCCGAAATAGGAAAAACCGAATTGAATACCGCCTGAAGGCCGGTGTCTTCGCGCTCCTCCGGAAGCATATTCATCTGGAGGAAGCGCTCGTAAGAGTTCTTCTGGACCTCGATCAGATTCGGGATCTGGATGGCCGTCCGGATCTTGGAGAAGTTTGTTCTCTCTCGTGAGGCATGGTTTTCGTTTCCGCCATTTTTCTTTGCTCCTATTTCTCAGGTCCGCCGACTTCACCCTCGTCTGGAATTGCGCGCGGGCTGGATTACGCTCTTCCAGGTCAGCACGTGAATCCTGCGACCGTAAATGACAATAGGCCGACGCCTCAGGGCGGACTACGGCCTGCGAGTCAGCGTATCCCCAGTTCTGGCTGCTCTACTTGATTTCGACTGTGGCGCCGGCTTCGGTGAATTTCTTCTTGATGGTCTCAGCTTCGTCTTTGTTCACGCCTTCCTTGACCGCTTTGGGTGCCGCTTCCACCAGATCCTTGGCTTCCTTCAGTCCCAGGCTGGTGATTTCGCGCACCACTTTGATGACGCCGATCTTGTTGCCGCCCATGGCGGTCAGAATGACGTTGAATTCGGTCTTCTCTTCGGCAGGAGCTGCTGCGGCCGCCGCCCGGCGCCGGCGCCGCGGCTACGGCAACGGCTGCCGCTGCAGCACTTACGCCGAATGTTTCTTCGAGCCCTTTAACCAGCTCGGACGCTTCGAGCAGCGACAAGCCCCTTGATCTCTTCGATAATGCTTTGAACCTTATCCGACATTGCTATCTCCTAACAAATAATAACTATTCCTGAAACTTTTTCTGCTCGACCGCCTGACCGACGACGACAGCAAGATTACGCGCAACGCCGTTCGATGCCACGGCAATCCGCTGCGCCGGCGCGTTGATCAGAAACAACAGCTTGGCGATGAGCTCTTCCTTCGAAGGCATCGCCGCGATATTCGCTGATATCGTCCAGATATCGACGACCCGCCCCTCAACCATGCCGGCCTTGAAAACGAATACCGGATTTGTTTTGGCATATGCCGTCAACGCCTTTGCCAGCGTCACGGGATCGATTGCGTTATAGGCGATCGAGGTGGACCCGTCGAATGCCTTCGCAACGCCTTCGGCCGGCGTGCCTTCCGCCGCTTTCTTGGCCAGCGTATTCTTAACCACGCGATATTTGCTGTTCGTTTCGCGAATCTTCATGCGCAGCTCGGTGTCCTGCGCCACGGTGATCCCCTGGAACTGGGCGACGAAGAGATTCCTGGCGTCCGCCAGATCTTTCTTCAGTTCGTCGAGTTCTTCCTTCTTCTTCCCTTTGGATTTCATGATTGATCCTCTTCGGCCCGTTCCTACTTCGCGTCGAGCGCCACCAGGTCCAGATCGATCCCCGGGCTCATCGTCGACGCCACCGTGATCCGCTTGACATAACTGCCCTTCACCGCGGCCGGCCTCGCCTTGATCACCGAATCGATCAGCATGCTGGGCATTCTCGCTCAGCTGAGTCCTTGGTGAATTCGATCTTGCCCACAGGCGCGTGAATGATGCCGGTCTTATCGACCCGGAACTCCACTTTACCGGCCTTCACTTCCTTTATCGCCTTGGCGACATCCGTATGTCACCGTGCCGGTCTTCGGATTCGGCATCAGGCCGCGCGGGCCGAGAACCTTACCGAGGCGGCCGACGCCGCGCATCATGTCGGGCGTGGCGATGCACGCATCGAAATCGGTCCAGCCGCCGGCGATCTTCTCGACCATATCGTCGCCACCGACATATTCGGCGCCGGCCTGCTTCGGCCTCCTTGATCTTGTCGCCCGAAGCGATCACGCAAACCTTTTGGACTTGCCGAGGCCGTGCGGCAGCACGACCGTGCCACGAACCATCTGGTCGGCATGCTTGGGATCGACGCCCAGCCGCATGTGCACTTCGATCGTCTCGTTGAACTTTGCGAAATGGATCTTCTTCAAGACGACCCATCGCGTCCTCGACCGTGTAGGGCCGCGCCTCGATCTGTTTCTTCGCCGCTTCGTATTTCTTACCCAACCCTTGCCATGAGTTAGACGACCTCGAGCCCCATGCTGCGGGCCGTTCCTTTTACCGTCTGAATCGCGGCCTCGAGACTCGCCGCATTCAGATCCGGCATCTTGAGCCGCGCGATGTCTTCGACCTGTTTCTGCGGTCACGCGTGCCGACTTTGTTCTTGTTCGGCTCGCCCGAGCCCTTCGCGATATTCGCGGCCCGCTTCAGCAGAATCGAAGCCGGCGGGGTTTTCGTGATGAAGCTGTACGAACGGTCGGCATAGATCGTAACGACCACCGGAATGATCAGGCCTTCCTGATCCTTCGCCGACGTTTTCGCATTGAACGCCTTGCAGAAATCCATGATGTTCACGCCGTGCTGGCCGAGCGCAGGACCGACGGGCGGCGCCGGCGTCGCCTTGCCGGCAGGAATCTGCAATTTCACCTGGCCGATAACTTTTTTCGCCATATCTTCTGCTGTCCTTAATTCCGATCGCTGCCGCCCATCACTCCCGGTTTCGCGCTGTCGCGCTCGCGCTTCGCGCGGCCCGCGCTCAGTCTCTCTTCCACCTGCAAGAAATCCAGTTCAACCGGCGTGGACCGGCCGAAGATCGTGACCATGACCTTCAAGGTGTTTCGATCCGCGTTCACCTCGTCGACGATGCCGGTGAAGCTGGCAAACGGACCGTCGATGATCTTCACGGTTTCGCCCTTTTCGAATGACAATTTCGGCTTGGCTTGTCGGCGGCAGTGGAAACCCGATAAACGATCTGCTGAACTTCTTCGTCGCTGAGGGGCGTCGGACTCTGCCCGGATCCGACAAATCCGGTCACCCTGCGGCGTGTTTTTCACCAGCATGCCAGGCTTCGTCGCTGGGACCGCCCTTCTCCGTCGGTTTCCATCTCGACGAGAACATAGCCGGGATAAAACATCTTCTGCGAAACGACCCGCTTGCCGCCTCGCACTTCCACAACCTCTTCGGTCGGAATCAGAACGTTGTGGATCTCGTTCTCGAGCTCGAAAGCCTTGCAACGCGGCTCCTCAGGCTTTCAGCAACCTTGCGCTCGAATCCCGAGTAGGTATGGATGATGTACCAGAGTTTGGTCACTTTTAGCGCAACTCCGCGACATTGAAGTAGTTCGAAGTACCCTTTCTGACGCCCGCGCCCGAACGCACATCGACAACTCCGAGGTATGACACCGAAAAACAGACAGCCACGATCACGATGATCGTCGTGGAAAACACCTCCTGGCGGCCGGGCCAGGATACCTTCCTCATTTCGCTGCGCACTTCGAAGTAAAACTGCTTCGTGCGTTCTAGCGACCACTCTTTTATTGTTCTCGCCCGGATTCATTAATCAGTGTGGCAGGCCAGGAGGGATTCGAACCCCCAGCATCCGGTTTTGGAGACCGCCGCTCTACCAGTTGGAGCTACTGGCCTGCACTTGTTAAGAGACATCCGAATTTACACCATAGAACGCTATTTCGTCTCGCGGTGCACCGTATGATGGCGGCACCGGGGACAAAATTTCTTCGTTTCGAGACGCTCCGTGTGTCTTCTTTCTTGTTCTTCGTCGTCGAGTAGTTACGTTCTTTGCAGTCGGTGCACTGCAATGTGATGATGTCACGCATAATCCGGAATTCCTTACTGGCTTCGCCCTAGCGGGCTCGCATTCGCTCCGCTCATGCTTGGCTTCGCCCTTCGCTCAATGGTTTCGCGCTATCCCGCTCATGCTTCGCCTAGGCTCAACAATCTCGGCAACCGTTCCGGCGCCGACCGTTCGGCCGCCTTCGCGGATCGCGAACCGCAACCCCTTCTCCAGCGCCACCGGCGTGATCAACTGATCTCCAGCGATCACGTTGTCTCCCGGCATCACCATCTCCACTCCCTCCGGCAATTCCGCCGATCCCGGTCACGTCCGTCGTCCGAAAATAAAACTGCGGCCGGTATCCTTTGAAAGAACGGCGTGTGCCGTCCGCCTTCTTCCTTCGTCAGGATGTAGACCTCCGCCTTGAACTTCGTGTGCGGCGTGATCGATCCCGGCTTCGCGATCACCTGCCCGCGCTCCACTTCCTCTTTCTTCGTCCCCCGCAGCAGCAACCCCACGTTGTCTCCGGCCCGCCCTTCATCCAGCAGCTTCTTGAACATCTCCACGCCCGTGATCACCGTCTTCAGCGTCGGCGTGTATCCCACGATCTCCATTTCCTCGCCCACCTTCACGATCCCTCTCTCGATTCGTCCCGTCACCACCGTCCCCCGTCCCGAAATCGAGAAAATATCTTCGATCGGCATCAAAAACGGCTTGTCCATCACCCGCTGCGGCAGCGGTATGTAACTATCCACCGCTTCCATCAACTCGTCGATCTTCGCCGTCCACACCGGATCATCGTCCATCGCCTTCAGCGCCGACCCCCGGATCACCGGAATCTCGTCGCCCGGAAACCCATAGCTCTTCAGCAGGTCCCGCACTTCCAGCTCCACCAGGTCCAGCAGCTCCGGGTCTTCCACCGCGTCGCACTTGTTCAAAAACACCACCATGTACGGCACTCCCACCTGCCGCGCCAGCAGAATGTGCTCCCGCGTCTGCGGCATCGGCCCGTCGGTCGCCGCCACCACCAGGATCGCCCCGTCCATCTGCGCCGCTCCCGTGATCATGTTCTTGATGTAATCGGCGTGCCCCGGACAGTCCACGTGCGCATAATGCCGCTTGGCCGTCTCGTACTCCACGTGCGCCGTCGCGATCGTGATTCCCCGCGCCTTCTCTTCCGGCGCATTATCGATCGAATCGAACGACCGGTACTTGTATCTTCGGGTTGTGCTTCGCCAGCACTTTCGTGATGCACGCCGTCAGCGTCGTCTTCCCGTGGTCGATATGTCCGATCGTTCCCACGTTCACGTGCGGCTTTGACCTGTCAAATTTCTCTTTCGCCATACGTCCTTCTCTCCGTTTTAGTTCGAGTAGTCGCCAAGGAAGAGCGGGAGACGGGATTCGAACCCGCGACCAACGGCTTGGAAGGCCGTGACTCTAGCCACTGAGTTACTCCCGCCCAATCTTAGTGTCGGGCCCACCGTCCGGGCCGCTGAGACACATCGCCTTCGGCGACTTCCCAACTCCGGCCGGTTCCCCACACCCAAAGAGCCCACGACCAGGATTGAACTGGTCACCTCGTCCTTACCAAGGACGCGCTCTACCATCTGAGCTACGTGGGCCGACCCTGGTAAACTCACGTTCTGACGTGGGTCAGCGCCTGTCCGGATTACCGCGCCTGTATCATTTCAGGCTTCGCGCCATCGCGCTCATGCTACGCCGACTCGCATTCTGGACCGTATTACTCGACTGCTTCGCCCTAGGCACTCAAAGGTTGTCGCGCTATCGCGCTCACGCTCCGCGTATGCGCCCGGCCCCCCACGCGAATGGACAGGGGAGGATTCGAACCTCCGTAGCCCGCAAGGAGCGGCAGATTTACAGTCTGCTGCCATTAACCACTCGGCCACCTGTCCGTTCAAACTCTCAGCGTCGGGCCCACACCGCCCGAACGCCCAGAACTGGCGGCGAGTTGCCGCTGCCTTAAGGAGCTGGCGAAGGGAATTGAACCCCCGACCTGCTGATTACAAGTCAGCTGCTCTACCAACTGAGCTACGCCAGCATCGACAAACTGCCGATTCTAGCAAAGCAAAGTATTCGTTTCAACAGCAAGTTGTTAAAATTTAAGACTTTCCAGTTACGCTTCTGTGGGCCAAGGATCCGCTGGAATTTCTCTGGCGGACCACCTCATAAAGCACGACACCCGCGGTCACCGAAACATTGAGCGACGGCCACCTTGCCCATCATTGGTAAACGCACAACAACGTCGCAGTGCTCCCTGACCAGACGACGAAGCCCGCGGTGTTCGCCTCCGAAAACCAAAGCGATGGGAACAGTGTAGTCGAAATCCGTCCACATTCTATCGCCTTCTTCATCGACGCCCACCACCCACATCCCTTCCTTCTTGAAACGATCCAGGGTTGCAGCAACATTCCCGACACGAACCACAGGCAAATGCGCAATAGCGCCGGCTGATGCTTTCGCCACCGTCGCCGATAGCGGCGCCGAGTGGCGCTCGGGGACCACAACGCCGGAAACGCCGCAGGCTTCCGCCGTGCGAATCACCGCACCCAGATTGTGAGGGTCCTCAACGCCGTCCAACACGACAACGCATGGAGAACGCGCCTCAAGCACACTCTCAAGAGAAGCGTAGGAAGCCTCGCCAGCGATAGCGATGATTCCCTGGTGCACGACGCCGCCGGCGATCCTGTCGAGAACGCTCCGATCTTCCCTGCGAACGGGTACGCCGCGCTCGCGCGCCAGTTCCAGAATCTCTTTCAGGCGCGGAAGTTTTGCGTCGCGCAAAAGATGAATCCGTTCGACGGGCTGCCGGCCCGCGGCCAGGGCCTCGTAAACGGCATGCACACCGCAGATCATCGTCTACCTGTCTCTTTCAGGCGTCACTCC
This sequence comes from uncultured Acidobacteriota bacterium, assembly GCA_963836435.1. Taxonomy (GTDB): domain Bacteria; phylum Acidobacteriota; class Terriglobia; order 20CM-2-55-15; family 20CM-2-55-15; genus DASTBJ01. Next base: position 179,014 of record CAWIJI010000010.1, on the reverse strand, counting down.
GTTGAAACGAGCGCCACTGCCTGCGCGGCGATCGCTTCCTCGGCTCCAATCTCTCCGACACCTTCCATCGTCTTCGCCTTCACGCAAATCCTGTCGGCGGGAATGCCGGCAGCAGCCGCCATCGTGTCTCTCATGGCGGGAAAGTACGGCAGCAACTTCGGTTTTTCAGCCAGGATATTGCTGTCGATGTTTTCGATTCGAAAGCCGTTCTGCCAGAGAAGATTCACGGCCTCCGTCAGGAACTTCAGGCTCGACATTCCCTTGTACCGGGGATCCGTATCGGGAAACCGTTCGCCTATGTTTCCGAGTCCCGCTGCTCCTAAAAGGGCATCGACGATGGCGTGGCAGAGCACGTCCCCATCAGAGTGCCCGATAAGGCCTTTGGGGTGGGGAATCTCGACACCGCCGAGCACCAGACGCGAAGAAACCCCCAGACGATGGAGATCGAATCCCAGCCCAACGCGAAATTTCACCGCGACGCCTGTTCTTCCTGAAGGTAGAAACGCGCGAGGGCCAGGTCTCCGGGCCGAGTGATTTTGATATTGCGCTCCGAACCCCGGATGATGGCGACCGGGTGATCCATGCGTTCGACGAGGCTGGATTCGTCGGTTCCGTAGTACTCGTCTTTTTTTGCGCGTTCGAACGCTTCGCGCAGTACTTCGACGCGAAAAACCTGCGGGGTCTGTGCAAGCACGAGATGCTCCCGCGTCAGCGTGGACTCGACAGTATCCTTTCGAGTCTGTTTGACGGTGTCGACGATGGGAATCGCGAGAACAGCCGCTCCGCTCTTATCCGCCTCACAAATGGCGGCTTCGATTTCTTCGACGCTCACGAACGGACGAACCGCATCATGGACGGCGACGATCGTCGTATCGGGATCCATGTGCTGCATTCCGGTGGCGACGGAATCCTGCCGCCGGTCTCCGCCCTGCACGACCGAAACCCCCTTCGAGAATCCTGCGGCAGAAACCAGCTTCCGGATTTCATCGACGGATTCCCTGGGCGCCGCCACGACGATTCGATCCACCAGGCGGCAGCGGTCGAACTTGCGAATCGTGTACACGAGAATCGGGGTGTCGTTCAGAACGAGGAGCTGCTTGGGACGGTCAGCTTTCATGCGCCGGCCGGCGCCCGCAGCCGCAATGATGGCGGTGACTTTCATTTGGAAAAACTAATGAGAAGCCTCTGACGTCGGACGGCCTTCCCGTTCACCGCCCGAAGCTGAACCGCGATCGTGGCGTTCTTCGCGAGCGGGATGATGCACGACTTCGCCGCGCCTCTCTTCGTAGCGGCCGAAAATCATCTTCCCTGCCGTAGTCTGAAGCACGCTGGTGACAGAACAGTCCACGGTCTTGCCGATCATCTTACGCGCGTTGTCGACGACGACCATCGTCCCGTCATCCAGATAGGCGATGCCCTGATTGAACTCCTTCCCTTCTTTAAGGATGAAGACCTTCATCGTTTCGCCCGGGAGATAAACAGGCTTCAGCGCATTAGCCAGCTCATTGATATTGAGCACTTCCACCCCGCGCAGTTGCGCGACCTTGTTCAAATTGAAGTCATTCGTCACGATCTTTGCTTCGAACTCTTTGGCAAGTTCGATCAGCTTCATGTCGACTTCGCGTACGGCGGGATAGTCATTCTCGACAAACTGCACGGTGATTCCGGCCATCTTCTGAATGCGCTGCAGAATGTCCAGTCCGCGGCGTCCACGATTGCGCTTGAGCGCATCGGCGGAGTCGGCGACCTGCTGCAGTTCTCGAAGAACAAAGTGCGGGATAACCAGGATCCCGTCGAGAAACCCCGTCTCGCAGATATCCGCGACCCGCCCGTCGATAATGACGCTGGTATCCAGGATTTTGTAAACCTTCTTGACCGGGCGTTCGCCGCCGAAGATCCCGCCCAGTGCCGACAGGTTGAGGAAGTCCCCCTTGTTGGCGCCGACCACGAGACCGACATAGGTCATGAGGAAAAGAATCAGAAGATTGATGAAGGAAAGCGACTGTTTGTCGAACTGCGTGCTGCTGTAAAGGATGTCGGTGATCAGGTGGGCCCCAATGATTCCCATCGTGGAGCCGACCGCTGCACCGATCAGACGCTTCAATGTCGCCGTCTTGAGACGATGCTCGAAATAAATGATGCCGAGCGCGCTTACCAGTCCCAGCGCAATGGTTACCGGGCCCCTCTTCAGGCCAAACGGCTCCATATAGTAGGCCGCCCCGGTCAGAATGAGCGCAAAGATCGTCCGCACAAGGATGATGTCCAGGATATAGTTCTTTTCTCGCTGAACATCGATATCCAGGGGCTTTGCCTCTGTCACCGCATCTCCGGCACCTTTGGCTTTCATGGCAGGCGATTATAGCCTGAATCCATGGCGCGCGGGCAACGCGGGTTTGTTACCCGTCCCCTTTTGGGGTTCACCGAGCGACTCAGACTTTAGTCCAGGATTACTTCCCCAGCAGTCCATTGAGCTTCGCCGAGAACTCGTCGACATTCTCCCTGTTCACGACCAGTGTGGGCACAATGATTTGTCTGCTGGCCGGAATGAAGGACCTGTCGCCCTTCAAGGCCTGCGCCATCAATTTGATCGCCTGATAGCCGAACTCGAAGGGCTGCTGCACCACCGTCCCGTGAATCGCGCCATCCTTGATTCCCGCCAGCGTTTCTGCCGCCTCGTCGAAGGTAACGATCTGAATCTGCCCCACCTTGTTTGCATCCTTGACGGCGCTCAGGATCGCCGGGCCGTTATAGCTCCACAGTCCGACGAGCGCTTTCACATCGCCATACTTTACGATCGTGTCTGCCGCGTTGGACTTCGCACGGGCGCTGTCCGCGTCGTCGGTTCGGACATCGATGATCTCGACCTTGGTGCCGGCCAGCACTTCCTTGATGCCCTGGATGCGTTCCTGGGCGTTGCGAGCATCCAGTTTGCCGACGAACAGCATGATCTTCCCGCCGTTCGGAAGGACCTCCTTGATGAGTTCCCCAGCCTGCCGGCCGGCGGCAATGTTGTCGGTTCCGACATAGCAGGCTCGATCGCTGTCGGGCGCGTCGCTGTCCTGAGTAAAGATCAGCGCCTTCTTTGCGGCGTCATTAATCAAAGGAGTCTGATTCACAGGATCCACCGGAGAGATCGCGATGCCGTTGACGCCGCGCGTCAGGAGATCGTCGACAATTCGCTTTTGCTCGGCGGCGGTACCGTCGGAATCGATTTTAAACTCGGCAGAGACATCGGCCAGTTCGTCGTCGGCCTTTTCCATGCCTTTTCGCGCAATGGTCCAGAAATCCGAATTGTTGTTGGTGACGAAGGCCAGCTTCAGTTCCTTCGTATCGCTGCCGCTTTCTGTCTTGTCGGCGGATTTGCACGACGGCAGCAGGCACACAAGAAGCGACAGAATCAGGACAGCGTGTTTATTCATGGAACGTTCCTCCTCGTTAGGTATTCAGGGTCAAAGATCCAAAACTCGACGCGCCTTCCGACGATCCTGCGAAGACATGGGGACGATACCCCATGATGCGCTCGTAGTTCTCTGCGACTCTCGCGATGGCCGGGCCTGCATCGGCGCGTCCGACAATCGCAACCGTTCCGCCGCTTCCTCCGCCCGTGATTCTGGCGCCGAATAGCCCATTGGCCGGCCCTTCCTGCCGCACCAGGCTCACAATCAGGTCCGTACCGCGGGAACCCAGGCCGCAGGCAGAATAGCTGGCGTGCGATTCGTACATCAATTCCCCAAGCGACGTCCACTGTTCTTCGCCGGATTGAAGTAACAGCTGCCGAAAAGCCCGGACCCTGTCGTGCTCGTAGATGGGGTGGGCGGTCGACTGCCGAACCCTGTAAACCCTGCCGCGATCGACCTTCGTCACCGTGTCGGACGTCTCTGAATAGCGGGCCAGGAATTCCCGACCGGTGATTGCGTCCGGCAATTGCAACTGGAATTCACTCTCGAACTCGGCGGGCGTGACATTCGCGAGGTAACCGTTCCATCGATCGCCGCCTTCGGAAATCATGCGATATCCCATGAACGCGGCGGTTCGCACGGATCCATAGTCCGATCCGCTGACGGCATGACGCTCACCCGAATCCAATCCCCAGAATGAAATGCCGGAGGGGACGCGCACGGGCATCTGCAACTCCGCAGGCTGGCATAACAGCGCCAGCAGAGAATCGCGTTCGCCGCAGGCGGCCGTCATCTGGTCCATGACGCCGCAGGGTGCCCCCGCCACGAGATTCTCAGTTTTCTGGCAAAGCATCGCAATGTCGCGGGGGTCCACAGCTATATCGAACGCAGAAGTCACGGCCTGCATCACAGCCACCTCCAGCGCGGCGGAGGACGCCACGCCTTTGCCTTCAGGAACCGACGAGGCAATCAGAATCTTCGCGCCCTGGGGAAACACGGCGCCTCGCTCGCGCATCAAGACAATGAAAACCCCCGCAACATAGGCCGCCCAGTGATCGGAACCGCGGAAGGTTTTTCTGGCCTCGTCATAGCCGATGGAGGAGAGGTCGCCGGAGTAGGCTCGGCCTTCACCACTCACAATGTGAAGGCCCGGTTTGCCCGCCCATTGGACCGCGGCAAAGGTGGCTTCGGCAATGGGACGCTGAAGAACAAGAGAGCCGGAATAGTCTGCAATCCCGCCCATGACGTCAAGCCGGCCCGGAGCGCGTGCGACCGTCACCGGAACCGCGCGATCGAAAAGCGCGTGGTGACTGACTGTTTCAAGGAACCCTGACAAGTCCATCATGCTGCCATCGCGGAAAAGCGGGAGTCTCCCCTCCTCTTGAGGCACCGGTGTCCAAATGGAGTTCAAGCGGATTGGCTAAAACTCAAGACTGAAGCGCACTCTTGACCCTCACACCCCGGCAGTGGTGCTACATCATCGCCGTTACGGCAACCCCGGGTTGCGCTCGCTTAACCCGGGGCTACCCTCCCAGCACCCCTGCGGGGTGCACTGGAATTTACACATTTTGCACGCCGGAGGCGTGAAAGGAAAGTAGCCCCGGGAGGAGCCGAGCGACACCCGAGGCTCATCTCACGAGGGGCGTTTGCACCCCGCCAGGGTTGCCTGGAGTTTAGACATTTTGCACGCCGGAGGCGTGAAAGGAAGGTAGCCCCGGGTGGAGCGCAGACTCCCCGTATGCAAAAGATAACTTCCTGATCGGGTTCCGCCGTCGGGGGGCCTGGGGGATGGTAACCCACTGGGTCCTCCCCGGCCGGGATCGGTGACCGGGATCGAATGCCGGATGCGAATCGTATCACTGCCGACCAGGATCTCCTGGACAACCAGACGTAGGATTTTCTGCCGCTCGACGATGTCGAGAGTTTCGGCTCGGACGCGCAGTTGACCTCGAAACGCCGATAATGTTTCGGCTAGCCGCAGGTATCTGGACTGATCTTGCGAGGCGAGAGACAGAGACTGGAGTTCTGAAACGATAGCCTGTTCCTGTTTGCGTAGGTTCGGTATCCGTTGCCGCAGCTCGGCCAGCGTGATGATTTCTTCCTGATATGCGGTGAGCATGCGCTCCATGTGATTCTGAAGCCGCGTCTGTTGCTGACGTAAGGCCTCTTCGCGTTTCTGAAACGGATCGGTATTGCGTGCGGCTTCCATCCTTCGGTCAATCTCGGCCTGAATCAGCGCCGGATCGTCCAGAAGCTGGATAATTTCGTTCCAAACAAATTCATCCAGGTAATCTTGACGGATCGGCGGATTGGAACATACAGAACCCTGGAAACGCCGATAGGCGTCCGAACCCGAGCAGCGGTAGTAGACCAGCTTTCTCTTCGAGGTCTTGGTGGACGCGCGATAAAGCGCATAGCCGCAGTGCTGGCAGACAAGCATGCTCTGAAGCAGACTCGGTTCCAGTGTCCGACGCATTGAATACTGCTTATTCTTTCCCAACCGTTCTTGCGCGAGCGCAAAGGTGTCTTCGCTGACTATTGCCGGAACAGGAATTTCGATCCAGTCCTGGCGAGGCCGTTCACGATTGGCACCGCTGCGAGGCGGCAATCGATCGCTTTGACGAAGGGGACGCGTGATACGTTGGCGGGGACGCACTTCTGTTTTGCCAAAACATGCTTTGCCCTGGTAGGCCGGATTTCGCAACATGCCCCATACCGTCGAGGGCTCCCAACGGCCTGTTGCTTTGCGCGTGGGAATTTGCCGTTCACTTAAGAGTCTTGCAATGGCGCTGATGCTCCATTGTCGCTGGGTATATCCATCGAAGATCAGACGGACGATCTGGGCTTCGGCCTCGTGGACTTCATAATAGGCATCGGCGGTATCCGTCTTCTTGATGTAACGGTAGCCGTACGGCGCCCCGCTCAGAACATTGACCCGTCCCTGTTGTGCCTTGTGTCGTCTGCCACGACGAGTCCGCTCTGCAATCTGGGCACGTTCGTACTCTGCAATCATGCCTTGAAATTGGATCAGCAACTGATCCTCCGGTGTGTCTCCGGACGGCGACTTCAGGAACACTAACGACACGCCGCATCGGGCGAACTCCTCGACCAGCAAGACCTGGTAGGCATATTTGCGGCTCAAACGATCTGGCGCATACACCAGCGCGGCCTCAATCTGTCCCCGGGCTGCAAGATCACGCAACGCTTCCAGACCGGGGCGGATTAAACTCGCGCCACTGTAACCGTCGTCTTCAAACACCCACTCCGCCGGCGCCAGATAACCGTGAGCATTCGCGTACTCCTTCAAGGCTGCTGTCTGACTGGTAATGGTCTGATTCTCCTTCTGCCGATCCGAAGACACTCGAGCATAGATGGCCGCGGGCTTGTTCATTTAACGTCTCCTGGTGCGCTGTCGTTGCAACCGGCCATCGTTTATCCGGTACCAACAGTTCATAGACCTGCTCCAGCTTTGCTGCTAACAAACGATCAAACTGATATTCCAACTCCATCCTGTGGCGCCGACCTCGTGGCCGTTCACCCACGCCCCGCCCTCCGCGGAAGGAAAGCCTCCAACGCCCGGCTCACCATATCGCTCAGCGATAAACCTCGCCTGCTGGCGTGGGAACGCAAACGTTGGACGAGCCTTTCGGAAAGCTTCACCGTGAACGCAATCTTGCCCTCGGCGACGGGAACATCCTGTTTCAATCGCCCTGCTTGTCGGAGATATCGATAGGCTTGGCGGTGAGATATACGGCGGTCGCGAACCATACTGTCTACAGCATCCGGCAGATGATCGAATCGCTGGAGCAATGTTCGTGCATGATTGAGACGTTCTGACTTTTCTGCACTGCTGGCCCGCGCCATGTGTCGCAAGAATACAACCGCATGTGACAATATGCAAGCACTTCATACAGCCTCTAGCGATATTTCAAAACTCGGTCGAATGTCAGGTTATCTTTTGCGTACGGGGAGCGCAGCGACACCCGGGGTTATCTCACGAGGGCGTTCGCACCCCGGCAGGGGTGCGAGGAATCCCTGCACCCCTGCCGGGGTGCAACATTCCCGTTACGGTAACCCCGGGTTGCGCTCGCTTCGCTCGCTTAACCCGGGGCTAAATTCTCAGCACGCCTCCGGCGTGCTTTGCACCCTTCCGGGGTGCTACATCATCGCAGTTACACAACCCCGGGTGGCTCGCCGTCGCTGGCTCACTCCCGGCTAAATTCCACGCACGCCTCCGGCGTGCATTGGAGTTTGGACATTTTGCACGCCGGAGGCGTGAAAGGAAGGTAGCCCCAGGTGGAGCCGAGCGAGGGCATCACAGCAAGCCGCGGCGCCGCAAGGCCGTCTGCATCAGCGGCTCGACCTGCTGACGAATTCGATCGTTTGCATACGCTGCCCAGCCAACCTCGGTCGTGACGTCGAGCGGAGCGTCCAGGGGACCGCCCGAAAGGTCTGTTACGACAACCCCCATTTCCTCCGCAATCAGCGCCGTACAAAGGTCGTAAGGATGACAGCATATGCCCAAACGCTGGCCACGGGCCGCCACCACCTGTTCCATTAAAGGACGCAGGTCCGCAACAAACCGGTCGTGGCCCGCCATCAGTTCGTAGAGCTGACCTCCGCTGGAAATGTATTGATCTTCGAAACAATGGGCTTTGCCAGCCCGCGTGGGGCCAAGAGCTCCCATGACGATCTCTTCGTCGATAGCGGCAAGCTCGTCGCGCACCCCCGGAAAGAAACGCGAAATCATCGCGAAGCCGTGCTCGATCGTGGCGGCCGCGGACGGCCGGAGATGAATCGGTGCCTGCTCCCCGGTCAGTCGGTTGTGGCGCTCTGCGCCAGCCCCCTGTCCGCGGATCGCCCATAGCTGATCGGAGAGATGCTGCTTCACGAGCGGGATTTCGGTCTGGACCGCGAGCGTGATGTCCCTCAGCGACGTCTGCGGACCGCGATTGGGCGCCACGCCGGTCAAAATCCAGGCGCTTCGCTTCTGATACATCAGCCCGCGAGTCCCGTCGATGGGATCCACAATGATGCGAAAGGAGGCGTTCGCTTCGTTGGAGCCTCTCGGGAAAACGATCTGGCCTTCCCTCAGGCCCTCGGCAATCAGGACGAAGGAACGGTCGGCGGACAGCCTGTCAAAAAACGTCAGCAACAGGTCTTCGCTCACAACATCGATGGCATAGATCGTATCGCTCGCCTCTTCTCTGCTTACCTGCGACAGCTTTCCGGCATTCTCCTGTTCGGTCGCTGCAACAACGGCGTCGCGGAGGGTTCCCTGCAGTCGGCGGAGGGGATCAAGCAGGCTGGCAGCGTCCATCACGATCTTCTTCCCTTGTAGTGCTCGAGTGGGAGATTTCGAAGTTCTTCAGCTTTGTCTTCGGGCAGGGTGTCGCTGAGAAAATTTCCCCCGCCGATTTCCGGCCCCGCGAGGTACTTCAGGAGATGTGGCTTGCGCAACGGCGGATGGAACTCAAGATGGAATTGAAAGTTCGAATAGTCTTTACCGTCCGTCGGCGCCTGGTGGAGGGTCATCACGTACGGGAACGGCATTCGCCACAGATTGTCGTACCGCACGACCAGATTCTTCAACGCTTCGGCGAAGTCGCGGATCTCGCCGCTGCTGAAGCCTGCCAGACTGGAACGGACTTCGCGGGGCGCCACGTAACACTCATAAGCATACCGGGCGAAATACGGCACGAAGACAACCGCAGACGAGTTCTCGAAAATGATACGGCGGCCGTCCTCGCGTTCCGCCTTGAGGATGTCCTGGAACAGAACCCGTCCCGTGTCTTCGTAGTGCCTGCGGCACACCCTTGCCTCATTCTCGATGGTCTTGAAAACAAAGTTCGTCGCGTAGAGCTGGCAATGGGGGTGCGGATTGGAAACGCCGACGACTTCGCCTTTGTTCTCGAAAATGAGCACATGGTTCACCTCGGGACGCGCTCCAAGCTGGGTGTACTGGTCACGCCAGGCCACCAGCAGGTTTTCGATTTCCGATAGTTCGAGCTCTGCCAGCGTCAGGTTGTGTTTCGGGCTATAGCAAAGAACGCGGGCAATGCCGTTTGCGGGACGATTTCGATAAACGCCGAACGTCGGATCAAGTTCGATGGGCGCATTTTCGCCAACACAAGGATGATCGTTATCGAAAACGAAGATACCGGAGTAGTTTTCGTTACGGCGACCGCTGACGCGCAAGTTTCCTGGACAGAAATAACAATCCTCCACGTATTCCGGTGTGGCGGCTGCACCGGCGTCTCCGCCAACAGTCCCGCCGATCCAGGGGCGATCCTGACGGTGGGCTGCGATAATGACCCACTCTTCCCGCAAGGGGTGCCAGCGCTCCTCCCACTTGATTCCACTGTCGCTCATGATTCCCGCATCTTAAAGGAGTTCGCGGAAAACACGACAAATAGTCCGGAAAATCCGAGACTTTCCGAAAATCGAAACCTCCGGGGCGCGACAGAAGATGAATTTCCCGGGCTATCCGTTTGGCCATCCGCATGCATCGTATCGGGGCGCAGGCACAACCCGCCGGCAAATCTGTGTCGTTCCAGTTGTACCAGTTATCAAAGGAGCTGTGTATGCGGCTGATCCAGGTCCGAGCCTTCCTTCTGCTTGCTTTCGTTGTTGCTGTTCCTTCGAGCTACGCGCAGCGTCAGCCCCTCACCGCTGCCGCGCAAGATCATCCGGGGGATCTTCCGGCGCCCTTAAGTCCCCATGCCGCGGCATTGGGCGACCGCGCTCTCTTCGCAGGTAAAGAGACGACCGTGCTCGCTGGACAGTTCGTCGACGAGACCGGAAAGACCGCCACCGTCCGGCTGACACTGCAGCCCCCGGAATTGCTGCGGCTGGAAGGTCTCACCGCAGGTGGCCCTCCGCTGATTTTCGACCGAGGAACCCGCAACTACCAACGCACCCGAAACGAAGAAGCCCTTCTGGAGACGTTCACGGAAGATACAGCGGAGGGGATGCTCGCCGCGATTAGAGAAGGTGCGGCCATACAGTTGGTAGCCCGAAGAGTGGGACCCGACCCTTCCAAACGCCAGGCCGCCGCCTCACCGCCCCATGACATCTATGAAATCTCGGAGCCGGTTCATTCCGGCGCAGCAGACGTCGAGCGGCTGAAGCGATATTTTTTTGACTCCGAGACAGGGCTGCTCGACAGCACTCAGTACACCGACGAAACCGTCTCCCCGCCGATAGAGGTCGAGACACGGTTTGCGAACTGGCGGCTGGTCGATGGATCGGCCTATCCGGGGCGGATCGAGCGTCTCGAGAACGGCCGAACAGTCTTTTCCCTGACCGTCGACTCGGTTGCGGCCTCACCCGGCGGGAACCCCAGCACTTCCCGGTAGGCGGGGGCCGAAGGTGTTCGTTCTGATGGCAAATTGATTGCAAGATAAGTAGACTGAAGTCACTGAACGTTCTTGTTAAGGCAGAAGTCGCAACAGTACGCAGCAAGTTGCCACTCGATTAGCAAAACACGGGCACCTCTTCCGCTTTACGCTGTTGCGACGGCCCTGTTGCAAACCACATCAGGAGGATCAACGCATGTGCGACTATTCGCTGCATGGCATTGAAAATCGTCTTGCCAGGGAAGGTGAAGTCCTGATGGTCCATCGATTCTACTCAGGTTCGAAAGGACTGACTTCGCCTGAATACCTCAAACCCACTGGAGCTTCCCGCGGCATTATGGCCGCGATCAAGCGGATGTTTGCGTCTTACCCACAGCCCTGTGCTGTCTGTATTCCCGACGGAGCGAGGCTGGTTCTGCATGGCATCGCGCCGGCGCTTGGCCGGGCTCACGATCTTGCCAGCGTGGAACCGGTTACGTTCCGGCAGCTTTCTGCGAATGACTACGCTTATCGAGATGCCGTGGAGTTCAAAAGCGGACTAAAGATTCGATTGCAGGATCTTGAAATCGGTCAACTCGTCGAAGTGCTTTCACTTTCGGGCGAGGCGCCCGGCATCGAGAACATTAGTGTGTTGGAGCTCGCGGCCGGCGTTCACCCGGCGGAATGAGCACCCATCGGGGCGCGGTGGAGAAGCGACCGTCTGTCCGGAGGAACAATTACCTCGACGGACGGATCCTTTTTCATCCGCCTCGTGCGGCCATTTTTCGTTCAGACTGCGATGACGGCCATCCTGGGCCCTGCGCCGGGCATCCTGGCCGGGCATCCTGGATGTTGACCCGCTTCAGGATGACGTGCCCGCTTGAGTTTTCTCCGCTTGTATGGCCCGGACAGGGGGAGCTGGGGCAGGCTTCGCAAACCTGGCCATCACTTCCTCCCAGGAAGCCCTCTTTGGCAGAATACGATGTGGCGACTTTTGTTCTTCCGACACCCAATGCTCGGGATGCGCGGTTTCTGTTTCATTAGAAACGGGCACTTTCAAGGGACCCTCCTGTTCTTCAATCGTTTGAAAAATTACTGGCACTTGCGTCGCCATGACGGCAAGTAATTGATTTAAAAATACTTATTAAGTATTGCGACCGTAAGGATCAACCAACTTCGTGGACAGAGACCGCAGGTTTGCGCCATCTAGCCAAACAAAGCCGCCTGAGCTTCCTGAATATTTCGAACCGGCAAGATTTCCATGGGGCTTCGATGCTGATCGGAAGGGGACGTCAGGAGCGGAGTCACGGCGCGTGTAAATCCGAGCATAAGGGCTTCTTTCAAGCGCAACTCGGTAAACATAGTGGGACGAATCTCGCCGCCGAGTCCGATCTCCCCGAAAACAACGGTCGAACCGGTTAACGGCCTGTTGAACAGGCTTGAAAGGATTGCCGCGACGATCGCGAGATCGGCGGCAGGTTCTGAGACTTCGAGCCCGCCCACCACATTCAGATAAATATCCTGGTCCCACAAATTGACGCCAAGGCGCTTCTCCAGCACCGCGGAGAGCAGGGCGAGCCGCTGCGGATCCACACCTGTCGCCAGACGACGCGGCGAACCGAAGTGCGTCCGCGACACCAGAGCCTGAATCTCCACCAGCAGGGGACGGGAGCCTTCGACACAGGAGACCACGGCCGAGCCCGGCTTCAAGGTTTCGGACTGGGAGAGAAACAAACCGGAAGGCTTCTCCACCGGCCGCAGACCCGATCCCGCCATCTCGAAAATGCCGAGTTCGTTCGCCGGTCCGAAACGATTCTTGATCGTTCGAACGATGCGATGCGGGTGTTGCCGCGGTCCCTCGAAGTAGAGAACCGTATCGACAATGTGCTCGAGCGCCTTCGGCCCCGCCAGGGATCCATCCTTGGTGACGTGGCCAATCAGAAAGGCGGGAACGTGGGTCTTTTTCGTCCAGAACAGAAGCTGAGACGCAACCTCGCGCACCTGGCCGATACTTCCCGGCGCCATTTCCAGTTTCTCGCTGAAGGTCGTCTGGATGGAATCGATGATGACCGCTCGCGCCTGGAGCGCCTCGGCAGCCGCAAGGATCTTTTCGACCGACATCTCGGCGTAGACCTGAAGGTCGCCGGCGGGGATTTCCATCCGGCTTCCGCGCAGCTTGATCTGTTGAGCGGATTCTTCGCCGGAGGCGTAGAGGACGCGCAGATTCACAGAGAGGCGCGATGCGACGTCCAGCATGAGAGTGGATTTGCCGACGCCCGGATCGCCCCCAAGAAGAATCAGCGCACCCGGAACGACGCCGCCACCGAGAACCCTGTCGAATTCCTGGATCCCGGTTGGCGTACGCGGCACATCCGCGCCCGCGATTTCGTCGAAGGCGACCGGAGCGGAATCCCAGGAGCGCGAACGATCCTCACTGCCGCTGGTTGCCGAGGCGCGCTCCTCGACCAGGGAATTCCATCCGCTGCATGACGGGCAACGGCCTATCCACTTCGGTGACGTGTAGCCGCACTGCTGGCATGCATACTGGGTTCTGGCCTTCAAGGTCAGTACCCTTCCATCAGATTTTCAAATTTCGTGTATTGCTTGAGGAACGCAAGCTTCACGGTCCCGATGGGGCCGTTTCGCTGTTTGGATATGATGAGGTCGGCTTTCCCTGCATTCTCCTCGTCCTGTTTGTAGACCTCTTCGCGATAGATGAACAGAACCACGTCGGCATCCTGCTCGATGGAACCGGACTCGCGCAGATCTGAAAGTTGCGGACGATGATCGCCCTGCCGCTGCTCGGGAGCGCGGCTCAGCTGGGAAAGGGCTATCACCGGAACTTCCAGTTCCTTCGCCAGCGCCTTCAGGCCCCGCGAAATTCCCGAGATCTCCTGGACTCGATTTTCCACGCGCCCATACGACGACATCAGTTGAAGATAATCCACGATAAGAAGTTTGAGGCCGTGTTCGGCCTTCAGCCGCCGGGCCTTCGCCCGCATCTCCATGATCGTGAGCGACGACGAATCGTCGATGTGCAGTGGCGCCTGGGTGACCACAGCCAGCGCATCGATCAATTGCTGAAAGTCGTCTCTGGCGATGTATCCAGTCCGTACTTTGTGGGCATCCACCATGGACTGCGCGCATAGAAACCGCATCAGGAGCTGTTGCCTCGACATTTCAAGGCTGAAGATGCCGACCGGCATTCCCTTCTTCACGGCGACATGTTGCGCAATGTTCAACGCAAGCGCCGTCTTCCCCATCGAAGGGCGGGCGGCGAGAATGACAAGATCCCCGGATTGAAAGCCGGAGGTATTGCGATCAAGGTCCGTGAAGCCGGTCGGAACCCCGGTGATCATTTCCTTGTCTTCGTACAAGCGGGTGAGGAGCTGCGTTGCTTCCGTCTCCATCGACGCCACGGAAACGAATCCCGCTTTACTTCGATGCTCTGAAAGGTTGAACAGCGACTGCTCGGCCTTGTCGAGAATCGCGTCCGCCGGTTCGGCCTGGTCGAAGCACTCCGACATCATCTTGCTCGCCGAGCCGATCATCTGCCGCAACAGCGAGCGGTCACGAACGATTTCGATGTAATGCTCGATATTGAGAAGATAGGGGATACCGTCCATCAGCCCCGACAGGTAGCCGATCCCTCCCGCACTTTCCAGCGATGAACTGCGCAGGAGTTCATCCTGAAGCGTGATCAAATCGATGGCCCTGGAGTTCTCCATCAGGGTGAGCATCGTCCTGAAAATCAGGCGGTGAGCGTCGAGATAGAAGTCTTCCGGGCGCAGAAACTCGACGATCCGGTAGTAGTTCTCGTTGTTGACGAACACACAGCCGAGCAGGGAACGTTCGGCATCGACATTACTGGGAAGAGAGCGTTCTAGTACTGGGCGCGTCATAAGAAGTTTGGGCAGGGAGTCATTCCGAATCGTGCGATCCTGCCTCCTGAATTGCAAGTACGCCTTGCATCGCAGGCTTTTCGCGCTGCCACGACGAGTGGTTCCTTGTCTGAACCACCCCAGGCGCTTCGCGCCATGGCTTTCGGATCTGACGGAACTGCCAGACGCAAAACTGTACACCCGCTCTCAAGCTCCCGCCTTGTCCTCCCGAATTTCCTCAATCCACTCTTCACTTTTGATCCCATTTTTCCCTTGACCCCGCTCCGGACGGGCGTTTCTGCCCGCCCTGGAATTGGTCGACGACGGCAGCCCCGTAAATCGGCATAATGCTGAAATGAAGTTGCCGTCGATCATTGCACTCCTGGTTGTTCTGCTAACTTCACATCCCGGTCTCGCGATGCAGCAGAACGGCGAGGTACTCGGGCATGTCGTCAGCTCGAGAGATGACGAGTCGCTTGCGCTTGTGCAAGTCCAGATTCAAAACACGACATTTGTCGCAGTCACGGATTCCGAAGGCAAGTTTCACTTCACCGGCGTTCCCCCTGGCAATTATGTGCTTCAGGCCTCAAGCGTTGGATACTACGTGCTCCGCCAGGAGTTCACTCTTGCCGCGGGAGAAACCAAGAACTTTGATGTACTCCTGGCGTCTTCCAACTCGACGTTAACCAACCGGGTGGACGTTTCAGCGGACCCTTTCCAACCGGATACGGAGGAGACAGCGTCGAGCTTTACTCTCGAAGGAGACGAGCGCAAGAACCTGGCTAGCGTGCTTGCCGACGACCCCCTCCGAGCGGTGCAGGGGTTGCCGGGGGTGACCTCGAACAACGATTTCTCGTCGGAGTTCTCTTTTCGCGGCGCGTCATTCGATCGAATAGGCCTCTACCTGGACAACGTCTTGTTGCACGCTCCGGTTCACACCACCGACGGGCAAGCCGACAATGGATCGTTAACCATTTTCAATGGCGACCTGACCGAAGACATGACGCTCTATCAAGGAGCATGGCCGGTGCGCTACTCGAACCGCACCGCCGGGATTCTTGCCGTCAGGAGCCGGGAAGGAAGCCGGGAGAAGATCCAGGGGCAGGTCAGCGCGAGCGCTTCGAATACGGGAATCGTCATGGAGGGCCCCTGGAACTCCGGAAAGCGCGGCTCATGGCTGGTGTCCTTCCGGAAGAGCTACCTGCAGTACATCCTCAATCGAATCGACTTCGGCGATCAGGCGCCAATCGCATTCGGCTTCACGGATGGCCAGGTCCGGCTTTCGTACGATCTGTCCTCAAACCACACGCTGAGTCTGACCTACCTGGACGGCACATCCAATGTGGATCGCACGCGCTTCCGCGAGGAACTTGGCCCCAACACGCTTATGGCAAGTGCGTTCCGCTTCACTTTCCTTAACGCAGGCTCTCGCTACGCGCCCAGCGCCCGCCTGATCGTGACCAACTACCTGTCCTGGACACGCGAGCGGGGCAACACGTCCAATCGAGACGACTCCCCGCTTTCAAGTCAGAGCTATCAAGAATGGACCTGGCACGGCGACGGCAGCTTCATGTGGAACATGCAAAGCACACTGAATTTCGGTGGAGAGTTCCGTCATGTGCGACAGGACGATACGGAACATCAGCTCGTCTACACGCCGTCGCTGGTTTCCGCGCTCGACGTCGCGCAAGGTTCGGGCGATTTTGCGGGAGCCTATGCACAGCAGTCCTTTGACTTCGCACGCGGACACGGGCACTTTACCGCAGGGCTCCGGCAGGACGACAACAGCGTCAACCATGTCGACGTTACATCTCCTTACGCGAATCTCTCGCTGCAGCCATTGAAAGAAACCCGGCTGGATCTGTCGTGGGGACAGTACAGTCAGGCCCCGGAACTGAGCCAGTCGTTTTCGACTTTCGCGGCCGGAGCGCTCCTGCCGGAAAGGGCGACCCACTATGAGGCTGCCATCGAGCAGCGTCTGAACGAACGGACGCGCTTGAAGCTGGAACTTTACGATCGACAGGACCGCGACCTGCTGGCGCGGCCGGCACTCTTCCCGCGACTCACAGCCGGAGGATCTGTCGTTCCCGCTGCCCCGGATGCGCGCTGGTCCAACTCCGAGCGCGGTTACTCGAGAGGCCTTCAGGTTTTCGTGCAACGGAGAACGGCCAATGGATTTACAGGCTGGATTTCTTATGCCTACGGGAAAACGACTCTCAGCGATGGCGTTCTGGGCACGGAAATTCCCAGCGGACTACGACCAGCGGCACACCTTTAACGCTTATCTCAGCCGTCGCTTGCGCCCAACAGTGAACGTCAGCGCGCACTTTACCTACGGCAGCGGAATGCCGTTGCCCGGCTTCTATGCGCTGACACCGGCGGGGTATGCGATTGCGGCGGAACGAAATGGACTTCGCGCGCCGGCCTACGAACGGACCGATCTGCGGATGAACAAGGCGTACGTCCGCAGGAAGCTCAAGACCACGGTCTATGGGGAAATCATCAACGTGACCAACCATCGAAATCGGGATTTCGATACGCCCGGCCCCTATGACACGGCCACGCACCGCACTTCCCCAAACTTCTACAGCATGTTTCCGGTTCTGCCGTCGGCAGGAGTTGTGCTCGAGTTCTGATCAGGAGGAGCTAAGATTCTGAGCACGCCGGAGGCGTGCTCAGAATTTAGCCCCGGGTTAAGCGAGCGAAGCGAGCGCAACCCGGGGTTACCGTAACGGGAATGTTGCACCCCGGCAGGGCTGCAGGGATTCCTCGCACCCCTGCCGGGGTGCGAACGCCCTCGTGAGATAACCCCGGGTGTCGCTGCGCTCCACCCGGGGCTACCTTCCTTTCACGCCTCCGGCGTGCAAAATGTCTAAACTCCAGGGCGCCTTCGGCGCCTGTCCCGTTATGCCTTGCGGGAACAAAATTCTCGTTGCGCCCGGCATAACGAGCTAAGATAACTTTGCCTTTGATGAGGATCAAAACCGCACTTCGGCTGCTTCTTCCATGTTTGTTGGCGGTGCTGTGGCCGTCTTTGGCCCTTGCTTCTGCATCCCACCCGGCCCAACCGCAAAGTCTGAGAATCCATTCGGATCTCGACGGAGATCAGCTTCCCGATACGGCATTGGTCCGCCAGCACGGGGATTACTATTCCCTGAGCATTCGATCGTCCAGCAGCCGGACCTGGACCCGATTCCGCGGTTATCACTCCACTGAACCGGTGATCGGCATCCTGGTAATGGATGTAGATGGCGACAGCGATCGGGACATCGTCCTGCTTGGCTTCAATCGGTTTCGTCCCTCAGGTCTCTTGCTCAATGAAGGGGCCAAAGGATTCCGTCCTGCACATCCCTGGTTTGCTGCCGACCTTCAGAAACGCACCGGCTCCAGTCTGATTCGGTTTGCAGGCGCAGGTTCAGACGACGAACCCTGCAATGTCGATGACTCGGGCCCCGAGGCCCTCGTTCCTCATCACGTCCTTCCCTGCATCATCAACGTTCAGTCAGGACTTTCGCGCGAATTCCGCGAAGTTGCATTTGGCTGCCAGTCTGCCACCGCTACGCTTCGAGGTCCGCCGCTCCCTCTCTAGGTTCGCGAAATCAGAGATTTCTCAGGGAGGGGTTTCCATGTTCAACGTATTCGTTACCGGTGCGACCGGGTTCCTGGGCGGCGAACTGCTGATGGAGCTGTCCAAAGTGCGCTGTGTTGAAAAGATTGTCTGCCTGGTCCGGGCGGCGAGTGAAGCGGACGCGGACCGCCGCCTCGAATGCGCCTTCGCTCTGCACGGCGATCACTATGACAGAACCAAAGTGCTGCCGTTGACCGCGGATCTGCTGGCTTCCCGCCTCAGCTACGATCTGCAAAACGACGGGAGACTAAGCGACATCAATGTCGTCATCCATGCAGCGGCAAACACTTCGTTTCTGCCACAGAAACGAGCCGCTGTGGAGGCTACGAACGTCTTCGGGACTCGCAAGCTGGTGGACTGGGCATTGAGTCTCCAAAGGCTCCAGACCTTTGCCTACATCGGAACGGCGACCATGGTGGGTTGCAGTCCGGAAGTCACCGGCCGCACTATTTTCGAAGCGGAGGATCTGGAGTGCTCGGCCGAGCATCTGGTTGGCTACACCCGCTCGAAGATGCTTGCAGAACTGGAAGTAAGGTCCAGAATACCTGACGAAAAACTTCTCGTCATTCGCCCGTCGATCCTTCTTGGCGATTCGCGATGCGTCGTGCCCCGATCTTATGACATCGCCTGGATCATTGCGGCAGTCCAAAGGCTGCGCATGATCTTCAGCAGCCCGGACGCTGCCTGCGATATTCTTCCCGTGGACTATGCGGCCAGGGCCATCGTGAAGCTGCTGCTGGCCCCGCGGCGCTTTCCGATGTACCACGTCAGCGCGGGACGATCGGCCAGCCTTCTGCGGGAGATCACGCAGGCAACCGTCTCGTCCTGGACGGGTGCCCCACCGCTGGCGTTCGCAACGAAGGACGATCTCCAGGCGGTCAGGCGGTGGCTTCGAGGAAATCCTCCCGAGGCACGATTGCAGCCTTATCGGGAGCATCTGGAGTATCTAAAGGATTCGGTGGGCCTGAGGGAAGTCCGGCTGCTGCTGTCGGGGCTCGAAGCCTATTGGAAGTTCATGGATCTGGACCAACGATTCGACAATGCCCGGATGCTGGCGGATACGGATATCGAAGCCCCCGAACCCGCCCATGAATACTTGAAGCGAACCCTGTCGTTCCTCGAGTGTGTGGATCCGCTGGCGGCGGCAGTCAATCCTTAAAGTTGAAAGAGGAGTTCCGATGAAACCTGTGATCTACGCCTGTCTCGCCGTCCTGCTTTACGCTCTGGGGAACGTCATTACCGAACAAAAACTCAAGTCGTTTACGCAATTCGGGACCATGGCTTACTGCTATCTCCCGATGATCGTGTTCACGATGGGCGCTTTAGGATGGATGAAAGTCAGGGGGCAGGCGATTTCGTTGCCGTCAGGCGGGGGCCTGTACTTTGCGGGAATGATCGCGATTGTCTTCTTTCTTGCCGACACTCTCTTTTTCAGCGCCTATGCGAATAACGCCGACAGTTTCACGGTTTCCGCAATAGTGCTGATGTTTCCTGCCGCGGCTTCAATGGTGAAATACCTCTGGACCGGGCAGACACCGAACCGGTACCACGTCGCGGCCTATGTGGTTGCGGTCGTCGCCGTTGCGCTGGCTGAAAGGGGTAATCAGGTTCAGCTGTTGCAGCTGCCGGCAATCGACCGTTAGGCCCGCCCTGCCTTTTCAGACCGGCGGCGGATTCCGATCTGCAAAAAACCGCTGGTGCCAGTAGGGATAAGCGAGCGTTTTCGCGCTGGCCGCATCCAGCGCGGCGATCTGCTCCCCGGTCAACGACCAACCGATCGCGCCCAGATTCTGCCGCAACTGTTCTTCATTTCGGGCGCCGATAATAATGTTACTGACGGAAGGCCGCTGTGAAAGCCAGTTGAGCGCAACCTGAGGCACCGTCTTCCCCATCTTCTGCGGCAATTTTCGTCTATCGCGTCCACAACGCGATAGAGGTACTCGTCCTCTACCGGCGGGCCAATATCGACGACCGTCTTGTTGTGGAGCCGGCTGACGGCCGGCAGCGGCTGCCCGCGACGGATCTTGCCGGTCAGGCGCCCCCAGCCAAGCGGGCTCCATACGACCGCGCCAACCTTCTGGTCGAGCGCCAGCGGCATCAACTCCCACTCGTACTCCCGCCCGATCAGCGAGTAGTACGCCTGGTGGGCAACGTACCGCGGCCAGCCGTAGCGGTCGGAAACAGCCAGCGACTTCATCAGATGCCAGCCCGAAAAGTTCGAGCAGCCGATGTAGCGGATCTTGCCGGCGCGAACCAGATCGTCGAGCGTCCCCAGCGTCTCCTCGACCGGCGTCAGGGCGTCGAAGCCATGAAGCTGGTAGAGGTCGATGTAGTCGGTTCCGAGCCGCCTGCAGACTGGCGTCGACCGCCGCAGTCAGGTGTTGGCGCGAAGAGCCGACGTCGTTGAGGCCCGTGCCGGCGCGGAACGTTCCCTTCGTCGAGATGAGAACCTTGTCGCGCCGGCCCTTGACCGCCTGGCCGAGAATCTCTTCGGACATTCCCGCCGAATAGATGTCCGCCGAATCGAACATGCTGACGCCCGCGTCGAGGCAGATATCGACCAGCCGGGTCGCCTCCGCCACGTCGCTGCTGCCCCAGGCCTTGAAGACCTCATTCGCGCCGCCGAAGGTGCCGGTGCCAAGACTGAATAGGGGAACGGTCAGTCCCCCGAGTTGTCGTGTTTCCATCGCAAGAGATTACCTGTGACCGACCGGCACAGAGAAAGGAAAACAGAGAAGGAAAGTTCCGTCATCGCACGAAGACTCTCGAAACTCACCCCGAAGGGGTCCGGAGTTTAGACATTTTGCACGCTGGAGGCGTGAAAGGAAGGGAGCCCGGGGGGAGCCGAGCGACACCGCGGTTCATCTCACGAGGAGCGCTCGCACCCCGGCAGGCCCCGCCGGGGTGCAGGACTCCTCGCGAGATGAGCTACTCGGGTTCGGCTTCGACCTTCAGCTTCAGTGTGGCGACAACATCCTTGAACAGGCGAACGGGGATTTCGAATTCGCCGAGTTTCTTGATGTGGTCGTCCATGTGGATTTTTCGCTTCTCGATCACAAACCCCTTCTTTTCGAGTTCATCAGCGACATCGGAGTTGGTGACGGAACCGAAAAGCGTTTCGTTTTCTCCGACTTTGCGTCGAATGACAACTTCGGCCTTTTCGAGCATTTCCTTGAGCTTGGTGGCCTCGTCGGCCTGCTTGGCATCCTTTCGGATCAGAGACTGACGTTCGAATTCGATGACCTTCAGATTTCCCGGAGTGGCCGGATAGGCAAGCTTGCGGGGCAACAGATAGTTCCGGGCGTACCCGTTGGCGACTTTCACCACCTGCCCGGCGCGGCCGAGCGTGTCGATCGTCTGACGCAGAATAACTTCCATGATCAGTTTCTCTCCTTGTGGCTGCGCCCTGTTACTCGGTTGCGAAGGGCAACAGAGCGATGCTCCGCGCCTTCTTGATAGCGTCGCTGAGCAGGCGCTGATGGGGCGTGCAGACGCCGGAAATACGACGGGGCATGATCTTCGCGCGTTCCGGAACGAACTGGGACAGCAGCTTTACGTCTTTGTAGTTAATGTTGTCGATCCGCTCCACGCAGAACTTGCAGACTTTTTTACGCCGGTAATATTGCTTTTGCATTGCCATGTTTTTCTACTCCTCGGGCATCTGTTCCGCTTGACCGTGCCCGCGGCGATCGCCGCCTTCTGCACGTGAGCGCCCACGACGCGCCGCGCGCTTGTCGCGGTGGACTTTGATCTTGTCGAGTCTCTTGGTGTCTTCGTCCATGCGGACGGTGAGGTACTTGATGACCGCATCCATCACCCGCAGCCGGCGTTCGACCTCGCGAACGACGGCCCCACTGGCTTCAATGGTGAACAGCACGTAGAAGCCTTCTCGAAACTTCTTGACGAGGTAGGCCAGTCTCCGTTTACCCAACTTTTCGATCTTGCCGACCTGTCCGCCACCCGCGGTAACGACGGATTCGATCTGACCGTTGATCTTATCCACCTCTTCTTCGACCGTCGACGGGCTGACGATAAACATGATTTCGTAATTTGGCATTTACTCTTCCTTTGCTTCCCGCAAATCCAATCTGTTGAAGGTGCCCATCGCCTTCGAAGGGCCTTCCCTGAGCAACATTTCCACCGCTTCGCAGGCCGCCGTTTCGGCACGCGTCATCAAATCGCGGTCACTCCTGGCGACTCGCGCAAGAACAAAATCATGAAGGCTGGTAACCGGCCGTTCCGGCTGGATTCCCACCCGCACTCTCAAGAACTCGTCCGAGGCGCAGGACGAAATCAGGGATTTTACCCCATTGTGCCCGCCTGCCGAACCTTTTTGCCGGATTCGCAACTTCCCCAGCGGCAGGGCGACGTCGTCGTAAACGGCGACCACGCGTTCCCGGCTCGTCTCAAAACGCTCGAAAAGCTTCGGCAGAGCCGAACCGACGAGGTTCATGAACGTCTGGGGAAGGACCAGAATCGCATCCTGCCCTCCAGCGACAACTCGATTTGAAATCAATGCCGGTCCGCAGCGAATATTGACCCGGACTCCAAACCTTGCCGCCATCCCCTCCACAACGCGAAATCCCACGTTGTGATACGTCTCGGCGTATTCCGGCCCGGGATTGCCGAGGCCGACAATAAGCCACATGCGGCCTTATTCCGCGGACTCTTCTTCCTTCTTCCCCTTCTTGAGAACCTCGGGTTCGGCGGCCGTCGGGGCAGCAGCGACTTCGCCTTCCACCGGTGCGGCGCCGGCTGCGGGCGCGGCCTCTTCCTTCACGGAAATCACATGAACCACGACCTGGGCCGCATCGTCCAATACCTTTACTTTTTCATTTAAGGGAAGACCGGAAACGCGGACCGCGTCGTGAAGGCCGAGATCCGTCACGTCCACTTCGATGCGTTCCGGTATATCGCCAGGCAGGCACTCGACTTCCACGGTACGCATGATGAGCTCGAGAATACCGCCATCCACCTTCACGCCGCGCGCGTCACCGCGAGCCACGATGGGTACGGTTACGCGGATCGCGACGTCCATGGCGATACGATAGAAGTCCGCGTGAAGAAAGTGTTCCTTCACGGGATCGACCTGCCAGCTCTTCAGGATCGCAGGGCTCCTGGCGCCGTCGCCAAAGTCGAGATTCAGGATCGTGTTCCGACCCGACTCTGAGCGCAGCACCCGGAGTAAAGTCTTGGGATCCACGGAGACAGCCTGCGCGTCGCTCTTGCCGCCATAGACGACGGCAGGAATCAACCCTTTGGCGCGCAAACGGCGCGCGCTGTTCTTGCCGCGTTCCTGGCGGCTCTCGGCACTCACTACGATCTCTGGCATAAGAAACTCCTAGATAAATAAGACACTGACTGACGTTTCATCGTGGATCGACTGCACCGCTTCGGCGAGAAGCTTGCCCACGCTGAGCGTCCGAATCTTTTTGCACTTTCGCTTTTCAGCAGTGAGAGGAATGGTGTTCGTCAGGATCAACTCCTCCATCTCGCGACTTTTCGATGCGATCGACGGCCGGCCCGGACAGCACGCCGATGCGTCGCGCACGCATAGACCTTGGTTGCGCCTTTTTCCTTCAGCGCCTCCACGGTTTTTACCAGCGTGCCTGCGGTGTCGATCATGTCGTCGACCACCAGGCAGGTCTGGCCTTCGACATCGCCGATGACGTTCATCACCTGAGCGACATTCGCTTCCAGCCGGCGCTTGTTCACCATCGCGAGTTCGGCATTAAGACGCTTCGCAAAGGCCCGGGCGCGTTCGACGCCGCCGGCATCCGGCGAGACGACCGTCAAGTTCGGCAAAGCCAGCTTCTGGAAATACTCCACCAGGACAGGGGCCGCAAACAGATGGTCCACCGGAATGCTGAAAAATCCCTGAATCTGCGGCGCGTGCAAGTCCATCGCCAACAGGCGATGCGTTCCTGAAGCCACCAGGAGATCCGAAACTACTTTCGATGAAATCGGAACCCGCGGCTTGTCTTTGCGATCCTGCCGCGCATAGCCGAAGTAGGGCATTACCGCCGTAATCCGACTGCGCCGACGCCCGCTTGAACGCATCAATCATCAGAAACAATTCCATCAGGTTGGAATCCACCGGTGTGCAACTCGGCTGGACGATGAAAACATCGGCGCCGCGGACATTTTCGTGGATCTGAAAATAGATCTCGCCGTCGCTGAACCGGGTCATCAGGCACTTTCCGAGATCACAATGCAAGTACTCGCACATTTCGCGAGTCAGTTCGATGTTCGCAGTTCCGGAAAATACCTTCAGTGCGTTACTCAAATCAGCCTCACCGACTTCCTCGACTGTGATTACCCCTTGATGGCTGCGCCCTATCGGGCTTGCGTTCGCAGCCGCTCACCCCTTGATGGCCGCGCCCTATCGTATTCGCGCGCCAGCGCGTTTCTCCGCTTCGCGCGGCTTGCCTTGACAGCCGCTCACGACTGGGGCGGAAGGGATCGAACCTTCGAATACAGGATTCAAAGACCTGTGCCTTACCACTTGGCCACGCCCCAAAGGCTTCGCAGATACTCCGGCCGCGATAAGGGCCGTGTGGCCTTCACCGTTCCAAAGTGCGACAAGCTCGGCAAAGCCTTTACGGCCTCTCCTTCGCTGCCAAATATCCCGAAGATCGCGCTGCCGCTTCCGGACAAAGCCGCTCGAACTGCACCCGCTTTCAAAAGCTCGCTCTTGACCTCACCCAAGAGAGGGTGACGGGCAAAGACCACGCTCTCGAAGTCATTTCGAGGTTCGCCTTCCCCACTCCGGAAACCGACTGCGCGTCGAAACCCCCAATAGCTACTGGGTTTATCAGAGACCGTCAACCAGGAATAGGCTTCCTTCGTGGAGATGGAAATGGCGGGATGAACCACGAGCAACCATACCCCGTCTCGTCGTCCATGGGGGAGACTTCGTTTCCACGGCCCACCCCCAGGGCCCGGCCACCTGTCGCAAAGAATGGGACGTCCGAGCCGAGACTGCGCAGCGCTTGAGCAGATCCCGGGGGGAAGCTGCCGTTGAAGAAATCTCTCGAGACCGAGCAGGGTTACCGCGGCGTCGGCGCTCCCGCCCCCAAGGCCGGCGCCCATCGGAACGTGCTTGGTCAACTCGATCCGGGCGCGTGCGATCTCTCCGGTCCGCTTCTCGAACGCGCGAACCGCCCGAACCACAAGGTTGTCTTCGCCGCCGCTGACGCCGTGCGCGAAGAATTCGAAACTGATCCGCCGGCTCGATGGAGATCTCATCGAACCAGTCGATGGTCTGGAGAATCGTGCGAACCTCGTGATAGCCGTCGTCACGGCGGCCCAGTACCCGCAAGTCGAGATTAATCTTGGCGAACGGTCGCAACTGCATAAAGACGGGAAAAGAAACGCGGCTTCAGCAAACCGGCGCGGTAAAAAATGCGAAGAGCGTAATAGCCTCCGGACCGGCTGAGAAACCAGAACGGGTAAATCGGATCGCCTCGTTCCACCTGAACGTCTGCGGCGAACTCCCCGAGCAGGCGAGTGAACCCTTGAAGATCGAAAAAATGGACATGGTCGGAAGACAACATGTGCGCATATGTCACATCATTGCCCTTCAGCAGATCGAGATCCTTCCGCATTGGGCACCGTAACGAGCACGTTTTTTCGCGCGACGCGAAAAGCTTCCTTAAGGATGGTGTGAATCGCGGGCACATGCTCGATAACTTCGAAAAGAAGAACCGGTATCGAAGGCCCTGTCGGGAAAAGGGAGCGTGTCGCCCACAGCCACAACCGGCAGTCCGGAGGACAACGCCGGCTTCAAGTATTGAAGATTCACGTCGCAACCGACGCAGCGCCGACCGCTCGACGCGAGTGCGAGACTGTAGGCGCCATAACCGCAACCCAAATCAAGCACGGACTCTCCCGCGTGTTTGGCTGCAAAGCGAACGAAAGCACCGTAGAATTCACCGGGCTTCGCAGGCAAACCCGGTTGATAAACCTCGTCACGCGTGCGCCACATGCTTTACTGGCTGCGCCCTGCCGGGCTTGCATTCGCTCCGGGCATCTCTTGATGGCTGCGCCCTGCCGGGCTTGCATTCGCTCCGGGCATCTCTTGATGGCTGCGCCCTGCCGGGCTTGCATTCGCTCCGCTCATGTACCGCTATTATCAATGCTCGCTTCATCGTGCGACACGGAATTCGATTGCGGCCGCTGCGGCAACATGCATGGCTGGGGGGATGGTCGGGTCCGACGGGTGAACTGCCACTACCGGGCTTTGCAAAGGAAGTTGTTGTGGTAGGCACCGCGGAGCTTCAAAGCACGCGCACGCCGGAGGCGTGCTGAGAATTTAGCCCCGGGTTAAGCGAGCGAAGCGAGCGCAACCCGGGGTTGCCGTAACGGGAATGTAGCACCCCGGAAGGGGTGCGGGGATTCCTCGCACCCGCTGCCGGGGTGCGAAAACCCCTCGCGAAATGAACCCCGGGTGGTCGCTGCGCTCCACATGGGGCTACCTTCCCTTCACGCCTCCGGCGTGCGCGCCGGTGGGTTCGAGGTTACGTCTCCATTTTGCAGTTTGGTTCCCGGATGGTGCCGATGGAGAAGGGGTGCTGGAGGGCACCGTCGCCATCGCCTTGCGGACGAACCTGCAAAGCGGAGACGTAACCTCGTGTCTCCGCTCCCGCTCAGACTCAAGAATGTCTGAACATTTTGCACGCCGGAGGCGTGAAAGGAAGGTAGCCCCGGATGGAGCGCAGCGACACCGGTGTTCATCTCACGAGGGGTTTTCTCCGTTACGGCAACCCCGGGTTGCGCTCGCTTAACCCGGGGCTAAATTCTCAGCACGCCTCCGGCGTGCTTTGCACCGTGCATTACGGAGTGATCGCGTCGGCTCCTGGCATAGCGGTTCCAGTCGTGGAGGTGAAGGACAGCGTGCCGGACGCGGCTATCCCAGGTTGTCCGAACAGAATAATTTCGGTTGTATATCCCCCGCCGCTCACCAGGTGAGGGAAAACGACAGCACCCGTTTCCTGGGCGTTCTCGTTAACCGGCGGAATGGTTGTAACCAGTAAGTCGCCGCGGCTGTTATAGCGGGCCCGTAAATCGACCACTCCGATGGGCGCCATCGAAGTAATTCGAAGAAGACCTCTGAAACCGCTGGGCAGATTGGTGAAAAGCTCGTTGGCAAACTTGGAAAATTCTCCGTTGCCAGGCACGCTAACCGACAGCGGTCCCCCAATTGCCGTGCCGTCCAGCGTGGTGAGTTCCAATAGGGCTGTATTGGGATTCGCGCTGCCGTTGGCCACGGCGATACCGCTGAGGATCTGCCCCTGGGCGGACGTAGAAGATTCCACGAAAACACGGAAGACCGTATCCGTGGGGATCGCAAAGACGCTGGTCTCACTGACGGTCACATTATCGCTTCGGTACGAGAGAATCGCAAAAGCGTTGGGAGCAACTTTGAATGACGCATCAGGAGTCAACCGTACGGAGCCTGAAACGATCGTGGCCGAGTCCACGCCCTGGGTCACCATGCGGTACATCGAGTGAGGTGGAACCGAGTAAGCGAAACTCGAACCGGGCGTCCCGTTGACAGTTAAAGTCAGCGGAGTCGCTGCTGCCGTCGACGTCCCTTGCCCATAGAACTCGACGACACCGGTTAAGGTGACGGCGGAACTGTTGGTCAGGATGACCTGAGTGTTCCATCCTCCTCCATTAGCGAACATGGGAAGCAGCGGATTGCCGACGGGCAGGGCGGCCGATATGGGCATTGTGGACCACACGTACTCGCCGCGCTCGTTTATGAGATTCCGGGTTGCGATCGCTGCGACCGGGACGGAAGAACTGAAACTGAAAGTTCCCCTGAAAGGCGCCGGGATGCTGAAGGGAGGGGAATCCAGAAATCCTGCAATCTGGCGGTGCGAAGCTAACGTCAGCGAGCCTTGCTTGACAGTGGCTCCTCCGGCATCCGTAAAGTAATAGCTGATCACGGCGTCGGACAAGGTCTCATTGGCGATGGCCACACCCGTACTCAGAGAATCGGCGATATCCACATACGCCATCCCGAATGGAGTTGCAACGGTAGCGGGGACGCCCGCCTCTGAGACCACCACACTGGGAGTCGCCGCGGAGCCGGCCGGCCCCGAGGGGTTCTTTGCGACAGTCTCGTAACTCACAATGGCGATACCGGTTGGCGGGTTGCTGCCGCCATCGATGTAGCTGTGACTGATACTTGCCTTGGCATTCGAAGCCCCTCGAACCTTAAAAGATTGGGCCCCGCCGGGTGGGATCGCATAGCTGGTCGTCCCATTGTCGACCGTGACGGCGATGCCCGGCGAAGTCGTCTGGTTGCCAACCGTATCTTGCGCTACGGCCGTCAGCGTATGGAGTCCGTTGGGCACCTGCGTTGTATCCCAGAGGAGGCTATAGGGAGGCTGCAGTATTTCGCTGCCCAGCACCGCTCCGTCAAGCATGAACCAGACGGCACGAACGGCGACATCATCCGTTGCGTTAGCCGCGACGGTGACGGCGGTGTCCGCCACCGTGTCTCCATCGACAGGCGACACGAGGGAGACCTGCGGCGGGGCGTTGTCAGGCAAAGCTACTGTTGCCGCCGTCGCAACGCTATATGCGGCTTTGTTGCCGGCGGCATCTTTCACGATGACGTTGAAAAAGTAAACAGTGCCTGGCGTCAATCCTGTTACGCCGACCACGGTCAGATCTGCCGTGTACAGCCGGACGATGGTTCCGTTGGTTTCCGCGCTGGCAACTCCGCTGATATTGTTGATCGCCGATTGCCGCACTTCGTATTGGAGAGACGCCTGGGCCGGGCGTTGTCCGTGGCCTTGCTCCAGGCTAATGTCAAGCTTGTCGATGTCAAGCCCGAGACTCGTAATCAAGCTGAACTTCCGGGGACGGGGGCGGCGTGACTTCATTGCCGATGGTTACAGTAATAGCGGCAGACGTTGTCCGGTTCCCCGCCTCATCCCGAGCGACGGCAGTCAGCGTGTGTGTCCCGGCGCGAACAGCGTGGTATCCCAGCTTACCGAGTAGGGAGCGGTCGTATCTTCGGCCCCCAAATGGCGCTGTCGATCTTGAACTGTACACCCACACCCACGTTATCGGCAGGCGCTCGCGGAGACCGCGACAGTCCCGGACACCGTCGAACCGTTGGCAGGGCCGGACAGGGATACACCGGGGCCGAGGTATCCAGGGCGAACGTCGTCGCCGAAACCGGCCCCGCGAGTAAATAATTGTTGCCGGCAGCGTCAAAAGCCGAAACCTGGAAAGAATACGTCGTCGAGGGAGTCAGCCCCGTCACCACAAACGACGTCCCGCGCGGTCCCAACCTGAGCACCGCCTCTGAATATCTTGTAGCCCGCCACTGCAACGTTGTCGGTGGAAGCGGTCCATACCGAGACTCACGCTGGACGACGTGATGGTTGTTTTTGTGAAATTGGCCGGCGTCGACGGCGGAGTCGTATCCCCGGGACCGGCAAGCGTCTTCACTGAAAGGACCGCCATCGCAAAGAATTGTTCCCCGCGGCGTCAAAAGCCGAGACTTCGAAAGAATATGTCGTCGAAGGGCTCAACCCCACAGCCTTGAACGACGGACTGGCACTGGTTCCAACCTGAGCGCCGTCTCTCAAGATCTTGTATCCGGTCACCGCAACGTTGTCGGTGGAAGGGGCCCATACCAGACTGACTGTGATCGATGTGGTCGCCGAGGCTGCAAGATTGGCCGGTTTCGAGGGCGGCGCTGTATCTGCAGGAGCGGCCTGGTCATCACTCGGAGCGGTTCCGTCGCAAAGAATTGTTCCCCGCGGCGTCAAAAGCAGAGACCTCAAAAGAGTACGTCGTCGACGGACTCAACCCCGTAGCTACGAGCCAGGCCCCGTGCTGGACCCAACCTGAGAACCGTCTCTGAAAATCTTGTAGCCTGTCACCGCAACGTTGTCGGTGGAAGGCGGTCCATGCCGAGACTCACGCTGGACGACGTAATCGTTGGGGCTGTGAGATTGGTCGGTGTCGTGGGCCGCGTTGTATCGACTGAACCGCCGGACGTCGTCACTTGAAACGCTCCGGATTGTGGCGAATTGTTGCCGGCAGCGTCAAAGGCCGAGACCGTGAATGAATAGCTTGTCGAAGGATTCGACCCTCCGGCTGAGAACGAAGGCCCCGTGCTGGTGCCGACTTGCACGCCATTCTTAAAAATCGTATATCCCGTGACGCCAACGTTATCGGTGGAGGCGGTCCATGCCAGACTCACGCTGGACGACGTAATTGCTGGGGCGAGAGACCGGCCGGCGTTGAGGGCGCCGTGGTATCTCCACTACCCGCAGACGTCATCGCCGAAAGCGGCGCCGATAGCGGCGAATTGTTGCCCGCCGTGTCAAAAGCCGAGACCTTGAAAGTGTAGGTCGTCGATGGACTCAATCCTGCAGCCAGGAACGAGGGACCCGTGCTGGTCCCGACTTGCACGCCATTCTTGAAAATCTTGTATCCCGCCATCGAAACGTTGTCGGTGGAAGCGGTCCACACCAGACTCACGCTGGACGCCGTGATCGTCGGGGCTGCAAGGTTGCCCGGCGTCGACGGCGGAGTAGAATCCAAAGTATATTCGTAAGGCCCGATATCCCAGGCTGAGCCTTGAGGCCGCGCCCTCCCCAGATAGTCCGTTGCAAAGGACGCGATCGTCGTGCCCGTGTCCTTGAGTTTTGAAGCCGGGCTGGGGAAGAAATTCAGTCCGGCAACGTCTACGAAATCCGAGCTCGTCAACCCGCTCACGCAGTTTGTACAGGTTCCGCTCCACGAACCGGAGTAGGCGTTGTTGATGGCAGTGTAAGTGCCGGAAAAGTGCGTAGTGGCACTACTGGTAAGGATTGCATTATTTTTGATATTCGTTGCGCTGCTGCTGTTTATGTCCATCCCGTAACCAGAGCCCGCGCAGTTATAAAACACGTTGTTGTAAAAATCCAGGTTCGATCCCGAATAAACAACAAGGCAGGTTCCGGTGTGTCCGGAGGTCGTCACGTTGGACACACTGTTGTTCCTGAAAACCATGTAGCTCGGTGTGCCCCACGTATCGGAGTAAGAGACCGCAGCATCAAACACCTTGATGTTGTTGATGACATTTCTTTCAATGACCATATTGAGCGGGGGGTATCCCGGTATCTGGCCCTGCGTCACGATGGCTCTTATGCCGTTGGCGTTCGGATCTAACAGGTCATGGATGTAGTTATCCGCAACGAGTAGATTCGTCACCCCAGGCTTAATGTCGATTCCATCACCTTGTTTACAAGCTGCAGCCGGAGCAATACAGACAGCTTCGGCTGTCGAATAGATGTTGTTGAACGTCACTTCAACATGGTTATGAGAGGGAAAGCCATCACAATTGGAGGACGGGGCCGGGAGAGTGCAGCCGCCTCCGCCAACGTAGATAGCTTCCGGAAAAGTGTGATGAACATAGTTGTGCGAGATGACGATGTTTGAAGACGGCGGGCACCAGGAATTACTTCCTTCATGATTACCATCAGCCGTTGGAACCAATAGAACAGAAGGCCCGCCGTTGGCGTTATTCGCGGATATATCGTTGTAGGAAAGAACCAGGTTATCCCCGCACAACGAAGCCCCTTTACTACCCGCATTTGAAACAATTCGAAATCCGGCAATGGAGATGTTGTTGTGTTTGACGTGACTTGAATTCTGGTTCACAAAGCTGTTCACAAAAGAACAGCTTGCATGGGGTGGAGAAAACGACTTGGGAATACAATCGCCGCTGGAGTTGTAAGCAGTCCAGTTGGGGCTCGAATCGTTTGTGTTGTAATACTTCGATCCGTCCAGTACGAGGCGGTTCGACGTGGCTTCGCTCTTCAGCGTCAAGTCGATCGTCCCCAAAGACCCGTCGTCCGTATCCGTCTTGGCGTCGCGGGCGCTGAAATGGATCGTGACATCGCCTTGCGCGAGGTGTCCGTTGATGATCGACCAGGCGGCTCCGTCTATAGCTCCGAAAGGCTGCGCCTGCGTTCCGCTATGCGTTCCCGTATAGTCAATGTCCGCCCACAATTCGACCGGAGCCTGGGCTCTCGCTATAACCGGCAGCCACAAAAACAATAATGAAAAATTTATGAATCTCTTCAACATCAGTCCACTCCTAGAATCATTCGGCGAAAGACGATCCCTGCCGAAGGGCCACGTGGGTCGGGATAGTCGGGATAAGAGATCGCTGGCCGATTTTTCGCCGGCGTGTTCGCCGGAGTGAACGAGCTATTCAGCAGATGATCCGCTGATGGTGTAAACGATCCGGACGCGATTCCAGTGGTTGAATTCTTGGTAAAGGCGATCGGGAATGGAGTGGCAGTTGCCTGCAGGCTGCACGCGAATAGGGGCAGCGTAGCGTAAAGCCAGGGATTCAGTTGCTTAACGAATGCCATATCGATCCCATGTCCTTTCAGTGCAGAAATTGCCGTCCCTGGTTCGGTGTTCAACCAGGCCGATCTTTCCTTTTGTCGGTCAACAAGCAGGGACCTGAGCAATCACGAGACCAATACCAAGTGCTTCATTCCGCTGAATGCTTCGCCATATATCGTGTTGTGACGAATGGGGTTTCCGTCTTGCGGGGCAGGTTGACAATCAAGACGCAGCGCAAAGCCCAAGGCAAACCTATCAAGTTGATTTGAGGTTCCAACCGAGATGCACAGTAACTTCTGGAATTGCAGCCTCGCGATCGCCGCAAAGCAAATGTCGTCCGGAGCGCAAAAAGATTGGCGGTCTTGCGCTACAACTCCGGAATGACGAGGCGGGTTATCAAATCGTGTTGGATATTGACACTGCGTCGGCGAATCAAGTCAAAATCTCGTCGCACATGAGCTGTATCTTCTGGCCATCGGCGTCCGATGTTCTTGCTTCTTTCGCAGTGTTTGATCGATGGCGCCATGTTGCCGATGTCTTCTCACGATCCCAGCGTCTGCACTACCTGCGCGATATCCTGGACCTCACCGAGTCGAACGATGTGGACGACAGAGCCGAGGACTATTCCCGGCTTTCGGATGAGACGTGCCAGGGGAAGCATCTTTGCATCCTGTTCGCGAATCGCCGAAGGCCACTGCGCTTCAGGCGTGTTCCAGAGCCTTTCGGCGGTTCTCCACGCCTCATCCCGAGCCTTCCACATACTGAACTCCACCAAGGCATCGTCAGCGCTGCCAAGTAATCTGTTGAACAACTGTAGCGTCAACCACACCCGGCCGAGTTCCTGCTGAATTTCATCCACAAGGGATGCAAGGATCGCGTTAATTCTGTTGAAGTCGCCTCGAAGGTTTTCGATCGGCTCACCCCTCATGGTCTGGGCAGCAGCAATCCCCAGGTCGAGATTGATGTGGGCGTTCATGCCGAGCAGCAGGTGCTGCAGCACAATTGGCCAGTAGCTCTGTGCGTTTTCGAAGGCGAACGACCAGACACGGCTTGGCGGCGTTCCGTTACGCAGATCGATCAATGCCTGAAGATAGCGGTTCGCAAAGAGAAGGTCGAACCGCTGCATGCGGGCGCCGTCCTCAAACTGGCTGCCGCGCGCGCCCTCACCAACCTTGAGGGTCACCCTGCGATACAGTGCGGCGAAGTATCCGAGACGCGACCGGGATTCCCGTGACCACGCGATGACAGTGTTCAAGCGGTCGACGACTTCGTCGATCGAATCTGCAAGCGAATCAATAGGCGGTAGTGCGGGCATTTTCTGGTGGGGCCGGCCCCTGACTGTCGTTCTGCCTAACGGGAAGAAGCTTGCCAGGTTTGAATCATAACTGAAGGCCGCTTCTCTTCTAACCGCGAAGACCAGCGACGGAGGTGGGATTGTTCGGACTGAGAAGCATATAATCCGAGCAAATGTTCAGATACTGCTTCGACCGCGCTTTTCACCGTGCTGCTCCTCGTGGGGCCTGGCCCGGATCTTCGGGCGGAGGCTCGCACGATCGTGCAAATCGAGCTTGCGGATATCATCCACCCGGTCAGCGCGGAATTCGTTGCGCAGGGTCTGAGTCATGCCTCGGACGTGCATGCCAGCGCTGTCATTATTCGCCTCGACACCCCGGGCGGTCTTATGGACTCGATGAGAAGCATTGTCGAGTCCATACTCGCATCGCCGGTTCCCGTAATCGTCTGGGTCGGACCCAGCGGCTCCGCGGGCCGCGTCGGCGGGTTTTTTTATCCTCCTCTCCGCCGACGTTGCAACCATGGCTCCCGGGACAAATGCAGGGGCCGCCCATCCGGTATCGGCTGTCGGCGGGCAGATCGACCCGGTGATGGAGAAGAAGATCGTCAGCGACGCGTCCGCGTTCCTTCGCAGCTACGCCGGCAAGCGCGGGCGCAACACGCAACTGGCAGAGCAGGCGGTTACCGAGAGCCGGTCCTTTACGGACAAGGAAGCGCTCGAGGACAATCTTATCGACGGCATTGGGAAAGACATTCCCGACTTGATCGGCTCCTACGACGGAAAGCAGATACGGCGATTCGGGGGCGACTCCGTAAGACTCGACCTGACGGACGCCACAGTGGAGTTGTATCAAATGTCGCAACGGCAGAAACTGTTGTCTGCGATACTCGACCCCAATATCGCTTTTATTCTCGGCATCCTGGGAATCCTCGGCCTCTATATTGAAATTACACACCCAGGACTGATACTTCCGGGAGTGGCAGGAGGCATCAGCCTGCTGCTGGCTCTTTTCGCCTTCAATCTTCTACCGGTCACCATGACGGGCGTGCTGCTGGTCCTGCTCGCTATCGCCCTCTTCGTGCTGGAGGCCACGATAACCAGCCACGGCATTCTGGCCATCGGCGGTATTGTGTCGATGGTGGCCGGGGGCCTCATGCTGGTGAACGGGCCGATTCCAGAGTTGCGCATCCGTCTCGCAACGGTGCTGGCTGTCGCGATCCCGCTCGCCGTCATTACGATTCTCCTCCTTCGACTCGTGCTTCGATCGCACCGAAACCCCTCCGCGACGGGACTCGCTGCGCTTATCGGACTGCACGCCGTCGCGAAGACTCCGATTTATCGGAACGGAAAGGTCCTCGTCCAGGGCGAGATCTGGAACGCGTGGTCTGGCGCCGACATCCCGGAGGGAGCACGGGTTCGCATCGTGGGGGCCGAGGGACTCAAACTCGAGGTTCAAACCGAAAGAGAGGACAAACCATGAACTTCCAACTGATCCTGATCGTTGTCGCACTCTTCCTGATCTGGCTGTTCAATTCCATCGCCGTTCTCCGGGAATACGAACGGGGGGTCATTTTCCGTCTCGGCCGCCTGCTGCCTATGGCCAAAGGTCCGGGATTGATCTTCGCGTTTTTTCCAATCGATCGCCTGATTCGTGTCAGCCTGCGGACGATCACGATGGACGTTCCCACTCAAGACGTCATCACTGCGGACAATGTCACTGTCAAAGTGAACGCCGTCGTGTATTTTCGAGTGGTAGAGGCTCCAAGGGCCATCGTCCAGGTGGAAAACTATCTCTACGCGACTTCACAACTGGGACAAACAACCCTGCGCTCGATTCTTGGAGAGGTCCCTCTCGACGACCTGCTCAGCAAGCGCGAGGCGCTGAACCTCAGACTGCAGGACATCCTCGACAAACATACGGACCGCTGGGGAATAAAAGTGGAGCTGGTCGAAATCAAGAGCGTGGATCTTCCCGAGTCGATGCAGCGGGCGATGGCTCGTCAGGCGGAAGCCGAACGCGAAAAACGGGCGAAGATTATCCACGCGGCAGGCGAGTTCGAAGCTTCTCAAAAACTGGCGCAAGCCGCCGAAGTCATCGCCAGGGAACCTGTCGCTCTGCAACTCCGGTATCTGCAAACGCTGACGGAAATCGGCGCGGAAAAAAACACGACGATCGTCTTTCCCCTTCCCATCGATTTCATGAAGGCTTTCCAGATGAAGGCGGAAAGCAAGATCTGATCGGGCCTGAGGGGCCACAGGCACGCCGAAGGCGTGAAAGGAAGGTAGCCCCGGGCGGAGCCGAGCGACACCCGGGGTTCATCTCAAGAGGGGCGTTTGCACCCCGGCAGGGGCCGGCAAGGGGTGCGAGGAATCCCTGCACCCCTGCCGGGGTGCTACATCTGCGTCACGGTAACCCCGGGTTGCGCTCGCTTCGCTCGCTTAACCCGGGGCTAAATTCCCGGCACGCCTCCGGCGTGCACTGGAGTTTGGACGTTCTTGAACAGTGCGCGCCCGTGGGGACGAGGTTACGTCTCAAATTTGCAATTCGGTTCCCGGACGCCGATGGAGAAACGTGAGTTTAGCGTGCACCCCGGAGGGGTTCTGGGAGGGCTAAAGACACGAGGTTACGTCTCCGCTTTGCAGGTTCGTCCGCAAGGCGATGGCGACGTTGAAACGTGAGTCTCAAGCACGCCGGAGGCGTGCTGAGAATTTAGCCCCGGGTTAAGCGAGCGCAACCCGGGGTTGCCGTAACGCAGATGTTCGCACCCCGGCAGGGGTGCAGGGATCCTCGTTGGCTACCTCCCTTTCACGCCTCCAGCGTGCAAAATGTCTGAGCGGGAGCGGAGACGCGACGTTACGTCTCCGCTTTGCAGGTTCGTCCGCAAGGCGATGGCGACGTTGAAACGTGAGTCTCAAGCACGCCGGAGGCGTGCTGAGAATTTAGCCCCGGGTTAAGCGAGCGAAGCGAGCGCAACCCGGGGTTGCCGTAACGCAGATGTTCGCACCCCGGCGGAGGTGCAGGGATCCTCGTTGGCTACCTCCCTTTCACGCCTCCAGCGTGCAAAATGTCTGAGCGGGAGCGGAGACACGACGTTACGTCTCCGTTTTGCAGGTTCGTCCGCAAGGCGATGGCGACGTTGAAACGTGAGTCTCAAGCACGCCGGAGGCGTGCTGAGAATTTAGCCCCGGGTTAAGCGAGCGAAGCGAGCGCAACCCGGGGTTGCCGTAACGCAGATGTTCGCACCCCGGCAGAGGTGCAGGGATCCTCGTTGGCTACCTCCCTTTCACGCCTCCAGCGTGCAAAATGTCTGAGCGGGAGCGGAGACACGACGTTACGTCTCCGTTTTGCAGGTTCGTCCGCAAGGCGATGGCGACGTTGAAACGTGAGTCTCAAGCACGCCGGAGGCGTGCTGAAATTTAGCCCCGGGTTAAGCGAGCGAAGCGGGCGCAACCCGGGGTTGCCGTAACGCAGATGTTCGCACCCCGGGGGGGTTTTGGGAGGGCTAAATTCTGGAGTTTAGACATTCTTGAGTCTGAGCGGGAGCGGAGACACGACGTTACGTCTCCGCTTTGCAGGTTCGTCCGCAAGGCGATGGCGACGTTGAAACGTGAGTCTCAAGCACGCCGGAGGCGTGCTGAGAATTTAGCCCCGGGTTAAGCGAGCGAAGCGAGCGCAACCCGGGGTTGCCGTAACGGAGATGTTCGCACCCCGGCAGGGGTGCAGGGATTCCTCGTGAGATGAACCCCGGGTGTCGCTCGGCTCTTCCTCTCACGCCTCCGGCGTGCAAAATGTCCAAACTCCAGGGCGACAGGGACCAACAACTTACTGGCGCGCGGAAACCCTGGCTGGAATCGCGAGTGACGTGTAAAATCGCCCCCGGCACACACCACGGGTTTCCGCGGCATGGTCGACCTCTCCCATGACACTGAGAAAAAAGACACTCTTCTACGTGACGATGTTCCTGATGGTCTGGCTGGCCGCGGAAGCGATGGCTATCGTCGGGCATCTTGTTATCAACCATGCTTTTTTCCCAAAAAGGAAAATAAGAGACGACATCCGGTCGCATATCGCCAGTTACAAGCCTGCGCAGCCAGTCGCCGGGAGCGGTATCGTGTGGGGAGATGTGACCGAGGTGGTGCATCCTTATCTGGGTTTCGTCCTCGACCCTTATCGAAACTCGTTCGACGTCTCCAACTTTGGATTTGCTTTTGACAAAGGCAACGGCTCGCTGACCCGGAAACAACCCGATACAATCGTGGTCGGAATTTTCGGTGGATCGTTTGCCAATGGAACCGTCTCGTCGGCAAGTTCGCTACTGCCGAGTTGTCCGGCTTTCTCCGGCCGCCAGGTTATTGTCAAAAACTTTTCATCCGGTGGTTACAAACAGCCGCAGCAACTGTTGGCACTGAGTTATATGCTGGCCCTGGGCGCCGAGTTTGACATCGTGATCAATATCGATGGATTCAATGAAGTTGCCCTGCCCTACATCGAAAACGTTCCGAACAAGGTTTACCCGTTCTATCCGAGAATGTGGCACCTCCGGGCGTCCACCGTCCTCGACCCCGTCTTCGCGCGGGAATTAGGTCGTATCCAGTATCTGGAAGACAAGCGGCAGGCCTGGGCTCAACCGTTCGATCACTACGGCCTTTATCGCAGCCCCCTGCTGGCGTTGCTCTGGCAATTGCGAGATCGGGGATTGTCCGCGGAAATATCTCAACTCAATCAGAAGTTGCGAGACGGCGGCGCACCGGTGTCGAATTACGCTACCCATGGCCCTGAATATTCCTATCCGGATGATGAGGCCCTTTTTACGGATCTAGCCAGAGTCTGGAAGCAGAGTTCACTGCAGATGAAAGCGCTCAGTGACGAAAACGGTTTTCTCTATTTCCATTTCCTGCAGCCGAATCAATACGTAAAGGACTCCAAGCCGATGTCGCCGGAAGAAATCCGGGTCGCGACGCAAGGGCCCCAATATAAAGAGGGAGTTGAAAAAGGCTATCCGCACTTAATATCCGCCGGCAGAGAACTGGCCCGAGCTGGAGTGAATTTCAGCGATCTGACGATGACGTATTCGAACCATTCCGAAGAGCTATACGTCGACTCCTGTTGTCACGTTAATCCGCGGGGCTATGAAATCATTGTGAGGCAAATCTGCGATTCCATAACCTCTCGTCGACCCGGCCCTGCCAGCCGCTGAAGATCTGACGCTCGAACAGACCTGTTATCATCAACGCCCGAATCGCTATGCGACATGGAATTCGAGCTGAAGTCGTGATCCTCGTGCTGCTGGTCCTGGCGGCAATTGCTCCGTTTTCGAACCGGGCCGTCTCTGCCGACGAGAATCTTTATCTGAAGCTGGCGCGGTCGGCGCTGGAGAGGCCCCTCTTCCCCGCAGACACGCCCCTGTTGTTTTTCGGGATTCAGCGCCCCAACGCAATCGGGCATACCCATCCGCCCGCGGTGGAGTACTATCTCGCTGCTCTCTACGCAATTTTCGGAGGATTCAGCGAAGTGCCGTTCCGGCTCTTGTTCGCCGTCTTCCCCGTCATGGCGGTGCTGGCCTTCTATTCGCTGGCCCGCCGGTTTACTTCCGAACCTTTCTTTGTTACGGCATTGTTTGCGGCCAGCCCGGCCTTCTTCGTGCTGGCGCCGACATTCATGATGGATGTACCGATCATCGCGCTGCTGTTGCTCGGCATGGCTCTGTACTTTCGCGGATGGCTGGCCGGCGCTTCGATCGCCTTCACCCTTGCCGTGGGCGCCGGCTATGCCGCGCTGGTTCCGCTCGCCTGTCTCGGGGCCCTCATGCTTCTCTCAGGTCGACCGTGGAGGGAACTTGCCTGCGTTGCAGCCGCTCCGGTAGCGCTTGGGATCTGGCTTGTCGCGATGACGATTCACTTCGGTACGTTTCCGGTGGGGGAGGCGCTGACCTACCTGGCACGCAACGGCTTCGCCCCAAAATCAACAGGGCAGCTGGTGCAGGATCACGTCAAATTGATTGTGACCAATGTCCTTGGAACGCTGAGTTTCCTTGGTGGCGTGCTGTTGTTTCCCGGCACGATCCGGCTCAAGAGTTCACGGTCGGTGCTTGCAGCCGCCGGCCTTGCCACTGTGCTGAGCTTCCTGGCGCCAATGCCTTCCTTCTTCTATCGCCTGTGGTTCATTGCCCTCGCCGCCTGCGGCATCATGCTTCTTGCCGCCTTCGCGGGTGCCGCCGCGACCACCATACGGGCAGGAGCCAACGGCGGCGAGCCGATCCTGATCCTGTGGGCGCCTGCCGCTCTGCTGTTTTTCATCGTCGTGGGTGAAATGGTCACCGCGCGCTATCTGCTGCTCGCACTTCCCGCGATCTACCTGATCATTTTTCGTGACACTCGAAGATCAGACCTGGTTGCGACACTCGTTCCCACTCTCGCTCTTTCGATCGTTCTTGCCTATGCCGACATGTCGTTTGCGAATTCCTACCGAACGTGGGTTGCCGAGACCGTTCCGAAACTGCAGGAACAGGGCTTTCGAGTCTATAGTGCCGCGGAGTCCGGCCTGAGGTTCTATCTCGAGAATCTCGGCGTTGACAACCTTGCCAGGGATGACCGCAGACCGGTGGGTTCAGACATCATTATTCGAGAGAATATGTACGACATCAGCATGGGCGAAGACATCGAAGTGATGGTTACCGAGCTGAAACGCTTTCCCATTGAAAGCGGCTTCCCGGTACACACGTACGGACTGGAGTCCCATGCGGGTTTCTGGGGCAGCCATTTCGGCCTCGTGCCTTACGTCCTGTCTTCGAAACCCGACGACGTCATCAGGGCCGTCCAGATCAATCCGCTCGTCCAGCATTTCCCGCAAGCCTCGGTCGATCCGGAACAAGCGCCGGTGTTCGGCGGTGAGGGCAAACCACCGATTTTCAAGCTTTCGCAAAGCGAACGTCTCATCCCAATGAAGATCCCGCGCGGCGTCCAAATACAATATGACCTGGCAGGGGGTGCCGGGCGCCGTGGAGCAAACAGCCGGCGGTCTAAGGCTCATTAACAAAAGTGGGACAACCATCGAGTGGCGGGGGCTTCGATTCACCCCGCTTCAGTGGGTAGACGGCCAATGAAGAATCAGAGCGAGCTGTTGAGCGCCCTCCGCAAGGAATTGGCGGCCAAAGAAAAAGAACTCGCCGATCAAAAATGGGTTTTTGAACAATTCCTCAAGTCGCCAACCTGGCGCTGGACCGCACCAATCCGGTGGGTTGCCAATCTCCTCCGAGGCAACGGCCCCTCGCCCGCAAGTCCAACGACGATATCCGAAGTCCCCCGGGATGAAGGAAGCGGGGCGCAAGCGACAGACCCAATGGCCGACGCCAGGGCCGTCTTTACCACCCTGTGCCCGGCTCACGCTTGAAGCCTTCCTCGATTCAGGTGGAAAGCTGAGCCTTCCATATTCCCTGAACCCGCGGATCTCCGTCGTGCTGGTGCTGTTCAATCGCGCAGAGCTTACGCTGGCCTGCCTGAGGTCGATTGCCGAAAATCGCTCCGAAGACATCGAAGTCGTCATCGTGGACAACGCATCCTCGGACGCAACGTCTCGGCTTCTCGACCGATTGGAAGGGGCGCACATCCTCCGCAACAGCGAAAATCTCCACTTTCTCGCGGCCGTAAACCAGGCCGCACGCGAATGCAGGGGAGAACACATCCTTTTGTTGAACAACGACTCTCAACTGCTTCCCGGAGCGTTACAGCACGCTGTTTCCACACTCGAAGCCGCTCCGGACATCGGAGGCGTGGGTGGGAAGATCATCCTGCTCGACGGCACATTGCAGGAGGCGGGCAGCATCGTGTGGCAGGACGGGTCCTGCACCGGCTATGGACGCGGCGACAACCCGTCCGCTCCGATGTACAACTTCCGGCGCGACGTGGATTATTGCTCCGGCGCATTCCTTCTTACTCCCAGAAAGATCTGGGAACAGATGGGCGGGTTCGACGAAGCGTTCAAGCCTGCTTACTATGAGGAAACCGACTACTGCATGAGGCTCTGGCAGCATGGCCTGCGCGTTGTCTACGAGCCCAACGCCGCGATCGTCCATTACGAGTTCGCCAGCGCCGATTCCACATCAAGCGCGATAACCCTGCAATCCGAACACCAGGCCTTGTTCGAAAAACGGCATCGCGCGACCCTCGAGAAGCGCGACAAACCCGGACCCGACCGGCTGCTCGGCGCCCGATCCCGGGACCGAAAGCAGCGCGTTCTGTTTCTGGACGATCGCGCTCCCCATCTCTGGCTGGGGTCCGGTTTTCCTCGGGCCAACGCTCTTCTCCGCGCACTCCTGAATCAAGACTGCTTTGTAACTCTGTATCCCCTGGCCGGCTTTGATGAATCCTGGGACGACGTCTATTCGGATCTCCCCCGCGAAATCGAAGTCATGAACGGTTGGGGCCGCCAGATGCTGGAATCCTTTCTGAGAGGCCGAAGCAACTACTACTCCGTCATTATTGTCAGCAGGCCGCACAACATGGAATTGCTGGCTCCGGTCGTCACGGCTCATCCGGACTGGTTCGCGAACACAGAGATCATCTATGACGCAGAGGCCCTCTTCGCCTCCCGGACAATCGCGCTTCGGGAACTGGCGGGTGATCCCATGACAGAAGTCGAGGTCAGTGACACGATCGCCGAAGAAGTCTGCCTCAGCAGAATTGCGGGCAGAGTCCTCGCCGTTTCTGAACACGAACGCAGGGCATTCGTCAGCCACGGCGTCCAACAGGTTGAAGTCCTCGGGCACAGCCTTCTGCCCACACCTTCGCTCCCGGAATTCGAAAGCAGATCGGGCCTGCTCTTCGTCGGCGCGGTCCATGAAGAGGCAAGTCCCAACGGGGATTCATTGATCTGGTTCCTCGAGGAGATCTATCCGCAGATTCGCGCAAGGCTTGGAGACATCCCAGTCACAATAGCCGGGGTCAACCACTCCGAACGAGTCCGTCGCCTGGCTAAACATCCCGTCCGGATCGCCGGACCGGTTCCATCGCTGAAAGAGTGTTACGCCGTCCACAAACTCTTTGTCGCACCAACACGTTATGCCGCGGGCATTCCCCACAAGATTCATGAGGCTGCCGCGCACGGACTGCCTGTAGTCACCACGCCGCTGATGGCGAGACAACTGGAATGGACGGACCACGAACTCGTCATCGCCGAGAGTGCCGGAGCGTTTGCGCAACACTGCGTCTCCGTCTACGGCGACGTCGGGAAATGGACCCGCTTGCGAAACGCCGCGCTGAAACGCGTTGCGGCGGATTGTTCACCGGAAGTGTTTGAGAAGAAGGTTGGGCAGATCCTTGTTGGAAACAATAAAAAGAAGGTGTAGCGGGAAGACCCCACACGCGTTGCTTGTCGTGTCCTTCCTGTACCTTGCGGTCGGCAACCTCGTCTGGATCGCGCGCGACGATCGGCCTCTTTATTGGGACAGTGCCGCCCACGCGACGAGCGCGCTGGAGATCGCCGACGCTTTCCGCAACACTGGCCTCCGTGCCATCGCGCAGGTGCCATTCCTGACCGGAGCGTATCCACCCGCCTACCACTCGATCGTCGCGATCTTTTTTCTGATTTTCGGAAAGACTGTAGACGCC
Source organism: uncultured Acidobacteriota bacterium (assembly GCA_963836435.1). Lineage (GTDB taxonomy): Bacteria > Acidobacteriota > Terriglobia > 20CM-2-55-15 > 20CM-2-55-15 > DASTBJ01. The sequence goes on along the minus strand of CAWIJI010000010.1, from coordinate 135,497 downwards.
GCGCAATGGGCCAATCTGCCGGCCATGGCCATTCTGCTTGCCGCAACCTACGGCATAGGCCGCACAATGCTCAAACCGTTCGCAGCGGCAGCGGCAGCCGTCACCACCGGCTTCTATCCGATTCTGTTGTGGCTTTCACGTGAGACGATCATCGACTACTGGCTCACCGCGCTCGTGGCGCTCGCGATCTGGGTGCTGCTCAAGACCGGGGAATTTTCCCGACGTTCGTGGTCTCTCTTATTCGGCATCACCTGTGGAACGGGCATGCTGACCAAGTGGACCTTCCTGTTTTTCGTCGCTCCTCCAGCGCTTTGGTTTGCGCGAAAGAACTTCAAAAATGCCGCCCTTGCTGCGCTGATCGCAGCGGGCCTTGGAGCATGCTGGTATATCCCTGCCGCCCGTTCTCTTTCAGGCTTGCTGCAGTTCAGCACGGCGCAGTCGATTTCCGAAGGGGATCCAGGTCGCTTCAGCCTGGAAGCAATCGTCTTCTACGTGCGGGCGCTCGAAGGTTCTCAATTGTTCCTGCCGTTGTTCATCGCGTTCATCGCGGGGCTCATTCTTCTCGCGTCCAGCTTTGAGCGCCGCTGGACACCGATCCTCCTGTGGATCCTGGGAGGGTGGCTGGGATTATTGATATTTCAGAACAAGGATCCTCGGTACACCGCCCCACTACTCCCGGCGATTGCGCTGGTCACGGGCATGGTTTTTCAAAGGAATCGATTCCTGGTGGCCGTCTTTCTGCCCGTATTGATCGTTCAGCACTATCTGGTTTCATTCGGCATCCCCCAACTTCCACCGGCCGTCGTCCTGGCGAAAGGGGGCAATGGGCCTGTGGCCTATAACTGGAATGTCTATACGCAAAGCTATTTTGGCTGGGGACCTCCGGCACGTGAGGACTGGAAGATCGAACACGTGCTCCAGGCCGTCGCGCGTGTGGGAGGCCCGCCCGTACGGATCGGCCTTGTGCCCGACATTCCGAGATTCGACACGCTGGCATTTCGTTTTTACATCGCGCGAGGCAGGCTGCCCGTCACCATTGACCGTTTGGTCATTCCCAGCGAAGATGCGATGCAGATCAACGACTACATCCTGGCTCCGGAAGGCGGCCTGGAACGGGTGCCGGGGGCCCATTTCACGCCGGAACTCCTCGACATTTCCCGTTACATCGCCAGCCGTCCCGAACTATTCCCTCTCGTTGAACGGTTCTCCCTGCCCAATGGGGACACGATCGGGCTCTACAGAGTCGCACGTTCCTGAACCTGTACTGCGCGGACGCGCACGGGAATGCGGAGGTGCCCGTAGGTGGTGGTGCGCTCCGCAAGCTCGATGGCGCAGGCATTGTCGATCCAGTCACACATGTCGTACTGATTCAGTTCGCCATCGGCCACAGCAGGCGAGAAATAGTAGAAGCCCGAGTGGAGGAACGGAAGGTCCATCACGAAGTCCACAGACAGCCGGTCGCCGGCCCTGGCCGCCGGCAGCCTTTCTCCCTCGAACATGACGTTGGTACCGGTGACGTCCTGCCCGAGGCGATTGCGCAGCATGAACCCCACGTTGGGATGCTTTACATCCTGCAGAAACTCCACGGATATCCGCACGCAAACGCGATCTCCCTGCGAAGCCGAACCCACCGGATTTCCCTCCGCGCCGAAAAGGCCGATGCCTTCAATGCGCGCCTTCCCGTTCCCGTAGCGATGATCGACGTTCGGTACACCGGATACAAAAGCGGGTATCTTCGACAGGGCTTCGGGCGAAAGGTCCAGGTCCGCGGTCGCTGCAGCCAGGGGCTTGCCAATGGCTTCCTCTTCCATGACCTCTTTGCGCCCGCGGCCCACCATTGCAGCCAGGTATTTCGAAACAACCTCATCGGTCTTCCCCTCCAGATTGACGGCGCCGTGGTCCATCCAGATCGCCCGGTCGGCCAGAGCCCTGACGGCATCCAGGTCGTGAGACACAAAGACGATCGTGACGCCACGGCTCTTCATCTGAAGGATTTTCCGCATGCAGCGCTGTTGGAAGTAGTAGTCGCCGACCGACAACGCTTCATCGACGATGAGGATGTCGGGATCCATATGAATTGCCACTGCGAATGCCAGACGGACAAACATGCCGCTGGAGTAAGTCTTCACGGGACGGTCGATGAATTCGCCGATCTCGGCGAACGCTTCGATCGAAGGAATGCGCACCCGAGTCTGCGCATCAGTGAAACCGAGGATGGCAGCGTTGAGGAAAATGTTCTCTCGTCCTGTGAACTCGGGATTGAAACCTGCCCCAAGCTCCAGCAGAGCGGAAATCCGGCCCTGCACCATAACCCCGCCGGAACTGGGGCGCACCACGCCGGCGATAATCCTGAGAAGCGTGCTCTTGCCGGAGCCGTTTTCGCCGATGATGCCGAGGCAGCATCCCTTTTCGACGGCGATATCGACGTCTTTCACGGCCCAAAAAGGCTGATGAAAACGGCGACGCCCGAAGCTCAACAGCTCGCGGACATGATCCGAAGGACGCCGATAAATGCGGAAGCACTTGGAGACCTTGTGGGTGCGGATAATCGGCACAACGGAATTGTAGCCCTAATTCTGCTTGAGCGCGCCCCCGGGGCCGTGTCTAATGCAGTCCTCACAATTGATATGTCCAAGTCTAAACCCGATCTCGTCCATCTCGAAGCGATCCGAAATGTGGGCCGCCTGCGCAGAATTCTCGAGGCGGTCAAGCTGCTGAACACGACGATCGATCTCGCCGAGCTCACCGCCATCATTCTGAAGATCGTCCGCGAAGAAGTCGGCGTTGACCGGGCCACCGTCTTTTTGGTGGACGGCGAGCATCAGGAGATTCGCTCTGTCGTCGCCCAGGGAGTGGAAGGAAGCGAGATACGTCTCCGGGTCGGTGACGGCATCGCGGGGACGGTGGCCGCGACGGGCGAAATCATCGACATTCCCGACGCCTATGCCGACAGCCGTTTCAATCGAAGCTTCGATACTGCCCTCCAGTATCGGACACGGGATATCTACTGCATGCCGACCATCAACCGCGAAGGCCAGATCGTCGGCGTTCTCCAACTTCTCAACCGGGCGGCGGATTTTCACGAAGACGACGTCGAGTTTCTGCGCGACGTGTCTGTGCATATCGGATTGGCGCTTGAAAACGCATGGTTCCACAGTCAGCTGGTGGAGAAGAACAGGATCGAACAGGAGCTCGTCCTCGCCCGCGATATCCAGCAGACTTTTTATCCCAATATCCCGGAAATTATAGGCGGCGTACAGATCAGGGCATCCAGCACGATGTGCGAAGCAGTCGGCGGCGACTATCTGGATTACCATCCGCTCGAAGACGGCCGTTTCATCGTCATGCTCGGCGACGTTTCCGGCAAGGGCATCGGCGCGGCGCTGGTGATGACGTCCTTGCACGCGACCTGTCGCGCGCTTCTGCGGCACGCTCACTCGCTGGAGAGAATCGCGCTGATCCTGAACGAAACGCTGGTGGAAACAACTCGTGCCCAGACATTCGTCACGCTGATCGCCGTTCTGGTCGATCCGGTGGGCAGACGACTGCATTGTGTCTGCGCGGGACACAATCCGCCACTCCTCGTGGATGCCGACGGCAACTCCAGGTGGCTCGAACGCGGCGGCGGGCCGCCCGTCGGGCTGTTTTCCAACATGACATTTGCCAGGGAGATCTATGAGGTTCCCCCGGCTTCCACCGTCGTTATTTACACGGACGGAGTAACAGAAGCGGAAACTGCCGCCGAAGAGCAATTTGGAATGGAACGGTTAAACGCCGTCGTGTGCACCCACCACCAGGAGGGTGCCGCGGATATTCATGCCGCCATCCGCGCATCTCTGCGGGACTTCGTTGGCGAGCGCCTCCCCAGCGACGACAGCACACTGATTGTGCTCAAGTTTTAGCTGGTTTCTGCCTCGAAATCGGCTCCTTTACCCGGGCTGTTGCACCGCGGAGCGGTGCACACGCCGGAGGCGTGAAAGGAAGGTAGCCCCGGGGTGGAGCGCAGCGACACCCGGGGTTCATCTCACGAGCGGCTTGCACCCCCGCACCCCTGCCGGGGTGCAACATTCCCGTTACGGTAACCCCGGGTTGCGCTCGCTTCGCTCGCTTAACCCGGGGCTAAATTCTCAGCACGCCTCCGGCGTGCTCAGACTCACGTTTCAACGTCACCTCGTGTTTCCGCTCCCGCTCAGACTCAAGAATGTCTAAACTCCAGTGCGCGCCGAAGGCGTGCAGGGAATTTAGCCCGGTGGTTAGCGAGCGACAGCGAGGGTAACCACCGGATGGGTAGAGGCTCCAATGCACCCCGAAAGGGTGCGAGGATTCACCCCTGCCGGGGTGCGAACATCTCCGTTACGGCAACCCCGGGTTGCGCTCGCTTCGCTCGCTTAACCCGGGGCTAAATTCTCAGCACGCCTCCGGCGTGCTCAGACTCACGTTTCAACGTCGCCTCGTGTTTCCGCTCCCGCTCAGACTCAAGAATGTCTAAACTCCAGTGCGCGCCGAAGGCGCGCAGGGAATTTAGCCGGTGGTTAGCGAGCGCAGCGAGCGTAACCACCGGTATGGGTAGAGGGTCCAATCGCACCCTGAAAGGGTGCGAGGATTCACCCCTGCCGGGGTGCGAACATCTCCGTTACGGCAACCCCGGGTTGCGCTCGCTTTGCTCGCTTAACCCGGGGCTAAATTCCCAGCACGCCTCCGGCGTGCTCAGACTCACGTTTCAACGTCACCTCGTGTTTCCGCTCCCGCTCAGACTCAAGAATGTCTAAACTCCAGTGCGCGCCGAAGGCGCGCAGGGAATTTAGCCGGTGGTTAGCGAGCGCAGCGAGCGTAACCACCGGTATGGGTAGAGGGTCCAATCGCACCCTGAAAGGGTGCGAGGATGCACCCCTGCCGGGGTGCGAACATCTCCGTTACGGTAACCCCGGGTTGCGCTCGCTTTGCTCGCTTAACCCGGGGCTAAATTCTCAGCACGCCTCCGGCGTGCTTGAAACTGATTTGCTCAAGTTTTAACCCACCCTAACCGCATCGATCATGATCGTGGCGCCCCTGCCGGCTGCGGACTCGGCCATCGCAAAAGGCTGCGCCGCCACGACTACTCCCAGGTAGAGGGCGTGGCGTATCCACGCCACTGAAGCCGGCTCGGCAAGGTTGCGCCGGCGCTGGCGAACGCCGCGACTGACGGGGTCCAATGAGGGGAGCAAACTCGACGCCAGGGCCGGAGCGTTATCCCGAAGATTGAAGTGACGCGTGCGATTAACCTTGAAGCCCGACTCCGGCAGCAAACGCTGCATCGCCTGGTTCGAGTAGTTGATAACGTGGCGCGGCACATCGAGTCCGTACCAGCGAACACCGAAAAGACCGAACTGCCAGCTCTCGATGTTCGGAACCTGCAACACAAGACGGCCCGCGGGACGAAGAAGCCGCCGCACCTCCGCCAGCACGCTTCGCGGGTCGGTGACGTGTTCCATCACATGAAACAGCGTTACAAGATCGAACGACCCGTCCGCGAAACCTGCATCCTGCAGGCGCGATCCGACGACAACGTCGACACCGTTTTCCGATTTCGCAATACCTGCCGCTTCCGCCGAAGAGTCGAAGCCGCGAACCTGGAAACCTCGTCCCTTCATCAGTCCAAGAAGGGTCCCACTGCCGCACCCGACGTCCAGCAGACGTGAACCGTTGCCCTGAGCTGCCCTTGAGATAAACGCGACATGGTCGCGCAGGGCAAACTTGCGGTAGACGCCTTCGATCGACTTCAAAATACCGGGTGACGATTTCCACCAATACTGAGGCGGGTAGAAGCTGGAAATCTCCGCCTCCTCGGGAAGCGGGTCGATGAAGAGGCAGCGACAACGGGAACAACGACTGAGGCTGAACGCCTTCGTGGTGGTTTCGAAAAGAACATCATGGCCGGTCATTTCGGCCGGGATCGTCAAGGGACTGAGACAGACAGGACAATTCATTGAACAATAAAGCGAACAACGATGCGGGCGTCGAAGGCGACCGGGCCGCCCCCGGATTTGGCGGGAGTAAACGTCCAGTCTCTCACGGCATCCAGCGTTGCGGCGTTCATCTCCGGCAATTGCGATTCGGCAACAGCGGCTTGAGTAACTTTGCCATCGGGCCCAATGGTCACCCTCAATGTGATGTTGCCTGTCTTTCCCTTCTGCACCAGGGCGTCGGCAAAAACCGGGAGAGGCGCGTTTATGACCGCCGTTTGCCTTGTCGACTGCATGGTGTACTGAATGCTGCCAAAACGCTCCGGAGGCGGAGGAGGCGGCGGCGGCGGAGGAGGTTCGCGCTCCGCAACCTGGGCTTCAACTTCGGCGCGGATCTCCTGCAGCCTTTTGCTGTCGGCGTCCCGCCGCGTCTGCTCGACACGACGCTCCATTTCCGAGACCTTCAGGTTGTAATTCTGCGACGCATCACCGTGCGGCAGCGCGGCGGCCGTCCGCATCGCCGTGGTGGCATCGCCGTAACGTGCAAGGGCAAGAAGCGCCTCGGAACGAATCGCAAAGAGTTCGTCCGCATACTCCGGAGTGAGCTCGAGCGCCCGATCGATCTGTGTCAGCGCTTGCTGCCCGTTTCCGGCGAGCGCGTACACTCTTGCGAGCTGCCCCCGCGCGCGTCCCAAAAGAGGCAACAACTCCACTGCACGTTCCAGGGCGCGAGCCTGCAGTTCGATATCGGTCGGCGTCTTCGTTTCAATGCTGCCGAGATGGAATGCAACGAGACCGTCGTTGGGCAACTCGCCGAACGCGCGGTCGAGAACTCGAATCGCTTCATTCGTACTGCGGGAAAATCGCGCAAGGATCGCGCGTCCTGCTCGAGCTTCAGAGCTGTCGCCCTTGTACCATTCCGCGGCCTCGGAGGTTTTCTTTGCCGCCAGGAGCAAGTCTCCGCGATGGACGGCAATGGCGTCTGAACGTGGTTGAAGCTTGATGTTCGTTGCCCCACCGCCAGCAGGAGGAGTTGGATCGATCCTTGTTTCGACATAGGCATCGAAGCGCGCCTGCAATTCGGCGATGTCGACCTTCAACTCCGATTCGCTTCCTTCTTCGGTCCTGAGGCTCGCGAGATAGTCACGGAAGGCAGCTCCGTGCTCTGCAGCAGCAAGCCGAAACAACCGGTACGCCTGAACCCGAAACGCTGTGGGAGGCGCGTCGTCCTGATAATTCTGGCTCGGCACGATCTGAAGCAGGTCCGCTACGGTGAACCCGTCCTTCTCCGCGATGCGCTTGGTGTCGGGACCGCGCCCGACCTTGCGAAAATATTCGGCAGCTCCTTCAGCCATCCAGAACGGTCGCCACATGACAAGACGCTCGAAAAACACGTGGCCGAGGGCGTGCCCGACATCGTCGGCAATGTCCTCCGGAGATTTGTCACGGGCGGCAACAAAAACCCGATCCGGCCCCACCAGCAGATATGCCGATTTGTCGAACTGCACGGGAGCATCGGGACCGACCGGTCTGGGCGCGGTTTCGAGAAACTCTTCACGCTTGCTGAAGAGGAAAACCTCGATCGGGAATTGCCGCCGGGGGATCTCGCCCAGCACGCCGGCGAGCGAGGCAAACCGGCCTTCGAAGTCTTCGAGCAGGCGCCGGCCTTTGGTCTCGGTTGTATCGGTAAACAGGGTGAAATTCGGCGAGGTCATCTGGATCCACGCCGGATCTGCCGCCCGGACCGGCGCGCTGACCGCGAGCAGAAGCACGGCACAGGCAAGCCTGAAGCGGATACGCATGGGAGAATTATACCTCCCTTAAAGGGCCATCAACGATCGAGGAGCAGGCGCGATGTCCCCGCGCCAACCCAGACCATCGCAAGCCCAACGACAGTCGAGACGACCACGTTTACGCCCGCCATCGAGAGCATAGCGCCCCGTGTAAGCACGAAAGTCTGAAGAGCATAGGCCGAGAAGGTGGTGAAGCCGCCGAGGAAACCGGTGAAGATGGCGAGCCGCAGGTCGGGAGCAAGGGCCATCTGGTCCAGGAACTGGAACAGGAATCCGGCCGCGAAGCACCCTGCGAAATTGACGATCATTGTCCCGTAGGGAAACGAAGAATGGGTTCGTTCGTCTATGCCCTGGGAAAGCCAGTAACGGCACAGCGTTCCCAGCAGGCCCCCCATTCCAATCAGTAAAAGTTTCTGCATGAGTGTCACTCCAACTTCATGGTCTAATAGCCCACATGAGAACGCTCGATGTCCTTCACGGCTGGAAAACTATCTTAGCGGGCCGCACGCCGTTTCTTTCCATTGAGATTACCAAAGAATGCCCTCTGTCGTGTCCGGGGTGCTACGCCTATGGCGACGAACATCTCGGCGGCGGCACCGTGTTGCGCGAGGTAAGTGACTTCCGTGGCAAGGAATTGGTGGACGGCGTCATGGGTCTGGTGGATGCCTATCGCCCCGTTCATGTCTCGCTGGTGGGTGGCGAGCCACTCGTGCGGTACAAGGAAGTCAGCGAGATTCTTCCGCAGATTGAAGCACGCGGCATGTACATCCAGGTGGTGACCAGCGCAGTGCGCCCGATTCCGGCCGAGTGGGCGAAAATCAAGAAAATGGATCTGGTTGTTTCCATCGACGGCTTGCCCGCCGAACACGACGTGCGTCGAAAACCCGCGACCTATGATCGCATTCTTCAGCACATCAAAGGCCAGCATATTACCGTGCACTGCACCATCACGCGGCAGATGACGGAGAGGCCCGGTTATCTGCGCGAGTTCATGGCATTCTGGAGTGCGCAGCCGGAAACACAGAAAATATGGATAAGCTTGTTCACGCCGCAGATGGGAGAAACGAGTTACGAAATTCTCCCACCGGATATCCGGCGGCGGGTTGTCGAGGAACTGAATGTCCTGAGCGATGAATTCCCGAAGCTGGCGACACCTAAAGGAGTGTTGAAAGCGTTCCTGACCCCGCCGGCCGACCCTGAGCACTGTATCTTCGCCCGCACGACAACGACGATAACCGCCAACCTCAAGCATCGCATCACACCCTGCCAGTTCGGCGGCACGCCGGACTGCTCGCAATGCGGATGCATGGCCACTGCGGGCTTCGAAGCTCTCGGCTCGTACCGACTGCCCGGCGGTATCCGCGCCGGATCGATCTACGAAGCATCGATCGGGTTCGGCAAACTGATGGGCCGCATCCGTCCGATGCCCCACGTAAAATTTCCTGAAAAACAGCTCACCGGCCGGTAATCGCGACAGACGCTTGTGCTGTGGGCACCGCGGAGCCGTGCCTTGCACGCCGAAGGCGTGCTCTGGAGGTTAGACATTTTGCACGCCGAAGGCGTGCTTGCACCCCAAAGGGGCCCCCTGAAGTTTAGACATTCTTGAGTCTCAGCGGGAGCGGGGACACGAGGTTACGTCTCCGCTTTGCAGGTTCGTCCGCAAGGCGATGGCGGCGTTGAAACGTGACTCTTAGCACGCCGGAGGCGTGCTGAGAATTTAGCCCCGGGTTAAGCGAGCGAAGCGAGCGCAACCCGGGGTTGCCAGAACGGAGATGTTCGCACCCCGGCAGGGGTGCAGGGATTCCGCTTGGCCGGAATGCGATCGGAGCGGATACTCAGAAGGTGCCAAATCTGATTGAAACTCTAGCTGAAGAACTGGAACGGCCACGCGACGTGACTCGCCAGGTTTCCGATCATATCTGGGGAACCTATGACATCGACCGCGACGCCGTTGGATCCTTTATCGATACCAGGCTTCAGGACCTTGAAGACTATGAACACGACCTGATCCTGTCGCCCTTGTTTACCCCGAAACTCGCAGATCAAATAGTGTTCGCGGAATTACTGGGCCAGGGATCCGTTCCCAAAGCGGAATGGCCGGCGTTGACACAACAACTCTCGGCTCGACCTACTCGCGCGCAACTTGTCACCAGCGACGGGGCGCGGCACGCTGTGATTCTGCGCGAGGTACTTCTCGAACGGTACGTCCATCGCCTTCGCCTGGACGGATCCGTGCCCGACGCCGTCTGGCGCCTCCTCGACCAGGAACCTTTTGCCGTGGATCGTGCAACACTTAAGGCGATCTCGCGGCGCGCCATCTGGGACAGTGAAGCTCGCCGCAACATTCTCGCGACGTACCTCACCGCCGCCGGACACCACAAGCTTTACCAGCCCGGCGATGGCATCTTGTTCCTGCAGCTTGCGGAGGATTACAAACCCGTAGATCTTCCCCATTTGATGGAGCGCATTCCCCTCTGGCAGGAGGCGCTTCGGCAGGAAATAGACACCGCAGACAATCCCAAACCCTTTTTCAGCGGCGCTGTGCAGGCCAATCACGGCTTTGACCGCGATCAAAGGCAACCCGACAACAGTCGAATGGCCTTAAAGAAAATTGAGTTTCAATTCCTCGCCCGCCTGCATCAGCTGTTGATGGACTGAAGTTAGGGCCCTTATAACGGGATGTTGCCGTGCTTCTTCGGCGGGTTTGTGTCTTTCTTGGTCTCCAGCATACGGAGAGCGCCAATGAGTTTCGGACGTGTGTATTGCGGCTCGATGATCTCATCGATGAAACCACGCTCGGCAGCGATATACGGGTTGGCGAACTTCTCGCGGTACTCGGCGGCTTTTTCCTGACGAAGCGTTTCCTTGTCTTTTGAAGCGGCGAGTTCGCGCCGGTAAACGATATTCACGGCGCCTTCGGCCCCAATGACGGCTATCTCCGCAGTGGGCCAGGCGAAATTCACATCCGTACGAATGTGCTTGCTCGACATGACGCAGTATGCGCCGCCGTAGGCTTTGCGTGTAATGACGGTGATCTTGGGTACGGTCGCCTCTGCGAAAGCGTAGAGCAACTTCGCGCCGTGCTTGATGATTCCGCCCAGTTCCTGGTTTGTCCCGGGGAGGAAGCCGGGAACGTCCTCGAAGGTGATTAGCGGAATGTTGAACGCATCGCAGAACCGCACGAAGCGTGCGCCCTTCAACGATGCGGCGATGTCGAGACAACCGGCCAGCACGGCGGGCTGATTCGCGACGACGCCTGCCGGCTTCCCATCCATCCGGACGAATCCGACAACGATGTTCTTCGCGTAGTGCTCATGAACTTCGAAGAAGTAGGTCTCGTCGGCGACTGCCTGGATGACGTCCTTGATGTCATAGGGCCGGTTGGATTCCGGCGGCACAATCGAGTTGAGCTTCGGTTCGAGGCGATTCGCCGGATCGCTCGTTTCGCGGCGTGGCGGGTCGTCCAGGTTATTCGAAGGCAGAAACGACAGCAATTCGCGCAGCAGGATCAGGCATTCCTCGTCGCTGTGGGCCATGAAGTGCGCGACGCCGCTGGTGCTGTTGTGTGTCATGGCGCCGCCGAGTTGATCTTTGGTAACCTCCTCGTGAGTGACGGTCTTGATGACATCGGGTCCTGTCACGAACATGTAGCTCGTCTTGTCCACCATGGCGATAAAATCCGTGATCGCCGGCGAGTACACCGCCCCACCGGCACACGGCCCCATGATGGCAGAAAGCTGGGGGATAACCCCCGATGCGAGCGTATTGCGCAGAAAAATATCCGCATAGCCACCCAGAGACACCACCCCTTCCTGGATTCGTGCCCCGCCGGAGTCGTTCAACCCGATAACGGGCGCTCCCATCTTCATGGCCAGATCCATAATTTTGCAGATTTTCTCCGCGTTGGTTTCACTGAGGGAACCGCCGAAGACGGCAAAATCCTGGGCGAAGACGTAGACCAGACGGCCGTCGATGCGGCCATGCCCGGCGACGATACCATCGCCGGGCACTCTCTGTTCGGCCATGCCAAAATCGACGCAACGATGTTTGACGAGTTTATCGAACTCTTCGAAGGAATCCGCATCGAGCAGGAGTTCGATGCGCTCCCGCGCCGTCAACCGGCCTTCGGCCTTCATTCTGTGAATTGAGGCGGAACGCGCCATCCTCCTTGATGGCTGCGCCCTGTCGGGCTTGCATTCGCAGCCGCTCATCACTTAACCAGACTTGAGGAAGGCACTTTCTCCCAGTCTTTCAGAAATTGCTCCACCCCCTTATCGGTCAGCGGGTGCTTCAGCATCATTTCGAAGACCTTTGCCGGAAGGGTGCAGACGTCCGCGCCAAGCAAACCCGCCTGAACGACATGCGCCGGGCCGCGCACGGAGGCGACCAGAACCTCGGTCTTGAAATCGTAGTTCCCAAAGATGCCCACGATATCCTTGATCAGCCCCATTCCATCCTGTCCGATATCGTCAAGGCGGCCCACGAAGGGACTCACATAAGTGGCGCCGGCTTTTGCGGCCATCAAGGCCTGAGGTGCCGAGAAGATCAAGGTGACGTTCACGCGGATACCCTCGTCCGAAAGCATCTTCGTGGCTTTGAGACCCTCGCGTGTCATCGGGCACTTGATGACGATGTTCTTGTGCAGCCTGGCCAGATGACGTCCCTCGGCAACCATTCCCTGAGCATCCAGGCTGACCGTCTCCGCGCTCACAGGCCCGTCAACAAGTGAACAAATCTTCAGAAGCTGCTCTTCAAACGGATTGCCCTCTTTGGAGATCAGTGTGGGATTTGTCGTGATGCCGTCGAGAATCCCGGTGCTCGCGACGTCGCGGATTTCGTTGAGATTGGCGGTGTCCAGAAAGAATTTCATGCACTCTCCTCGTGAGTGGTCCGATTTTACCAGAAGAAGCGGCGCCTTTAGGGGGACATTCGACTACGGAGTTCTCCGTCCCGTCGCCCCGGAGGGGCGACCTGGCGTTTCGACGTTTCTTGCACGCCGGAGGCGTGCGAGCGCTTGTCCCGGGTGGAGCAGCAACACCCGGGGGTGACCTTACCGCGGGCGTTCGCACCCCGGCAGGGGCCCCGGCAAGGGTGCGGCAAAGGTGCGGGAATCCTTGCACCCCTGCCGGGGTGCAACATCTCCGTTACGGTAACCCCGGGTTGCGCTCGCTTCGCTCGCTTAACCCGGGGCTAAATTCTCAGCACGCCTCCGGCGTGCTCAGACTCAAGAATGTCTAAACTCCAGGCACGCCGGAGGCGTGAAAGGAAGGTAGCCCCGGATGGAACCGAGCGACACCCGGGGTTCATCTCACCGAGGGGCGTTTGCGACACCCTGCCGGGGTGCACGACTAAACTTTAGCCCCGGGTTAAGCGAGCGAAGCGAGCGCAACCCGGGGTTGCCGTATCGGAGACGTTTGCACCCCGGCAGGGAGCGAACACCCCTGAGATGAACCCCGGAGGGTTAGTGTTTGCAGGTTCGTCCGCAAGGCGATGGCGACGTTGAAACGTGATTCTTAGCACGCCGGAGGCGTGCTGAGAATTAGCCCCGGGTTAAGCGAGCGAAGCGAGCGCAACCCGGGGTTACCGTAACGGGAATGTTGCACCCCGGCAGGGGTGCAAGGATTCCTCCACCCGGCAGGGATGCGAACGCCCCTGAGATGAACCCCGGAGGCGACACTGGAGTTTAGACATTCTTGAGTCTGAGCGGGAGCGAAGACACGAGGTTACGTCTCCGGTTTGCAGGTTCGTCCGCAAGGCGATGGCGACGTTGAAACGTGATTCTTAGCACGCCGGAGGCGTGCTGAGAATTTAGCCCCGGGTTAAGCGAGCGAAGCGAGCGCAACCCGGGGTTACCGTAACGGGAATGTTGCACCCCGGCAGGGATGCGAACGCCCCTGAGATGAGCCCCGGAGAGGCGACACTGGAGTTTAGACATTCTTGAGTCTGAGCGGGAGCGAAGACACGAGGTTACGTCTCCGGTTTGCAGGTTCGTCCGCAAGGCGATGGCGACGTTGAAACGTGATTCTTAGCACGCCGGAGGCGTGCTGAGAATTTAGCCCCGGGTTAAGCGAGCGAAGCGAGCGCAACCCGGGGTTACCGTAACGGGAATGTTGCACCCCGGCAGGGGTGCAAGGATTCCACCACCCGGCAGGGATGCGAACACCCCTGAGATGAACCCCGGAGCGCGACACTGGAGTTTAGACATTCTTGAGTCTGAGCGGGAGCCAAGACACGAGGTTACGTCTCCGGTTTGCAGGTTCGTCCGCAAGGCGATGGCGACGTTGAAACGTGATTCTTAGCACGCCGGAGGCGTGCTGAGAATTTAGCCCCGGGTTAAGCGAGCGAAGCGAGCGCAACCCGGGGTTACCGTAAACGGGAATGTTGCACCCCGGCAGGGGTGCAAGGATTCCTCGCACCCGCCGCCGTCGCCCCGGAGCGGCGACATCGGTCATGGAGCCTCTCAATTTCCCCTCCCTCCGATTACTTTGCTGGGGTCTGAATGTCGGACTTCAAGTCGACGTTGAAAGAGCGAAACCTGGAGTAGTTGGCCGTGCAGGTCACGAGCGCATCATCGGTTTCGTACTCTTCCTTCATCTGGTTGGGAACGAGTATTCCCAAAGCCTTATTCGCCGAATACGTTACTGTGATCCGCCCCCTGGCCTTTGCGTAGGGGTTCTCGACCTCGAATTCCGTTTTCAAGACGCGTCCGGTATCGGGTTCGATCCATACGGCTCCGGAAGAGAGAAGAGACTCCCCGTGAATTCCATGAACGAGAGTCGGCGAGCGCAGCTCCTGAAATCGTACTTCGACACCCTGAATTCCGTTGATCCTGGAAGACTTGCGTTGCACGAACGAAAAGCGAGGCGCCTGTTCGGCACGTACGACTTTCAGCCCAAACGTGGGAACGTTGATCTGGCGAAGAACGGGCCCGATGTTGTAGCGCGTACTCTCTTCTTTCAGCGCAGCGATCTGACTTTGGATGCCGGCCGGCGAATCATCCATCAGAGCTTCCATGCTCGCTTCTGAATTCTTAACGGGAACGCCATCCACCCGGTTCACTTTCCGAATACCCATCCGATCGCCGCCCACGACGACGATGAGAAAATCGGATTCCAGCCGGCGAGACTCGCGTCCGCCGATCAATCCGACCCTTCCGCCGCGGTAGTCGACATTCTGGACGTAGGTCTCCGCCGTCAGGATGTTGCCCAGTTGACGGTCCTCGTACTGGGCAACATATTCGGCCGCCCGGCTCAGGAGGGACTGCAGTTCAGGATCGCGATCCTGTGCGGGAATTCGGGGAGCCAGCAGGCAAACGGCGAGCGCGGCAACCGGGAAGGAAAACCGGACGGCGCACTTCATCGCTTCGCCTTTTCGATGGCATCAAGATTGGCATCGAACTGTTCCACGGCCTGAACGAGCGTTTCGACAGCGTGGACGTAAAATCCGTAAGTGATGGTTTCGTAGTCGTCGGTTGCCTTATGGTGCTGGTCGAAGTCTTCAACGCCGAAGTAAAGCGCCGGAATTTTCGCCTGGATAAACGAATAGTGGTCGGAGTCGCGCGTCCAGTCCTCGGGTTGTTTCGGGTCCTCGTGCCCGATGAGAAGGTTCACCGGCGCCCTGGCCGCGATTGCCTCAACAAAGGGGCGCAGAAAAGGCTGGAGCGCGGTGCCCACAACAAAGAGTTTGTCATCGGGAGCCCGGCCAATCATGTCGGGGTTGAGGTCGATGGCAAGAAGGTCCGCATCCACGGGCGGCTGCCTGACAAAAGCCTGGGAACCCCGCAGGCCGCTCTCTTCAGCGTCAAAAGCCGCCAGAATCAGGGAGTTCGCCGGCGGGTGAACCGTGAAGTACTTCCCGATGGCGAAGAGCGCGGCAACACCCGACGCGTTATCGTCTGCGCCATTGAAGACCTGCCCGTTGCGTATTCCGAGATGATCGTAGTGCGCGCTGACAACGATATATCGGCGAGGCCGCCGCTTTCCGTCGACATGACCGACGATATTGACACCCCGCATTGCCGTATTGCTGCCGCGAATCGGGAAGCTGAACTCCTGCTCGTAGGAGGCGCCAAACGGAGCAACTCCTGACGCCTTGAAGCGTTCGATGATGAAAGCGCGCGCCATCTCCCCGCCGGGAGTGCCCGGCTGGCGTCCCTGCATTGCGTCGCTCGACAGGACGCGGAGATCCTTGAGCAACTGCACACTATCGATCAGGGCGCTCTTCGGCGCCTCCCGCGCCGTAACGGTCAGGACCAGTACAAGTAATCCCCATCGTTTCGCCAGAAGCATCGATTGCAGTCTAATATCTAAGTATGGCCAATCCAAAGAATGCTTATCCGGAGAACGCGCCGGGAGATTTCTTCGTCGATGACACGTGCATCGATTGCGATTTGTGCCGGCAGATCGCCCCATCCGTATTCAAGGAGGAATGGGACCATTCGGTCGTTTCGCATCAGCCCGAGTCGGCAATCGAAGCGCATCGCGCCGCGATGGCGCTGGTGGCCTGCCCCACGGGGTCCATCGGCGCGCGAAACAGGATCCAGGCAGCCGCGACGGCTGACGCATTCCCCGAACCCGTCGATGAAAATGTGTACTTCTGCGGGTATGCCTCGCGCAGTTCCTACGGCGCCTCCTCGTATCTGATCGTCCGGCCCGAAGGAAATGTTCTGATCGACTCCCCACGGTTCGCGAAAACGCTTATCCAGCGAATGGAGAAACTCGGCGGCGTTTCGCTAATGGTCTTCACGCATCAGGACGACGTTGCCGACCACGAAAAGTTCCATCGGCACTTCGGTTGCGCGCGCGTGATTCACCGCGCCGACAGCCGGGCCCTACAGGCGGAACGAGTGCTGGACGGGGACAAGCCCGTCGAACTGGACAAGGATCTTCTGGCAATTCCCGTCCCGGGCCACACACGGGGCCACGTCGTGTTTCTGTACCGGCAGAAGTTCCTTTTCACGGGCGACCATCTGGCGTGGTCCGACAATCGGGGCGGGTTGGTCGCGTTTCGCGACGTTGCCTGGTACTCCTGGAGCGCCCAGACAGCATCGATGAAGCGGCTGCTCGATTACGGTTTCGAGTGGGTTTTGCCCGGACATGGCCGGCGCGTGCATCTTGCTCCGCAAGCGATGCACGAAAGTCTGGTAGATTGCATCCAATGGATGGGGTCAAGGGCGTGATTCAGCCCGTCCTGTCGGTATTCTTTTCATGAGTGAATGACATGCTTCGGAGAAGGAGTTCCGGGATGAACGGCCCCATTGCGATTGATCCGCAGTTCCAGCACTACGCATGGGGGGACCAGGAATTCATTCCCGGCCTGTACGGCATCAACGGCGACAACCTGCCTTACGCGGAAGCCTGGCTTGGGGCGCACAAGCTGTCGCCATCTCCAGCGCATTTCGAGCACCAGACCATGCCGCTCGATCAGGTCATCGCCAGTGATCCGGAGCGCTTCCTCGGCAAGGAACTCCACTCTGAATTCGGGGAGCTGCCCTACCTGGTAAAGTTCCTCTCAGCGGCGCGCCCCTTGTCCATTCAGGTTCATCCATCAAGGATTCAGGCGACTGCCGGATATCGTCGGGAGAGCGCGGCCTCGATCCCGCTCAATTCCCCGCTTCGAAACTATCGTGACACTCGTCACAAGCCGGAAATTCTTGTGGCGCTCTCGCGTTTCCGGGCACTTTCGGGTTTTCGGCCGGCAAACGAAATCGCGGCGGCCCTCGACCGCGCCGGCGAAATATCCCGGCTCCTGCCCCCCTATGACAACGAGGCGGACTGGCTCCGGCGTCTCATTACCGCGTACCTGTCACTGCCGGACACTGTCGTTCTGCCCGCGTTGGCCGCATGGCTCAACCGTCTGTCTCAATCTGCCGCCACTTTTGGGCCAGACGATCCTGAACACTGGGTGCTCGAGGGCCACCGTCTGTTTTCCGGAGAAAACAGGCCAGACCGTGGCCTCCTGTTCGCGCTTCTGCTGAATTTGATCGTCCTGCAACCGTGGCAGGCCTTGTTCCTTGAAGCAGGTACACCTCACGCGTATCTGGCGGGATCCGGTATTGAAGTCATGGCGAATTCCGACAATGTGCTGCGTGGCGGGCTCACTCCCAAGCACGTTGACGCTGGTGAGTTCCTGAAAATCCTGCGCTTCGAGAGTGGACTTCCCTTCGTCATCCGGACTGCAGAGGCGGACGGGGCAGGCGCAACGTTCTATCGAACGCCCGCCGAGGAATTCGAGGTTGAGCGGATCCCGATTGCAGCTGGAAAGTCGGGAGGTGATTCGACCCGGGGGCCCGTAATGCTGACGTTTCTCGGGAAGCAACCGCACGCTCGACTCACGGTCCGATCGGGGGAACGGCGGGTTACGCTCGGGATGGCTGGAAGCTGCATTCTGCCCCATGATTCAACCTATGAATTTCTTGCCGACGGCCCCGGAGACCTCGTTCGTGTTTCCGTGCCAACGCGTGACATGCCGGAATTCAGGGGACACCATCCGACAGCGCTGGCATTTGGAACGAGCGGCCTCCGTGGTCTCGTTACGGATATCACCGACCTTGAAACGTACATCAACGTTCGTGGCTTTCTGGACTACGAGGTTGAGACCGGCGATATCGAGCCCGGAGGAAAGGTCGTCCTCGCTGGAGATCTTCGGCCAAGTACCGACAGCCCGGATCGCAGCATCATGGCGGCGGTGACGGCTGCCTGTCGCGATGCGGGTTTTACTGTCTCCAACCAGGGAAAGATCCCCACACCGGCGCTTGCCTATTACGCGTTCCTGAAGAAACTGCCAAGCATCATGGTGACCGGCAGTCACATTCCATTCGATCGAAACGGCATCAAGTTCAACAAGTCCAACGGCGAGTTGCTCAAGACCGACGAGGGACCGGTGCTAAGGGCCGTAGAACGGGCACGGAGGGCGGAATACACCAGGCCGAGGCACGCCTCGCGGTTCGACGATCGAGGAATGTTTCGCGGCGGACAACCGGTGGATCTTCCAGCTCCTGAAGATTCTGCGCGCCGCGCGTACGTGACGCGCTACACGGACTTCTTCCCGGACAAGGCCCTGCTCGGAATGCGTGTGGTCGTTTATCAGCACTCCGCAGTAGGGCGGGACCTGCTGGCAGAAGTGCTGAGGGCGCTGGGGGCGGAGGTCCACGAGATGGGCCGGACCGAAACGTTCGTTCCTATTGACACGGAGGCGATCTCGGATGCCGATTTGAAGATGATCGCGGAATTCGCAGGCACGGCAACAAGAGACTTTGGGCCTGTCGACGCCGTCGTTTCAACCGATGGTGACAGCGACCGGCCACTCGTCGTTGCGGTGGATCCGGCGGCGAAAGTTCGATT
Organism: uncultured Acidobacteriota bacterium; assembly: GCA_963836435.1. Lineage (GTDB taxonomy): Bacteria > Acidobacteriota > Terriglobia > 20CM-2-55-15 > 20CM-2-55-15 > DASTBJ01. The sequence goes on along the minus strand of CAWIJI010000010.1, from coordinate 116,420 downwards.
CATAGCCGGCGATCTGATCGGCATTCTGGTCGCTGACTATCTGGGAGCCGACGCCATCGCTGTACCGGTCAGCGCCACCGATGCGATTGAACTGGCGTTTGCGAGTCGCTCGGTGATTCGTACCCGGATCGGCTCGCCATGGGTCATCGCCGCGATGAAGGCACTCCCTGCGGAAAGGATTGTGGGGTTTGAAGCTAACGGAGGCTTCCTGGTCGGCTCGACTATCGAGCGCATCGGCCGGACCTTGCAGTCGTTGCCGACACGGGATTCCGTGTTGCCGATCCTGGCCCTGCTTCACGCGGCAAAGGAAAGATCCACGTCGATCTGGGACATGGTCGCTTCTTTGCCGAAGCGATACGGCAAGAGCGGCCTGATCGATGCCGTGCCGTCGAGGGAGCTCGCCACGCTTGCTGCCCGTTTCAATCGGCAAGGCATCCTTGCAATAGAGTTCAAGAACGGGCACGTGAAGGTCATCGATGCAAATGGGAAAGAAGGCGAGGCGGCTGAACCTGCTGCCACCGACGCGTCAGATATTCGAGAGTCCCTCGAACGGCGGTTTTCAGAGGCGTTTGGTTTTGGCAGGATCCGGCATATCGATATCCGGGACGGGGTGAGGGTGCGCTTCGCAGGAGGCGACATCGCGCATGTTCGGGCGTCGGGCAACGCTCCACAACTGCGCATCTATGCATTCGCAGACAGCGAGGAGAGAGCCTCAGAGATCGTCTCGCTTTCGGTCCGTGAGCCCGATGGCATTCTCCGTTCTCTGCTTGCCGATGCGGTGCAACATGAATTTTCAGCAGCGATCCTGAAGAACATTGAGCATACAGAGACGCTATTCCGGCAGGGTGAACCTGCCAGGATCATCGGAACCGTCTGTGGCTCGGAATCCGCTCGCCACTTCTGGCAGCAGCGGCTGAACGAGATTCAGCCGGCATTCCGGGCTCGCGAAGCGATTTCTTTTTATGAAGACCTGCCGGTAAACCAGGCGTTCGGACTGCTGCTGCTTTGGCACAGGTTGCGGGGAAAGCTCAGCCCGGGAGACGGAGCCCTTGTTGCATTCGTGTTTGGCGATGGCACTCGCGCCACTCCATTCACGGAAACGGACAACGGTCAAAAGCCGGCGATGAGTACCTTTGCGCCGATGGCCGGCGTCTCTTCGGACCGGTACTATTCAATGGTTGAGCTCGCCCTCAAGTATTTCAGCCCGGTGGAGGCGTATCTGAGACGATCGGGCTTCGATGGCGTCGTCGTCAAGTGGGGCGACGAGCTCCAGATTGCAACGCGCGATCTGTCCGGCCGGAACTCGCTGTTCGAGGGCGCAGACATCGTGCGGTTCGTCTCCAGACGCGCGATGACCGAATCCGACGCCGTAAACAAGGACTGGTTGGGGGTCGATTCCAGAGGATTCGTTACCGCATTTATTCCCCGGCGTCCCCTTTCGGAAATGCGCGCGCTTGCCGACCGCGGACTGATCGAGCGTCGGGGCGACACGCTGTTTGGTGGAATCAATTTGGGGTCGATCGCGGTCTCACGAGTGTTGCTCGACGAATTGTTGCTGGAGTTCGAAGGTGAGATCCTGGACGCCACAGCAGAAAGGTCCCGCAGGCCGGACCTGGACCCTCAGTTCTTTACCGCACTCATGGTCGCATCCATCGAGGATCCGGAACAACGCGAGCGAATCTGGGACCACTGCCTGACCGAGCTTCAGAGCCTGCGCGATCTGGATGAAAACCTTCCGGAAATTCTGAATCGAATCCGGCGCGCCCTGGATCGCTTTGTCGCAAAGCACGGAAGGCCGCCGCGAATCGTGGCGCTGGATTTCCAGGACCAATACTGGGGCGACGTCGGGCAACACCGCCAGATCTACGAGTTCTATCGCACGCCGAACGACTCCGGGCCTTCGGGAACGATTGCACGCGCCCTGGCCGGACTTCCGGAAAAGCGCGATGCCAATCACAACATCCTCATGAATTCTGAAACAGGGCAGGCGCGGGTGGTGAACTCCGTCCTTATCGACTGCCGCATCGAATCCGGCGAGATTGAAGACTCCGTCCTGATCGGTACTCATGGCCGGATGGTGCGCGCTCAGGAAGCGTTCGATGTCGGGAGTAGTGTTGCCCAACTGACGCTTGGACGGCGGGCCGGCAGCTACAAAGTTGTTTCCAGCGAGCCGGTCTACGCGAACGACGGCGAACGGATGACCACGCTGTTCCTGCCGGGCGGCCAGGAAGTGCTGATGCGTGTCCACGAGGATACCGATCTTCGCGACAAACCAACGACCTATGATGTACCAATCCTCGGCAATCCTATCTCGTTCAAGGAGGCCCACCGACAGATGTGCGAGATCGAACCGGCTGAACTTGAAAATCGGCGCAAATCGGCCAGGATAAAGCGCAGATAGCTTAACGCGCGGCTTGTACCGGTTTGATGTTTTAGAGCTGATCTCATCTATAAAACGAGAGCGAAAATCCGGAACCGCTGCGCCTGAACTCAAGGGTTGCAGTTTGCGCTCAACTCTGCAAAGCTATGCCGCCAGATCGCCAGATCGATCTTCAGCTGAATAATCTCGATAGAGGTGGATCGAACAGTTCAACCCGAGCCGGCTGCCGGTGTACGAGCAGTATGGCGATCAGCGCGCCGGTAATTTGCTTGAAAACCTCGTCGGGAAAACGAGCGAAAAATCTGTGGTCCGATAGCGTGAGGACCACCTGAGCCGATTGGGCGAAGCGTTTCTGAAATGCTCGAATACTGCAGGGCACTTCAAAGTTGATCCGCACGGTGCGGCCCGAAGCTGAGCTGATCGAATGCACTTCGATCTATCGGAAGCCGCGCTGAAATGTTGCCGTAACATCGCGATATCTAACCAGGCATTCAACGGAATGAAACTCCTGCGATTGGTTTCGTAATTGCAAGGGTCTGTCACCTATGATCTGCAAAAAATGCTTCTCTGGCGCGGTGCTGGTCGCCCTGAGTGGGTTGGCTATGGCATCTCTGATCACGCCCGGAATGCGGCCCCTGGGGCTGGTTCTGCTCTTCTGTCTACCTTTCAGGCCATCACTCTGGAAGTCGGTTTTCGGAATCCCAGAGAATATCCGGAACTGATTCGGTACGGACACAACGGAAAATTTTCCTGAATTAAACACAGACATAACGGAAAACTTGCCTGCTGCCCAAGTTCGCGAAACCAGGTTTTCTGCAATGAGAGGACAGAGAGTGACATGGCATTCGTCAAGAGACTGAATTGCTGGATATATGCAACATTACCCCTTCATCGGATCATCTGCCGGATCGCTCGTCCCCTCCGGCGAGCACGCCGGCGACAAATCGACCATCGGTCTCTTATACCGACGACCTGGCCCCCAGGTGCGCCTGCAACAGAGATGGTCTTTCGCCGAATGCTTTTAGGGGGTGCATGTTGAAGCGGTTTTTAAGTTTCTTAGCTTTGTTTTTGTGTCTACCGGTTATAGCGAGAGCCCAGGCTTCGGTCCAATTGTGGGCGGACGTTGACTATGCGGGAACGCATAACGGAACGCAGGCGCAGCCTTTCGGGGCCATAGACGGAGCCGCCTGGTCGATAATCAACGGATACCTTGCGAAAGGCGATGTCACGATCCATTTCAGCGCCCGCGATGCCAAGACGGATACCGACGACGGGTCTTTTGGGACGATTGACTTGACGCTGAAGAGCGAAACAACGTCGAACCGCCTCGTGCTGGACGGATCGAAGTATTACAACACAAACGATTCGAGCCCCAACTGGACGGCCTACAACTCCAGCGGTGATTGTATTCCTCAAGTCGTTTTCTCCACCCCATGCCAGTTGCTCTTTTGTGAACAGCTTTGTGAACCAGAGTTCAAGCCACGTCAAACACAACAACATCTCCATTGCCGGATTTCGAATTGTTTCAACGGGGGGCAGTAAAGGGGCTTCGTTGTGCGGGGATAATCTGGTTCTTTCCTACAATGATATATCCGCGAATAACGCCAACGGCGGTCCTTCTGTTCTATTGGTCCCCACTGCTGATGGGAATCATGAAGGCAGTAATTCCTGGTGTCCGCCGTCTTCAAACATCGTGATCTCCCACAACTATGTTCATCACACTTTTTCAGAAGCCATCTATGTGGGCGGAGGTGGCTGCACTCTTCCGGCCCCGTCTTCCAATTGTGATGGTTTTCCATCTCATGACGCATGTTCAAGTGACGTTCAACAACATTTACTCGACAGCCGAAGCTGTCTGTATTGCTCCGTACGCAGCTTGTAAACAAGGTGACGGAATCGATATTAAGCCTGGGGTGACGAATCTACTTGTCGCAGACAATTACATCCATGACCTGTTAGATCCGAACGCCGGCGGCACAAGAGCGATAGTGACGCAAGGCCAGATACCCGGATACCCGCCCCTCAACATGGTCATTGAAAGAAATGTCATCAACAACATCAAAGTCTTTGATGCCGCGGTCTCTTACTCCAATACGTGGGGCAGTCCGAGCTACATGGTTTTCAGGAACAACAGTGTGTCCAACGTGACGACCTCCGGACACACCGGAACCTGTCTTGTTGTTTATTCGGGATCGAACCTGGATTTTTACAACAACGTGTTTTATAACTGCGCGGGCTCTGGTTACGGGATGGACATCACCAGCAGCAGCGCAACGAATATCAAAAATAATGCAATCCTTACCAATGGTGGCACGACGCACTTTTCCGGCACTTACACCGCCACCAACAATGCCTACTCCGGTTCGTGGAGCGGAACCTGTACAAACTGCGTGAGCGGGTTGACAAGCTCGGATTTCGTAGATGCTGCCGGTGGAAATTTTTTCCCGAGCACTACCTCAAGGCTCATCAATGCCGGGACGACGGTTGGGTCCTTTGCAACGGACTATCTGGGGAGGGCGCGGCCTCAAGGCTCAGCCTGGGATATAGGGCCATACGAATATACTTTGACGTCCGGCGGCGCCGGAGATTCCACGGCGCCCTCGACGCCAACGAATCTCACAGCCTCAACCATTACGCCATCCAGCGTGAGTCTGGCATGGACGGCATCCACCGACAACGTTGCCGTCGCAGGATACAAGATCTTCAGGAATGGTGCTCAAGTCGGGACGAGTACGGGTCCCTCGTTCCTGGCTGCAGGGTTGAGCCCCTCGACGACCTACTCTTTCAGGGTCTCGGCTTTTGACGCGGCGGGAAACAATTCGGCACAATCAGCAACGTTCGCCGTGATGACGTCTGCGGGTAATGCAGATTCCACCGCGCCATCGATCCCGACTAATCTCGCGGCCCCGACGATTACGTCATCGAGCGTGAGTCTGTTATGGACCGCGTCCACGGACAACGTTGCCGTCGCGGGATACAGGATTTTTGGGAACGGTGTTCAAATCGGGACCAGCACGGGGCCCTCGTTCGTAGCTACAGGGTTGAGTTCATCGACGACTTATGCTTTCAAGGTCTCGGCTTTTGATGCTGCCGGCAACAATTCGGCACAATCGGCAACGCTTCCCGTGATGACGTCCGCTTTTGACACCACTCCCCCAAGTGTGTCGCTTGCGAGTCCTGCCAATGGTTCGACCGTATCCGGGACCGTCACGGTCTCCGCGAGCGCGTCCGATAATCTTGGGGTTGTGGGAGTGCAGTTCCGAATCGACAACGCGAATCTGGGCGCGGAGGATAGGATCGCTCCCTATTCGGTGAGCTGGGACACCCTGCTGTTCGCGGCCGGGACACACACGCTTACTGCTGTCGCCCGGGACGCCGCGGGGAACCGGACAACGTCCTCCGCCATTACGGTAACCGTCAGCAATCCATCCACGCCGCTGGTTCCCGGAAATTCGGGGTTGATTACGGTATCGGGACTAACCACGACGACCCTGACATTAGCCTGGGCCAGGGCCACCGATAACGATGCGGACCAAAGACTTCTCCAGTACGAAGTGCGCCAGTCCACCAGCGACAATATCAGCGGAGTCGCCAACGCGGAGACCAACGGAACCATCGTCCAGCCCTACACTGCAGATTTGACCGCGGCCGGCGTAACAGGATTGACACCGGGTACAGCCTATTTTTTCAACGTCATCGTGAAAGACGCTGCCGGCAACAAAGCCGCCTATGGCGTTGCGACTGCCTCAACGGCAGCTTTGCCTGACAGTTCCGCCCCGCAGGTCTCCATCACGACACCTGTCGAGGGGGACACGGTGTCGGACACTGCGGTCGTCACTGCCAACGCGACAGACGATGTCGCCGTTCGTGCCGTCTGGTTCACGCTGGATGGGACAGCGCTGGGCAGCGAGATACTGAAACCTCCCTACAGTCTCAACTGGGATACAACGCTGGTGCCTGATGGACCCCATACGCTGACTGCGGCAGCACAAGATACCGCTGGCCATCTGACGATTTCGTCGGGGGTTACGGTCACAGTGGACAACGCGACGACCAGCTACTCCATCGCAGCCGGCGGGGCGCAATCTTTCATGGTCAAAGGGGCCTCGAACGCCAAGGCAAGTATCAGTCACGTCTACATTGATGGAGATAGCAACTCGCCAACGGGTATCGCTATCATCAGTTACGCGACGGCCCTGGCAGGCAAACCGGGGACGCCGGCCACGATTTCCAGTGCGGTGGTATCGGAGGCGGGGGTTCCGTCTACCGTTGAAACTCCTTCCGGAATGGCATACGTGGATATTGCAGACTCTCTGAGTACCGGTGTCGCCATCGCCAACGAGACCTCGTCCGACGCGCTGATCAACTATTTCTTTACAGATGCCAGTGGCGTCAATGTCAAACAAGGCTCTCTGGCGTTGGCCGCGCACCAGCAGATTGCAGGATTTCTGGATTCCCCTCCCTTTAACATCCCGGCTCCCTTCAGAGGAACCTTTAGCTTCAGCTCTTCCGTTCCAGTCGCAGCGATCGCAACAAGGAATCTCATAAACGAACGCGGCGAGTACGTGTGGTCCACAATGCCAATATCGACGGCTATGCCCGACGTCAATCCCCTGCTACCCATGTTCGCTGATGGAGGAGGATGGAATACACAAGTCATCCTCACCAACGGTTCCACGGACACCTTAACCGGTGTCGTCGAGTTTTTTGGTCAGGGGACGTCGATGGCGGCTGCCACTCCACTGACTTTAAGCGTTAACGGCAAGGAGGGATCGAGTTTCGCTTACTCAATCCCTCCCCACTCGATGTATCGCCTGCAGACCCAGGGTCTGGACTCCGGCTCGATCAACACAGGTTCGGTCCAGGTGACTCCAACTCTCCTGGACACGCCAGGCAACAACAATGCCCCCAACGCCTTTGCGATCCTTTCGTACAGAAGCAACAAGGTGACCGTCAGCGAGACCAGCGTCTTTTCGATCCCTACGAATACTGTCTTCCGCGTCTTTGCGGAGGCTTCAACGTCCACACAGGGACAGATCCTCAGCGGTATCGCCGTGGCCAATGCCACCGCGAATCCCAACACGGTCATCCTGGAACTCAGCACGCAGAACGGCACAACAATAGGAAGGCCCCAGTCTTTGACCCTGCCTGGATACGGAGAAGTGGCCAAGTTTGCCAACGAACTTTTCCCCGATCTACCCAACGGGTTCAAGGGTCTTGTCCGGATTACCGCAACGGCGCCCATCGGCGTGGTCGATTTGCGAGCGCGCTATAACAGCCGCGGCGACTTCCTGATTACAGCCATTCCGCCGGTTCAGGAGAATGATGAGGAAACGCGCGCCGTCGTCTTCCCGCACATCGTGAGCGGCGGGGGATATACAACAGAAATCATTTTGTTTGGCCAACCTGAGGTATCCGCATCCGGCACCCTGTCCTTCACCTCCACAACTGGAACTGCAACGCCGGGAGCACGCGCGACAGCGCCGTGATTCGCTGGGAGTCGGCAAAAAATACAGGTTAGCTCCCCGCCCTCAGTTTAATATCGGGCAACTATGAAATGGAGTGATGGATATCGCATTCCAGGCGTACGGCGAACAATTCCAGCCGCCGTTGCCCTGTGTCTGATCGTCGGCTGCCAGAACCCTGAAGTAAAGCGCGACAGCTACTTCAAGAGTGGCCAGAAATATCTGGCCGACAAGAAGTACGAAGAAGCTGCCGTTGAGCTAAGAAACACCCTTCAGATCGACAAAAACTACGCACCGGCGCACCTCGCCCTGGGAAAGCTGTATCAGGCAACGGGAAACATCCCTAACGCGGTCGCCTCATTCCGGAAGGCGGCGGAACTCGACGAAAAGAACGTTGAGGCCAGACTTGAGCTGGGCCGTTACCTTCTCGGGGCCGGAAGTTCCGCCAATCCGGACCTGCTCAATCAGGCGCAGAAACTGGCCGAAGAGATTTTGAAGGTGGACAGCACCAACATCGAGGGAAGAATCCTGCTGGGGAACGTCTATTCCAGCAAAGGCGAGAACGAGAAAGCGCTGCAAGAACTTGGCACCGCAAGTTCACAGGACCCAAAACACCTTCAGGCAGCGCTGAGCCTGGGCGCCGCACAGATCCGGAACGATGACGTCAAAGAGGCTGAGAGAACTCTCAGGGCTGCCCTGGACCAGCACCCCGACGCTATTGAGGCAAGTCTGACCATGGCGACCTTCCTTGTATTCGTCCATCGCGGTTCCGAGGCGGAGGCCTATTACAGGCAGGCGTTCGAACTCGACCCGGTCGGGCCAAAGTCTCTATACCCGTTGGTGAGATATTACATGGAGGGGAAAAAAATGGCGGAGGCCGAGGCGGTGTTTCAGGAAGCTATCCGAAAGAAGCCGGCCGAACGGGAGCCTCGATGGGGACTAGCCAACTTTTACGCTCAGCAGGGAGAAAGCCGCAAGTCTTTGGCAACGTTGCTCTCCCTCCTGGAGATCTTCCCGGGAGATCGCCCATCCAAGTTGAATCTCGCGGATCTGTATCTGAACGGACGGGATTCCGCCAAAGCCGAGGCGATCATTCTTCCGCTTCTCTCAAAGAACAAGGATGATGCGGAGGCCCACCAGCTGCTTGGACGCCTCTTCAGAGCCAGAAATGAACCGGACAAAGCCTTGAGCGAATTCGATGCTGCTTTGCAGCTCAACGATTCCCTGATCCCCTCGCATATCGAAAAGGCGAACCTCCTTCTTTTGAAGGGTGATCTTGACGCCGCACAAAAACAATTAGTCGCCGCTCAGGCTCTGGACCGCGACAACCCTCTGGTACGCGGGTTTCTGGCGAAGATTCTGGCGCTACAGCGAAAACCTGAGGATGCACTGCAGCAGGCCCGGGCTGTACTGGCCGTCATGCCCAACAATGAGGATGCAATGGTGGCGCGGGGTGATGCCTTTCTCAGCCTGGGAAAGGCGCAGGAGTCCAAAAAGGAATTCCAAAAGCTTCTGGAGTTGAGACCCGACTACCCCTACTACTTACAGCGCCTTGGAACCGTGGAGGCGGTGCTTGGCGAGACAACGCCAGCGCTGACCCACCTGAGAAGAGCTGTTGAACTGAAGCCGGATCTAATAGCGGCTCTCAGGGATATGCTGCTGATCCTCCTGAAGGGGAAGAAGTATGACGCAGCCCTGGCGGAACTGGACCGGCTGTCGCAGACTGTTGAACGAAAAGACGCGATTGAGCTCTTTCGCGGACAGGTCTATCTTGCCAGGGGAGATGTCTCCTCGGCAGAGAGCGCATTCCATAAGGCGATCGAATTCAATCCCAGGAGCTATCAGGCCTACCTGTCTATTGCAGAAATCAAGTTACAGCGGCAAAACCTCCCCCAGGCCATCCAGGAAATGGACCAGCTGATCGCCAGGGACCCGGCGTTTGCGCCCGCCTTCTTCCTTAAAGGGTATTACCTTGAACTTTCAGGGGACAGCACGAATGCGCTATCCACCTATCGCAAAGCCCTCGCATTAGATCCGGATAATTCCCTGATCAACAATAACATTGCATGGTTGCTCTGCGAGCGCGGCGAAGCATTGGATGAAGCTCTCAGTCTGGCAATCAAGGCCAGAAGGAGCGCCCCCGACGATACGGAGGTGGCAGACACCCTGGGTTGGATCTATTACAAGACAAAAAACTACGCGCAGGCGGTTGACCAGCTTCAGTTCAGCGTGCAGAACAGCCTCAAACCAGATGCGGAGCACTACAACCGCCTGGGTCTGGCCTATTACGCAAAAGGAGATGTCCCCGCCGCAAAGAAGATCCTCGGTCAGGCCCTGGTTCTGAACCCCTCGTACCCTGGATCCGACGAGGCTCGTCGAATCCTCCAGGCAAAGTAGAATTCCTCCACTCGACCGTCGGGATAGCTTACGTTTTCCGCCTTACTCGCAGTCCCTTGGAAAGGATGCTCTTACAATAAAGCCAGCCGCCTGGCTGTCGGAAATACTGACGATTTTGGCCACTGCGGACTTGATTTACAGATAATTCAGCATCGTATATTTCTGGCTTGTTACTCCTTTAGAATCAGATCCTGGGATTGGCCATGGGCTCCTGATTTGAGACTAATCCTGGTTGGTCTCTGTCTTGCAGGGACGTTAGTGAGCACGAATCAGGATGAAGTGCTCCATTTTTCAACGGAGTGAAAATGAAGAAGATAATGGCTTGTGTCGGCACGATGCTGGTTATGGCTGTGGGGGCAATGGCTGCGGGAACGGTGAAAACCCCCAGTTGTGGAAACTGCGGCGGATCACCAACCTACAGCAATTACGGCCCTTGGCAGACGGGTCAGGGCGGAGAATTCACCTTAATTGTCGTAAGCGGCGCGGATATCGATCTGGCAGCTTACAGCAACTTTACAAAAAACCAGGGAGGTACGAGCCCAAGCTTCCAGACTTTTTGTATTGAAGAGAACGAGTACATCTATCCCAACGCGACAGCGGGTTATTCGATCAGTAATGCGGCGGATAACGGCGGCGTGGCTGGGGGGCACCCCGATCCCATTTCCATAGGAACAGCCTGGCTCTATTCACAGTTTGCTCACGGTACGTTAGCCAACTATAACTACACCAACAGTAGCCCGTCAGGTGGTCGATATACCGACGCAGCGCTTCTCCAACAAGCGTTCTGGTACCTCGAGAACGAAATTACCGTGCTACCTGCCGTCAACAAGTTTTTCGATGCGGTACTAACGCAGTTCCACTTTACCGGTACCGCGGCTCAACAACTGGCCTCAGCGCGGGCAGACGCGAATGGGGCTTACGGTGTTGCGGCATTGAACATTTTCAATCCGACCACCGGGCAGAAGTACCAGACTCAATTGGTGCTCGTCCCCGTTCCGGATGCAGGATTTACCTTAGGCCTGCTGGGTCTGGGAATCGCGGGCTTAGCTATCGTTTCACGCAAGTTCCGGCCGGAGTAGTAGACAAAACGCAAAAAACCTTCAGCAGCAAAAAGGAGGGGCTCAAGCCCCTCCTTCTTTTTTTCTCATCCTTTTTTTCTTCTTATCGCAAGCCTTTTCGATTTCCCCAGCAGAAAAAGAGTACCGAAGAACGGAACCAGGGACAGGGCAAAAAACAACGGGCCACCCTGATAATGCAGCGGTGAGTGGATGTAAGCCGTGTCGACGTGGACACAAAGCATCGCGAGCACGAAAACCCGGAATGCGTTGCGAACGATGCCCAGAGGAACCACGAAGAACGCCAGGAAAAGGCGCTTCCAATTCGAACCCAGGAACAAATTCCCCGCCAGCAAAGAGAGAATAAACAGGACGAAGCTGGAGCGGATGCCGCTGCATTCAGGCGCGACCTCAATGGTAATTCTCGGCATGGTGAACACGAGACCTTCACGAAACACGGCAGTTCCGGAAAGATCAATGAATCTAAAAGCCAGCTCCGCGGACGTATGCTGAAAGAACGCTTCGAGTGCCGAGACGACGCCGGAAGGCAGCGGAATCATGAAAACGAGGAAGAAGGCAGGAAACGCGCACGCCTTCATCAAGCGACTACCGCCGATGGCGAAACCACCCGCCCAGAGCAACAGGCAGAGCGACAGAATATGGGCGGAAAGCTGGTCTTCAGGTTTGAACTTCCACGCAAACAATGCGATTCCACCGAGGCCCAACAAGAGGGCGGGCCACCGTACGCCGCCGTTCGCTTTATCGATGCTCGCGCTTCTCTGCCAGAGCAGGTAGCCCGAAATGAAGGGAATCAGCAGAGTGTGTGAAGCCAGGCCGTCGCGTAGTGACAGGCTCGCAAGTCGGTAGAGGGGCCCAGCCCAAAGCAGGACCAGTACAGTAGCAAAGAAGCAGTACCGTTTTGTCCCGATCGACCACGTGGGGTGGGAATCCCTTCCTTTGTTTTGCAGTATAGCGAAACGGTCGTCAGGTCTTTTCATCGAGAAGATCGACAAGGTAGGTGCCATAACCGCTTTGCATCAATGGCACCGCAAGCTGTCGTAGTTTTGCGGCATCGATAAAACCTTTGCGATAGGCAATTTCCTCGATGCACGCAATCTTGAGACCCTGTCGATGCTGAATCGTTTCAACGAAAGCAGCGGCCTGCAACAGCGTCTCATGGGTCCCGGTATCCAGCCAGGCAACACCGCGTCCCAACACCTCCACACGCAACTGGCCACGCCGTAAATATTCAAGGTTGACGTCGGTAATCTCGAGCTCGCCGCGGCTGGACGGACGCAGGTCGCGTGCGATCTGGACCACCTGGGAATCGTAGAAGTAAACGCCAGGCACGGCATAATGGGATTTTGGATTTTCCGGCTTCTCCTCGATGCTGAGAGCCCTGCCTGAAGCATCGAACTCGATAACGCCGTATTGCCGCGGTTCGCTGACGCGGTAGGCGAAAATGGTTGCGCCTTTCTGTAATTCGCAGGCGTGTTCGAGTGATTGCGAAAGCCCTTGTCCGTAGAAAATGTTGTCCCCGAGAATGAGACAAACGCTTGAATTTCCAACAAAGTCCGCACCAATGCGAAACGCGTCTGCAAGGCCCTTGGGTTCCGCTTGCGGCGCATAGGAGAACCTCATTCCCAGGTGCCCACCATCTCCGAGCAGTTCCTGGAAACGGGGAAGGTCTCGCGGAGTGCCGATGAACAGAACGTCCCGGATACCGGTAAGCATCAACGTCGACAGCGGATAGTAGATCATCGGCTTGTCGTAAATAGGCATCATTTGCTTGTTCACGACTTGCGTCAGCGGATAGAGTCGCTTGCCGGAGCCGCCAGCCAGAACGATGCCTTTTCGTTGATCGGTCATCGGGGGCCATCATACACGAGGCAAAAGAATGGGTGACAGTAGGGATTTTTTCCGCACCTGTCGTACATGCCAAGGTTTTTTCTCGTTATTTCAGTGTGTGATGACTGTCCGTTCCGCGATTACGGGAGATGTCCCCTTTTGGAGCCGGGTTCCTGCGAAAACGGCTTCCGTCAGGTCCCGGCGCAGGGCTCCGAGCACGGCGTCCGCGGCGCAACCGTAATTGCAGGCGGCAACGATACCCGCGCTGTCGCCGAAGGACAGGCCGACAGCCCGCGCGGCAGCGCCGGAGTGCCCCTCGGGGAAAAACTTGCCGGTGCGGAAAAAGGCTACGGCGGTGATCGGATCGAAGACGCGACCTTCAGGATCGTTCTTCAGGATACCCTGAATGCGCTGCTGCGGTGTAATGCGCCAATCCAAAGCGTCCCTGATGCTCTTCAGCTCCCGGATAATCTCCTTCACTGTCACATGATCCACATTGTTCTCCGTTTATCCAATTGCTGGCTTTTCTTCGCGCAGCATATACCAGACTGTCTTACACTCGTAAACAAAAGATTACAGCCAAGTGCGCGGCCAGCCCCTCCGCTATCCTCCCTAAGCTGTTGACAGAACCTCAAAGAAATGGATACTTGAGTTTTGCCTGCACACAAAGTTTGTATGACAAGAAGCTCCTGCATGGGAGTCGTACGGCGGTAGCGCGCCAGCTGCGACCAAATTCGAAGGCTTTTTCGTCAGGAATTCAGCTGGCTGCGAAGAGTTCCCCCACTAGGAGACCACGATGGCTACCGATCGAAAGAGAAACCGGCTCGTCAGCTTCAGGTTGTCTGAACAGGAATACCAGATTCTGTACGATTCGACCCGGACGGGAGGAGCGCGAAGTATTTCCGATTTTGCGCGGAGGGCGCTGCTCGACAGCAGTGAGCGCGGAACGCCGGTCACAGTCGGCAACGATACGCTCGAGCAACTGGTCATGACCATGGGTGAACTCAACCGCGTCATCAACCGTTTGTCGGCTCTTGTCGAAACCAATTCTCATTCCCCGAATCGGGAGCAAAACGGGGCTTGACATGTGAATTTCCCTGTGGATAATTGCGACTTTACACTAGAGTCGGTTAATTTTTCGGTCGTGCGGGACTGTTTCGGCGGTAGCTTACCCGTTCCTGGACGACACACGAGTCTACGGTGCAAGTAGACTTTTTTGCGCGTAGTGGCGTACGGCGCGCCGGGGAAATTCGATCATTCTAGGCCCCCCTGAAATAGCCATAGGATCGCACCGCTTGCGAAGGATTTTCGGTGGCTCGATCAAACTCGGCCCAGGCCTTGGGTCTGCGATCGTCGCTTTTGATCACTGGATTACCGTACTTGGCGAGTCGCAGTTCCCGGGCGCTGAAAACATGCCCTTTAGCGTTGGGGGCGCGGATTTTATCTCCTCCGTGGCGGAGGCGATTTCCGGTGACGTTCAGGGATTGGAAAAAGATTTGCTGAAAAAGTCCCTCGAAGAGACTCTGTTTGTAGCGGCGGGTCAGGACTTGCAGATTTCGCCAAGGGTGACTCAGAACCGCTGGTTGCGCTACATCAAGGTGCACGGACAACGGGCGATGATCGAGATGTTTCTGGCAAATCATCTTTGGAACGTTCTGTGGTTTGGCGCCGGCGACGTTTTCGGGCGATCCGACAAACGGGCGGTGGACTACGCGATGCGCCGATTGCGACGATCCTGCCAAATGCTGGTAAGCGCAGTATGCCGGGCCAAGGGCCTGAAGGATTCCATAAATCAGCCTGTAGCAGACGACGTGATACGGGCTCTCGAGGCAACCATTGCTCCTTCTTAAACTGTTAGGAATGAAAGACATGCGGCGATAGAGGAAGACGTTCACGGCGTTTGGCCGGCTTGGACGCCGGCTGGAAACCGCTAAGGGCTCAGGATGTCGTGGCCGATAACAAAGTTGCCCCTATGTTGGGCTTGACAGAAAACTAACCACTTGAAGAATAGAGGCTCCAACCAGAGAACGGGAAACGCAGGAGGCGTTTAGTAAAAATGAGCGATCACTGGTATGCACTGAATGTGAGGCCGCGCTTCGAGAAATACGTAAGGACACACCTCGAAGACAAGGGATACGAAGTTTTCCTGCCAACCTACACGGCGACGCGGCGTTGGTCGGACCGCGTCAAGTCGGTATCGCTGCCGTTATTCCCCAGTTATATCTTTTGCAAATTCGATGTTCACGCCAGGTTTCCGATTCTGGTAACCCCCGGAGTGAACTTCGTGGTGGGGTGCCGGAAAAACTCCCGTCGCTGTCGACGAAACTGAACTTTCCGCAATCCGGTGCGTCCTGGAATCGGGTATTGCAACGCAGCCCTGGCCCTACCTTCAAATAGGCGATGTCGCGCGGATTGAAACCGGCCCTCTGGAAGGGCTTACCGGCATCGTCACACGAATGAAAGGCTCCTATCGGCTCGTGGTCTCCGTATCGTTGTTGATGCGTTCGGTATCTGTGGAACTCGACCGGACGTGGATCAAGCCGATTCAGACGCCGACGCTGGTCCCGGAAAGCGTTCAGGAACACGCCGTTCTTATTCGATAGTCACTGCACAACTGACGGGCAGGTGCAACAAGCGAACTGCACGCTCGGAGTGCCTTCCGCCGTGATTTTCCTGATGCGGCAGACATCCGCTTAATCTATAACCTTACGGGGGTAGATTTCGCACGCTAGCGATATATGAAGATTCTGGTGACCGGCGGCGCCGGATTTATTGGTTCGAACTTTGTGCGATTTGTCTTGCGCGCTCGCAAGGACATGGAAATCGTCAACTACGATCTGTTGACGTACGCAGGCAATCTGCGAAATGTCGAAGAGGCCGCTGCCGATCCGCGCTATCAGTTCGTCAGGGGCGATATCGCCGACAAGACTCAGACCGAAAGTCTCTTCCGCCGGCACCGGTTCGATGCGATCGTGAACTTTGCGGCCGAGACTCACGTGGATCGCTCGATCCTGGATTCCACGCCTTTCATCCGGACCAATGTCGCCGGCACATGCTGCCTGCTCGAAGAATGCCGGAAGCAGAAAGTGTCGAAATATATCCAGATTTCGACCGACGAAGTTTATGGAAGCCTTGGGCCGACGGGCGCCTTTCGTGAAGACACGCCGCTGGACCCGTCCAGTCCATACTCTGCAAGCAAGGCGGCCGCCGATTTTCTTGTCCTTTCTTACTACAGGACCCACGGAGTTCCGGCCCTCATCACGCGTTGCTCCAACAACTACGGCCCGCATCAATTCCCGGAGAAGCTGATCCCCGTGCTGATCCAGAACGCGATGGAGGACCTGCCGCTCCCGATTTACGGGGACGGGATGAACGTGCGCGAATGGATCTTTGCCGATGAACATTCCCGGGCCATCCTTATGGCCCTTGAACGGGGCACGCCTGGAGAGGTTTACAATGTCGGAAGCGGTCACGAGAAGACGAACCTCGAGGTTGTAAGAGAACTCCTCCGCATCATGGGCAAACCCGAATCGCTCATCAAGTTTGTAAAGGATCGACCGGGGCATGATCGCCGCTATGCAATCGATACATCGAAGATTCAGCGGGAATGGGACTGGCGTCCCGAAGTGGATTTCAGCGACGGGCTCGCCGCGACAATCGGCTGGTACAAATCCAACCAGAAGTGGATCCGGGAAATTCAGGATTCTTCCTATCTGACGTACTACGAGCGCATGTACACGAACCGCGATCAGACCCTGGCGGACTTAAAAGCATGACGATCCGGAGGTTTCAGATGTCCTCTTCACGCTACGTTCTTTGTATGGTTTGCATACTATGCCTTGGGCTGGGAGCGCAAGGCGCTGTATCTTCCGAGACCGGTGCGGGGGAACAGACGTTACTGCCAAAATCCGCTGCGACTCCACCTCCGCTATACATCATTCAACCTAGCGATATCCTGGACATTAGCGTGTGGAAAGAGCCCACCATTTCCCGCAGCAACGTCCTGGTGCGGCCTGACGGAAGGATTTCGATTTCTCTTGCACAAGATGTTCAGGCGGCCGGCCTGAGCCCGACGGAATTGAAAGCAAAACTTGAAGACATTTTGAAGGAATACATCAACGTTCCCGTCGTCACGGTCATAGTTTCGTCGATTCAAAGTTACGTTGTGTACGTCCAGGGCAACGTCGCCAGAAGTGGGCCAATCATGAGCCAGACACCGCTGACTGTTCTGCAGGCCCTGACGATAGCCGGCGGCTTCACCCAATTTGCCAAGAAACGGGAGGTCGTGATCATTCGCGGCGCCAACGAAGACACCAAGAGATACAACTTCAATTTCGATCAGGCGGTCAGCGGGGAGAACTTCAGCCAAAACGAATCGCTGAAGTCCGGAGACGTCATCTATGTGCCCTAGCCTGCCGTCTTCCGGCGCATTCCCTGTGGCATTTTGAGAAGCGGCGCACAAATGCTTCGGTCTCCCCTGCGAGACCTGTTCGGTGTACTTGTGCTGCTGGCCTTTGCCTTGCCAGCCTACGCCGTTCAGGCCAGAGCCGTTCTGGGAACCACCGTGAATTTCACCGGCGGCGGCAGGAACCGGATCCAGAACCCATCTTCGACAACAACCACCCCTGCAACAGCGAATAACAATACCCTGGCCAACGCCTTCTACGGGGTCTACCCTTCCCTTTCCCTCACGACGATGGGACGAAGTTCCTCGCTCAGCGCGAACTACGGGTTCGGCTACAACCGGACGGCCGGCAGCAGGGCCCTGCCGACAGGATCCCACACGGCATCTCTGAACTACGCTGCGATGCTTGGCCCGCGCTGGACTGCAAAAGTAACCGATACTTTTCGGGAAACCGATGGCCTGGGGACATTCGGCGTGCTCAGTGGCGTGCCTCAACAAGCGACCAGCTCCACGTTCTCCTTTCAGTCCGTCGGAGGCCGGCGGCTCCCGCGCACGAACAACGCGAACGCCGGTCTGAGCTGGGCCATGGATGCAAATTCGACCGTTTCGTTCACGGCGAGTCACTCGATTAGAACCTATGGTGGAGGCACGCCGACAAGCTCGCTGGTCTCCGACCAACAGCAGCTCTCGGGTAGAATGGCCTTCCAGCAATTGACCGGGCCGACGGAATCCTGGACTCTCTCCTACGGCGCCACTTACTTTGACTATGGACGTTCGCAGATCTCCCTGACCCAGACGGCACAGGCAGATTATTCCAAGGGGATTGGGCGTCATTTTGCACTGCAGATCGGCTCCGGCATTTCGGCAGTGAACACCCACGGTACGTCCGGAGGGAAACTGAACTACGAC
Organism: uncultured Acidobacteriota bacterium; assembly: GCA_963836435.1. Classification (GTDB taxonomy): domain Bacteria; phylum Acidobacteriota; class Terriglobia; order 20CM-2-55-15; family 20CM-2-55-15; genus DASTBJ01. Next base: position 97,961 of record CAWIJI010000010.1, on the reverse strand, counting down.
GCGATTTTCGGTTTGTCGACGAACGCCGTCCTGTCCAATTCCTTCTCGCTGGTGTTCAGCCAAAGCAGTACCGACCGCGTCGGGCTGGGTTCTTCTTCTCTGACGCGGCGCGGTTCGCTCAACTGGAACCGTCCGATGGGCAAACTAACAACGTCTGCGGCAATATCCGCGTATGACAGCCGGGGAAACCTGAGTAACACAGCACGTGTCAGGGGCGGCATCGGCGTTGCCAACATCAGTATTGCGCTGACCGGATCTCTGTCCTTTTCGGGATCCGCACACTACCAGACCACGAAGAACGCATCTTCATCCGGATTTAGCCAGAGGCGAGTTTTCTACTCGAGCAGCCTGGCTTTGGCTTTAAGCAGCACGCTGTCCCTGTCAGGTGGAGCAACCTACGACGACTCCAGCCAGTCAGGGATATTGAATTTCTCGCAAAGGCGTGTCTTTCTATCCTTGAGGTATTCCGAGCCCAACCTGATCAACCTCCACTAGTGTTCACCGATTCGGTGTTGTACCCCGGAGGCCCCGTAGGGGTGCCTGGAGTTTAGACATTTTGCACGCCGGAGGCGTGAAAGGAAAGTAGCCCCTGGTGGAGCGCAGACTCCCCGTATGCAAAAGATAACTTCCTGATCGGGTTCCGCCGTCGGGGGGCCTGGGGGATGGTAACCCACTGGGTCCTCCCCGGCCGGGATCGGTGACCGGGATCGAATGCCGGATGCGAATCGTATCACTGCCGACCAGGATCTCCTGGACAACCAGACGTAGGATTTTCTGCCGCTCGATGATGTCGAGAGTTTCGGCTCGGACGCGCAGTTGACCTCGAAACGCCGATAATGTTTCGGCTGAAATTGGATCAGCAACTGATCCTCCGGTGTGTCTCCGGACGGCGACTTCAGGAACACTAACGACACGCCGCATCGGGCGAACTCCTCGACCAGCAAGACCTGGTAGGCATATTTGCGGCTCAAACGATCTGGCGCATACACCAGCGCGGCCTCAATCTGTCCCCGGGCTGCAAGATCACGCAACGCTTCCAGACCGGGGCGGATTAAACTCGCGCCACTGTAACCGTCGTCTTCAAACACCCACTCCGCCGGCGCCAGATAACCGTGAGCATTCGCGCACTCCTTCAAGGCTGCTGTCTGACTGGTAATGGTCTGATTCTCCTTCTGCCGATCCGAAGACACTCGAGCATAGATGGCCGCGGGCTTGTTCATTTAACGTCTCCTGGTGCGCTGTCGTTGCAACCGGCCATCGTTTATCCGGTACCAACAGTTCATAGACCTGCTCCAGCTTTGCTGCTAACAAACGATCAAACTGATATTCCAACTCCATCCTGTGGCGCCGACCTCGTGGCCGTTCACCCACGCCCCGCCCTCCGCGGAAGGAAAGCCTCCAACGCCCGGCTCACCGTATCGCTCAGCGATAAACCTCGCCTGCTGGCGTGGGAACGCAAACGTTGGACGAGCCTTTCGGAAAGCTTCACCGTGAACGCGATCTTGCCCTCGGCGACGGGAACATCCTGTTTCAATCGCCCTGCTTGTCGGAGATATCGATAGGCTTGGCGGTGAGATATACGGCGGTCGCGAACCATACTGTCTACAGCATCCGGCAGATGATCGAATCGCTGGAGCAATGTTCGTGCATGATTGAGACGTTCTGACTTTTCTGCACTGCTGGCCCGCGCCATATGTCGTAAGAATACAACCGCATGTGACAATATGCAAGCACTTCATACAACCTCTATCGATATTTCAAAACTCGGTCGAATGTCAGGTTATCTTTTGCGTACGGGGAGCGCAGCGACACCCGGGGTTCATCTCACGAGCGGCGTTCGCACCCCGGGCAGGGCCCGGCAGGGGGTGCGAGGAATCCCTGCACCCCTGCCGGGGTGCAAACATCTCCGTTACGGCAACCCCGGGTTGCGCTCGCTTCGCTCGCTTAACCCGGGGCTAAATTCTCAGCACGCCTCCGGCGTGCTCTGGAGTTTAGACATTTTGCACGCCGGAGGCGTGAGAGGAAGGTAGCCCCGGGTGGAGCGCAGCGACACCCGGGGTTCATCTCACGAGCGGCGTTCGCACCCCGGGCAGGGCCCGGCAGGGGGTGCGAGGAATCCCTGCACCCCTGCCGGGGTGCAAACATCTCCGTTACGGCAACCCCGGGTTGCGCTCGCTTCGCGCGCTTAACCCGGGGCTAAATTCTCAGCACGCCTCCGGCGTGCTCTGGGGTTTAGACATTTTGCACGCCGGAGGCGTGAAAGGAAGGTAGCCCCGGGTGGAGCGCAGCGACACCCGGGGTTCATCTTGAGCGGCGTTCTCCGTTACGGCAACCCCGGGTTGCGCTCGCTTCGCTCGCTTAATCCGGGGCTAAATTCTCAGCACGCCTCCGGCGTGCTACGAGGAAAATCTGTACGGTCTGGCGCTGACCGCGCCAGACCCACATTACCTTATTGGAAGGGGATGACCAGAGACGCAGTGCTTCCCTGAGCGTTCGTCAGGCGGACTGTTACCGACAGAACATCGCTGGCACTGCCTCCGGTCAAGTCGAAGGCCTGCACATAGGAGAAGGCGCTGCCAAACTGAAGTGATGGCTGGCTGCTGAACCAGGCTGTAAAGCTGGCTCCAACGGGCGCCTGTACGGGGATGTGCACCGTCGTGCCACCCACGTTCACGTCGAACGTAAAGTCCGCCGTGTTGACCCTTCGCGCAGGCGCATAGCCGGTAACCTGCACTTGCAGGCCCTGCCCGGTTCGTATGGCAACAACGCTGTTGATCTTTGGAGCGATGGAAGGGATATCCGTGCTCGCTACCGCCATGCCTTTCGGTCCATTGTCGAAATCTGCCGCCAGATTCACGGTGCCCGCCACAGTACCCGCCATCAGAGTGATCGGCGAACTGAACACCGCGTCGGTGGTATTTGCCGGAATAGAGAACGACACACTCCGGGTTCCCGTCGAAAACCGAGTCATCGGATCATCCCCGGGGACTTCCGCTTTGGAGACAAATGTCAGCACGAGTTGGCCGGTCAGCGTGCTCGGGAACGGCGCGGCCATCGAAAATGCCACAGGTGCAGACTGGGTGGGTGCGATCGTCAGCGGGAAACCAGGCGACGACAGGGTGGGCACCGGTGGATTGACCGTCAGCGTGTAGTTCTGGGATGCGGAGAGTCCACGCGAGTCCGTCACCGTAACGGTGAAAGACTTCGATTCCTCAACAGTCGGCGTTCCCGAAATAAGCCCGCTGGTCGTCAGCGTCAGGCCGGTGGGCAGCGTCCCATTGCTGACCCATGTCAGAGGAGAAGTGCCGCCGGTAGCTTGAAGTTGCTGAGCGTACGCGAGATTACGAATCGGGCTGGGAAGAGAGGTGGTCGTGATCGTCAGAGTGTTGTTGACGACCAGCTGAAACTGACGGGTGACCGACTGGGTCGGCGAAAAACTGTCGTCAACCTGGACCGTGAAGGCATAGACCCCTATGCCCTGCGGCTTTCCGCTGATGACTCCCGCCGGGGACAGGCTAAGGCCGGGGGGTAACGTTGTGCCGGGATTTGACCAGGTGTAGGGCTGAACTCCGCCGGCAGCAATCAAGGTTTGAGAATAATCGACAAGCAAGGTTGCTGACGGCAGGTTTGCCAGTGTGCTGATCGACAATGCCGCGTTCACGACAATCTGGAATGCTTTCTGAGTGGTCTGGGTGGGATTTGTGCTATCCACTTTGACCGTAAAATTGAAAGTGCCTGGCACGGTCGGTGTGCCGCTCAACAAGCCTGTTGTGGGCGACAAACCTATTCCCGTAGGCAGCGCACCGCTTATCGTGGTCCACGCCATGTTCGTCAGTCCGGGGGTTGCGTCGAGTTGCTTGAAATAGGGGACTCTATCCACAGCCTGCGGCAGAATGGCTGAAGTGGAAATCACAAGAGCATCCGTAACAACGATCGATAACGATCTACTGGCCGTCTGTGGAATAGGGCTGCTGTCGATGAGTTGAACTGTAAAATTCGACGTCCCTGCAGCCGTCGGCGTCCCGCTGAGGGTTCCATCAACCGACAGACTGATACCTGCCGGCAACGAACCTGAAGTGACGCACCAACGCGTCCCGGATGCGGGGCTGCACGTCGATCCGCTGGCGCCGTAGGGCGCGGTGCCGCCGGTTGCCACCAATGCCTGCGAGTAAGCCGTCCCGACGATCCCGCTCGGCAAAGACGACGTTTGAATCGTGAGAGTGGGACTGGGGTTGCTGACCGTGATCGACAGCGGGACCTGTGCTGTCTGGGGCGGCGAGGAGCTATCCGTCAGTTGCACCAGGAAATTAGACGTCCCCGCAACCGTGGGGGTGCCGCTCAGCGTGCCGGCGGGCGACAGGGTTATACCTATCGGCAACGAACCTGAAATGACGCACCAACGCGTCCCGGACGCGGGACTGCAGGTCGATCCGCTCGCGCCGTAGGGCGCGGTCCCGCCAGCGGCACTCAACGTCTGCGGCGTGTAAGGGGCACCAACAAACCCCCCCGGCAAAGACGACGTCGTAATCGACAGCGGACCGGAGACCACAATCGACAGCGCCTTGGTCGTTACCTGGGGCGGCGTAGAGCTGTCTGTGAGTTCCACGGTGAAATTGGAGGTCCCCGCAGCCGTAGGCGTCCCGCTCAGCGTGCCGGTAACCGACAGGGTCATCCCCGCCGGCAACGCACCGGCAATGACGCACCAGCGCGTCCCCGATGCCGGGCTGCACGTCGAACCACCAGCGCCGTAGGGCGCGGTGCCGCCGCTTGCGCTCAACACCTGCGACGTGTAAGCCGTCCCGGCCACGCCGCCGGGCAAAGACGACGTCGTAATCGACAGGGGAGTCGTGACCACAATTTGAAGCGCCTGAGTAGTAGTCTGTGGAATTGGGCTGCTGTCGGTGAGTTGCACTGTGAAATTGGACGTCCCCGCAGCCGTCGGCGTACCGCTCAGCGTCCCGTCGGGCGCCAGACTCATTCCTGCCGGCAACGCACCGGCAGTGACGCACCAACGCGTCCCGGAGGCTGGACTACAGGTTGATCCGCTGGCTCCGTAGGGCGCCGTGCCGCCTGCTGCACTCAATACCTGCGTCGTGTAAACTGTCCCAACAACTCCCCCAGGCAAGGAAGTCGTCGTAATCGTCAGGGGCCCCGTGACCACAATTTGCAGCGCCTGGGTCGTGACCTGGGGCGGCAAGGAACTGTCCGTCAGTTCCACTGTGAAATTGGACGTCCCTGCTGCCGTGGGAGTTCCGGTGATGGTTCCGGTAGTTGAAAGACTCAGGCCCGCCGGCAACGAACCGGCAATGACGCACCAACGCGTCCCGGAGGCCGGACTGCACGTCGATCCTCCGGCTCCGTACGGCGCGGTGCCGCCACTTGCGTTCAGGGCCTGCGAATACACTGTCCCGACGACTCCGCCCGGTAAAGACGACGTCGTGATCGACAGGGGACTCGTCACCACGATCGAAAGAGCCTGTGTCGTGACCTGGGGCGGCGACGAGCTGTCCGTCAGTTCCACGGTGAAATTGGAGGTCCCCGCAGCCGTCGGAGTCCCGCTCACCGTCCCGTCCGGCGCCAGACTCAAGCCCGCCGGCAACGAACCGGCGATGACGCACCAACGCGTCCCGGAAGCCGGACTGCACGTCGATCCATTGTTTCCGTACGGCGCGGTGCCGCCGCTTGCGCCCAGAGCCTGCGAATACGCTGTCCCGACGACTCCGCCCGGTAAAGACGACGTCGTAATCGACAGCGCATTTGTCACGACGATCGACAGCGCGGCTGTTGCCTGGGCGGAGACGGCATCCTGAACCGTCACTGTGAAGTTGGACGTCCCTGCAGGGCCGGTTGGAGTGCCGCTGAGGTTTCCATCCACCGAAAGAGTCAGTCCGGCCGGCAACGCACCGACAGTAACGCACCAACTGGAATCGGCCTGAGGAGAGCAGGTCGATGAGCTTGTGCCGTAGGGCGTCGTGCCCCCCGATGCACCCAGTACCTGCAACGGATAAGCTGTCCCGATCACGCCGCCAGGCAAAGACGACGTCGTAATCGTCAGCTGGCCGAAAGCGTGCCCGGCAAATGCAAACGCCAGGACCATCACAAAAACAAATCTCAGCGGCAGTGCCCGCGAGACGAGTGCAGTCTGTGTTTTTGAATTGGTGAATTTCATTGCGCTGTATTCGGGGGAGTGATGACAATTCGCGGATCGAGCGGCGATGCATCAACGACGACAACAGGCTCCCCGCCGGAAGCTTCCGTGAGTCTGAACAACGACGATCCGTTAAGCGGCTCCACCATGGTCGGACGACATTCACACGCCAGCCAGGTGAGCTGGCCTGTCCCCACTTCGTAAATGGCAACTGCTCCCGACTGAGTCGTCACAACAACACGCGCCCCACCTGCGGACATTGCGGCGCCGGAAAACATTTCCACGTCGTCTGCCAGCGTGAACAAGGGAAGACGCGCATAGGAACGGCCAATATCGGTTACCAGAAACACACTCCTCGTCAGATTGTCGGCCACAACAATATCTCTGCGCCCGGGCACGAACGCGACGGCCGCATCATCACTCGGAACCCGCCACGTAACGCCCGCATCACCGATCACGGTGAGGTCGGCGCGCGAACTTTCACCATCCGTTCTCTCGGATCGCACCAGCACCAGCGTTCCGTCATCAGAAACCGCAACGGCCGCCACGCTCCCGGCGACGCGAGAAACGTCGAAGGTGCGCTCCGCTCCCGGACTGCCAGGCAGACCCGCGATCGCAGACACGCTGCGTTTGGCAGCGTCGTAAGTCGCCGCGGCAGAACCGGAGGGGCTGATCGAAATCAGGCCGGCTTCGCTCGGGAAAGACAAAGGGCGAGCCGAAAGCGTTCCGGCGGTCAGATCGAAAAGAACGACAGCCCGGTTCTTGTTGCGAAGCGCAAGAAAGTAGTCCTGCTTTGGGGAAACCTGTATGAGGCGAACGCCTTCGCCGAGCGAAAGGCGGCTTCCCAGACTGCTGGCGCCAGGAACGCCCAGCAGAGGTCGCACGGCAGAGCCTCCAGCGTCGGGAACATAGCCCAGAACCGGCCCGCGAATGACCTGAGCCTGCAGGCCGATCGGAAGGATTCCCAAAGCAACAGCGAGGCTGATCGCAAGTATGCGCAAAAGCATTCTCATTGTGAAGGTGCACCGACAGCGGTGCCTCCGAGAGTGATTGTGGGCCCCGTTACGGGTGGGGCAGTAGAGCTCTTCTTTTTCAAGCTGGAAACCGCAATTGCGGCGCCGGCAGCGCCTACGACGGCAAGGACGGCAAACATCTTTCCATGGCTCTTGCTCTGCGCGCCATTCTCCTGCTTGATCTGTCTCCGGGCCATCTGGCCCTGATACTCTGCAACAACCTCGATGACATAGGCGCCTGCGATGGCATTAGGATGGTAATGGTCGGCGACCGCCTGTCCCTGACCATCGGAAATGAGTTCCAGGGTCCGAAGGTCATTGCTGAAGTCGCCACTCGGGCCGAGTTGCGGTGACGAAAACGTCACGCGCGCGCCAACCACAGGACGTCCGCCGGAATCCTCGATGCGAACCGTGATGGGGCGCGCCGCAATCTGCTGCACGACGTTGTGAGCGCCTTCCCCCTGCAGGACGACAATATTGAGAGATTGCTGCCCCACAACGGCCTGAACCACCAATATGTGACATAACACCACAGCGAGAAGTCCTGAGCAGTCTCTCCAGTTTCTAAACATTATTATTCCGAACTCCTGATGATTCGAAACCCTGCCAACGGGCCCTTCCCGCCGGGGACGAAACAAGGTGGCGAAACTTGACCTCTCAGAGTGGGCACGAGCAATGGCGCCACGAGGCGAAATTTATTATGCACGGATTTGAACACCGCAATAGGGAAAAGTCGAGAGTCCCGAGTTCCCCGTTCTGCTCCGGAGGGTCCGGGGGCGGAAGGGAAATAGCCAGGGTCAGTGCACGGCAGCGCGCAACCCCGGTGGTCGTGCAACCGACTCCTCGCACCCCGGGCCGGGGTTGCGAGGGGAATCGCGACCCTGAAACCAGGGGTGGCTCGCTCCGATCGCTCACCCTGGGTACTTTCCTTCCACCCCTGGAGGGCCCTGGAGGGCCCTCCAGGGCGACGGGGACCAACAACTTAGGGAAAAGTATTCCTTGACATACATCTGTCGGTCTGGAGAATTAAGTACGAGCTGGGCAAGCTATTAATGAGGTCTGCGGCATTCCTTCTGCAGTTTCCGGGACCGAAATGGCGGTAGCCCATGTGCCCCTGTCGAACACCTTTTAAACCCATGCACATCGTAATAAGGAGGTCCTCCAGATGAGAATCGGGTTGACTAGCCCGCAGGCTGTTCTGGCACTTTTGATCCGGCGCAGATGGTGGATTATCGCGCCGTTCGTGGCCCTGACCTGCATGGTCACCGTTCTCGCAAACCGTTTGCCGAAGAGCTTTGTTTCCGAGAGCCTGATTATGGTGCGACAGCGGGAGATGCCTGCTAATTTTGTCGTCGATCTCACGCCGGGATCTGTGGCGGATCGCATGAAGAACCTCGAGCAGACGGTGTTGAGCCGCACGGCCCTCGATGAACTCGTCAGCAAATTCGGAGCCAGGATGGCCGAACTGAAGGGACTCAACAGGGAAGAACGAAGACAAGAATTTCGGTCACACGTCGACATCAAGTATCCGATGAACCCCGCCAAACCGAACCAGCAACTCCCGATCACCTATTTCCGCGTCACCTTCCGGAGTCAGGATCAATTTCTCGCACAGGAAGTCGTCCGTGAACTGACGACCCGTTTCATTACAGAAGACAGTAACTATCGGAATACCCAGGTGAATGGACCGAAAACTTTCTTTTCGAACCAATTGGAAGAAATATCGCAAGCCCTTAAGGAATCTGAAGCCCGCCTGAACCAGAAGAAGGCCGCGCGGCAGTACGAACTGCCGGAGAGGCTGGACATGAACATGAAGAAGCTGGAGCTCCTCGGCCAGCAGGCGAGAACCAATGAGGAAGCGATTGGCCGCAATGCATCGACGCGTGTGACGTATGAACAGATGCTGGCCGAAACCCCAGCTACACTCGTGAAAGCTGGACCAAACGCCGGCCCTGGGCCCGCCGCCGGCGGCCCCCCCAAGGTTGCAGTTGCCGAAGACCAGAAAATCATTGACTATCGCAATGCAAAACACGCGTTTGAAAAACTGGCTGCGGATTACCCGGCGGCCCATCCCGACGTGCGTTCCGCGAAAGTCACACTGGATAACCTTCGAGCAAGGCTGTCGGCTGAAGAAATCGAAACCGTGGACAACCCTCCGCCACCCCCTCCTCCGCCCGCGCCGGCGCCGACGGCTCCCAATGTTCCCCCGGGGAGTGAGCCGAATCCCCGCTATCAAACCCTGCTCGCCTCGCTGCGTGAAGCAGAGACGGAAGCCAAGATTCTGCAGAACCAGAAGGCAGAGATTGCCAGAGATATCGCGACGTACAGCCGCAGGGTCGATAGCACACCTCAAGTGGAACTCGAACTGGCGGACCTGTTGAGAGAAAATACCAGTCTTCACGAACAGTACGAATCAATCAAAGGCAAACTCGCAGCGACAGAGTTATCGTCGAGCCTTGAAACCGCGGACAAAGGCGGTTTTTACGTACAGGATCCCGCGAGTTTGCCGTTGGATGCTGCGACGCCGAGCAAGAAGCTCATCGTTCTTGGCGGCAGCGCTGCAAGCCTGTTGTTCTCCCTGGTTTTCGCAGTGGTCGTGGATGTCGCCCGGCAAAGAATCTGGACACAGGCGGAAATCGAGACCTTCTGGGGCGTGCCTGTCCTTGTGGATATCCCCGAGATTCTGACAGACATGGACCTGGCAGCAGCCCGAAGAAAGAAATGGATCTTCGCCGCTTCAGCGATGGGGGCGGCGCTGGTCTATTCCGTTTGTCTTTACGGTGTGGACCTCAACCACGAGTTCATACTCCGTCAACTTGATCCTGTCGTTCGAAAGATAATGAACTAATGATCCGACCTGGAAATTCCATTCTCGAAGAGCTCCAGCGCCTGCATCAGGAAAAGCAGACTGGAATCCTGTCGCTAAAGGGTGCCACCGGTGAATCTCTGGACGTCTTCTTCCGCGAAGGGCTGATCGAAGCCGCGTCTTCGAACTCGGGCGGCAGCCGATTCGGCGACTACCTGGTAAAAGGGGGTCACGTCCAGGCCCGCGAATTCGACGCGATCCGCCTGGAAGCCGAGCGGCAAAAGATCTCCTTCGGGGAAGCTGTGGTGCGAAGAAACCTCGCCGATGCGGCGTATGTGGCTGCAGCCGCCCGCAGCCAATGCCTGGACTTGCTGCAGCATGCGGTTAACGCAGGCTTTTCCGTAGACTGCTTCACACCCTCCCTGCGTTCCCGCTTTGCGCCGGCGCGCGTCAGCTTTCAGCAGGTCCTGCTGGAGTTGGCCCGCAGCAGAACACCTGCCTTCCAGGCGGCTCCAGAAATCGCGCTCGTCGCCAACCCGGACCAGGACCTGTCGTTGTTTCCGTGGCAGCCTGAAGAAATTTCTGTCCTGAATGGATTGAGAACTCCCCAAACGCTTCGCGAACTTCAGGCTCTGACAGGATTAGCCGAGAAAGTCCTCAGGAAGATAGCAGGGGTGCTGCTGGACCTGGAGGTCATCGCCGTCGTGGAAGACGCCGAAGCCTGGAAAGCGGAATGCACCAGCATCGCGGTCCAGGAGTCGGGATTCAAGTTCGAGGACTTAATTCCGGTGGTGTCTGACGCGGTACTCAGCGAAAAGCTGAAAGTCGCGCGCAACGAGTCCTCCTTTACGAATGAGCAATTCAGAAATCTCAAGGTGCAGTTGCGGGAGTCGGAACCCGAAGCACCGCTCAAGGTGATCACGATATCGAGTCCGGAGGCTCAGGACGGAAAATCGTTTATCAGCCTCAATCTCGCCTTTTCTTTTTCAAGAGACCCTGGCCGGCGCGTCATCCTCCTCGACTGCGATTTTCGCGGACCTACGGTTGCCCAGTCGCTCGGAGTCTCCCCCGAACCGGGTCTGCTGCAGTATCTGGAGAGCCCGTCGCTCGGGCCCTATTGCTTCGTTCGCCGGTTTGAAAGCCTGTATTTCATGACCACCGGCGGCGTGGCGACAAATCCGATTGAAATTCTGTCGATGCGGAAGATGAAGGAACTCATCGACCATCTTAGAAAGGACTTCGACACCATCATTCTGGACGCGCCTCCTTACTCGCCGATCGCGGACGCCCGTGTCGTGACCGGGCTAAGCGATGGCCTGCTGATGGTGGTGCGGCACGGGAAGACCTCCTACTCGGCCGCGGACCATGCATTCAAGGCCGTCGATCGCAACAAGCTGCTGGGCGCGATCTTCAACGATGTGAAACCCTCGCTCTTCAAACCCTACCAGAACGGTTACCACCAGTATTCCAAGAAAGGGGAACCCACGTACGCCCTGCCGGACGGTACATCAAGCGGTTCAAAAACCTATCTCGAACCCTAGCCGAGAAAGGCCGAGACTCCCAGGGAAGGGAAACTAGATGAACTCGAATAGTATTCTCGCAGAAGAAGCCGTCTTCAAGCGCATGCTCTCTTTGGAACGCCGACGATGCGAACGATCCAACGATCGTCTTGCACTGATGCTTGTGGACATGGAAGAACTCCGTCAGACGATGAGTGAGACGGCCATCGAACAGGTCGCGCTCTCCATCAGCGAGGTCATGCGTGAAACCGATGTTGCCGGGTGGTACCGGCAGGCGTCCGTCCTGGGGATCATTCTGACGACGCTCAACGGCGCGGACCGTCAGACGCTGGAAGCCGTGGTCGGCGAAAGGATGCGGCGCGTTCTCTCGCTCCGCCTGGACGACGATCAGAATCAGCGGATCTGGATCACCTGGCATATCTTTCCCGAAGACACCGGCGCCGGCAAGTCAGAAGACAAGGCCCAGCAACTCTTCTATTCGGACCAGGAGAAGAAGGACCTGCGGAACATTCGGCCGGCAATCATCAAACGAGCGCTCGACATATCCGTCAGCCTGGCAGCGATCGTAGTTTTATGGCCCCTCTTCCTCATCATTGCCATCCTGATCAAACTGACTTCAGAAGGGCCGGTGCTGTTTCGCCAGAAGCGGATCGGCCAGTTCGGAGAGGAATTCACTTTCCTTAAATTCCGTTCGATGTACGCCGACAACGATCCGACGATTCACAAGGAGTACGTTCGCAGTCTGATCGCCAAGCAATTGGATGGCAGTCCGAACGGATATAAGATGAAGAACGACCCGCGCATCACTCCGTTCGGACAATTCCTGCGCAGGAGCAGTTTTGATGAACTGCCTCAGTTCTTCAACGTTCTCTGTGGAGAGATGTCGCTGGTTGGGCCTCGACCGCCCATCCGCTACGAATTTGAAAACTACTCCCTGTGGCACCGCCGAAGAATCCTAGAAGCAAAGCCGGGTATCACCGGCATCTGGCAGGTGCAGGGCCGCAGCCGCACCACTTTCGACGAGATGGTTCGTATGGATCTGAGATACATCCGTAATCAGTCTCTCTGGCTCGACGTGAAGATCCTCTTCCGGACTCCGGTTGCCATGGTCAGTGGCGACGGGGCCCACTAATCGCAACTTCTTCAAGGTGAAATGTGAACAATAAGTCTTCAGTTTTGAGAATGGGCGTTATCGGTTACGGATACTGGGGCCCGAACATCGTGCGTAATTTCTACAATGCCCCCAACACGGTGGTGACCTGCGTCTCCGATCTGAGCGTCAAGTCCCTGCAGCGGGTTCACAAGCTGTACCCCTCCATGGAAGTCACGACGAACGCGGACGACATTCTAAGCAGTCCTGATATCGATGCAGTGGCGATCGTGACCCCGATCTCCCATCACTTTCCGCTTGCCAAAAAAGCGCTCGAAAACGGAAAACACATTTTCGTCGAGAAGCCCTTCACGGCTTCCGCAGAGGAAGCCGAGCAGTTGATCGAACTGGCGGAACGTAAAAAACTGACCATCATGGTCGATCATACGTTTCTGTTCAGCGGCGCCGTGCGGAAGATCAGCGAGTTGATGAAGGATGACGCACTCGGCAACCTGTACTACTACGACTCAACCCGCGTCAACCTGGGTATGTTTCAGCACGATGCCAATGTGGTCTGGGACCTTGCGCCCCACGATCTCTCGATCATCGACCACTTGATTCCCAGTTCACCTGAAGCGGTTGTCGCTACGGGCGAAAAACATGTCAGCGGCGAGGAAGACATGGCCTTCATCACGATGTACTTCCCGAACAAGGTCATCGCCCACCTCAATGTGAACTGGCTCTCGCCCGTCAAGGTCCGGACAACTCTTATCGGCGGCGAGAAGAGGATGCTTGTCTGGAACGATCTCGAGGCGGACGAGAAGATCCGGGTCTACGACAAGGGCGTCGAACGCGGCAGCACGAACGGCAACGGCAACTATGACCTGCGCGTCAGCTACCGCGCCGGGGATCTCTGGGTCCCGCGCGTCGAGCAGGTTGAGGCTTTGACTGTCGAAACACGCTACTTCGTGGACTGCGTGTTCAACTCGGAAACTCCCACGAACGATGGCCGAGCGGGTATGCGTGTCGTACAAATGCTCGAGGCCATCGACGAATCCATGGCTCACAAAGGCCGAATGGTGCAGTGCCGTACGAGAAAGCCGCAACCGGCCTCGGAAATGATTGTTGAGCTCCCTTAAGACGCTCCTCCTCGATCGCTACCGCTTCCCGGCCGCAGCGATGCCGGATTTCGCAGTATCGGGGAACCTCAAAGATCCGAAGGGCTTTTTTCGCTTTGGGCCCGAAGCCGTCTGTTACGGTAGAGCCACGGGAGGAGTAAGCCCCGAAGTCCGCGGCAATCTCTTCGACGCATCGCTCGCTGTCTCATACGGACAGAATAAAGTGTTCGTACCTTTCGATCCGAAGGAAGCTATCGACGATCTCCGCTACGAACGCTATTGCAACGCCGGGAGGCGGTTAATTGAGAAACAAGGGGCCAGGAACATCTACTATTTCATCCGCCCCATCCTGCCGGATTCCGTCCGAAGACACCTGCAGAAAGCCTATCTGAAAGCCTGGGACAATCTCCCGTTTCCCGCCTGGCCGGTGGATCGGACGGCAGACATCGTGTTCGAGCGGCTTCTGATCCTTGCCATGAAGGCGTCAGGCCAGTCGCGCATCCCATTCATCTGGTTCTGGCCCAATGGCCACAAGGCCTGCGCCATCGTCACCCACGACGTCGAAACGCTGGCAGGCCGGAACTTTGCGCTGCGCATGCTCGACATCGATTCAGGTTTCAGCATCAAGTCATCCGTGCAAATTGTCCCGGAGGAACGTTATGCAGTGCCCCGCCAATTTCTCGACGAGATTTCGCAGCGAGGATGCGAAATCAACATACATGGTCTCAATCACGACGGTAATTTGTTCCAGGATCGCACAACATTTCTGGAGCGGGCGCGAAAGATAAACGATTACGCGGAACTGTTTGGGGCGAAGGGCTTTCGGTCGCCGGTGATGTATCGGAACCCCGACTGGTTCCGGGAATTGAATTTTTCCTACGACATGTCCTTTCCCTGCAGCGCTCGCTTCGAGCCTCAACCGGGCGGCTGCTGCACTCTCCTGCCATTCTCGTTGCCCGGCGGCATGACAGAGCTTCCCCTGACCACGATTCAAGACTATGCCCTCTTCCATATGCTCAACGACTTTTCCGTCACGCTCTGGAAGCGCCAGATGCAAATGATCATTGAAGGAAACGGATTGATGAGCTTTATCGTCCATCCGGACTATGTCCGGTCGGGACGTGCGCAGGAAATTTATAAGCAACTGCTGGGGGAGCTCCAGCAATCCGAGACCCGACACGACGTCTGGCTCACCATCGCCGGTGAAGTTGATCAATGGTGGAGACAAAGGGACCAGATGCGCCTTGTCCCCGCGGGTCAGGGCCCGGGTCAGGGATGGGTGATTGAGGGCCCGGGCTCGGAGCGCGCAACCCTCGCCTACGCCTGCCTCGACCGCGAGCGCCTCACTTATGAGTTGCCAAGTGGAGCACAATCCGCGGAAAATCTGCGTACTCTCACTAAAGAAGGGACATGCTGAAGTTGAAGTCTGGTTCTAAGAGGACCGTCTTTTTTGTTCTTCTGTCCATGGCGCTTTTCGCAAGTTCCTGGGGCGCTCTACGGGATCTCGCGGCTTATGCCACCGACTGGGACCACAACAACGCCTCCCAGGTGCTGATGATCCCGTTTATCACCGCCACTCTGATCTATCTCCGCCGGGAAACGATCTTTAAACAACCAAGGTACGATATCGTTCCGGGCGCCTTGCTGATGATCGCCGGCGCAGCGCTTCTGGCGTTTGGCAGAACGGCGGGCTTGAATCTTGACAGAGGCGATCACCTGGGCCTCCTGATTTTTCCAATCCTGGTTATCTGGTGGGGCGGCTTCCTGTTGTTCTACGGGGCGCCCGCCTTCAAGGGTGCCCTGTTTCCCCTGCTGTTTCTGACCTTTTGCATTCCGATTCCGAGCCCCATCATGAAGCAGACGATTTTCGTCTTACAACATGCGTCAGCCGATGTCTCCTATGTTCTGTTGAAATTGACGAGGATGCCCATCTACAAGGACGACGTCGTGCTCCACGTACCCGACCTGGATGTGTTCGTTGCGCCGGAATGCAGCGGGATTCGCTCCGGGATCAGCCTCCTGATCCTGACTCTGCTCGCGGGCAATCTCGCACTCCATTCCTGGACGCGGAAAATAGCTCTGCTGCTTGCCGCAATCCCGATTTTGATTTTCAAGAATTCGCTCAGAATCGGCACCCTCAGTTACCTCGCCGTCCACGTCGATCATCGCATTCTCGAAAGCCGCCTTCACCAGGAAGGCGGGATTCCGTTTTTTGTCGTTGGGCTCGTGTTGATGTATCCGATTCTCCGCTACCTCACCCAGTCAGAATCCTGGGCGTCCAATCCTTCGAGTGCCACGCCAGAGGTCAACTTATGAAAAAGATCTTCCCCATTCTGCTTATCGGAACCCTTATCGCAGGCGGTGCCGTTCTCTTTGCGATCTGGAGGACGACCCCTACCACTCCGGCAGAGTTGCTGGAGAGCGGGAAAAAATACTATGCCGACAAGGAATACTCTTCGGCAGCTATTCAGTTCGCGAATGCCGTCCGCCAGGACGAGCGAAATCGCGATGCCCGATTCATGCTCGCGCAGACGTATCTCAGCCAGCGGGATCTGAACAATGCGGCAAAACAGCTGGTCACACTTCTGCAATTCTATCCCGACGATGCAGAGGCGAATCTGCAGTTGGGAAACATCTATCTCGAAGTGGGTTCTTCCGAACCGAAATACTTCAAGGACGCGGCGCAAATCGCTGCAAAAATCCTCGACAAGGAACCCGACAACGTCGCGGCATTAATTCTGGCGGGTAATGCGGCGGGGGGGCAGCGCGATTATGCAGCATCACTGGAGTCGTATCAAAAGGCCGTGAACCTGGATCCTCTGAACGCCCCGGCGTTCGTAAGCATCGGCACGACCCAGACACTCCAAAAGCGGTATCCTGAAGCGGAAAAGGCGTTTCTCAGAGCCCGCGAGATCGATCCCAAGAACAAGGTCGCGTTAGTTTCGCTGGCGAACTACTATCGAACGGCCGGTGACAACGCAAAGTCCGAGAGTACGTTTAAGGAAGCCCTTGCCGCTTTCCCGGGGGACCCCGGCATCTACACCCAGCTCGTTCAGCTCTACTATCAGACCAATCGATTCGATGAAGGCGTCAAACTGCTCCAGGACCTCCAGGCCGGAGACCCCAAGAACCCGGCGCCCTCCCTGGTCCTCGAAGATATGTACATGGCGAAAAACCGGGTGGACGATGCGCGCAGCCTGCTGGTGGATCTGAAGAAGAAGTTCCCCGACAATCTCGATGTGGCGGCCAAACTGGCAGTACTCCTGATTGGGACCGACTCCAGGCAGGCTCGACAGGAAGTCGACGGGATACTCAAGGCCGATCCCGATAGCCCGGCCGGAAACCTCCTGTTGGGTGAGTTGCAATATCTCGACGGACACTTTGACGAAGCTCAAGCGACGTTCAACAAGCCGCAGGTGGCAAACAGCGCCATGCCCGAGGCTCAGTTTTTCCTGGGAAACCTCGCACGCGGGAAACAGGAGTTCGATGAGGCGCAACGCTTTTTCGAAAAGGCCGTCAGCATGAATCCCAGGTATTTGGCGGCGCGAGTGGCGCTGGCGGAAGTTCTGTTGAGCAGAGGCAAAACGGCCGAAGGACGGAAGGAATTACAGAACGCGCTCTCCGTGCAAAGTGATTTCGTACCGGCACGCCTGTTGATGGCAAGTCTCAACCGCACTGAAAAGCGTTACGCGGAAGCGGAAACGGAATTGACGGCGCTTGCCAAAGAGCAACCGAAGAATCCAGCTATCCTGCGACAACTGGCGATCTATTACGATGAGCGCGGCAAAACCGCGGAGGCGGAAAAAACTCTAATCCAGGCCCGTGAACTGGACCCCGACTCCCTGGAAACACTGCAGGTCATGACCCAGCTTGATGTGAAGGCCAGGCAGTACGACCGGGCTATCGAGAGAATTAACGCCATACCGGACGCCCGGAAGGTTGCATTCCACTACGAATTGCTCGGCAGCATCTACAGTCACGCTGGAAAAATGACGGAGGCTGAGGACGCCTACAAGAAAGCGTTGGCGAAAGATCCGACGCGCGCCACCGCGGACGCACTCCTCGCATCGCAATACATCCAGAGCGGAAGACTGGACGAAGCCTTGAAGAAGCTGGACGATATCCTCAAGAAGGATCCCGAGAATGCCGGCGCTTACGGCACCAAGGGAGTGATCCTGGAGCAACTGGGCAAGACTGCCGAAGCAAAGCAGGTCTACGCCGAAGGACTCAAGGTGAACCCGAAGGCGGACGCCATCGCAAACAACCTTGCTTACATCCTGGCGGAAGAAGGCAAGGAACTGGATAGAGCCCTAAGCCTGGCACAACCGGCAAAAAAGAATCAGCCCGATAACCCCGAAGTTGCCGACACGCTTGGATGGATCTATTACAAACTTGGAAGCTACGGCCTGGCGAAAGAACAGCTTCAGTTCGCGGTCAGCAAACAGGCGGACAATCCAACCCTTCACTACCATCTTGGAATGATCTACAAATCGTTGAAACAGATGAGGGACGCGGAGACAGAACTTAAGAAAGCCCTCGCCAGCCCCGACAATTTCAAAGAGAAGTCGCTGGCACAAGCCGCCTTGAAGGAAACAGCAGACTCCCGTTAGGGCCGCAAGGACTGTTAAGTCCATTTCGTCATGACGATTTCTTCGCTTCTTTCATATGCAGCCGCCTACTTCGGTGTGACCGTGGCGGCTGCCGTCCTGCTGCGAGACCAGCGCTCTTTCGTCCACCGCATATTCGCTGCCGGTATGATTGTCCTCTCGGCGGAGGAATTCCTGCGCGGCATTGTCCTGGGATCCGTTCTGCCCGAAGACATCCTGTACTGGCAGAAACGAGTTCTGGCCATATCCGCCTGCGTACCCGCTGTCTGGCTGGCCTTCAGCCTGAGTTATGCGCGAGCGAATTCGGAGAAGGTTCTGGCGAAGTGGAAGTGGGGGATGATCGCCGCCGGGGTCGTTCCTGCGGCGTTTGTCGTGATCTTCCGCCACTCCATCTTCAGCGGCAACATGACCCTGGTAGGACAGGAACAATGGACCATGGCCCTGTCGTCCCCGGGAAAAGTCCTGGAGGCTTTCTTCCTCTGCGCATGCGTCCTGATATTGTTCAACCTGGAGCGGACGATCCGGTCCTCGATCGGGCGAATGCGATGGCAGATCAAGTTCATGGCCCTGGGAGTGGGCGGTTTATTCGCTCTTCGCCTCTATATCGCAAGCCAGAGCCTGCTGTACTCGACGCTGGATACGGGGTTCGGAGCGATCAACGCCGTCGCGATGCTTGCCGCCTGCGTCCTGTTTGCGATTTCCCTCACCCGCGGGCGGTCGCTCAACGTGGACGTTTACCTGTCGACGGCAACGATTCAGAATTCTCTGACGATCATGCTCGCGGGTATCTATCTGCTCGCGGTCGGCGCATTGGCCCGGGCATTTCGCTCGCGCGTCCAGCCCGACCCTGCCCCTGGATGGGATCATTGTTTTCATCGCTCTCACGTTTCTGGCCGTTCTCCTGCTTTCGAACCGATTGCGGAGAAGACTCCGGATGTTCGTCGGCCGGCATTTTCGACGCCCAGTGTACGACTACCGCAACGTATGGATGGACCTGACCGAACGAACCAAGTCCCTTGTGGACGTCCGGGAGCTTAGTTCCGCGGTGAGCAAGATGGTTTCCGAGTCGCTGGACATCCTGTCAGTGAGCGTCTGGCTGGTGGACGAGACATTCAGAAAAGTAACGCTGGGGGGATCGACTGCGCTATCGGGACTACACGCCAGTTTGATCGAAAAGGCCGCGGAAAGCGCCCCGGAATTCATCAACTTCTTCAGGAAAACTTCGGGCTGCGTCGATCTGGACTTGCAGAATCTTTCGTGGCCTCGACAAATCATGGAAGCGGCTCCCGAATTTTTTAACGAATACAGGCTGCGCTATGCGATCGGCTTACACGCCGGCGGGGAGCTGGTCGGCATCATGACGCTGAATGACGACCGTGTCGGCGAACAGATCCTGACTTCCGAAGACTTCCTGTTGCTGGAAACACTGGCAACTCAACTCTCCGCCAGCCTCCTGAACCAGAAACTGTCGGCCAGATTGCGGCATGCCAAAGAGCTGGAGACCTTTCAGACCGTATCCACGTTCTTCGTGCACGACCTGAAGAATCTGGCCTCGCGACTGTCGCTCACCATGCAAAATCTACCGAATAACTTCGACAGTCCGGAATTCCGCAGCGATACGCTGCGCGTGATCTCAACCAGCCTCGCGAAGATTGATGACATGTGCAGCCGCCTGGCGATGCTTCGACAGAACATCGAGTTGAAGTTGGTGACGTGCGACTTGAGCCAGCTTGTTGCGAAAACCCTCAATGAGTTCAAGTCAGGCTTCAAGGCGGAACTGAAGCAGGACCTGAAGCCGCTGCCGCAGGTCCAGCTGGATTCCGAACAGATTCAGAAAGTCCTGACCAATCTGATCATGAACGCGGGAGAAGCGGTGAATGGCAACGGCGTTGTCGAAGTCGCAACAATCCAGGAAGAACATACGGTGGGTTTTCTGGTCCGGGATAACGGCTGCGGAATGTCGGAGGAGTTCATCCAAAAATCTCTTTTCCGGCCTTTCAAGACAACCAAGAAGAAGGGCCTTGGCATCGGCTTGTTTCACAGCAAGCTTATTGTGGAAGCTCACCGCGGGACCTTCGAAGTGAACAGTACCGTTGGCCGCGGAAGCGAATTCCGGGTTTTACTGCCCTGCTAAGAATATGGACAAACCTAAAGTCCTGATCGTTGACGACGATGATGAAGTGAGAACTCAGATGAAGTGGGCTCTGAGTCCTCAGTACGAGGTATCGCTGGCCGAGGACAGGCCGACGGCGCTGAGTCTGCTCAGCAAGGACCGGCCCAATGTCGTGACCCTGGACCTCGGGCTGCCTCCGTCCCCGGGAGACACCCGAGAGGGATTCCTTGCGCTGGCCGACATGCTCCAACTCGATCCGCTTCTGAAAGTGCTGGTCATCACCGGGCAGAATGAAAGAGAGAATGGGATGGAAGCCATCGGCCAGGGCGCCTATGACTTCTTCTCCAAGCCGGTGAAAGTGGACGATCTGAAGATCGTTCTCCAGAGAGCGATCCATGTCCAGTACCTGGAGCGTGAACGCCGCGACCTTTTTGAGAAGGACCGATTCGCCGCCTTTGAAGGGATGATCGGCAGCAGCGCCCAGATGCAGCACGTCTTCGCGACGATCGAGAAGGTCTCCAATACCGACGCCCCCGTTTTGATCTGCGGCGAAAGCGGCACCGGCAAGGAACTGGTCGCCAGAGCCATTCACCGAAGAAGCCCGAGAAGCTCCGGACCTTTCATCGCCATCAATTGCGGTGCGATTCCCGAAAATCTGCTGGAGAGCGAACTCTTTGGACATGAGAAGGGCGCGTTCACCGGCGCCCACATGCAGCGGCAGGGGCGAATCGAGATGGCTCAGGGCGGCACGCTCTTCCTGGACGAAATCGGAGAGTTGTCCGGACCACTGCAGGTCAAACTTCTGCGTTTTCTTCAGGAGCACGAAATCGAGCGCGTCGGCGGCCGGTCGCTCATTCACATCGACGCCCGAGTTCTCGCAGCGACGAACATTGACCTGACCAAGGGAATGGCCGAGGGAAGCTTTCGCGAAGACCTCTACTACCGGCTGGGCGTTGTCACTACTGGCGATGCCGCCTCTGCGCGAACGCGAGGGCGATATTCCGCTTCTTGCCAAAGCGTTTCGTCCATCGACATACAACAGGGCGTGAAAAAAACCTGGTCTTCACGTCGAAGGCGCTTGCCATTCTGGAGTCGCATTCGTGGCCCGGCAACGTCCGCGAACTCGAGAACAGAATCCAGCGTGCCTCCATCATGGCCGAAAACGGCCGGATCACGCCGCAGGATCTCGCGCTGACCTCATTGCCGGAACATGAAGACCAGAGTCTCAGCAAAGCCCGGGAAACCGTGGAACGTGAGATGATCACGGCGGCGCTCGCGCGCAACAAGGGAAACCTCACGCGCGCGGCAGCGGACCTGGAAATCAGCCGGCCGAGCCTTTACGAACTGATTGAAAAACTTGGTATCGTCCGCAAATAGACCAGAGGAGCAACGTGAACCCAAAAGACGATTTTCTTTCGATCGCGCCGGATGTCAAACTGGGGGAGAATGTGAAGCTGGCGAGATTCATCAACCTTTACGGGTGCTCGATCGGCGATAACACGAAAATCGGAACGTTTGTTGAAATTCAGAAGAACGCCTCGGTCGGGAAAAACTGCAAAATATCGAGTCACTCCTTCATCTGCGAAGGCGTCGCAATCCTGGACAACGTCTTCATCGGCCACGGCGTGATGTTTATCAACGATTTGTACCCGAGAGCCACAACCGGGGACGGAAGTCTGCAGACTGAAGCCGACTGGAAGGTTGAGAGAACGGTTGTAGGCAAGGGCGCCTCCATCGGGTCTGGCGCGACGATCCTGGCCAGGGTCACGATTGGCGAGAATGCGCTTGTAGGAGCTGGAAGCACCGTTACGAAAAATGTTCCCGACAACGCTGTCGTTGCCGGCAATCCGGCCCGACTGCTTCGATATATTAGTTCAAAGGAGAAGTAAGCATGAACCCACGGAAGGGGATTCCATTTGTCGACCTGGTTACTCCGCATCTGGAGTTGGAAGAAGAACTGATCGACTCGGTAAGAAGCGTCATTCGGACGGGTGGCTTTGTTGGCGGGCCGGTTCTGGAAGCATTCGAAAATGAATTTGCGGCAATTTGCGATACGAAGTATTGCATCGGTGTCAGCAGCGGAACCGACGCTTTAAGATTCGCTCTAATGGCAGCCGGTATCGGTAAGGGCGATATCGTGATCACCGTTCCGAACACCTTTGTGGCCACGGTTGAAGCGATCGTGCAGGCCGGCGCCATTCCGCAATTTCGTGGATGTCGACCCGGAGACCTTCAACATGAGCGCGGACTCGCTGAGGAAGTATCTCGAAACGCACAACGACAAGCAGGTCAAGGCGATTCTCCCCGTCCATCTCTATGGTCAAATGTCCGACATGGATCCGATCATGGCTATCGCCGAAGAATACGGCCTGATCGTTTTCGAGGATGCCTGCCAGGCACACGGCAGCGAATACTTCTCGAAAAGAAACGGCCGCTGGCAGAAAGCAGGCTCGGTAGGGAGAGCCGCAGCGTTCAGTTTTTATCCCGGAAAAAATCTGGGAGCTTGCGGCGAAGCCGGCGCGGTCACGACGAATGACGAACGAATCGCGCAACGCATACGCATGATTCGGGACCACGGGCAAAACAAGAAATATCATCACGCCGTCGAAGGTTACAACGGCCGGCTGGATTCGCTGCAGGCGGCCCTTTTGCGGGTGAAGCTGCCTCACTTGAGCGGCTGGAACGCGAAAAGAAGAAGCGCCGCCGCGATATACGACCAGCTACTCAAAACAGCGGATGCTATCCGGACCCCCCTGGAATCCGACGGATTTCGAAGCAATTACCATCTCTACGTCATTCGCACCGCACAACGTGATGCGTTGCAGCAACACCTTGCCGCAGGAAACATTGGAACCGGTCTGCACTATCCGATCCCGCTCCATCTGCAGCAGGGTTATCAGGGGTTTGGCTACCACGCCGGGGATTTCCCGATCTCCGAAAAACTATCGCGCGAAATTCTGTCGCTTCCCATGTATCCGCAAATCCTCAGAGAACAGCAAGAAGAAGTCGTCGCAGCGCTGTTACAATTCGATTACTCGCAATCTGCCGGAGAGAAAGTGTTACAACGCCTCTGAATGCCGACAGAAACCAGTTGGCCAGGGGGAAAGGTAACTCTTCGATGATGTTTTTATGAAATCGTCTTTGGGCAGAATAGTCATGCTGGTCGAGAATCATTACCCCGCGGACACGCGGGTGAGAAATGAAGCCACCCTGCTTCAATCGGCCGGCTATCAACTGACTGTGATCTCACTCCGGGAGCCGGGGAAACCACGGCATGAAGTGCTCGATGGCGTCCGGGTCTACCGCCTGCCACGGCTCGAATTGTTCAAGAAAACGGTCGCCGACAGGCCGGGATTCCTGGGCAGGTTGCTGCTCAAGGTGAAGGCATTCTCCGGGTATGCCCTCGAGTATCTCTATTTCACCAGCGCCTGCTTCCTGGCGACAACGTACATCTTCTTCCGCTATGGGTTTGATGCGATTCACGCCCACAATCCTCCCGACACTCTCTTCGCGGTAGCCATACCCTTCAAGCTCCTGGGGAAGAAGTTCGTCTTTGATCATCATGATCTGTGTCCTGAACTTTACCGGTCGCGCTATCAGACCGGTGAATGCCTGACAACCCGCATCCTGAAAGTTCGCCGAATGGTGCACGCTCCGTCTGGCGGACATCACGATCGCCACGAACGAGTCTTATAAACGTATACAAATCGCACGTGGCAACCGGGATCCGCGCAAGATCTTCGTCGTAAGAAACGGACCCAACATCTTCCGCATGAAGCGGGTTCCACCGAGCCAACGCCTGCGTGGTATGGGCAAATCCATTCTTGTTTATATCGGCAGCCTTAATCCGCAGGACGGCGTGGATTACCTGCTTCGGTCTCTCCACCATTTGCGCTATGGGCTTCGCCGGGAGGACTTCCATTGCATCATCATCGGTTCCGGAGATTCGCTGGAAGATCTTCGAGAATTATCGAAGGCACTGGAACTCGCTGACAACGTGGAGTTGACGGGTTTTGTATCGGACGCCGACCTGCAGGCGAATCTGGCGGCAGCCGACATTTGCGTCGACCCGGACCCCTCCAGTCCCCTGAACGACGTGTCTACGTGGATCAAGGTCATGGAATACATGGCCTATGCCAAACCGATTGTGTCTTTTGATCTTGCAGAAACCCGGTACTCAGCCCAGGACGCAGCGGTATACGTACGGCCGAATGACGAACACGAGTTCGCCCAGGCGATCGCTCTGCTCATGGATGATCCAGAACGTCGAACCCGGATGGGCGAGTTCGGCCGCCGGCGGGTGGTGGAACACCTGCAATGGTCCGTGGTCGGAAAGAACCTGATCGAAGCCTATCGGCATCTGCTCCCGAGGTCTGAAGAAAAAGCGCTCAGCCGCTCGCAGGTCATGGAAGGGTAGAGGCAGTCCATTTTCCTGAATCGATCCGGCGTTCGACGTTGCCTCTCCGTCTCTTGCGAACCACGTTCTCAAACGCAACCGGGCTCCATGCCTCCTTCCAATCGCACGTTCCCCGTCGTTCAGGCGGGTTATCGCGTGGCAGCCTTGAAAAGAAAGTTGGGATTTTACCGATGAGTGAGATGACCCACCTGCAACGGCTTGAGGCCGAGAGTATCTATATCATGCGCGAGGTTGTCGCCGAGTGCGAGAAGCCGGTCATGCTTTACTCGGTCGGCAAGGATAGCAGCGTGATGCTGCATCTGGCGATGAAGGCTTTCTACCCGGCGCTTCCTCCGTTTCCGCTGCTGCACGTCGATACAACCTGGAAGTTTCGCGCCATGTATGAATTCCGTGACAGGATCGCGAAATCCCTGGGCGTGGAATTCATCGTTTACATCAATCAGGAAGGACTTCGACAAGGCATCAACCCGATTACGCACGGCTCCCAGATACATACAGACGTCATGAAGACGCAGGCCCTGAAGCAGGCGCTGAACAAATATGGATTCGATGCAGCTTTCGGCGGCGCGCGGCGGGACGAGGAAAAGAGCCGCGCCAAGGAGAGGGTCTTTTCGTTTCGTTCCGGGCAACACCGGTGGGACCCCAAGCAGCAGCGCCCGGAACTCTGGTCGGTGTACAACACGCGCAAGCATAAGGGCGAAAGCATCCGGGTATTTCCGTTGTCGAACTGGACCGAACTCGACGTCTGGCAATATATCTATCTGGAGAATATTCCGATTGTCCCGCTGTATTTCGCGGCGGAGCACCCGGTCGTGGAACGCGATGGCGCGTTAATCATGGTCGATGACGACCGGTTGCCTCTTAGAGAGGGCGAAACCGCAACCAGGAAAAAGGTCCGCTTTCGCACTCTCGGCTGCTATCCGCTGACCGGGGCCATCGAAAGCGACGCGGCGACACTGCCCGATATCATCCAGGAAATGCTTCTGACGACTCACTCGGAGCGACAGGGGCGCGTGATCGATCACGACAGCACCGCATCGATGGAAAAAAAGAAGCAGGAAGGGTATTTCTAAGATGGCGCACAAATCGGATCTCATCGCGAGCGATATCGAAGCATACCTGAGGGCCCACGAGCACAAGAGTCTATTGCGATTCATCACGTGCGGCTCCGTCGACGACGGCAAATCGACGCTGATCGGCAGACTCCTTTATGAATCGAAGATGATTTTCGAAGACCAGATGGCCGCATTGGAGGCGGATTCGAAAAAGGTCGGCACGCGCGGCGCTGAAATCGATTTCGCCCTGCTGGTGGATGGTCTTGCCGCGGAGCGCGAGCAAGGCATTACCATCGATGTCGCGTATCGCTTCTTTTCAACCGACAAACGCAAGTTCATCGTGGCCGATACGCCGGGCCACGAGCAGTACACACGAAACATGGTGACCGGCGCTTCAAACGCGGATCTTGCGGTCATCCTGATCGATGCGCGGCAAGGGGTGCTGACGCAGACGCGGCGCCACAGTTACCTGGTCTCTCTGCTGGGAATCAGGCAGGTTATCCTCGCCGTCAACAAGATGGATCTGGTGGGGTTCAGCGACAAGACCTTCACAGATATCGCGAATGAGTATCGCCGGTTCGCGAGGGAAATAGGACTGGAGAAGGTTCATGCCCTGCCGGTATCGGCAGCGTATGGGGACAATATTGTCGAACCCAGCCCGAACATGAGCTGGTACAACGGTCCCCCGCTGATGCACTTGCTCGAAACCGTCGTCACCGCGGAGGATGCAGCGACCCGGCCGTTCCGCATGCCCGTCCAATGGGTCAGCCGGCCGAATCACGAGTTTCGAGGGTTCGCCGGCATGATTGCCAGTGGGACCATCCAGCCTGGGGACCGGGTGCGAGTCCTGCCTTCGGGCCGCGAATCGGAGGTGAAGAGCATCGTCACATCAAAAGGCGAGCTCGGGAGCGCCGAGGCAGGCCAGTCGATTACACTCACTCTTGAGTCTCAAATCGATATCAGCCGCGGGGATGTTCTGGCGGCCGCTTCGGCGCCGCCTCAGGTTGCGGATCAGTTCGAGGCGACACTGATCTGGATGCACGACGAGCCGATGTTGCAGGGCCGCACATATCTGATGAAGATCGGTGCACGGACCGTGTCTGCGACCGTCACGCCCCTGAAGTATCGTATCAATGTTAACTCGCTCGAACATGTCGCGGCCGAGAAGCTCGAATTGAATGATATCGGCGTCGTCGAGATTGAACTGGACCAACCGATTGCCTTCCAGCCCTACAAGGAAAGCCGGGAGCTTGGAGGCTTCATTCTGATTGACCGGCTGTCGAACAACACGGTGGGCGCCGGCCTGCTGCACTTCTCGTTGCGGCGCGCGGACAACGTGCACTGGCAGGCCCTGGATGTGAACAAGAGAGCGCGGGCCCAGCAGAAGAAGCAACAATCGTGTGTGCTCTGGTTCACGGGTCTTTCGGGCGCCGGCAAGTCGACCATTGCGAATCTCGTCGAGAAGCGGCTGGTATCGATGAGCCGGCATACCTATCTGCTCGACGGCGACAATGTACGCCATGGCCTGAACAAGGATCTCGGTTTCACCGCGCAGGATCGAGTCGAGAATATCCGGCGCGTCGGCGAGGTGGCGAAACTCATGGTGGATGCCGGATTGATCATTCTGGCATCCTTCATCTCGCCGTTCCGCGCGGAGCGCCAGATGGTGCGCGACCTGCTGGAACCTGGGGAATTTCTCGAAGTGTTCGTCGATACGCCTCTTCGCGTCGCCGAGGAACGCGACCCCAAGGGTCTTTACAAGAAAGCGCGCCGGGGTGAACTGAGAAATTTTACCGGTATTGATTCGCCGTACGAATCACCGAAGGAACCCGACATCTGGATCGATACAACACGGATGACAGCTCACGATGCGGCGGACGAAATCATCCAGCAGATGATAAAACGCGGCATCCTCGGCAATTCCGCCCAGGAATTGGTTCACCGCTGAGCCTGAGCCACCCATGTTCCCACGATTCAATCGATCGGCAACTTCTGCGCCAGCCGGCGACAAGAGGTATGGCGCCCGCGAGGTCGACTAAAGACTGTGTCTGCCAAAACCTCTCACAAATCCCTCTTTCGACGGGCCGGGAATCGAGTGCTGCACCTGATGGCTCGCCTCCTGCCCGGCGCAACGGCATTGCGCCCCTTCCTTCATCGCCTGCGCGGCGTGAAGGTGCAGGGCAACATCTTCATTGGCGATGACGTCTACCTGGAAAACGAGTACCCGGAACGCGTGGAAATCCACGATGGCGTACAGATCGGCCTGAGGTCGACAATTATCGCGCACACTCGAGGACCGAGCAGAATCGTCTTCGAAAAAAATGTCTTCATTGGGGCAAGCTGCGTTATTGCCGTAACGCCCGGAAAAACCTTGACGATCGGGGAGGGCTCAGTAATAGGCGTGGGTTCGTGCGTGACCAGCGATATTCCACCGGGTACGTTCTACGCCGGGGAGAAGGCCAAGCCGATTGCGAGGGTGACCGTGCCTCTCACAGCCACGACAAGCTATGAGCGGTTCGTCAGAGGTCTCAAGCCTCTACCGAGATAAACACCCCGCAGGGGTGACGGGAGTTTAGACATTTTGCACACCGGAGGCGTGAAAGGAAGGTGGAGCGCAGCGACACCTGGGGTTCATGCAGGGATTCCTCGCACCCCTGCCGGGGTGCAACATTCCCGTTACGGTAACCCCGGGTTGCGCTCGCTTCGCTCGCTTAACCCGGGGCTAAATTCTCAGCACGCCTCCGGCGTGCTTTCAGCCCCTTCGGGGTGTCTGGAGTTTAGACATTCTTGAGTCTGAGCGGGAGCGGAAACACGAGGTTACGTCTCCGGTTTGCAGGTTCGTCCTCAAGGTGATGGCGACGTTGAAACGTGAGTCTGAGCACGCCGGAGGCGTGCTGAGAATTTAGCCCCGGGTTAAGCGAGCGAAGCGAGCGCAACCCGGGGTTCATCTCGCGAGGGGCGATTCGCACCCCGGAAGTGGGTGCGAGGAATCCCTGCACGCCTGCCGGGGTGCTACAGTATCGCAGTGACGGTAACCCCGGGTTGCGCGCATTAACCCGGGGCTCGCTCCCAGCACCCCTCCGGGGTGATTTTTGTGCCAAGCCCTATGCCGCTAAAAAGAGATTTCAACATGCGTTCCGAGGCAACCCTTGTGCTTCACAACGAGGAATCTTCCCTCGACGCGAGGATTGCCTCTCTGACGCGTTTTTCCGGCATCGAGTGCAGAGCCCTTTTTCTGGGCGACCGGTCAAGCCGGGAAAAATTTCTTGCCGATCACCAGGATCCTTCCTGCGTCATGGTCAGCGCAGATTCTCTTGCCGGCATCTTACGAGACGAAACGGTTCCTCGGGAACTCGTTACCCGGTTCTTCGAGCGGACGCCGTTTGTCCTTGTCTACGGCATCACGCCAGGCAGGGAAGGGGAAAGTGCGATACGGCACATAACGCTGGGGCTGATGGATACCGTCCAGCGGTTTAACGGATCAGACCACGCCTACGAAGTCAGCCCCGCGTCCCGTGAGATTACCGGGGAGTTTACCGGGCTCACTTTTGGGCCGATCAAGAATGAGATTGATCACGCCCTTGTCTTGAACCGGCAGGATCCGGGCTTTACCGAACTTGTGACCATCGGAAAACTGCCCTTCTTCGCGTCTTTCAAAAAGCAGCAGTCCTTGCTGTACTTGTTGGCGTGCGGCGGTTTCGCGGATCTCGACACCGAAACCGACGGGTCGCTGCCGGCGCGCGAATATTTTTCACGGGTTGCGCCGGTCCTGATGTTTCTCAGGCACGCCTTTGGAGATCGAACCTGGCACAACCCGACGCGGCGCGCCAACCTCATTATCGACGACCCGTTGCTGCGCGAATCCTACGGTTTCCTGAACTATCCTCAGCTATTGAAGGAGATGGACCGCAGTGGATTCAGTTCGACGATTGCCTTCATTCCCTGGAATTACAGACGAACCAGTCCGGCCATAGCGAGGCTCGTCAAAGAACGCTCCGATCGGTTCTCCGTCTGCGTTCACGGCTGCGATCACACCTCCGGTGAATTCGCGAGCACAGACATCTCTGACCTGAATGACCGTATCGGACTGGCCTCAGTGCGGATGAAGGCCCACGAGCAAAAGACCGGAGTGATCTGCGATGAAATCATGGTTTTCCCCCAGGGGAGATTCTCCTCCGTTTCGCTGGGCGCTCTTAAGGCCCACAATTATCTCGCAGCGGTGAATTCGTCGGTAAAGCCGCAGGATCTCGGCAATTCGCATGGGCTCACACTGGCCGAGATGCTCGAGCCGGCGATATCCCGGTACAGCAGCTTCCCTCTATTCATGCGCCGATATCCGCGCGACATCGTGGACTTCGCGTTCGACCTTTTCCTGGGCAAAGCCGCCTTGCTCGTGGAGCACCACGGTTATTTCAAAGATGGATACGAAAAGATCCGGGAATTCATGACCCGGATAAATGCGTTGTCCCCGGACCTGAAATGGACGGGCCTGGGAGAAACTTTAAGACGGACCTATTTACAGAGGAGCACTTCAAAGGACACGATGGAGTGTAGGATCTTTGCGAATCAGCAGGTTATCGACAATCCAGCCCCCACGAAGAAAACCTTCACTATTTTGAAATCCGAGGGTGACAAGTCGTCGATTAGAGAAGTGGTTATAGACGGCCAACGACATCCTTATGTCCTGGAGAACGGGTACATCAAAGCGCGCACGGAGATTCCGGCGTTTAGCGCTTCGAAAATCACGGTTTCCTATACCGGGCAGGTCCAGTCCGACAGTAGCAAGCATCGGCATACCGCGGTGCAGGACTTCAAGGTGTACCTCCGGCGCCATTTATCCGAAGCTCGAGACAACCATTTATCGAAGTATCCCAGAATGCTGGCTCTGGCCTATCGCGTCAAGAACAAGCAGTTTTCGGCTGAGTAAAAGAAAGGACCCGCATGAGAGAGAAAGTTATAGACGTCATCTATTCTGCGATCGACGCTCTCAACGAGCAACTGTCCAGGGACAGGAGGTTGGACAAACGGCTGGATACAACCCTGCTCGGCAGCGGCGGGACAATTGATTCGATCGGCTTTATCAACCTCATTGTGTTGCTCGAAGAAAAGTGCCTGGACGAATTTGGGAAGGCTGTCTGCCTGACTGGTGAAACGGAAGCCATGGATGACAATTATCCGTTTCGGAATGTCGGGACCCTGGCTGATCACATTTGCCGGCTGGTCGAACCACAACCCGTAACAAGCGACTCTTAAAATTTGTCTTGATACTGCGGAATGGTCATGGCGGGACAGGACTACAAAGCAATTTTAATAGCGGATTCCACTCTGAATACCTTTGCAGGTTATCTCAGCAACGATCTGAGTTCGCCTCGAATCGATGTGACGATCGCCCCATTCGGGCAGGTGCTGCAGGTGCTTCTGCATGACAGCCTCGGCTGCTGGCAGGGAGCGCCCGACCTGGCTATTGTCTGGACCCGGCCCGAAGCTGTTATCGACAGCTTCAACAAGATCCTCCAATTCGAAACTGTGGATCCTGGCGAGGTTCTCGCCCAGGTCGATGCCTACTGCGAGGCGCTGCGAAAAATTCAGGCGCGACTCAAGTGGGTGTTTGTTCCGACATGGCTCTTATCCAGCCACCACAGAGGTTTCGGCGCATTAGACCTGCGGGCACAGGGGGGCTTTCGGTCCACGCTGATGGAAATGAACGTCCGGCTGGTTCAAAACCTCCGAGAAATGCCGAATTGCATCGCGCTGGACGCCCAGCAATGGATCGCGGGCGGCGGTCAAAAGGTTTTCAATCCGAAGCT
Source organism: uncultured Acidobacteriota bacterium (assembly GCA_963836435.1). GTDB lineage: Bacteria > Acidobacteriota > Terriglobia > 20CM-2-55-15 > 20CM-2-55-15 > DASTBJ01. The sequence goes on along the minus strand of CAWIJI010000010.1, from coordinate 66,267 downwards.
CTGGTACCTCGGAAAGATTCCTTTTTCCAATGAGGTGTGTAAGGAGGCCGCGCGGGATCTCAAAGCGGCGATACGCGGATTGCAGGGTCAGGCCAGGAAACTGATTATACTGGATCTTGATAACACCCTGTGGGGTGGCACCGTTGGCGATGTCGGCTGGCATGGCTTGGTGCTGGGCGGACATGATGCCACAGGGGAGGCTTTCGTTGACTTTCAGAAGGGTCTGAAAGCCCTCAGGAATCGCGGCATTCTATTGGCGGTTGTGAGCAAGAACGAAGAGTCTGTCGCACTTGAAGCGATAGCGCGACATCCTGAAATGGTTCTAAGGCAGGAAGACTTCGCGGGCTGGAAGATCAACTGGGAGGACAAGGCAAAGAACATCGTGGAACTGGTGACGGAACTCAATCTTGGCATCGATTCCGCGGTGTTTATCGACGACAACCCGGTGGAGCGCGCCAGAGTCGCAGAGACGCTGCCGGGCGTCCTGGTTCCGGACTGGCCGAAGGATACATTGCTATACCGGCAGGCGCTTTTCGCCCTGGATTGTTTTGACGGCGAATCGGTTAGCGAGGAGGACCGGACCCGCTCTGCAATGTACAGGGCCGAACGCGAACGAACCCAGATCAAAAGCACGGTGGCATCTCTTGAGGAATGGCTCGAAACGCTGAACACGCAGGTGAGTGTCGAGCCACTGAACGAAGAGAATCTTGTACGGGTGACGCAACTGCTGAACAAGACGAACCAGATGAACCTGAACACTCGAAGAATGACGAGCGCGGAGCTGGTGGCATGGACCTCGAGGCAAGGATGCAATCTACTGGCATTCCGTGTCTCGGACCGATTCGGAGACTCCGGCCTGACCGGCATTCTCGGCATGGAGATCCGGGAGGACGTGCTCGAAATCGTGGACTTTGTCCTGAGCTGCAGAGTGATGGGACGGCGTATCGAAGAAGTAATGTTGTCGCTTGGTATTGAATATGGGCGAACACGAGGCCTGAAGCGCCTGCGCGCCCGATATACGGCGACGGAAAAGAACAAACCATGTTTGGAGTTTTTCCTGCATTCCGGCTTGTCTCGCGCCCTTGATGGTAGTTTCGAATGGAACCCTTCCGAACAATATCCGGTTCCGCATCACATTCAGGTTCGCAACGAAATGGCATGCACACCCTGGACGACTTAGTTGACCGGCTGAAGCAGGAAGACCGGGTCCTCTATCTTACAAGTCTGGCGTTGCGCAAGTTGAAAGGGAGCAAGCCGGAGCCGTTTGCGCGTGAGATCCTTGGCTTTCTGGATTCACATTACTCCGGCGACTACCTGTCGCGCTACATTGCGCGGTGCCATCATCTCAGTGAACTCCAGACGGCATTTGAGGTTTCCGGACAGTACCCTGCTTCGACCTATGCGGAAATTGCGCCAATCGACGGTGATGACTACAGACTGTCTCTGTTGTTGTCTTTCCTGACCACTGTCCATCGTTTCGAAATCCTTCAGTGGCTGGTTCGATTCCTGAAGTTGAGACCGCGGCCTGAAACGCCAAAAACCTTTCTCTCGATCGGGTTTGGTGCAGGTTACGAGATCAAGCTGATCCAGGACTACGCGTCGGATTCGGAACATTTCCGCCTTTGACAATTCTCCGGCATCTCATTCCTATGCGTCGGACCTTCTCCACTATTTCAATCGCGACCCACAGTGTCTGCGGCTGGGAACGTTTCCCCTGGAACAGGAGGAGGGACTGGAAGCCTATTTAGGCCGGTTCGGCAAAATCGTCATGTGCGAAGTGCTGGAGCACCTTGAGCGACCGGAGACGGCGTTGCTCAACCTCAGACGGGTGTTGCATCCCAGGGGCACCATGTATCTGACAATGGCCATTAACATCGCGCAGGAAGATCACGTCTTCCTGTACACGAGCGTCGGCCAGGCGAGGCAGCAGGTCCTGGATGCGGGTTTTAAGATTATTCGGGAGTGGGCGACTCCTGTGACGATGTCCCCCTTGATCAGTGCTGCAGACCGGGAGAACCTTCGGAAAGGCAATTATGTCTGTATTGTGCAAAAAGCCTAACCGCGCTTCTCGGCAGGCGGGGTGATGGAAGTTTCCAACGCCGGCTCCAGGATGGGCCGCAATGCTCTCTCCACCGTCGCCTCAGCCTCTTTCGGGATCGTCACGAGCGTGGTGCTGGACGCAATTGTCGTCGCCATGTTCGGGTTGGGACTTCAAACGGATGCGTTTTACATCGCCAATACGATCCCAATGGCGATCATCACAGTGATGATGCTGCAGGCAACACGCGTGGTGCAGCCCCTGTTTATCGGTAAGCGAAGTTCAGAGGGAGACGCGGGAGGCTGGAGGTACCTTAACCTGGTCCTCACGAGCGGTACGGTCATCGTCATTGCGTTTTGCGTAGTGGGAGCGCTCTTGTCCCCGATGCTGATGGGGTTACAGACCGCAAGCTCGACCGGAGAAGAAACCAGGATTGCGACCCGGCTAAGTATCCTTTTCTTTTGTATTCTGCCTCTCTATTTTCCCATCGTGGTTCTGCGCGCAGCTCTGAACAGCTTCGACATTTTTGCCCTGCCAGGGGCGATGAAATTCTTCGAAAACACGTTCAAGATTCTTTTTGTTCTGTTCCTGGGGCGAAGAGTCGGTGTAATGGCTCTGGTTCTGGGTCTGCTCGCTGGAGCAATCTGGCAACTCGGCACCTTCTATTTCGTCTTGAGGCGCAAGGGCTTCAGATATCGGCCCATCCTCGGCCTGAAACATCCGGACATGGTCCAGGCCTACGGGCTTGTGGGCTTTCAACTCACCGGGCAAGTTTTTGGTTCGGGGGTGGAAGTCATCAACAACACCCTCGGCTCCATGTTGGGAGAAGGAAACGTAACCGCCCTCAGGCTGGCGACACGAATCATCGACTCGTTTGCCGGTCTGCTGCCGGCCAGTGTTGTCCTGGCAGCAATGCCGACCGTGGCGGCAAGTGTTGCCCGTGGCGACAAGGAAGCCACGAAGAAACATCTGCGTCACGGTGTCTATCTTCTGCTTCTGGTGACATTACCTCTCTCTGTCTGGCTGGCTCTGGTAAATCGTCAGTTGATTGCGTTCCTCTACCAGAGGGGCAGTTTTGATGCCAGCAACACGGCGCTGGTTTCAACTCTGTTGCTTTTGATGATTCCCTATCTTCTCCTGGGCCGTTTGCGAAGCCTCTTCGAGCTGCCTTTTTTCGCTGAACAGGACTCGCGGACTCCCTTGCTTGCATCGGTTCTGGAAAGCGTAGTCTACGTGGCGGGCAGTGTTCTTCTCGTCTCGCGCCTCGGGATCTTCAGTTTGCCGGTTGGCCGGGCTATGGCAGCCATGGTTGGTCCTTTTTTCCTCGGCTATTTGTTGCGCCGGCGAATGGGAGGGCTGAACCTCCGGCTCCTGCGGGGTTCCATGGGAAAGGTTGTAGCCGCAACCGCTGTAATGGCGGTTGTTCATCCAGCTGGGGGCCTGGTTGGCCCCGGCCATCCCGATTCACGGGTTCGGAATCAACGTGGTTGCGCTGGGGTTGCCTTCGGCAACGGGTCTCACGGCGATCGTCATCTCCTTGTTTGCGCTTGGAATTTTGAACTCGTCGGTCCTTGATGTCTACCCTCCGCTCCGGGGGCAACTGTCGCGGTTAATGGTCTTTGCCAAGTCCCCCACGAAGTCGTAGCGAACCACTTGCCTGGCTCCAAAAATTGACAAAGACTCATGCAGTATCTAGTATTACGGGGGTCGAAACAGCGGTAGCCCGTTCTCCGTCAGGAGATAGCATAGAAACTACACGCTTTGCAGGATCAATACCTGGACTGCCCGTTTGATCCGTGATTCCCTCCTCATGAAACTAGCTAGTCCGTCGGTTCTGAAAACAATTTTCGGTTTGAAGCGGAACTTCAGTCAGGGCCGGTCACCGGAGAGAAAGGTTTTCTCTGGGATCGAGGTAGCCCCTTTTAAGGGCAACGCTAAAGCCGCAGTCTGCATTTCGAGTGATTTCGAAATGAGTTGGGCATTCCGGGCGCACGGCCGGCAGGTGACGGAATTTAAAGGAGCCACCGAAAGGCGAAATGTCCCTCTGATTTTGCGGTTGCTGGAAGAGTATTCGATACCGATAACCTGGGCGACCGTAGGACACCTGTTTCTGGAGAGTTGCACGCGTTCGAAGGCCGGCCTGGCTCACGCAGATATGCCGAGACCCGTCGCCAACGAACGGTGGGATGGTGACTGGTACGTACACGATCCCTGCTCGGACGTGCGTAAGGATCCGTTGTGGTACGCGCCGGACCTGATCCGCCAGGTCATGGAGTGCAAGACGCCCCAGGAAATAGGCACGCACTCGTTCAGCCACATGAATTTCTCAACCCGTTGTTCTACGTCCGAGTTGGTACAGCGGGAGATGGAGGCTTGCATTGACGTGATGCATCCCTTCGGGTTGAAGCCAAGGTCGCTCGTGTTTCCGCACAATATCTCGGAATACTCTTATCTGCCATTGTTGGCGGACGCTGGCATTACGGCCGTACGGCACCGGGATGAGAACATCCGATTGTCGTATCCTGAACGAACGCAATCCGGAGTCTACAAGATCTATGAAAGCATGAATCTCCGCGCGGCGAAACATTACGACTACGTGGACAAGGCCAGGATTTTCATTCAGAAGGCGATGGAACGTCGCGCTGCTTATGCTTTGTGGTTTCATCCGTCCGACCCGATCGACATCTTCGACAATCAGTTGCGCGGAATCCTGCAGTACATTGATTCCGAGCGAAGGACAGGCCGACTCTGGGTGGCTCCAATGGCCGAACTCGCTGCCTATTGCGAGGCGCGAGAGCATCTGGAACTGAGCCTGCACCGGGAAGGGAATACAGCAGCGACAGTCTCAGTCAAGACCTCGCTGAACGTTCCCAAATTCGGATCACCCGATTTGAGTCTTCTCGTACCTGTCCTTTCTCACCCGAAATCGGCCTCGTTAGAACTCCTGGATGGTCAGCGAAAACCGCTGGTTTGGCGGTTCGAGGATAGCGAGCAGTCCCAGCGATTGCTCGTTGATGTTCCCACTAACGCAAAAACACTGGAGTTCACATTTTGAATTCCGTAAATCCAGCATGAGTGCTTCAATAAAAAACGGGATCAGGGAGCGCGGACGGAGTATCGCCAAACTTCAGCAGCAAACTACGCCCAAGAGCGAGAAAATCGAGAGCAACAGGTTCGTGCGGCTGTTCATCGCATGGCTTTTTGCACAATGCTTCCTGTATACGGAAATTGGCTATTCGGTGAAGGTCGGCATAACGATTAGTCCGGACAGGGCGCTGTTCGGCATCCTGATCCTCGCATTTCTGCTGCACCAAAAACGTTTGCAGCGGCCCGTTTCGACGATGGAATGGCTGATGCTCGCGTTTACCGTCTGAGCACTTTTTCCTATCGTGATTTCAGGAGCAGACTCGGTTGAAAGAAAGGGCTTCCGGTGGCTGACAACGCTTATTACTCTCTGTTACCAGCCGTTTTTTGCGTGCTACGTTGCCAGACGGCTACCTTTGGATCAGACCGGCGTTAAGGAAACTGCTTTTTGGTGTGGCCCTCATCGGTGTGTATATAGGGTTCACCGGCATCTTTGAACACTTTGACAGGCTCAATCGCTTCGTAATCCCGCAATACATTATGAGTCCAAGGGTCGGGGTCCAGTTCGGGCGGTCCAGAGGTCCTTTTGCGGCGGCTGTTGTCAATGGAGGCGCCCTCATCGTCAGTTTCCTGGCCAGTACCTTTGTCTGGTCCTCGTTGACCGGGAAGAAGCGGCTCTTCATGTTCGCCCTGGCGATGGCGCCAATCGGCATCACCGTTTATTTCACCGACACGAGAGGGGTATGGGTGGGATTCGCAATGGTACTACGCCTTTTGGCGTTGACACGTACAAAAATGAGCGTGGTTGGCCGGCGGGCGGTGGCCCTGGCCGCACTCGTCTATTTCAGCGGAGTGTTCAGCAAGTTTTCAGTGTATGAAGAGACGTTGTTTTCCAAACGCTCGGAGACAGTGGACTACAGGTTCGCCAACTATGCAACGACGTGGGAAATGTTCAAGAGGAACCCGCTGTTTGGCATTGGATACGGCAACTTCAACAGAATGTGGCGGAATTATTTTGTCAGCGATGATTCCGGGGAAATCAGGGATTTGGCCGACGGAAACAATACGACCTTTCTCGCCATTCTCGGCGAGATGGGATTGATCGGATTTACGAGCTATTTTTTGATCTTTGTCTGCGCCGGCAAGATGTGCTGGACCGCATATTTTCGACTCAGAGGGGACAACTGGGAGTTCGAACGAAGATTTGTGATCGTCGCAAGCGGTGCTCTCCTGGCTTTTCTTCTCATGGGGGTAACGACAGACGTACGATTCCACGAGTTTTTCAACTCGGCACTCTTCCTGCTTTTCGGTCTCGTAAGCAATATAGACGATTCGACGGCAAAGGAAGGCATCACTTTACAGTCGCCTCTCAAACGTCAACCTCTTGGCAGGCTCCTGCGCCCGGTGGCAGGCACCCCTTCGTAGAAGATGCTTCGTCAGAAAACCATTAAGCTGGCGTCGAAAGTGCTGGCGAAGACTCATCTCGTAAAGGCGCTGGACCGAAACAATGGGCGTCGAGGCGGTGTGATTCTGGTGTTCCACGACATATCCGCGGAAGTGCTTTCCAACCACCTCAGCCACCTTGGCGAAACGTATACCTACGTTTCGCTCAGTGAATTTGTAGACCGGCTCACTGAAGGCAAGTCCACTTCGGGCCTGGCGGCGATTACGTTTGATGACGGACTGGGTTCCGTTACAGAAGGGGCTGCCAGGATTGCCATCCGTCATGGTTGGCCCATGACCTTTTATCTTCCGACGCGATATCTGGATACGAAAGAACCGTATTGGTTTTTGGAACTGGACTTGTTGTTGAATCGGGCGGCCGGTGGAAAGTTGGAGCTGGGCCATGAAACCTTTTCCCTGGAGAATTCCGATTCCATCTTTGGGACTTCGAAAACGTTAAGGGGCTACTTTAAAGCCCTATCTACGGCCGAGGAGGTTGAGGCGCTGCTCCGCCGGATACGGTTTTCCCTGTTCGCATCGGAGAGCAGACCCGCGGGACTCTCGATTCCTGAGCCTATCCCCTGGGATCGGGTTCGGGAATTGGCGGCCCACAGCGAAGTGTCCTTCCAGGCTCATTCGATCAACCACCTTGCCGTGAGCCGGCTGTCGGAAGAAAGGTTGAAAAAGGAACTGGAAGGCAGCCGAGCGCGGATACGGGAGCTGACAGGACAGTCGGTCGATCATTTTTGCTATCCCTACGGCAGTCCCGGTGAAGTGGGAACTGTCGCACCCAACGTGGTTCGCAAACTGTTCCGCTCAGCCACAACGACTTCCCGGGGCCGGTGCTACCAGGGCGTCGATTTGGCCTTATTGCCACGGGTTCCTCTTGATGAGGGAGATTCCGTGGAGGTGGTGGCGTTGAAAGTAGGTAGTGCGCGTTGAAGGCGCTCGAAATCACTGAAGAGCGTGAAATAGGTCCAGTGACCCGAAAGGATACGATAACCCTGCGGATTCTGTACCTCGTCGACAGTCTTCGCGTAGGTGGAAAAGAGCGGCAGCTGTGTGAACTGGTCAAAGGGATCGACGCGGGCCAGTTTGCGCAGCAGGTTGTGGTCACCATGGGGCCGGAACAGTTCTACGTCCCGGACATTCAGAGGCTGGGAGTGCCTCTTCATTTCCTGCTGAGACGCCTGCGGTGGGACCCCACGGTGCTGCCGCGACTACTCCGCATACTTCGCCAGGTCCGGCCGCAAATCATTTATACCAACAGCGAAATGGCCATGTCCTATGCTTTGCCATTAGCAAGGTTGATGGGTATTAAAGTGATTAACGCAACCATCCGCAACGCCTTTTCCGGCCAGGGCCTTCGTTGGCAATGGCACAAGGCAATGCTGAAACTCGCCGATGCCCGAGTCGGTAATTCAGAGGCGGGCTTCGTAAGCCGCGGGTTACGTCCAGACTCCCCGGGCAATTACGTGATCTACAACGGCTTTGACATGCAGCGGCTACAAGAGAACACGGCAGCCGCCGGCCCAGCCATTGAAGCGGGCAAACGAAAGATCGTGGGCATGGTTGCCGAGTTCTCCGACTACAAAGACTTCCCTACATTTATTCGAGCGGCACAACTCCTTCTTGAGCGACGCGACGACGTGGTCTTCGTGGCCGTGGGAGGTGGCAAGAATCTGGAAGCCTGCAAAGGGATGGTCCCGGATGAACAACGTATTCGATTTCTGGGCCAGAGAGAAGATGTCGAATCCCTCGTCCAGCAGATGGACATCGGGGTTCTCTGTACTTTTACGGAGGGGATCTCGAATTCCGTGATGGAGTTGATGGCGGCTGCGAAACCGGTGATCGTTACGGAAGGCGGTGGCAGCCGGGAACTGGTCCGGGACGGGGAGCACGGGTTCCTGGTGACAGTTTCGAACCCGGAGGCGGTGGCCGACAAGATTGCGCTTCTACTGGACAATCCCGCACAAGCACGGCAGATGGGAGTGGCAGGCCGGCGACGGATCCAGGAATGCTTCTCCCTGGAGGCACTGACTGAAAACAGTCTGTTGATGTACCGGAAAGTGCTGAACGGAAAAGGGGGAACTCGATGACGGGCGGCCCCCAGGCAAAGTTGGCAAAGTTAAGGATTCTTATTGTCACGGCGATGTATCCCCACCCCGGGCATGAAGGCTATGGAGCGTTCGTCATGCACCAGGTGGAGCAGTTGCGAGCGTTGGGCCATGACGTGGAGGTGATCAATTTCCCGAGCTATCGGTCCAAGCTTGAATACCTCAAGGCGGCTGTTGAAGTCTTTCGCCGCACACGTCGCGAACGGTTTTCGGTGGTACATGCCCACTATGGCGTTACCGGGCTGGCGACCCTGTTCCGGAACTCGGTTCCGCTCGTTGTCACCGTCCACGGAAGTGATGCGCTTGTGGGATCGCTCGAACCCTTCATAACGAAAGCGGTCTGCAGGATGGCGGATGCGACCATTGTCGTCAGCAGCGAGATCAGCCGGCGAATTCCAGGCGAGACCATACCCTGTGGGGTGGACCTTTCCGTGTTCCAGCAAAAACCGAAGGTTCAGGCGCGCCAACGCCTGAACCTGGCAGCGGAGCGAAAATATGTCCTCTTTCCGTTCAATCCCGCACGGACGGTCAAACGTTTCGATCTGGTTTCCGCCGTGGTACAGGAGTTGTCCGATGAAGGGATGGATATCGAGCTCCTCACGATCTCGAAAGTCCATTTCCGGGAGATGCCCTGGTACTACAGCGCCGCCGACGTGATGCTGCTGTGCTCCGATTCGGAAGGTTCTCCAACTTCGATCAAGGAGGCCCTGGCCTGCAATCTTCCAGTCGTCTGCACGGATGTGGGTGACGTCCGAGAGATCACGCAAGGCGTTGCCGGCGTGCAGATCGCTGAACAAACGGTGGAAGCGCTGAAAGCCGCTGTTAAACAGGTGCTTCACCCGCCTGAAGGATTTGTATTTCACGGCCGGTCGGCAATGGACCGCTACAGTCAGGAAAAAACAGTGAATGAAATCGTTCGGGTCTACCGCCGTGTCATTGATCGGCGGCTGAAGACGCCAGGTCAAGCCCAACAAACAGGGGGGAGTAAAATTCAAGGCGCCGATCCTCGGCGGGCGGCGAAACACTCTAAAGCAACCCAACCCTCACGGTAAGGATAGGCTTACCCTGAGAACAACCTCGACATCGTTCTTAGCTCTGGAGAAGGCATGAAATCCATCAGCATATTTGGCTTAGGTTACGTGGGGGCCGTCACGGCAGCATGTTTTGCGTCTCGCGGTTACAGAGTGATCGGAGTGGACCCGAATCCCCTCAAAGTGGACCGCATTCAGTCGGGACTGAGCCCCATCGTCGAAGCGGAGATTCAGGAAATCATTACGGCTGCCAAATCCGCGGGCCTGATTACAGCAACGCTGGATGCGACCGAAGCGATCCTGAATTCCGACATTTCGTTCATTTCGGTCGGCACGCCCAGCCAGCGAAACGGCAAGCTTGACCTGTCGCATATCCGCAACGTCTGCACCGATATCGGGCGTTCTCTGAAGCAAAAGAGTTCATTCCACTGGATCGTACTTCGCAGCACGGTTCTGCCTGGCACTACCGAAAGCGTGGCCGTACCGGCGATCGAGGCAGCGAGCGGGAAGAAGGCCGGCCTGGATTTTCAGGTGTGCTTCAACCCGGAATTTCTCAGGGAGGGTACGGCTGTTTCGGACTTCTTCAATCCGCCGTTCACCGTCGTCGGCACCGACAACGCTGTCCTTGCGGCCCCGGTACTCGAACTCTACAGTTTCCTGTCATCCCGCTTGTACGAAACTCCGATCCAGGCTGCCGAAATGATCAAGTATTCATGCAACGCGTTTCACGCGTTAAAGGTCGCATTTTCGAACGAGATCGGGAGTGTATGCAGCGCCATGGGCGTGGACCCGAAAATCGTTGCCGATATTTTCAAATCGGATACTCGTCTCAACGTGTCCACGGCGTATCTGACCCCGGGCTTTGCGTTCGGGGGATCCTGCCTGCCGAAGGATCTGCGAGCATTAACCTATCGCGTTAAGGAACTGGATTTGAAGCTTCCGCTGCTGGAATCCATCTTGCCGAGCAACTCGGAGCATCTCGACCGCGCCGCGGAAGCCGTTCTGGGGCTTGGAAAACGCAAGATTGGCATTCTCGGCCTCAGCTTCAAGCCGGGCACCGACGATCTGCGGGAAAGCCCCATGGTGCTTCTGGTAAAAAAACTCATCGCCGAAGGCTGCGATATACAGATTTGGGACAAGGACGTTTCACTTGGCCAGCTGATTGGTTCGAATCGGCAATTCATCGATGAGTATATTCCCCACATCGGAACCCTGTTGCGCGAGGAGATCGGTGAAGTGCTGTCCCACGCGGAAATCGTTGTCGCCGCGACCAACGCGGTTTCGCGTGAAGACCTCATGGGCAGAATGCGGGAAGGACAGTGCCTGGTTGATGTGACGAAACTGGATCGTCAGGTCGTTAAGACCAGTCCCGCCCTCGCGGGACGCGAGAGTTAGAGATCGCGGTCGCCGGCGTCGAGGCTGCCTGGCGGCAACTCGGATCCGAAGACGTCGCGACCCCGTCACTGCAAAGCTACAGAAGGCCAATTTTCAATGAAAGTTCACGATAGCCTGCTTTCGAAGCTGGAGATGATCCGGGAACTCGGATTCGACTCCAACGCAGAGTCCATCATTCTGGATTTTGGTTGTGGTAGTGGCCGCAGAGTTCAGGAACTCCGTCAACTTGGCTTTCAAGCATTCGGATGTGATCTGGCATTCAAGAGCGACAGGAATGCGGACACAGAGTCCCTGGAGAGGGAAGGCCTGATCCGGCTGATTGATAAGAATCGATACGTTTTACCGTTCCCGGACAACACTTTTGATGTCGTGTTCAGCGATCAGGTTTTTGAACATGTCCAGAACTATTCCGAAACACTCGCTGAACTCGCGAGGGTGTTGAAGCCGGGTGGCGTCGCTTTTCACCTTTTTCCCTCGCGCTATACCCCATTGGAGCCTCATGTTTACGTGCCTCTGGCAACAGTTCTCAGACCTTATTGGTGGCTGTCTTTCTGGGCCTTTCTGGGAGTCCGCACCGAAGAGCAACAGAACACGTCGGCCAAAGACACAGCTATTGCCAACTTTGAATATCTGAGGGACCGAACGCATTACCTGTCAAAGAGGCAGATAAACAAGGAATTTTGCGCCCATTTCCGGCAGGTGTTGTTTGGTGAGAGTGCCTTTCTCAAGTACTCCCCAAAGGGGAAGTATCTCTATGCCCTTTCGAAGGTCTTGCCGTTTCTTCCTTCGATCTACAGCACCTTTCGCTGTCGAGTGGTATTCGCCAGGAATCCGGTTAAGCGATCCATTCAGGGAGTACGCGGCACGCCCCGGATGTCTGAACAGGCGGCGGGTTAAGGGGCGGCCAGAAATGTCCTTACAAAACGATCGAAAGGCTTATCTTTTTAAGAGCTTCCTGGCGCGGATCAACAATGCGTTGAGCGGGGAATATCAATAGATGTCTCTGGGAATCAACAAAAAACCACGGCAAAAGACTGCGGCCTCGGGACGAGAACTTCCAGTCCAAAAGCCGATCTTTCTCAGCGGTCTGGGCCGAAGTGGCACCACGATCATTCACAGCGTCCTCGCCGAACATCCAAATGCCAACTGGATGTCGTTATTGTGTGCGAAGTATCCAACCCGGCCTGAATTCAACCGCTGGGTCATGCACGCGATCGATGTGCCGCTGTTAAGGATCCCAGTCAAATGGCGTCTGGTGCCGTTGGAGAACTACAGCTTCTGGACTCATTACTACGGGGGCTTCTTCAGGCCATGCCGCGACCTGACCAGCGCCGATGTTACGGTGCGAGCGCAGAAATCCATTCGCAGCGTCCTGGGACGGCTGGTTACACGGAAACGTAACCGAATGCTGATCAAGACAACCGGGATGACGCGCGTCAGTTTTCTTCACACGATATTCCCGGATGGCAAGTTTATCCATGTCATACGAGACGGCCGCGCGGTGGCGCATTCGCGGATGAATGTGGAGTTCTGGCGCGGTTGGGAAGGACGATTACTTTGGCCCGGCGAACTGCCAGAGAGCTACCGGCTCGAATGGCAAAAATATGATTTCTCGTTCGTGGCCCTGGCGGGTATCGAGTGGAAGGCCAACATGGATTTGTTTGAAACTCTCAAGAGAGACTATCCCCACATCCCGGTTCTCGAGGTTCGCTATGAGGCGTTCTGCGCAAATCCCTTGGCTGAGATCAAACGAATGGCGGAATTTTGTGAATTGGGATGGGACACTCAATTCGAGACACTCCGTCAGGAATTTTCATGTCGGCAGCGAAAACGACAAGTGGAAGAGAGATCTCACGGAGGCACAGAAAGTGATCCTTAATGATGTCCTGCGGCCCTATCTGATCCGGTATGGTTACGAGAGTCACTCGGGCGCTTGAGAAAAATCTCTCGATCCTCGCCTATACAACTCGAATCGACGCGAAAACCCTTGCAACTTTGTCCACCCAAAACGAAATCTATTCGCGTTACCGACTTCCGAGTTCCGTCAACGCCGGCTGGCCCTCACACCACCAACTATTCCATTGCATCTTGCGGTTGACCGGTAGATCATCCGTTTCTCAGAGCGTTTCGAAAGAAAGCAAGATGATCCGAGACAGCTCCTTCACTCCGGCGGGCACGCCGGCGACAAATCGACCACCGGTCTCTCATACCGACTATCCGGACCCAGGCGCACCTGCGGTAGAGATCATTTCCCGGCGGATGTTTTTAGGGGTGGGCAGATGTTGAAGAGATTCATAAATTTTTCATTATTGTTTTTGTGTCTGCCGGTTATAGCGAGAGCCCAGGCTCCGGTCGAATTGTGGGCGGACATTGACTATGCGGGAACGCATAGCGGAACGCAGGCGCAGCCTTTCGGAGCTATAGACGGAGCCGCCTGGTCGGTCATCAACAGGTATCTTGCGCAAGGCGACGTCACGATCCATTTCAGCGCCCGCGATGCCAAGACGGATACGGATGACGGGCCTTTGGGGACGATCGACTTGACGCTGAAGAGCGAAGCCACGTCGAACCGCCTCGTGCTGGACGGATCGAAGTATTACAATACAAACGATTCGAACCCGAACTGGACTACCTACAACTCCAGCGGTGATTGTATTCCCAGGTCGTTCGCCCCGCCCCATGCAAGCTGTTCTTTTGTGAACAGCTTTGTGAACCAGAACTCAAGTCACGTCAAACACAACAACATCTCCATTGCCGGATTTCGAATTGTTTCGACGGCAGGCAGTAAGGGGGCTTCGTTGTGCGGGGATAACCTGGTTCTTTCCTACAACGATATATCCGCGAATAGAGCCAACGGCGGGCCTTCTGTTCTATTGGTTCCAACGGCCGATGGTACTCATGAAGGAAGTAATTCCTGGTGCCCGCCGTCTTCAAACATCGTCATCTCGCACAACTATGTTCATCACACTTTTTCGGAAGCCATCTACGTTGGCGGAGGCGGTTGCACTCTCCCGGCCCCGTCCTCCAATTGTGACGGCTTTCCCTCTCACAACCATGTTGAAGTGACGTTCAACAACATCTACTCGACAGCCGAAGCTGTCTGTATTGCTCCGGCCGCAGCTTGTAGACAAGGTGACGGAATCGACATTAAGCCTGGAGTGACGAATCTACTGGTTGCGGATAACTACATCCATGACCTGTTAGATCGGAACGGCAATGGCGTTAGAGCTATCGTGACGCAGGGCCAGATACCGGGATACCCCCCACTCAACATGGTCATTGAAAGAAATGTCATCAACAACATCAAAGTGTTTGATGCTGCGGTCTCTTACTCCGATACGTGGGGCACACCGAGCTACGTGGTTTTCAGGAACAACAGTGTGTCCAACGTGACGACCTCCGGACACACCGGAACCTGTCTTGTTGTTTATTCGGGATCGAACCTGGATTTTTACAATAACGTGTTTTATAACTGCGCGGGCTCTGGTTACGGGATGGACATCACCAGCAGCAGCGCAACGAATATCAGTAACAATGCCATCGTGACCGGGGGTGTCAATACGCACTTCTCCGGCACTCACACTGCCATCAACAACGCCTACTCCGGTTCGTGGAGCGGAGCCTGTACAAACTGCGTGAGCGGGTTGACAAGCTCGGATTTCGTAGACGTCGCCGGACAGAACTTCTTCCCCAGCACGGCTTCAAAACTCAAGGACGCGGGCACGACGATCGCGTCCTTTGCAACGGACTATCTGGGGAGGGCGCGGCCTGAAGGCTCAGCCTGGGATATCGGGTCCTACGAATATACGTTGGATTCCACTCCGCCTACGGTTGCCCTATCGTCCCCCAATAACCTGGCAAAGGTCGGAGGAACCGTTACGGTTTCTGCGACGGCCGCCGACGATATCGGCGTTGCCAGCGTACAGTTCCAAGTGGACGGATCCTCGCTGGGCCCCAAGGTGAAAGCACCTTATGCCCTGGCCTGGGATACAACACTGGTGTCCGAGGGCCTCCATATCCTGACCGCAGTAGCGCAGGATGTGGCCGGCCACGTGACAATTTCGTCACCCATCACGGTTACCGTCGAGAATCGGACGGCCAGCTATGGGATCACACCCGGAGGAGCTCAGGTCTTTGAGGTCAGAGGGTCCTCGAACACCAACACAACTATTGGACACGCCTATATCGATGGAGGCAACAACTCGCCGACGGGTATCGCCATCGTGAGTTACGATTCTGCTGCGGGAAACACATCCGGGTCTGAGGGGGCGGACGTGCCGTCCAGCGTGGTGGTCTCAGAGTTGGGGGTTCCTGCTACTGTCGAAACCTTCGCCGGGATGGCCTACGTGGATATTGCCGGATTTCTGAGTACGGGGGTCGCCATCGCCAACGAAACCTCATACGACGCCGTCATTGACTATTACTTTACGGATGAGGTTGGAGGCAACGTCAAAAAAGACACTCTGACGCTGGCTGCTCACCACCAGATCTCGGGATTTCTGGATTCCCCTCCCTTTAGTATCCCGTCGCCTTTCAGAGGAACCTTCACCTTCAACTCGTCCGTTCCGGTCGCGGCGATAGCCATACGGAACCTGATAAACGAGCGCGGGGAATACGTGTGGTCCTCGATGCCCATTTCTACCGCGGTTCCCACTGGCAACCGCCTGCTTCCCACGTTCGCTGATGGGGGAGAATGGACGACTCAAGTGGTTCTCACCAATGGTTCTGCGAACACCATAGCCGGCAGCGTCGAGTTTTTTGGTCAAGGGACGCCAACGGCGGCCGCCGCTCCCCTGACCTTGACCGTTAACGGCGCAGCGGGTTCGAGTTTCCGTTACTCGATTCCGGCTCACTCGACGTACCGCATGGTGACCCAGGGCCAGAGTTCTGCCACGATCAACTCAGGGTCCGTTCGGGTGACTCCCGATACCCAGAACCCAACGCTCAGCGTTGCACCCAACGCCTTTGAGATTCTTACCTACAGAAGCAATAACGTGACCATCAGCGAGACCAGCGTCTTCTCGACCACCGCGGATACTGCCTTCCGCGTCTACGTGGAATCCTCAACGTCCTCAGACGGAGAGACTCTCAGCGGGATCGCCGTAGCCAACGCAGATCCGAATCCCAACCCGCTCACATTGGAACTCGCCACACTGGACGGCACGGCCATTGGCGGACCGCTGTCTGTTACCTTGCCTGGAAACGGAGAACTGTCAAAGTTCGCCAATGAACTGTTCACCAATCTGCCCAGCGATTTCAGAGGCCTTCTCCGGATTACCTCGATATTTCCCATCGGAGTCGTCGATTTGCGAGCCCGCTATAACGGCCGCAACGACTTCCTGGTGTCAACCATTCCCCCCATCAACGAGAATGCGCCGGCTACGGGTGCTGTCGTCTTCCCTCACGTTGTGAGCGGTGGCGGATACAGCACCGAAATCATCCTGTTTGGAACGTCTGGGGTACCCACCTCCGGCACTGTGGTATTTACCGCCGCAAATGGAACCCCAATGCTGGGAGCAGACGCGATTACTCCGTGATTCGTTGCGAGATCGTCGATCCGCTTCTGGAACCTCGCTGGAATCGCTGGATCCTGGAGATTCCAGGCGCAACCTTCTTCCACACTTCCGAATGGGCCCACGTATTAACACAGTCTTACAATTTTACGCTCCATAACGCGGTCGTCCGGGATGGGAGCGGGCAGATTTGTGCCATCCTCCCGGTCGCCGAAGTTCGCAGTTGGTGGACCGGCCGGCGCGGCGTTTGCCTGCCGTTCTCGGATGAATGTGCCCCTCTGGCCCGGAATCCGGCTGTGTTGGCGTCCGCCGTTCAAACGCTCAGCGAACTCGGCCGCCGACGCCGATGGGACTATCTGGAAATACGGGGCGGTGGGGAAACACCAGATAACGCGATTCAGAGCGATGAGTTTCTGACTCATCGCATTCCGCTGGAAGCCACCGAGCAACTTCAGTTCAGCAGGTTGAAGGATACGCACCGAAGAAACATCCGAAAAGCGCAGCGGGAAGGCGTTGAAATTCATCACTTCAGGAGCACGGAAGGAATCCGCGCTTATTACGCGCTCCACTGCCTGACCCGAAAACGTCTCGGAGTGCCTCCCCAACCTTGGCGGTTTTTTCGTCTTCTCGAGAAATATGTGATCGAAGCTGGACGCGGGTTTGTCTCCCTTGCCCGTTTTGATCAGCATTGGATCGCAGGAGCCGTATACTTCGAATTCGCCTCGGAAGCACTGTATAAGTTCGGCGCCTCAAATCCGGAATTCCAACACCTGCGCGCAAACAATCTGCTGATGTGGGAGGCCCTCCATCATTTCCGGGAGAAAGGCCTTCGTCAGCTGTCCCTGGGGCGCACGGATACCCACAGCACTGGACTTTTGCAGTTCAAACGCGGGTGGGGTGGGGAGGAATCCAGAGTCGCTTACTACAGAATGGGGATCTGCCGCTCGCTATCGACACCAAAAGCTGGAGACGACCACCACCGGAACCTCCGAGAAGAAGTCCTGCGGCGGCTTCCGATCGGGATGCTGCGCGGGATTGGCGCGCTGCTTTATCGCCACTTTGGCTGACGAAAAGGCATGAAGCGGGCCCGTGAATGGGGAGCAACACCCGTCCCACCTGGCTCACGCTATGCTTCGCCTTGGCAGTTCCGGGGATGATTTTCCAGAATACCGGCAACTCCTTACTATTCTTGACATTGCAGGAAGTGCGAAACGGACCGTATTTAATCGAGAGAAGGTGTCGGACTTCCTTACACTTGAGGTCGCGGGAAAAACGGTCGGGTTTCGGGCACTTAGTAGGATTCTCTCATTATTTTCAAAATGGGGCGTCGGATTTCCTTACAACTTCCACTCGTGCCCGATCGAGAGTCGCAGATGGCCAGAACGTCCGCCCTTTGCCTTCAAGTAATTGATAAAAAAATGGATATGGAAACTGAAAATGTTCTTTCGGTTTGGCCCCCACATTGCATGTCGAGGGTGTGTCGTGGTCCAGGTTTTCTGGTGCCGGACACTCAAATGAGCGATAGGACTGAGGAGCGTACCGTGAAAAGCACATTAAATAGAATTCTGGCAGTGACCGCAGGAGTTTTCCTGTTCGTGCTGGCTGTTGGAAATACCGCGGAAGCCAGCCCGGTTCTGAGATTCACCACCAGTGGCGGTGTCATTGTCACCGTTGTTGACAACGGTATTGGCGACACCGACCCGACAGCCGGTGTCATTAGTTTTAGCGGGAATATCGGTCGCAGTTACGGGCACCACGCACCTCGTGGCTGACAAACGTCACAATCGGGACTTCATACCCGACATTGGGTAACTACAAGCAGCCGTATCTGGATATTCAGAGTCTGAATGTCAGTAACTGGGGCAATGCCGGAACGCTGACCATTGAATTTACGGACAATTTCGATAGGGACAGCACTGGCGATTACTTTGGGAATTTCAGTGGGTCGACGGCTGGCCTGGTAACCTACAACGTCTATGCGGGTCTGGCCGCGTTCGACCGAACTGTAAACGTTTTTGGCGGAGCGACGAATTCGGCCAACGGAGCCTACAGCGGAAACTTCTTCGGATCGCTTGATCCGGCGTCTATCCCCGGCTGGAGCTCTTCCCAGGACGTTCAGTTCACTCAGGTCATCACGATCACCCACAACGGTAACGGGGAAATCAGTACAGGCGCCTTTGACGTTAAGGTTCCTGAGCCGACGTCTCTGTTGCTCCTTGGCGCGGGTCTGGTCGGTATCGCTCTGAAACGACGCAGCCTTAGCAAGTAAGTAGATTAAGGACAAAAACGAATACAGCGCCGCAACGGTACGTGCGGCGCTGTATTTGTTTTTGTGTCCGAGTTCTTGAATCCCCTCGTCTCCTACGCTCCGTCATCGTTCATCCAAGATTGATCACCGGCTAGAGAGAACCTCACAACAATAAGTTCAGCCATGTTCTCCAGACACGCGGAAGCCTCTGAGGAGCTGTCCGGAACCCATTACTCTGCGAGCCTACCGCTGAGAATGAAAATGCCAGATTCGTGGTACGACGAATCAAAGGCTTACGGACATTGTGAGGCAAATGGAGTTCAAACGGATTTGGGTAGAAATCTCAAGACTGAAGTAAACCCTTGAGGGTTCTCTCATTATTCTCCAAATGGAGCGTCGGATTTTCTTACGCCTAGCGACGTGTCCGATTGGGGTCGCAGTTGGCCAGAACATCCCCTTAGCTTTCAAATAATTGATAAAGAAGGGGATATAGAAGCTGAAAATGTTCTTTCGGCTTTGGCCCCCACATTGCTTCCTCAGGGGGTGCCGTGCTCCAGGTTTTCTGGCGCCCGGCACTCAAATTGAGCGACAAGACTGAGGAGCCTACCGTGAAAAGCACATTAAATAGAATTCTGGCAGTGACTGCGGGAGTTTTCCTGTTTGTGTTGGCTGTCGGAAGTGCGGCGGAAGCCACTCCGGTTTTGAGATTCACCACCAGTGGCGGTTCCGTTGTGACCGTGGTTGACAACGGTATCGGCGACGCCGACGCGACAGTCGGTGTCATTAGTTTCAATGGGAGTATCGGACCGCAGGTTAAGGGAACGACGCATCAGTCGTGGGAGGCCAATATCACGATCGGCACGTCCTATCCGACCTTGGGTAACTACAAACAGCCTTACATGCAGATTCAGAGCCTGAATGTCAGTAACTGGGGCAATGCCGGGACACTGACGATTGAGTTTACCGACAATTTCGATAGAGACGACTACGGCAATGCCCTTGGGAATTACAGTGGGACGACAGCTGGGCTGGTAACCTACAATGTCTATTATGGCCTAGCCGCGTTCGACCAAACTGTAAACGTTTTTGGCGGAGCGACGAATTCGGTCCCCGGGTCGTATAGCGGAAGCTTCTTCGGAGGCCTGCTTCCGTGGGCTATCCCCGGCTGGAGTTCTTCCCAGGACGTTCAGCTTACCCAGGTCATCACGATCACTCACAACGGTAACGGGGAAATCAGTACAGGCACCTTCGACGTCAAGGTTCCTGAGCCGACGTCTCTGTTGCTGCTCGGCGCGGGTTTGGTCGGCATCGCTTTGAAGCGACGCAGCCTTAGCAAGTAAGTAGCTGTTTTTGTGTCCGAGTTCTTGAATCCCCGCGTCTCCTACGCTCCGTCATCGCTCATCCAGGATTGATCACGAATCAGAGAGAACTTCACAACGATAGGTTAGACATTTTGCACGCCGGAGGCGTGAAAGGAAGGGAGCCCCGGTGGAGCGCAACGACACCCGGGGTTGCCCTGCAAGCATCCCTACGGGGTGCCCTGGAGCCACGAGATTGCGTCTCCGCTTGCAGGTCCGCAAGGCGATGGCGACGACGTTTAAACGTTACTCTTAGCACGCCGGAGGCGTGCAAAGAATTTAGCCCCGGGTTAAGCGAGCGAAGCGAGCGCAACCCGGGGTTGCCGTAACGGAGATGTTCGCACCCCGGAAGACCCGGAAGGGGTGCAGGGATTCCTCGCACCCACCGCCGGGGTGCGAACGCCCTTCGTGAGCTGACCGCTGATCACTAAGCTGATAGCTGACGGCTGAAAAGCTGACCGCGCTTTTTCGGCGACTGCGCGGCAATCAGGTCTGCGCAAAGCGCCACTTTTTCGGCCGCGCAGTCGCCGAAAAAGCCTAGCTCGTTATGCCGGGCGTAACGAGAATTTTGTTCCCGCAAGGCATAACGGGCCAGGCGCCGAAGGCGCCGCCGCGAGGGCCGCGGCGCGCGGCTGTCGCGCCGCGCAAGCGCCCCAGCCGGGGTCCGGGGCGGAGCCCCGTCTAATTAGTGGCGAAAAGCAACACACAGCAAGCCAAATTGTGTTGACAGAAACGCAGCCCCGTTGGAAATTGTATATTCATCCTGGCAAAGTGCATGCTGACTTGGGCGGGACAGAATCGGCGGTAGCCTGTTCTCTCGTCGTTCTGCGAATCATTACACCATCGTGATACTTGTAACCGGGGGCGCAGGATTTATTGGATCGCATTTGGTCGATCGCTTACTGGGCCTTCAGGAAGAAGTCGTCTGTGTTGATCACCTCAACGACTTTTATGATCCGGCGATAAAGCGGTCCAATGTTCGGGATCACCTCGAATCGTCGCGTTATCGGCTCATTGAAGCGGATATTCGCGACACTGAAGCGATGGCCCGGACCTTCGAGGCTTATCCTATCCAAAAGGTTGTGCATTTGGCGGCGAGGGCTGGCGTACGTCCCTCCATCGATCAACCGCTGCTTTATGAAGATGTCAATATCAAGGGGACTTTGTGTCTGCTCGAGCTGGCCCGACGACATCGGGTCTCACAGTTCGTCTTTGCATCGTCTTCTTCTGTGTATGGTGCGAATACCAAGACCCCTTTCAGTGAGGAGGACCGCATTGACCGCACGGTGTCGCCTTATGCAGCCACCAAGTATGCCGGTGAGCTGATGTGCTATACCTACAATCATCTGTACGGAATCCCAACCACTTGTCTGCGGTTCTTCACGGTGTATGGCCCGAGACAGCGTCCGGAAATGGCCATTCACAAATTTGCTCAACTGATCCACAGCGGCAAGCCCATCCCCTTTTACGGGAACGGTTCTACGGCGCGAGACTACACCTATATCGACGACATTATCGACGGCATCATGGCTGTGCTGGAGCGTCCATTCCCTTACGAAGTGTTCAATCTGGGGGAGTCTTCCACTGTAACACTGAGGGAGCTCGTCGAGACGCTCGAGCGAGTGATAGGAAAGCCGGCGGAGATCCAGGCCATGCCGGCACAACCTGGAGATGTGGAGATCACTTATGCGGATGTTTCCAAGGCTAAAAGGCTGCTTGGGTATCAGCCTTCGACGTCCATTGCCACGGGCCTAACCCTGTTCAACGAATGGTTTGTTCGCGCAAGAGTATTGTCAAATTCCTAACTTGATCGTTAAAACTGATGACTAAACCACTTAGCAACGATACGGTTCTAGCTCGCACCTTCGCCAGGGTGCACACCATCGCTCTCGGTATTTCCTGCGGCATCATGCTGGGTTCTGGAATCCTGCTGGCGACGGCTATCCTTGTGTTGAAAGGCGGCGATCACGTCGGCCGCAACCTTGTTCTGCTGGCGCAATACTTCCCTGGTTATTCGGTGACCTGGGGGGGAAGCATTCTGGGAGCTGCTTATGGCCTCGGTGTGGGATTCGTGCTGGGCTGGCTGCTGGGGTTTCTCCGAAACTTCGCCATTGCGGCTTACCTGCACGGCATAAGACTTTGGTCCAATTTATCTGCCGATCGCTTCCTGGACGGCGTTGACTCCTGAGGACAAGATGTCCGATCTACAAAAAAAACCAGTAATCATCGGCGCGGGCCCGGCGGGGCTAACGGCCGCTTTTGAATTGTGCAAGGCAGGCGTCCAATCGACGGTTCTCGAAAAGGACAACATCGTCGGGGGGATCTCGCGCACCGTGGAATACCGCGGCTACCACTTCGACATCGGCGGCCACCGCTTCTTCACCAAAGTCAAGCCTGTCGAAGACATGTGGCGCGAAGTACTCCAGACCGACTTCCTGCGCTGCCAGCGCCTTTCCCGAATCTATTACGACAAGCGGTTCTTTTACTATCCGCTCAAGGCCGGAAACGCACTTAAGAATCTCGGGATCCTGAATGCGATCCTGATCCTCCTGAGTTACGTGAAAGCGCAGGTTTGGCCGTCGAAGCCGGAAACGAATTTCGAGCAGTGGGTATCGAATCGCTTCGGCTATCGTCTTTACAGCATTTTTTTCAAGAGCTATACCGAGAAGGTCTGGGGTATGCCCTGCACCGAGATTTCCGCGGAATGGCCGGCGCAACGCATCAAGGGCTTGTCGCTGCTGGAAGCCGTCAAGGCCGCGTTACTTCAAAAGCAGAAGGGCAAAGACGGCGAAATCATCAAAACACTGATTGACGCTTTCGACTACCCCAGAAAAGGTCCCGGCATGATGTGGGAGCGAGTCGCCAACATCGTGAAGGACAGCGGCAGCGAAGTCCGCCTCAACGCGGAAACCGTGAATATTGTCTGGGATGGCGCGCAGGTTACCGGCGTACGGATCAAGACCGACAAAGGCCTCGAAGTGGTCGAGGGGACAGATTTTGTCAGCAGTATGCCCATTCAGGAACTGATCCGGCGATTCGATCCGCCGGCCCCCCCAGAAGTGATAGCGGCCGCAAACGGCCTGAAGTATCGCGACTTTCTGACGGTCGCGCTGGTCGTGAACAAGCCGGACTTATTCCCCGACAACTGGATCTACATTCATGACCCGGATGTCAAGCTCGGCCGCATTCAGAACTTCAAGAACTGGAGTCCTGAAATGGTTCCGGATCCCGCCAAGTCCTGTCTTGGGCTGGAATACTTCTGCTTTGAGGGTGATGGGTTGTGGACAATGTCGGACCCGGATCTCATCGCGCTGGGGAAAAAAGAGTTGGAAGTGCTGGGACTCGCAAATGCCGCCGATATCGAGGATGGGGCTGTCGTCCGAATGCCTAAAGCCTATCCTGTGTACGATCCCGGATACGAGGATGCGTGAATGTCGTCCGTAGCTTTGTCGAAGGACTATCCAACCTGCAGCTGGTGGGTCGCAACGGCATGCACAAATACAACAACCAGGATCACTCGATGCTGACTGCAATGCTGGCAGCCAGGAATATCCTCGGCCACAACTACGATCTCTGGACCGTCAATGTCGATCAGGAGTATCACGAGGAAATAAAAGGCGAGAAGAAAGGGATCGAGGATCTTGCCATTGTGGCCACAACACAACCCCGCGTTCCGCGACGCGTAGAACGGGGGCCGAGGTCATAGTATGATGTCAGCCGTGGAAAAAATGTCGCCAGATCGCTCCGTCGGGTCCGCAAGTTCGGACACCGATCAACTGCTTCGCGAAGCCGTTCGATTGAACAGCATCCTGATGGGGTTTGTGCTGGGGGTGTTGACGGGGCTGGTGATCTTTGTCGCGACTCTATGGCTCGTGATCAAGGGCGGACCAAGAATGGGCGAGCATCTGTCCTTGTTATCTCAATTTTTCCCAGGCTATAGCGTTTCTTTTCTTGGAAGTTTCGTCGGCCTGGGATATGGCTTTGTTTCCGGTTTCCTGACCGGCTCTATCCTGGGCCGCCTCTACAACACCATCGTTCGCATCAGCGAGCGATAATACCCCCTGGACCCTAATGTCCGCATTCCCTCAACAATTGCTTTTTTCGATCTGCATTCCGGTTCGGAACGATCTGAAGAACCTGAGACGATGTCTGTCGGCTTTGGCGAAACAGGATCTTTTCGACTGCGAAATTCTGGTCTGTGATGACGGCAGCACGCAGCCGCTAACCGATCTCGATCTGCAGGATACCAGAGCGAAGTTCACTCTGGTGCGTCAGAAAGGGCAGGGCCCTTCCGTCGCAAGAAACCATCTGGCGCGTTTAGCTCGCGGGAAATATCTGTTCTTCATGGATGCAGACACCGTGGCAAGCGACGGCCTGATCGACAAAACAAGACAGGTGGTCTGTGAGGAACCCGAAATTCCGGTCTTCTATGGCTCCTACGACGACGAACCGGATTCCCCCACTCTCGTCTCTGCCTACCGAAACCTGCTCCACCACTACACCCACCACCAGTCCGCGAAAAAGATGGAACGCGTTTCGACCTTCTGGTGCGGGTGTGGAGTCATTCTGCGCGAGTTGTACTTGAAATTCGGAGGGCTTTCAGAAGGCTATGCCACCCCTTCCATCGAGGACATCGAACTCGGCACGAGACTCGCTGCTGACGGGGTCCCCATCCGGATCTTTCCTCAACTGCAGGTGAAGCACCTGAAGAAGTGGACCGTGGGAAACTGGCTTTATACGGACCTTTTCCGGCGTGGGATTCCATGGGTGCGATTGATGCGGGCGTCGAAACACTGGTCCAATCAGCTGAACTTCTCCTGGGCGCAAAGGATCGCAAGCCTTGCTGCCGTGGCATTCGTCGTGTCCATCCCACTGACCTTTTGGCAAACCGCATTTGGCGTTGGCGGAGTATTGTCTCTTGCGATTTTCCTGGCGCTGAACTGGCCCTTTATCGACCTCATTCGGAGGAAACGCGGCATCCTGGCTTCAGTGGCTGTCATTCCCCTCCACCTGGCGTACGCGCTCGTCTGTGTCCTGTCGGTAGCCGCGGCCCTGCTTTATCCGCCACTCAGACTTCCTCCAACTCAAAAACTTCGGCCACTTTTCGAGCCGTGATCTGCGTGTCCCTGCAATGAATGCTCGCAAGTCCATCGTCGCCATTGTCGCGCTTGGCTTCATCGTGCGCGTCGGAGCGATGCTGCTGACGCAGAGCTGGAGCTTTCCGTCTGAACGGGAATTCGCCTATGAGGAAGGCGAGATTGCCGTATGCTCTTGCCAACGGCCAGGGGTATTCCTGGCCACAGACTTGGAGACCCGTAGGCCCTCCGGGTGCGATGGTGAAGAACGACGAGCCGGTGCCGACGACATGGAAAGCGCCGATCAGTCCAGCGATTACTGCCGCGGCATTCCGGCTTTTCGGTTCCTATTCGACGCGTGCAGCGGTTGTGCTCGAGCTATTCCAGGTCCTGTTGTCGCTGATCAGCGTCTACGTGATCTTTCGGCTGGGGAAAGCGCTCTTTAACGAGTGGACTGGCGTGGTCGCCGCGCTGATCTTCGCGCTGTACCCCGCTTCTATCTATTTTTCAGTGAAAAAGATCGAGTACGGCACGCTGTTGACGCTCCTGGGCCTGCTGCTGATCCAACAGACTCTTGCCCTTGCAAAGCGGCCGACCATGAGCGGAAGCCTCCTGCTCGGCGCAATTGCGGGAGTCGCGACGCTCGTCAATCCGGTCATTCTCGCGTTTTTCCCGCCTGCCGTGCTTTGGTTCCTCTGGACCTGCAAGAGCGATTGGAGAACGCGACTGAAGTCTGCCACCGCGATCGGCGTCTGCTGCGCCGCCGTGCTGGCGCCCTGGCTGATTCGCAACTATCTCGTCTTTGATCAGTTCATGTTTGTCCGCTCCAATTTTTCCCGGGAATTCGTGATAGCGAATTCCCCGAAAGACGGACGTGCACGAGCAGCCGAAACCTCGGACGAGGGACAGACAAGCAGCCTTTTCAACCAGAAAGCCCTGGGCCTTGTCCTTGCGAAGCCGGTTGATTTTCTTCGAAATGTCGCCATTCGTTTCAAAAACTTCTGGACCAGCGTGAACGGGCCAGGAGGTCGAGCACGGTTCGCGGTTGGCGCTGCCTATTATTCCGTGCTCTTCTTTGGACTGGCGGGATTGTGGGCCGCTCGCCGGCACGTTCAAGTGCAGCTGCTGATGTTGTATCTGGGGACCATGCCCATTCCCTTCTATCTTACCTGGGCCAGAATGAACCGCTTCCGGTTTCCGATCGAGCCGGTACTGATCCTGTTTGCTTCGTACGCTTTGACATCCTTGATCGTGGCGGCAGCCAGGTCGCGGCCCGGGCACTCTGAGGCAGCGTAATAGTGCACGGACTTCGATTCTGCATGGTGACAACCTTCTACCCTCCCTACAACTTCGGCGGAGACGGCATGGGTACGCAGCGTTTTTCCCAGGCGCTGGTACGCAGAGGACACCATGTCACCGTGCTTCAGGATATCGACGGGTTCAACTCTTTGAAGGAAACCGCGGAGCCGATACCCGAGAAGCAGTCGGACGGCGTCGAAGTGATCCGATTACGAAGCCGGTTAGGAGCGTTCTCCTCACTGCTCACGCAACAGACGGGAAGACCGGTGATTCAAGGCCGCAGGATCCGCCAGATCCTCAGCCAGGGAAAATTCGACGTCATCAACTTTCATAATATCTCCCTGGTTGGCGGGCCGGGGATTCTCTCAGCCGGCAGCGCATTAAAGCTCTATATGGCCCACGAACACTGGCTGGTGTGCTCGAGTCACGTCCTTTGGCGCCACAATCGTGAAGCCTGCACCGGCCGCGAGTGTCTGCGCTGCGTCCTGCATTACAGGCGACCACCACAGTTGTGGCGATACACGGGCTATCTCGAGCGCCAACTCAAGCACGTGGATACCTTTATCGCAATGAGCGAGTTCAGCCGCGACAAGCATCATGAACTGGGATTTCCCAGGGATATGGAAGTTGTAAATTACTTCCTTCCCGGTTCAAACAGACGTGATGAAGCGGTCAAAGGCGGATCACCCCATCCGCGGCCGTATTTCCTGTTCGTCGGCCGCCTGGAGCGGATCAAGGGCCTTGACGACGTAATCCCGATCTTCCGCGAATATGAAAATGCCGACCTCGTCATTGCCGGCGACGGGACGCACGCTCCGGTGCTGAGACAACTGGCGGCGGGCATCCCCAATGTGCGGTTTCTGGGCCGCCTCGCGCCAGATGCGCTCGACCAATACTACCGGCACGCCCAGGCGTTGATTGTGCCCTCTGCCGGGTTTGAAACCTTCGGCATCATTCTCATTGAGTCCTTCCGTCAGGGGACACCCGTCATTGCCCGCAGCATCGGGCCATTTCCAGAGATCGTGCGCCGGTCAGGCGGCGGCGAGTTGTTCAGCGGACCGGGCGAGTTACTTGAAGCGATGCGCCGGGTTCAGGGCGATCCCGGCCACCGGGAACGTCTGGCGCGTTCCGCATACGAAAGTTTTGTTGGCTATTGGTCCGAAGCAGCCGTAATGCCCCGTTACCTGGACGTGGTACGAAGAACGGCAGCCGCAAAGGGAAGGAAGGACATTGTGAAAAAACTGGAGACGGCAGGTGTAGCATGAGAATTTTCATCACTGGCGGAGCAGGTTTCATCGGGTCGCACCTCGCAGAGTCGTTCATCCGGGACGGCCACGGCGTGCTCGCGCTCGATGATCTGTCGACAGGGCAGATGAGTAATGTCGAGCACCTCATCGGAAATCCGTTATTCGATTATCGGATCGGTTCGGTGCGAAACGCGCCGCTCGTCGCCGAACTGGTCGATCGTTGTGACGCGACGGTTCATCTCGCGGCGGCCGTCGGCGTGCGGTTGATTGTGGAGCAACCGGTGCGCACCATCGAGACCAACGTTCATGGCACCGAGGTCGTCCTCGAAGCAGCAGCCCGCAAACAGAAGCCGGTACTTATAGCGTCATCATCCGAGGTGTATGGCAAAAGCTCAAAGGTTCCGTTCATGGAAGACGACGATCTGGTCCTCGGGCCGACCCTGCACTCCCGCTGGGCTTATGCGTGTTCCAAGGCGCTCGACGAGTGGCTGGGCCTGGCGTATTTTCGCGAGAAGGGCGTGCCCGTGATCGTTGCCCGCTTTTTCAATACTGTCGGCCCGCGCCAAACGGGCCGATACGGGATGGTTCTTCCCAGCTTCGCAGGACAGGCCGTCCGGGGGGAGCCCATCACCGTCTTTGGCACGGGCGAGCAAAGCCGCTGCTTTGCGCACGTTGCAGATGTTGCAGAATCGGTGAAGCGCCTGATATGCAATCCCAGGGCCTACGGGCAGGTCTTCAATATCGGCAGCAGCCGTGAAGTCACGATCAATCAACTGGCCGAGCTCGTACGTGCAACCGCGGAAAGCGAATCCCCAATTGCGCATCTACCTTATGAACAAGCTTATGCGGAAGGGTTCGAGGACATGATGCGCCGGGTACCTGCGGTGGATAAACTCGAGCGCTGCATTGGTTTTAAACCGTCTAATTCACTCGAACGTATCGTGACCGATGTCGTGTTGGATCAGCGACGACTTGCCGGAAAGTCGGAGAGTACAGTCGTCGGGAGATAGAGGGGGATAAGGGAAGACTGGAGGTTCCCGGGTAATTCGGGGCCGTGCACCTCGAACCCCGAATTCGAATTGCAGAATTCGGGGTTCGAGGTGCACGGCCCCGAATTACCCGGTCTGTCTCCCTTATCTCCAGCAACCTGGAGGTTCCGATCTTGATTCCACAATCAACAAGTAAGAAAAACCTCATTTCGCTCGTCGTTCCCGTATACAACGAAACGCAGGTTATCCGGACGTTCTACGATCGGGCATCAAGTGCGCTGGCCTCGCTGGACGATTTTGACTATGAAATCATCTTTGTGGATGACGGCAGTCGCGACGATTCGTACCAGCAACTGACGGCGTTCGCGCAGCAGGATCCCCACGTCCGGGTCATCAAGTTCTCAAGGAACTTCGGCCATCAAATCGCAATCACCGCCGGTATTGATCATTCCAGGGGCGATTGCGTGGTTGTGATCGATGCCGATTTGCAGGATCCGCCGGAAGTCATCAAATCGATGATCGAGGCGTGGAGAGAAGGCTTCGATGTCGTTTATGGGGTCCGCAACGAACGCGACGGCGAGAGTGCGATGAAGTTGTTCACGGCCTCCATGTTCTACAAATTGCTGGGCACTGTGGCCAAAATAGAGATCCCGGCCAACGTCGGTGATTTTCGCCTGATGAGCCGCCGCGCCGTCGATCAGTTGAAACAGTTGCGCGAAAAGGATCGTTTCGTCCGCGGTCTCGTGAGCTGGATCGGTTTCAGGCAGACCGGAGTGAAGTATCATCGCGATAAGCGATACGCCGGAGAAACCAAATACCCCTATCGCAAGATGATCAAATTTGCGATGGACGGTATCGCGTCTTTTTCCACCACGCCCCTGAGGCTTGCCACCTGGCTCGGCTACGGAGCGTCCTTGCTTGCGTTCTTGTATCTGGCCACTGTCGTGGTACAGAAGTTCCTCGGCATCACGGTGCAGGGCTTTGCGACCATCATGGTTGCCATGATGTTTCTGGGAGGCGTTCAGTTGATCTGCCTCGGCATCCTCGGCGAGTATCTTGGCCGGATTTTCAATGAGATCAAACCTCGCCCGATGTACATCATTGAGGAATGGGTCAGCGGAGCGTCAGACGCTCCGTCAGGGGTTGGGGCCGGCGTTATTGCGGCTGACGCAGAGAGGGTGTTCGCGATAGACCGCTCCGCGTCACAAACGTTGCCGCTGCGCAGCCGATAATGACAGAGGTGTTCGTGACGGGCGCGACCGGTTTCCTCGGCTCACGCGTATTCACCGCGCTCAAGCGTCGCGGCATTTCTGTCGTGGCGCTGGATCGATCGGGATCGCTGCAAAAAACCCTTCGTTCAGGCGATGATGTCGAAATCGTCAAGGCGGACCTGCTGCAGCCGGAGCTATACGGCGAGGCCCTGTCACGGACTGATGTCGTGCTCCATCTCGCCGCTTTAACCGGCCGTGCTACGGAGCAGGAGCACTTCCGTGTAAACGCTCAGGGAGCCGAGACACTTCTGGAACGCTGCCGGCAGGTGGGCGTCGGCCGGATCCTTTTCGTGAGTTCCATCGCCACGAAGTTTCCCGACAAAAGGCGCTATTACTACGCGCAGGCGAAGCTGCGTGCCGAAGAAGCCGTACGGAACTCCGGGCTGAGTTTCACCATCATTCGGCCGACCATCATTCTGGGGCAGGGCTCACCGATTCTGTCGGCGCTCGAGAAGTTTGCCACCCTGCCGATTATTCCGGTCCTGGGCAGCGGGCGCGCCCTCGTGCAACCCATTTATGTGGACGACCTGGCGGCCTACATCCTGGAGATTCTCGAACAAGGCCGCTTCCGAAATGAAACGCTCGAATTGGGAGGTCCGGCGCCGCTTACTATCGAGGAATTGCTTCAGAAGATTCGACAGGCAAGAAAAGGCGACGGAAGCCCAAAGGGTCGGTCCTTCCACATCCCGCTGGGCCTCTTGCTGCCTCCCCTCCGGGCGGCGGAATCTCTCGGATTGGGATCGCTGCTGCCTGTAAGCGTAGGCCAGTTGTCGTCGTTCCGATACGACGGCATCGCAGAACCCAACAGTCTCCATGAAAGCCGGCGAAAGGATTTGCGGAACGTGCAGGAGATGCTGGCGCTCAGCCTTGCTGCGTGATGGTGAGCCAGGAATCGATGGAATGGGAGTGCGGCGTGTTCACCAGGTATCTGCTGGGGTGCTCGCCCCAATCTTATGTGGTTCAAAAGTATGCTGAAGCTCATTGCGTATCGGCAGTGTTTTCCACGGGCAACCGATTCGACTATTTCCTGTTGCGTGTCGCGAATGTCCATCCTTTGCTAAGCAGGATGGCGGACTCGTACGCACGGATGTTCGCGCCCGCTTCACTTTTGAGAAAGAAGCTCGTGCTGTTGCTCGCAATCCTGGAGACCTCTGCACCCTCGTGTCATTCCATCGATGCGGTTGACGGTGGAGGCAGGGTGACGCTCGCGGCTCGAATGATGGTCAGAGGTGTCGGCTTTGGGCTCAACGTGATCGCCGGAGCGATTATTTTCCTGCCGTTTCACATGATCCTGGCAGCGGACCAGCGCAAGGCGGCATGAAGGCTCCTATCGTGGTCGTCGGGTCGGGAGCCAGTGGAGTGCACTTCACCCTCTCGCTGTTGCGCAAAGGACATAAGGTGGCGATGTTCGATGTCGGACGACAAGGGCCCTCGCCCGTCGAGCCGCAGGCAGACTTCACGACCCTGAAGGAGAAACTCAGCGACCCGTCGGCCTATTTCCTCGGTTCGACTTATGAAGGCGTTCTGTTGCCCAGTGCCGAAGGCGAGTATTACGGTATCCCCCCCGGCAAGAACTACATTTTCGATGCCGCCGACGATTTTGGCCACTCCGCTCGTGGTTTCTCCCCCCTTGTTTTCCTTTGCGCGCGGCGGCCTGGCCGAGGCCTGGACCGGGGGATGCTACCCGATGAATGACGGCGAAATGGCAGACTTCCCGTTCACCTATAAGGAACTGGGACCGCATTATTCAGAGGTCGCCCGCCGCATCGGGATTTCGGGAGAAGACGACGACCTGGCCAGGTTCATGCCCGTCCATGACCATCTGCTTCCCCCCCTCCGGCTGGATCCCCACTCGAAGAGGTTGATGGAAAGGTATGCACAAAAGCGCGATCGCCTGAATCAAGGCCTGGGCGCTTATGTCGGCCGCACGCGGGTTGCCACACTAAGTCAACCCCTGGGAGGGCGAAAAGCGTGCGGGTACCTGGGCCGATGCCTATGGGGCTGTCCGATACATGCGCTCTACACGCCCTCGCAAACGCTGTCGGAATGCCTCACCTATCCGGGTTTTGAGTATGTTTCCGGGATGCATGTGGATTATTTCAAGCTGGGTCCTGACAACCGGGTCCGCACAATCGTGGCCCGGCCGGCCAACGGCGGTAGCGAGCAGGAATTCAATGCGGAACAACTGGTGCTCGCGGCCGGCACCTTGTTGTCAACAAAGATCGTCCTGCTCTCTGTCCTGAAAGCAACAGGCCAACGGATCCAGCTTCGCGGGCTGATGGACAATCGACAGATTCTCCAGCCATTCGTCAACCTCCGCATGATCAACCAGCCTTTCTCGGCGGAAAACTATCAGTACCATCTGCTGGGAATGGGAATCGAAACCGGAGACCCCCGGGACTATGTACACGGTCAGATCACAACTCTCAAGACAGCTCTTCTGCACCCGATCATCCAAAGCCTGCCGTTTGATTTGCGGACGTCCACGTTCATCACACGCTCGATGCGGACGGCCTTGGGCGTTGTTAACGTGAACTTCCGTGATACGCGCCGCGAAAACAACTATGTCACTCTCTCGAAAAAATCGCATCAAGGGCAGCCCTGCCTCGAAATCGCCTATTCTCCTTCGGCCGACGAGCCGACACGCATGCGGGAAGCGATGAAAAAAGTGAAGAAGGTTCTGCGAATGTTAGGGTGCATCATTCCGCCGGGAATGGCGCACGTCCGCCCCATGGGCGCCAGCGTACACTATGCGGGTACGGTGCCGATGACTGAAGAGAGTGCTCCATTTACCGCGACGAAGTATTGCCAGAGCCGTGATTTCGAAAATCTGTTTTTGGTGGACGGCTCAACGTATCCGTTCTTGCCGGCGAAGAACATCACCTTTACCCTGATGGCGAATGCGGTTCGCGTAGCGGAAGCCGCATTCTGAAAGAGAATATGGGGAATACCAAGAACACAACCCTGACAGCGGAAATATTGTCTGGCGACGTTCGACCAGCCGCCGATCTCTGTGTGGTCATGCCTGCGTTCAACGAAGAAAAAGGCATCGGCCAGTCGATAGCGGAAGTGCGCGAGGCGCTTTCCGGCCTGCCGCTGGACTTCGAGATCATCGTTATCGATGACGGCTCGACGGACGGAACGCGGGACGCCGCGGAAAAAAGCGGAGCCAAAGTCATTACCAATGAGGAAAACCGCGGATATGGATATTCACTCAAACGAGGGATAACCGCGGGCACCTCGACCTACGTCGCAATTATCGACGCGGACGGGACCTATCCCGCACACAACATCCCCAAAATGCTCGAGATCGCCAGGTCCGCCGACATGGTTGTGGCCGCGCGGAACTCCAGCATGACCAATGTGCCGTGGGTACGCCGGCCGGCAAAGTTCATCCTGAACAAGTTTGCCAACTTTCTGGCCCAGCGCAAGATTCCGGATCTGAATTCCGGATTACGTGTCATTCGCCGGACATCATTGGAAAAATTCATTTTCCTGTTGCCGAACGGTTTCTCATTCACGACAACGATTACTCTCTGTATGATCTGCTCCGATCTCACCGTGAAGTACATCCCGATCGACTATCGCCGGCGAATCGGCAAGTCGTCAATGAAGGCTACCGATTTCTTCAACTTCCTCCTGCTGGTCCTGAGAGCGATCGTCCTGTTTAACCCGTTAAGGGTATTCCTGCCGGTCGGGGCAGCTCTGTTCGTACTGGGCGCAGCCAAACTCGCCTATGACATTATCTTCGTCAGGAACCTTTCTGAAGGCGCCCTGCTCGGCATCCTGGGGGCCATCATGATCTGGACGTTCGGACTTCTGGCAGATATGATTTCGCGCCTTAATCTGCGGAGATAGCGTTGTAGTTCCCGCCTGCGAGGAGCGCGCAGGATCGACTCGTTAACGGAGTGTGTTTATGTATGTCTTAGGAATCTCAGCGTTTTATCATGACAGCGCGGCGTGCCTCATTCGAGACGGGAGTATTGTCGCAGCTGCACAGGAAGAACGTTTCACGAGAAAGAAACACGACCCGCGGTTTCCGAAAAACGCTATCCAGTATTGTTTATCCGCTGCCGGCATCGAATTATCCGATCTGACCTACATCGTCTTTTATGACAAGCCTCTGTTGAAGTTCGAGCGCCTCCTTGAGACGTACCTGTCCTATGCACCGACCGGCTTGCGTTCATTCCTCATGGCGATGCCGGTATGGTTGAAGGAAAAACTGCTGCTGAAAAGCCTGCTTGAGAAGGACCTGCGCGAAATCGCAGGAAAGAAGGCGCGGATTCCGGAAGTATTGTTTACTGAACACCATCAGGCGCATGCCGCTTCAGCATTCTTCCCTTCTCCCTACGACAAGGCCGCGGTGCTCTGCATTGACGGCGTCGGGGAGTGGGCCACGACATCTGCCTGGCTGGGCGAAGGGAACACCCTGAGGCCACTGTGGGAAATTCCCTTCCCGCATTCGGTGGGCCTGCTTTATTCCGCCTTTACCTACCACACCGGTTTCCGGGTGAACTCCGGCGAATACAAGGTTATGGGCCTGGCTCCATATGGCCGACCCGTCTACGTCGACAAGATCTACAAGGAACTCATCGACCTCAAGCCCGATGGCACGTTTCGATTGAATATGGACTACTTCGACTACTGCGCGGGGCTGACCATGACCAATGACCGGTTCAGCGCTCTATTCAACAGTCCGGTTCGACAACCGGAGGTGGAACTCAAGCAAGAGCACATGGATCTGGCTCGTTCAGTCCAGGACGTGACCGAAGAGGTGATGCTCAGGCTCGCCCGGAGCATGCACGCCGAAACCGGCGCGGAGTATCTGTGCATGGCCGGAGGCGTCGCGCTAAATTGCGTTGCCAACGGCCGCATCTTGCGCGAGGGCCCCTTCAAGGGCATCTGGATCCAGCCGGCCGCGGGTGACGCGGGGGGAAGTCTGGGTGCAGCGTTGGCCGCCTGGCACGAATTCAAAGGGAACCCGCGAACAGCCCTATCTTCGGATGCCATGCAGGGCTCTTACCTTGGTCCGTCCTTCTCCGCCGGGGAGATCGAAGAATTCCTGGACAAACGCGACATCGCCTATACCCGCTGCGATTCCGATACGGTCTATAGCCGGGTTGCAGACGAACTGTCGGAAGGCAAGGTGATCGGATGGTTCCAGGGGCGAATGGAGTTCGGCCCAAGAGCTCTTGGCGCCCGAAGCATCATCGGAGACGCGCGCAATACGCGGATGCAGTCGATCCTGAATTTAAAGATCAAATACCGCGAATCGTTTCGTCCTTTCGCGCCGGCTGTGCTGCGAGAGCGGGTGTCCGACTACTTCGAGATGGATACAGATAGTCCGTACATGTTGCTGGTTGCACCGGTCCGCGAGGAGCGCCGGACCGCGAGGTCCGAGGCGGAGAAGTCCCTGTGGGGCATCGACCTCCTCAACGTGCCAAGATCGGATATTCCCGCAGTAACGCACCTTGATTATTCGGCCCGCATCCAAACCGTTCACCAGGCAACGAATCCCGGTTTCTATCGCCTGCTCAAGGCGTTCGAACAGAAGACGGGGTATGGTGTGCTGGTGAATACATCCTTCAACGTTCGAGGTGAGCCCATCGTATGCACTCCTGAAGACGCATACCGATGCTTCATGCGCACCGAGATGGATGTGCTCGTTTTGGAAAACTACGTCATCACCAAGAATGGACAGAAGCCACTTGCCGAAGACCAGGATTGGAAAACCGAGTTTGCTTTGGATTAGAGGCTGAAAATGAAACCCACCACGGATCGAAAGCAACTGCGTTCGTTTGGGCTGATCGTTGGCGGAATTTTCGCCGTTCTGAGTCTATTGCCACGCATTTTTCGCCATCAGGATGTGCGTACCTGGGCCCTGGTCCTTGGAGCGCTGCTCGTTCTTCCTGCGATCCTGATGCCCCGGGTTCTGAAGTGGCCTCATTACGTCTGGATGCGGATCGGCCATGTCCTGGGATGGATCAACTCCCGAATCATCATGACGATCGCCTTTTATGCCATTTTCACTCCCGTCGGCTTCATTCGTCGGCTCAGCTCTGATCCAATGAACCGCAAATTCGACCCGGAGCGTACCACCTACCGGGTAAAACGTGAGGGGCGGCCGCCCTCTCACATGACACATCAATTTTAGGAAGAGGAAAATACAATGTCTGAGTTACTGGGCGAACTCTGGAGGTTCCTTCGGGAGCGGAAGAAGTTCTGGTTGCTTCCAATCATTGTCATTCTCGTCCTGTTTGGAGTCTTATTGGTCTTCGCACAGGGCTCAGCCGTAGCGCCATTCATTTACACCCTGTTCTAGAAGTGCGCTCCCGACTCATTCTTTCCGGCGTCCTGCTGGTCTCCGTTTCGGTGGCTCTCGGTGTTGTCGAGGTCGCACTGAGACTCCTGGGGTTCTATGCGCCGCCAGACAACCCGATTCGACCGCCGCAGGCCGAGTTGTACCAGGCCGATGACGCGGTCGGATACAAGCTATGGCCATCTCTCACAACGACTTTCCGCTACCCTCAGACAAGCGATGAATTGATACCGTTGGTGTCAAACTCCGACGGCTTTCGAGGCAGCCGGGAGTTCGGTGAGCCGGATCCCCGGTTGAGAATCCTCGTCGTCGGAGACTCTTTCGTCTTTGGACAGGGTGTGCGCCAGGAAGATCGAATTACCGAGCAACTCGAGAGTCTCGAACCCCAATGGCGAGTGGACAATCTGGGAATGACGGGTTGGGGCCTCGACTTGATGGTGCGGGCGATCGAAACCTTCGGTCGAAAGGCGAAGCCGGACATCCTGGTCCTTGCGGTGTATACCGACGACTTCCGCCGCGTCCTTCCCTACTACGCAGGCGCCGGCTATGGGTACTCAAAGTTCGAGCTTCGAGGCAACGAACTCGTCACAACACCTTTTCCCTACCCCAGGTTTTGGGAACGTTTGCGGGTCGTCCAACTGCTATACCAGACAGCGTGGCGCCTGAACCGAAATCGCTTCGATCTCAACCTAGCTCTGCTGGATCGCTTCCTGAAGGATTCCTCGGCGATTGGTGCTGAGCCGATGGTGGCATTCCTTCCCGGAACCGCGGACAAGAAAGAGGACAAGCAACGACGTGGCGTTCTTCACGACTGGACAACGAAGAACAACGTCCCGTACGTCGACCTGACCGATGCGATTCACGGCGCCGGCGTCAAGAACGTTTACATCACGGATAACTGGCACTGGAATCCTATCGGACATCGGATCGCGGCGGAACAGTTGCGTGACGCCCTGCGGCGTTCCGGGCTGGCCGGCATCGTCGCTCACAACCACGATTGAAGCAAGAAGTGGGGAGGGCGAAGAACGTTTTGCAGTCCGGTCCCCGGATGGCCCCGGATGGTGCCGATAGAGAAAGTTTAGCGTCCACCCCGGAGGGGTGCCCTGGAGTTTAGACACTTTGCACGCCGGAGGCGTGACTGGAAGGTAGCCCCGGGTGGAGCGCAGCGACACCCGGGGTTCATCTCACGAGCGGCTTGCACCCCGGCAGGGGTGCGAGGAATCCCTGCACCCCTGCCGGGGTGCAACATTCCCGTTACGGTAACCCCGGGTTGCGCTCGCTGCGCTCGCTTAACCCGGGGCTAAACTCTCAGCACGCCTCCGGCGTGCTCTGCACCCCGGAGGGGCCCCGGAGGGGTGCCGGAGGTAGCCCCGGCCAAGCGAGCGCAACCCGGGGCTACCGTCCCTCCACGCCGACGGCGTGCGAAACGGCTAACGACGATTTTCCTCGCACGCCTGCGGTGCTGCGGGTACGGGGACTCGGTGGGTGTCCTTTACCGGAACGATGAACTGGAACAAAGCTGAACGAGTACTTTTCTTCCTGGCGATGATCGGGACGGCCTTTTGGGCCGCCGCGTCGATCTCGTATCCCATGGGGTACGACCAGGGCATGATGGCCAGTGTCGGGGATGTGATCGTCCGGGGGGGGCTGCCCTATCGGGACGCGTTCGATCTCAAGGGCCCGCTCACGTTCTATTTATTCGCGGCGGTTCAGGCGATCTTCGGACGCGTGATGTGGGGTATTCGGATCCTTGATCTGGGACTCCTTATCACCTCGGCAGCGTGCTTTTATTCCGTGCTGAGACGCATCATTGGGTCCGCGGTGATCAGTCGCTGGCTGGCGTTGAGCCTGGTCCTGGCTGCCGCGTCGCGCAGTTGGTTTCATGTCAGCCAACCTGACGGGTGGGCGACGGCTTTCGTCATGATTGCAGTGTACCTGTCGATGAGGCGGCCGTTCTCGAAGCTCGCCTGGCTTGGTTCGGGTGTCTTCATCGGCGCGAGTGCGCTGATCAAACCGTTTTACATCCTGACCCTGGTTGTTCCGATCGTGATGGGAACTGCCGGCGGGATCGGCACCTTTGTTCTGCCGGTTATCCTGGCAGTATCGGGTGCCGCACTACCGGTACTGGCGACGATCGCCTGGTTTGGCTGGAACGGGGCGCTCAGCGACCTGGTGGCGGTGCATATCCGATTCAATCTCGAAGCCTACTCGGGTATCGATTCGCCCGGGATTCGCGGAATCGCGGAAAATCTGATTGGCTATATGTGGAATGGAGCGCCACGGACTCCGGCGGGACCATTTGGCGTCTTATTGATTCTGATTGTGACGGGGGTCGCTCTGGCGTGGCGGGAGCGGCGATCGGCGGGGCTGGGCCTTCTCGTATGGCTCGCTACCGCTCTGACCTGCATCGCGCTGCAGGGAAAGTTCTACGTCTACCAGTGGCTCATTGCCTTTCCGCCTCTTCTCGCCATTGCCGGCCTCGCCCTTGCAAGGATTTCGGACCGAGCGCCGGCACTCCCGTTAGCTGCAATTGCAATCGGACTCTTTCTGTCCGGAGTCACCGCCCGCCCAGCCTGGGATACCTACCGTTTCGCAAGATATGCGGCCGGTCTCGATTCACATGACAGCTATCTCAAGGGATTTGAGCGATTCGATTATCGTCCGTTTGCTGCGGTGAGCGCCGCGTCCTACATCAACAAACACACTCAGCTCCACGACAAAGTTGCGGTGTTCGGCGTTGATGCCATCGTGCAGTACCTCAGTGAAAGGGCGGCGCCGACTCGTTTTATTTATTCGTTCCCGCTCAATGTGCCGAACAGGTCGTTCCGGGACCGCTACCGGGCGGAGTTCATGGACGACCTTCATCGATCCCGTCCTCGTTACTTGTTGCTTGGAACAAGTCAGGATGAAGCGAGCACGTCCTCGGAATTTCCGGAACTCGCAGGGCTGTTGAGACAGGACTATCAGCTCGACCGGGAATTCGGCCCCCTGGAGTTGTATCGGCTGAACGATAACCCTGGATCGCCGACGCCATGACGCGTCCTTCTCTCTTGCGCTGGGCGTTATGGTTTGCCCTGGTTGCGGGGCTGGGGCAAGGTGCCGCCATCGAGGTGGCGCGTATCGCAACGAACCGGCTCATCTGGGCGACTCCCGACGTCATTTGGCTGGCCCCGTTGGCCAACGCCATCGTCCTTACCATTGCAGCTCTGGCGTTGCAGGTGCTGACGCGGGGACGGAAACCGGCATCGGTGTTTGCTATCGCATCCTGCATTTTTCTCTTTCTTTCTCTGATTGGTCCTTTGCTCCGTGTTCCTCGGCTGCACCCCTACGCGGTGATACTGTTGGCCGCTGGGCTGGCCGTGCAGGGCGCCCGCATGATCCGCGAACGACTCGATTCAATGGACTGGCTGGTGCGCCGCACGCTGCCAATCCTTCTAGTGCTGTGCATTGCGCTCGGTTTGGGAGTCCGCCTGAAGAAGGAGTTGGGGGCACGCCGGGCTGAGGCGGCATTGCCGGCCGCGACGGCCGGCGCGCCAAACGTCATCCTCATCGTTTTGGACACGGTGCGGGCGCAGAATCTGGGCTTGTATGGTTACCAGCGGGCAACGACACCACGCCTGGAGGAGTTCGCGCGCACCGGGGTTGTGTTTGAACGAGCATTTTCCACCGCTCCGTGGACCCTGCCTTCGCACGCCTCGTTCTTCACCGGGCGGTACCCGCATGACCTTACCGCCGATTGGCTGACGCCGCTGGACGATGCTGAGCCCACGCTTGCCGAAGCGCTCAGCAGCCGAGGGTACGTCACCGTGGGGTTCGCTGCGAACCTGATCTATGCCACGGCGGAGTCGGGTCTAAACCGTGGGTTTGTGCGCTACAAAGACTTCCCATTGTCAGCGAAACTGCTGATCCGGGAATCCTGGCTGACACGAGCGCTGGCCCGCCCCCTGCACAGCATTCTCGGAGACTTCAATTCAATGGTCCGAAAACCGGCGTCAGATGTAAATGCGGAGTTCACGCACTGGCTCGCATCACGACCCGACAGGCCTTTCTTCGCGTTCCTCAACTACTTCGATGCTCACGAACCCTATCTGCCGCCTCCACCTTTCGACACCAGGTTCCGCCCGCAGGGCGGGAAGGCCTACCTCAACAAGGAACCGGAGACCTGGTCACCCGAAGAAGTCCAACAAGCGTATGACGCATACGATGGAACGCTTGCCTACCTTGACGATCAAGTGGGCGGTCTGCTGGCAACATTGAAGACCCAGGGACTGTTGCAAAACACGCTCGTCGTGGTGACGTCGGATCATGGCGAACAGTTTGGTGAACACGGCCTGTATGACCATGGCAACAGCCTGTACAGACCTCTGCTCCAGGTGCCTCTGGTGGTATCTTTCCCGGAACAGGTGCCGGCCGGCGTTCGCATTTCCGAGCCTGTCTCGCTTATCAATCTTTCCGCGACGATCCTTGACCTGGCGAAAGCATCCAGGGGAGACCCCACGATCCCGGGGCAGTCCCTGGCAGACCATTGGCGTTCCCCGGCACGACCGGAGAAGGAAGAACCGCTCCTTGCCGAAGTCAGCAAGACGATCAACACGCTGGCCTGGATGCCTGCCAGCAAAGGAGACATGAAATCTGTCGTCGTCAGCGGAATGCACTATATCCGCAACGGCGACGGGCGCGAGGAGTTGTACAACCTCACAGACATTGCAGAGGAGCGCGATCTTGCGGGCGCGGCGGAATATCGCCCCGTACTCGAAGAAGCCCGCCGCGCACTCAAAGGGGGGGAAGTTCCCCGGCTCAAGGACTCCCCGTGGGAGAACGAAGTTGACAGAAATTGATCAGTATGGAAGATAGAAGTTGCTGTAGGGCAACCTAAGTAGGGGGCTTGAGGGCGGTAGCCCGCCGAACTTCGAGCTGCACGCTCCGAACGGCCAGTTCCCGTCGGCGAATCCCAGCTTAACCCTTCACTGGTAACCCGGCGTGGAGCCAAAATCCTGAATCAAGGAGTTCCGCTTTGAATAACTCTCATATCATCATACATTTGCCACAGTTCTATCATTCACTTGTAATGATGCTGTACGTCGGTCCCGATGCCGTCATGCCCTTGCTCTCCGTGCTTGGTGCTATCGCGGGAGGCATATTGATGTTCTGGCGACGTCTGTCTTCAATGGTTCGGCGAATATTCAAACCCTCTACCGAAAAGCCAGAGGTCTCATCCAAGAGTTCCAAGTAACAGCCTAGGACGACTCGACTGGCGATCTGACCCGAACTTCCCCGCCCCGCAACGGCTGACATGTCAACTCCCACTAAAGAAATTCCGCGAGCTGGAATCGAATCGGCTCCTGACTCTGAGGCACCTCGCAGGCCCCGGATTGCCATTCTAGGGGCCGGGCCGGCCGGCGTCACTGCGGCGCTTGGCCTGGCGCGCTCCGGGAACGGTGACGTTACGGTGTTAGAGCGTTCGGGCATGGTTGGCGGCAATGCCGGCAGTTTTATGCTTGAAGGCATCTGGTGCGATCACGGCAGCCACCGGCTGCATCCTGTCGCCGAGCCGCGCGTTCTGGACGAAGTGAAGGCGGTGCTGGGGGAGAACCTGCTATGGCGGCCCCGGCATGGCCGAATTCGACTGCAGAATCG
This sequence comes from uncultured Acidobacteriota bacterium, assembly GCA_963836435.1. Classification (GTDB taxonomy): domain Bacteria; phylum Acidobacteriota; class Terriglobia; order 20CM-2-55-15; family 20CM-2-55-15; genus DASTBJ01. The sequence continues at coordinate 24,203 of CAWIJI010000010.1, read as the reverse complement.
CTGGATTCATTTCCCGCTCAAGCCTCTGGACCTGGTATCCAGGCTACCGCGGCGATTCGCCACGTCCCTCGCAGTGGACATAGTGCTGAAGATGCTTCCTCGCCGTCGCGTTGCCGAAGAGACCTTTGCGACCGTCCTCAGGCGCGGACTCGGCCCGACGATCTGCGATTCCTTCTATTACCCTTACGTCGAGAAGCTCTGGGGTATCCCTCCCACGGAGCTGGCGGTCAAATTGGCGGAGCGTCGTGTATCTGGAAACTCGGTCTCCAGGATCCTTCAAAAAGTAGCGCGGCAGACTCCGGGCTTGAAATCTCCAACCGCCGGGGGGTTCTATTATCCGCGAAATGGATTTGGGCAAATCTCCCAGGGTCTCCACGACTCTGCGGTTGCCAACGGCGCCAAATTTGTTTTGGGGGCTGAGGTGACCGGCGTCACCTGCGAAGACGGTCATGTTACGGGCGTAAGCTACGAGAAGAGCGGCCACGAATACAAATGCAGCACGGATGCGGTTTGGTCGACGTTGCCGATCAGTTTGCTCGTAAAGATGATCCGGCCTGCAGCTCCCGCTCCTGTCATCGAGGCCGCAAACAGGATTCGATTTCGCGGAATGATCCTGATCTACCTTGTCCTGGAGCAGAATCAATTCAGCGAATACGACGCGCATTATTTCCCGGAGTTGTCGATCCCGATTTCCCGGATGTCCGAGCCGAAGAACTACAGCGCTTCACACGAACCCGGCAACCGAACGATACTCTGTGCGGAATTGCCGTCGGATCCGGACCGGGCCGAGTGGCAAATGACAGATACGGAGCTCGGTCAGAAGATGTGCCATTGGTTGGCCGGCGTCGGCCTGCCGGTGACGGCTCCGGTAAAGCAGGTCATGACGCGCCGCCTCAGGTTTGCGTATCCGGTCTATGATCGGAACTACGAAAGCCACTTCAAGGCAATGGATACCTGGCTGTCGGGCATAAGCGGCCTGCTCACATTTGGCCGGCAGGGCCTGTTTGCACACGACAACACGCACCACGCGATGACGATGGCTTTTGCGGCTGTCGATTGTTTCCGCCGCAGCGGCGACTTCGACTGGCAGCGCTGGGCGCAATACCGACACGAGTTTGAGACCCACGTCGTAGAAGACTGAACCGGCAATACCCGTGCCCCTGAATGTCCTGATGTACCACTCCATTTCCCGCAACCCGGGTCCGACCAGCATTCCGCCCGACACGTTCCGGGGACAGATTGAAACGCTGGCAGCCTGCGGGTATCGGACCATTTCGCTGGCCGCGCTCCAGGACTGGCGGGCCGGACAGACGCGTGTCCCGGCCAGGTCGGTTGTCATCACGTTCGACGACGGCTTTGCAGATTTCGCGGACTCCGCATTCCAGATCCTGAAGGCTCAGGCATACACGGCAACCGTGTTCCTTCCCTCCGGAAAGATCGGAGGGGTTGAAGATTGGGACGGGAACGCCTCCTTGAGAAGGCCCCTGATGAACTGGTCGCAGGTGGCCGAGCTCGCCGGCGAAAGCATCGAGTTTGGGGGACACAGCGTCAACCACAGGGACTTGACGAAACTATCCGCAAGCGAACTCGACCTTGAAGTTCGTCAGTGCCGGGATGAGATCGAGCAAAAAGCCGGCTGCAGGCCTGTCGCCTTTGCGCCCCCTTATGGCCGGGCCGGCCGGAGAGAGCGTCAGGAGATCCAAAAAACATTCAGCATCTCTGTGGGAACCCGGCTGGATCGTGCGAGTCAGAATAGCGACCTGTACGACCTCCCACGGATTGAAATGCATTATTTTCGAGACCTCGAGCGCTGGCGCAAGTATCTGGAAGGGCGGGCAGAGCTGTTTTTCACGGCACGCCGGCTGATACGCGGCGTTAGAAATCTGGTGACACGCTAACGTGTGCGGCATTTTCGGAATCGTCTACGAGTCGGATACCAGGCCGGCGGAGAAGGCGCTCTGCCAATCGGCAAAGTTATTGCGACATCGGGGCCCCGACGCGGAAGCTGTCTATGCGTCCACAGGAGTCGGGCTTGCGCACACCCGCCTCACTCTGGTGGACCCGGATCCGCGGAGCAATCAGCCGTTTTGGGATGAAACGCGACGGTACGTGCTTGTCTACAACGGAGAAGTCTACAATTTCCGGCAACTGAGGGCGGACCTGGAAAAAGCCGGCGTCAGGTTCCATACAACGAGCGACACCGAAGTCGTCCTTCAGAGCTTGATTCACAACAGCCCGAAAGAGGCGCTTGCGCGCTTCGACGGCATGTTTGCCCTGGCGTTTTACGACACTAAAGAAGAGACCTTGCTTGTTGCTCGCGATCGCTTCGGCATGAAGCCGCTCTACTATTGCGAGGGTGGCGATTTCTTTGCGATCGCTTCAGAGGTAAAAGCTTTTCAGCCGTGGTTCCACCTGCAGCCGGAACCTTTTTCGATTTCTTCATACCTGATGGGTTTCGGCGGACCGACAAAGGGATTCACCTTCTACCAGAAAATCAAAGTGCTGGCGCCCGGAGAATTCATCTCCCTGCGGCGTGGCGGGGAAAGGGTACGGGACACTTTCTTCAGTCTCTCGGACTTCTGGGATCGAGACGAGATCACCTCCTCCGACGCCCTGAGCCCACGACAGACAGTGGATCGGCTGGAAAAAGTGCTGTACGAAAGTGTGCAAAGCCAGATGTTTGCCGACAGCCGTGTCGGTGCCTTTTGTAGCGGCGGAGTCGATTCGTCGCTGCTGGTGGCAATGGCGGCGAAGATGCATAACAACCTGGCGATTTTTCACGCCAACGTTCTTGGCACGTGGAGCGAATACAGCGCCGCCCTGGAACTGAGTAAACACCTGAAGCTCGATCTGAATGTTGTTGAAGTCACCGAACAGGATTTCCTGTCCAGGCTACCTGACGCGATGCGCCAGTACGAACATCCTTACACCTATCATCCCAACTGCGTCCCCTTCATGATGGTGGCCAGGCTCGTCCGCGAACACAAGGTCAAAGGCATGCTCAGCGGGGAGGGTTCCGACGAACTGTTTCTCGGTTACCCGTGGTTTGGCCGTCAGCGGATCGTCAATGCCTATTACGCCCAGGGCGACAGCCTGCGAAAGCTGGTGCATCGGATTCCAGCGGTGGGAAAGATTATCTGGCCGGAAAACGGTCACGGGTCAACCCAGGTCGTGCAAAGGCTGCTGAATCGTGGTGAAGTTTCCGGGGATGAGAAACGTACTCGAGAGGCGGCACAACGCCTGTTGCCCATGCGACTTGATGCGAAGCAAATGATGAGTCTCGACTACCTGAACTACCACCTTCGCACGTTGCTGCATCGCAACGATTGCCTGGGCATGGAGGCGAGCATTGAGGCGCGATTCCCTTTTCTCGACCACACCGTCGCCCGCACAGCCATCAACACGCCTTCCCGGTACAAGCTCCGGTTTTCACCAAGAGTTTTCGAAAAGGCCCATCCGTTCGTCCGCGACAAGTGGGCGGTTCGCGAAGTGGCCAATCGGTGGATGCCGCGTAGCCTGAGCCAGCGGATCAAGATCGGCTTCTGGACAACCGTCTTCCAACGGATGGACGTGCCGGAATCCTACTTTGAGCATTCTTTCGTTCGGGATCTGCTCGAACTGTCGGGCGCGGAGACACAGGACCTCGTTGGCCAGGCTAACCAGGACCTGAGAATGAGGCTGCTCCACCTGGATGTGTGGGCGCACGTTTGCCTTCAAGGTCAACCCCTCGACCAGAGCAGCGAGAAGCTGGAGCAGCATGTCCGAATCCGGCCGGAATAATCGCTGTCGAAAAGGGAAGCAAACGACTATCGGACACAAGATTCAACCTGAGGAGGCGTTATGAGCAAAGACCAGGTATTCGCGGGATCTGCGGCACGCGCCAGTGACTTCGAGTTCAACAAGGAAGTCGCCGACGTTTTTGACGACATGCTCGCAAGGAGCGTGCCCTATTACCGCGAGCAACAATCGCTGATGCAGCAGATTGCGCGAAAGTTCTATGTCCCGGGAACCTGTGTTTACGATCTGGGTTGCTCGACAGGGGTGACGTTGATCAATATGGCGCGGGCCCTTGGGCCACAGGCAAGGCTGATCGGCTACGACTACTCCAAGCCGATGCTTGAGAAGGCGCAGAATAACATCGCGCAGGCAGGCCTTGCGGAACAGATAGAACTGCGACAAGGGGACTTCAACGACAGTCTCGACAAGATAGAATTGCAAAACGCCAGTGTTGTCACCATCTGCTGGACCCTTCAATTCGTAAGGCCGCTTTGGCGCGACAGGTTGATCAAGTGGATCAACCAGGGAACGGTGACCGGGGGCGCGCTGGTCTGTATGGAGAAGATTCTGACGAACAGTTCGGACATGAATCGATACTTCATCGACTTCTACTACGAATACAAATCTCATAACGGCTATTCGCCTGAAGAAATCCTCCGAAAGCGTGAAGCTCTCGAGAACGTTCTGATACCGTATCGCACCGATGAGAACTTTGAGCTTTTCCGCCGGAATGGCTACAACACCGTCGAGACCTGCTTCCAGTGGTTCAATTTCGCGGGTTATCTCTGCGTCAAAGGAAGCTGATCTGAACAGATGCCACTTCGCGACAAGCTAATACAGACCGCCAAGACGTACCTGCCGGCAGGAACACGTGACTGGGTGGTGCGGCAGCAGCGCCGGTACAACCTGCATTGGGTCCGGGTTGGCAAGATCGATTTCGGCGACCTGCATCGAACCACACCAATCAGCCCGATCTTTGGAATCGACCGGGGATTTCCCATCGAGCGGTATTACATTGAGAAGTTCCTTGATGCTCATCGGACGGATGTACGGGGCCGCTGCCTGGAAATGGGCGACCCTTATTACATCAACAAGTTCGGCGATGGACGCGTGACGAAGGTCGATGTGATGCACTATCAGGAAGGGAATCCCCTGGCGACGGTCGTCGGGGACCTGACCTGCGCGGATCACATTCCATCGGACTCGTTCGATTGCATCATTTTCACGCAGTCGCTGCAAATGATCTACGACATGCAGGCCGCACTGAAGCACATCCACCGCATCCTGAAACCCGGCGGCGTGTTGCTGTTGACGTCACACGGCACCAGCAAGATCGGGCGGCGATTGGGACGCGATGGCTGGGGCGAGTACTGGCGCATCACGACGCAATCGGCGGAAAGACTCTTTGCCGACACCTTTCCGGGCGCCGATGTGCGGGTGGGCTCCTACGGCAACGTCCTGACCTGCTGCTGTTGTCTTCACGGTATCGTCTCGGAGGAAGTCGCAACCGAAGATCTGGATTACAATGATCCCGACTTTGAAGTCATCGTGACCGTCCACGCCAGAAAAGCCCGTCAGAAAGCCTGAACTTCCGATCTCGCAGCCGATTTTCTGCGGACAACGCGCTTTGTCACCACTGGTTCTTGAAGCCATCAAACGCATGGAACAACTGATATTTTCTCTGGCAAGCCCCCTCCGTCCCGCAGCTCCGGCGATACTGGCTGCTGGAATTGGGGTTGTGCTGGTTGCGGTTGGTTGGCTCTTGCTATCGGGCAGCGGAAAAAAACCGCTGATGCTTCAGTCGACATCTGAAATCCTGCCGGAACAACCTGGAGCGGCATGGCATTGGCTTGTTCCGCTGATCCTGCTGATAGTCGCGGGCGGCGCCCTGAGGCTGGTAGCGCTCGGGGAGAACAGCCTCAACCACATGGAGGTCTACATTCCCGGCATTCCACTGCCCCCGGGAATTTCCGTGCCTCCGCCTCGCCATGATTGGTTTTCGGCGCTGACGTGGGGATTCTTCAAGGAACCCCATCCCGTCGGGTACTTTCTGGCGATGTTTGCCTGGACAAAGCTGTTCGGAACCGGAGTGGCCGCGCTTCGACTGCCTGCGGCGCTGCTGGGAACGCTGTCCATACCGGTCCTGTATCGGGTTGGCAAGCTCGCCTACGACTGGAAGGTTGGATTGATCGCGGCGGGGTTCCTCGCGCTCCACGGATTTCACATTCATACCAGCATGTGGGCGCGCATGTTCGTGCCGGAATGCTTCCTGGGTCTGGTGTCCACGTGGCTGCTGCTCGAAATCCTGCGTTCGAAGCGTCACCGGGGGCTCCTGGAGGCGCTTTACGTTCTGGTCGCTCTGGTTGGCTTTAATATCGAATGGTTCTTTTGGCCGTTGATTGGCACACATTTTCTGTTTGCCCTGCTTCACTACAAGAAAGACGGCGAGACGCACAGGCTTCTCTACCTTCAGGTTCTGGCGATGATATTGGGCGCCTATACCTTATCGCAGGTGGCCGCGACGGCAGGACTGGCCGCGTCGGGAACCAGGGCGTCCGCGGCCATTGTTCGCGAATATTTTTCGTTCGGCATTTTCTATAACGAAGGGCTGTCGGAACTTCACCCGCACACCTGGCCTCTGCCCGTTGTGCTTGCCACCTTTGTTCTTTCGGTCGGACTCTTGTGGCGCAGTTTTCGCGTCGTTCCGGTTCGAGCGTACAAACCCGACTCCGCGCCGTCGCCCGGGTGGCAACCGCTTTTCGCTGCAGCAGCGGGGATGACGATGGTGATGGCCTCCATCGTTCCGGTGGCGACAACTCTTATTGCAAAAACGAAGTACATGCCGTTGGTAGCCGCCATCGTCGTTTTTCCGGCGATTGCGTTTGCCGCGTTTCCAATTGCGACCTGGCTCGGGCCCAAGGTTCGAGCCCGGATCGATCGAATGGAGATGCGCTCTCCGCTCGTGGGCATCCTCAGATCACCCATTGCATTACTGGCGCTGTTTCCCTTCCTGATGGTCTCGGTGGGTGCCATTGCCAGGCCGATGGTGGACCGACAGGCGCTGATCATGTTTATTCCCTATCTCCTGGTTCTCATTGCGGCCGGCACAAGAGAGGCGGCCCGGCACAGGCTGCTGGCGGCACCGCTGGCCATTGTGCTCGTCCTGTCGTTCGCCGCATCGGCCTGGCATTTTCGCGGGATGCCACAATCCAACCGGGACTACGCAACTCTGAGCAAACAGATCAGCGCCCGCATGGGTAAGAATGACGTGGTTTTCGTCCTGCCTCTCAAGTATTACGTCACCCCCTTTTTCTATTACATGGATCCGTCGCGGCTGGTTTCAGAAAAGTACGACAAGTATTCAAGAAAATCGCATGCAAGGATCTGGATCGTCCTCTTCGAAGACGAGCAGCCGGCTGATAACATCTCGAACGCCCTGGCGGGCCTCGTTCTCGCGGACAGAGTGGATGTCCTGGGAGCGCATGGACTATTGTATGAGCGCCTTTGAAACAGGGCTGCAACGTTGAGCCCATCGACTATGAGCAGAGAGCTGTCTCCTGAGATCGAAAAAAGTCTGGTCCCTCTCGGCCTGGTCCTGGGGATGGCCAGCGGGCTCGTCGAGGGCGCGATACATATCGCTCTTCAGAGACTCAATATTCTGGAGAACGTCTGGTATCAGATTTTCTGGATCTCCGCGATCTTTAATGGGCTTGCAGTAGGGACTCTCGCTTTGGTTCTGAGGGTGATTCTTTCATTTGCCCAAAAGCGGCCCTGGCTGCGTTTCGGAGCGGTCTTCCTGGTCGGACTCGGCGCTCTTACGCCATGTACGGCGCTGATGCTGAAGGAATGGATGAATTCGCTCTCCATTCTGGTCCTGACGATCGGACTGGCGAGCGTTTTTGCACGCTGGTTTATGCGTCAGCCTGAAAGAAACGCACATTTCTTCCGCCGGAGCCTGCCTTTCGTAACAGCGTTGACCGCCCTGGTTTTTGTAGGGATTCAAGGCGGGTTCTGGCTGGACGAAAGATGGGAAACCGCAAAGCTGCCGCCTGCGGCAGCCAACGCCCCCAATATCGTCGTGGTGGTCGTCGATACGCTTCGAGCCGACCATCTCACGACTTATGGATACCAGAGGCCGACAAGTCCGACGATTGACCGTCTGGCGAGCGAAGGAGTTCTGTTCGAAAATGCTTTCTCGACGTGCAGTTATTCTCTGCAGTCGCATGCCTCGATCCTTACGGGACTCTACCCGTTCCAGCACGGCGTCTCATGGACCACGTCCAAAATGATCGCAAAAAGCTCGTATCCTGTACTACCCGGGGTACTGCAAACTCTCGGATACGCAACCGCTGCTTTTTCGGCAAACACATTCTGGTTTTCGCGGGAGCATGGTTTCGGGCGCGGCTTCATCCACTTCGAGGATTATTTTCACTCGCTCAAAGACACGGTGCTGCGCACTGCCTACGGTCGAATTTTCACGCTCACTCTGCTCCGGCGCGTGGACGAAGATATCCCGGCCCGCAAGCGGGCTTCGGACACCAATGGAGCCGTGCTGAAATGGCTCGATCAAAATAAGGATCATCCCTCGTTCGTCATGATCAATTACTTCGACGTGCATGATCCGTACCTTCCCCTTGAGCCATATCGTCATCGATTCTCGACGCTGAAAAATCTCGGAGGGCTGATCAACTCCGATCTCCACGTTCCAGATCACCTCTCACCCGAAGATCTGCAGAGCGAGATCGATGCCTACGACGGCGCGATTACCTACGTTGACGAACAACTGGACAAGCTGGTCACCGCGCTACGGCAGAGAGATTCAGGACGTGAAACGCTGCTGGTGATTACATCCGATCACGGAGAGGAGTTTTACGAAGACGGATCGTTCACGCACGGCCACAACCTGCACAACAAGTTGATCCACGTGCCTTTGATCTTCTGGCAGCCCGGGCGCATCCCGCAGGGAATTCGAGTCGGCCAGGCCGTTACGAACTCCGCCATTCCTGCGACACTGATGGATCTGCTGGGTGCAAACAAGGAAACGTTTCAGGGGCCCTCCCTGCGGAGTCTGTGGGATTCCCCGGAACCGCCCGGGAATTGGCCCTATCCCCTGTCAGAACTAGACAAGCGTTCGTGGGAGCCGGAACGGCTGCCTGTTCACCACGGCTCGTTGTTGTCGCTGGTAAGTCCGGTTTTTCATTTTATCCAGCACCAGACACTCGGAGCGAAGCTTTTCGACCGGAAAAGCGATCCCCTTGAGAAGAACAACCTCATTGACAGGCCTGAGATGAAGCCGGTCATCGACGATTTCCGCTCGGTGGCGCGGGAGCTCTGTGGGGAGTGTCCGCAATAGTTGCTGGTCCTGATGGAGTCGCTTTTCACGCGACAGCCCCCAAGTTGACAAAAGCGTATAGCGCCCGTACAGTCGGAAGGACTTCCACGCGCGCTCTGTCCACGGCAAAGGAGAAACACCGCCTGTGAAAATAACATTGTGCTATCCAGCTCTTCTTCCAGGCCATAAGTCCAAGTATGGACTACAGCCCCTTGGAGTTCTCTATATTGGCTCGCTGCTGAAACGCGAAGGTTTCGACGTTGAAGTTTTGGATGCGGACATCTCCGGAATGTCCATCCAGGAAACCCTGCAGCGAATACTGGATTCGAAGCCGGACCTTGTCGGCTTCAGCCTGATGACGCCGCAACTTCTCACGGCGCTGGCGCTCAGCACGCTGCTCAAGCAGGCGCGTCCGGACATTCCCATTGTGCTGGGCGGCGCCCATATCGATTCGACCAAAGGCGACTCCTTTCAGATGGCGGATTGTTTCGACTTTGCGGTGCATGGCGAGGGTGAGCATCCGCTGCTTAAGGTATGTCAGGAGATTCGGGACCACGGCGTTCGAACACCGAAGGGCATTGAGAACCTTCAGGAATGTCTCGAGAAGGTACCCAACGTCATCTACCGCGACCGCAAAACGGGGAAGGTCGTTGAGAACGCCTCCGGCGCCTTCATCAACGTTCTCGATGAACTGCCTTCCGTTGACTACGACATGGTCGACATTACCAAATACAGTATTCCCACGATGGCAGGGCGTTACGTTCTCTCGATGATGCTGTCGCGGGGTTGTCCATTCAAGTGTACGTTCTGCGACGCTCCGATCACGATGGGAACGAAACTCCGCTTCTGGACGATGGATCGAATCATCCAGGACATCAGGTTCTACAAGGAAAAATACGGCGTCACGAATTTCGTGTTCAAGGACAGCACGTTCACGGCGAAGAAGAAGTGGGCGTTTGAGTTCTGCCAGCGATTGCTTGATGAAAACCTCAACATCAAGTGGCGCTGCAACACCCGCGCGAATCTGGTCCCGGGACCGCTGCTGGAATTAATGGCCAAGGCGGGATGCTACGTCATCAACTTTGGCGTGGAGTCCGGCGACGAAGAAACGCTCAAGCGCATCGAGAAGGAAGTAGACCTCGAAGAAGTGGTAGACGCGTTCGAGCGCTGCCGGAAGCTTGGGATTCGGACCTATGCGACGTTCCTGATGGGGAATCCCGGCGAAACCGAGGAAACCGCGCGCAAGACGATTCAATTCGCGAAGCGAATCCGGCCCAGTCTCTGCATGTTTTTCGTGTCAACGGCTTATCCCGGGACCCCCATGTATGATGACGCGCTGGCTGCCGGCGAGGTGCGGGAGCGATGGTGGGCCCTGCAGTCGTTCGATGCGAGAAAGAACTCCGCCTTCCAGGTTCGCTGGGGTTGGACGGACGCCGGTTCCCTGAAATTCGCAAACGGATTTGACGCGGAGCTCTGGCAGCGGAGAGCGACCCGGGAATGGTATCTTCGCCCCCGTTTTATCTGGGACACCTTGTCGTTCACGATCAGGAATCCGTATTTCGTGCGGCATCTCTGGAATCTCGGGACGGAAGTACTGCCTTTCTACAAGCTGAGAAACCTGCTCCCTGGGAAAAAGATCTCGGTGGATGAACGTGTGCAGATTCTCCAGCGTTGCCCATCTGCACCGAACTGGAATACAGATACTCCGGCGTCGAAATCGACGCGTCCATGAGAGGGAAGAGCCGTGGGAAAAGACCTTCGAGCTTGTGTCGAGGCCTTTCCTGCCCTTCTGTCTTTCATACTCAAAATCAGACAATCAAAGTGTCCATCGTAGAGGCGGACCGAACGGTCCACAGAGCAGGAACGCGCTGGGGTGTCTTCGGGCTGCGTGCTGCTCTCACAATTGGTATCTTCGTCTTCCTGTTCTCCCGATTGAAGCCCGAAAGCCTGCTGACGGCCATGGAGAAAACGGGGATAGAACTCTGGCTGGCGATGGTTCTTCTCCATATCCTGGCTCACGTTGCTGTCGTGGCGAAGTGGCGAATCCTGATGCGGGCTGCCGGGTCGGAAACCAGAATGGTAGACGCCTTGCGCGCGCACGGAGCCGGAGTGTTCTCGAATCTTTACCTCCCCTCCATCGTTGGCGGCGACGTGGTACGCGCCGGCATCATAGCGCCGGGCGGCAGGAATCTGGCTGCAACGATCACAGGAGGAGTCGCCGATCGCGTGACGGATTGTGCCGCACTCATTGTCCTGGCGGCTTTCGGAATTCTACTGGTGCCGGCTGCCCAAACCGGTATCGATCTGAAAATTCTGCTGGTTGCAAGCACGGGATTGCTTGGACTGGTCCTTGGCGGAATCCTCACCGTGCGGATAGTCGACCCGGATCGATTTCCCCCACGCATCGCCAGACTGCTGTCGCGGGTGCGGAAACCGATCGAAACCATGTTCAGCCGAAAGGCCGCGACTGCGACCGCCATGGCGATGTCCCTTTGCATTCAGAGTTTCTTTATTCTGCAAAACCTGATTATCGGCAATGCCATCGGGATTCAAGTACCGCCCGCGGCATGGTTTGTCGCCTGGCCTCTGGCCAAGCTGGCTGCCCTGGTACCTTTCAGCCTGGGAGGGCTCGGAGTACGCGAAGCCATGCTGGCCGCTTTGTTCAGCCCCTTTTCAGTTCCTGCGACGCTGGCCGTAGCGGCATCCCTGGTATGGCAAACCGTGATGTACGCACTAGGCCTGTTTGGGGGAGTAAGCTCTCTTTGCATCGGTTATGTCCAGCCGCGAATTCAGCCGCATCATTCAACGTACGACGTATGAATCAGGATTGAATCCAATGGGTACCACGATCGAAACCGCACCACAGCCGGCGCAAATTCCGTCGGCTACATCAGAGGAAAAGTACTTCATGATCAGATTCGGTATTTACAGAAGTAACAGTATCTTGCAATAGTTTAACTGTTCTTTCGGGTGGTAAATTTGTAACTAGTCTGGATCCCCTGACAGTAACAGGTACAACTGAAGTTGAAGCTGATGCATATTTCTATAACAGAGCTTCTTCACCGGAATTACCCGGGACTACTATTATTCTGGATCCTGCAAGTTATGTTGTGCATTCTGGCAGTGGAACAGTTGGCGGACCTGATAATCATGAATACGGCAACTTAATTGTTCAACGGGATGCTGGTTGCACTGCCGCTGCGGATTTAATAATAAATGGAAATTTAATTATTAATAATGCGGCAAATAATGTTGTCTTTCGAGGTGCAAGAAACCCCACAACGGGTAGCCAAACACACACAATTTATGGAGATGTTTATATCCTAAAAGGGATTTTATCCTGCGTAGACGTGGGCGATATTAATATGTATTGTATATTTAATATAAGTGGAAATGTTTACGTCCTTGATAGTGAAGCTCCATATCTTGATTCAAGAATAGGTCCTTTCTCAAGCGCTAGTGCAGTTGGGTTGGGAATTTTTAATATCGGTGGTGATCTTATTATAGATGGCGGAAGACTTCAAGGAGGAACAAGCAGTACGCCGGGAACAGGTACTGGCATTTTTAATATTGGAGGGAACTTAACTTTAACAAATAATGGCGGAATCAGCAGCACTACTCATGCTGTTCATTTGCGATTAACTTTGTAGGAAATGGAACACAAACCATTACTTTCAGAAGAAATTTTTCTTTAGCTTTTCCTCTTTCTGATACTATTTAACTACAGGCTCCCAGGTAATTTTTGATCTGGCTGATTCAAGCTGGGGCTCTACAGTATCTATGGGAAGTTTTGTAATTAATGGCAGCCTGGAAGCAATGGGAAATTCTAAAATATCAGGAATGAGTGATTTTATTTTGAATCCCGGGGGACATTAAAAATCGGAAGCCCTGATGGCATTTCATTATCAGGAGATACGGGAAATATTCAAGTATCAGGTACAAGAACATTCAGTGCAGATGCTAATTATGAATATAAGGGAACAGGGGCTCAATCTCTTGGAGATGCACTTCCAAATCCTGTAGGAGGATTTGCAGTTAATAATCCCGATGGAATTTTACTTGATAGAGATCTTATGGTAAATAATTCTGTTAAAATTCTTAACGGAGATCTGGATTTGAACGGACACAATGTAACTCTCGGAAGCAGTGGTATGCTAACGGAATCTGCAGGTAATACTGTTAAAGGTTCATCAGGTAAAATTTCTATCGCTACTAATATAGGAACACCATCAGCACTTAATGTTGGCGGACTTGGTGCTGTTATAACTGCCAGTCAAGATCTCGGTAATACAACTGTCGAGAGATTTCATTCACCTGCCATAGGCAGTGGTAATCAGGGAATTTTAAGAAGATATTTTATTAACCCAGGTCAGAATTCTGGATTGAATGCAACTTTAAGACTTTACTATGATGACTCCGAATCTAATGGGTTAACTGAATCCGGTTTCCAAATTTATAAATCTTCAGACGGTTCTGATAATTCCTGGTCTATTATGGGAGGAACTGTAAACACAACCGATAATTATTTAGAATTGAATGGAGTTTCAGATTTTTCTCATTGGACAATTGCCGATGTCGACCATACTCTTCCTGTTGAAAATGAATCGGATTATACTCCGGTTGAGTTTGCACTTCATCAGAATTTCCCGAATCCTTTTAACCCTGAAACAGTAATTAAATTTGAACTTCCTTCAGAATCATTTGTAAATATTTCTGTGTTCAACATAATTGGAGAAGAAGTTGCAAACCTGGTTAATGAACAGTTACCGGCAGGTGTTTTCTCTGTTCCATTTAAAGGAGAAAATTTACCAAGCGGTTTATACCTCTATCGTTTAACTGCAGGTAATAAAGTATTCACTAAAAAAATGATGCTTCTCAAGTAATAATTTAATCCCGGGGTTTTATTCATTCTATGTAATTATAATCCCGGGAAATGTCCTACTAGATTTATTAATCTTTACAGGAAATTTTGAATAGACATATAACAGTAATTTTTTTATTTCTTCTTAGCTTTGTATCTCTGGCGCAGGATAGTAAAGATTCAATTACAATTTTTATGATCGGCAATTCTACAATGGCTGATAAACCTTATGCTAATGGAAATCCCGAGAAAGGATGGGGACAGATTTTTCTTTTATATTTTAAAGAAGGAGTTGTAATTAAAAATTATGCTGTAAACGGGAGAAGCACTAAAAGTTTTATTGATGAAGGCAGATGGGCAAATGTTTTGGAAAATATAAAACCGGGCAATTATGTGATAATGGAATTCGGACATAATGATGCCAAACAGGATGACCCGAAACGTTATGCAGCACCAAGAACTGATTATCGAAAAAACCTGATAAAATTTATAAATGAAACACGTTCCAAAAATGGTATTCCGGTTCTTGCTACCCCAATTGTAAGAAGAAGATTTGACAAACTTGGAAATTTTTATGACGTACATGGAGATTATCCTGTGGTTGTTAGAGAGTTAGCAAAAGATTTCAATGTCCCTTTAATTGATCTTCATAAAAGAACAGAAGAGATGCTGAAAGAATTCGGTGAAGAAACCTCTAAGAAACTTTTTCTTCATATAGATAAAAATGAGTATAAATCGTTACCTGAAGGTAGAATTGATGATACACATCTCTCTGCTTATGGTGCTTTTAAAGTATGTGATCTTGCGGTTGAAGAAATAAGAAATTCTTTGCCGGAATTAGTTAAATGGTTAAAAGATTAATGCATTTAATAATGATTTCAAGTCTGGGTAAAATTTATTTTTTTGTTTTGGCATTATCTGTTGTTTTAATTACTTCAAACGATTGCCGGCAGGAAAAGATTGATAATGATTTGCCAATTAAAATTGCCGACAGTTTTATTGATCTTCATCCGGATACGGTTGCATACAAAAACGAACCTAAAAGTTATAAATGGAATTACGAACAGGGGTTGATTCTTGAAGCTATTTTCCAGTTATGGAAAGATACTCGTGAGGATAAATATTTTAATTATATAAAGAAAAATATTGATTATTATGTTAAACGAAGATGGTTCTATTAAAACATATAAGATGAATGATTTTAACTTGGATAATATATCCTCCGGACGAGTTGTAATTGATATGTATCGGGAAACAAAAGATGAAAAATATAAAAAAGCAGCCGATACCTTTAGGAAAGCAATTGGAATTACAGCCGAGAAATGTAAGCGGAGGATTCTGGCATAAAAAAATTTATCACTAACCAGATGTGGCTTGATGGACTTTTTATGGCAGAACCATTTTATTCAAGTTATTCAAAAATGTTTAATCAAAAGGAAGCTTTTGATGATATTGCAAAACAATTTTTATTAATTAAGGAACATCTTAAAGATGAAAAAACCGGATTGTATTATCATGGCTGGGATGAAAGTAAAAAAGCAAAAATGGGCTGACCCTGTTACAGGAAAATCTCCTAGCTTTTGGGGCAGATCAATAGGCTGGTATATGATGGCTCTCGTTGATGTTCTTGATAATTTTCCTGAAGATCATAAGAACAGAAATGATCTCATAAAAATGCTTCAGAACGTTTCGGAAAGCTTATTGAAATACAGAGATGAAAAAACAAAACTTATGGTACCAGGTTATTGATAAGGGAAAGCAAAATGGAAATTATATTGAAGCATCGCATCTTCAATGTTTATTTATGCTTTTGCCAAAGGAGCTAAAAAAAGGATACCTTGATAAAAAATTTTTTGATATTGCGTGCTGAATCTTTTAAATCAATTATGGAAAATCTTGTTACCATTAAAGATGATCATTATTACCTGAATAATATTGTCTCTGTGGGTGGTTTGGGCGGAAATCCATACCGCGATGGAAGTTTTGAATATTATATTAGTGAACCGAAAAGAACAAATGATTTTAAAGGTTACGGACCTTTCTTATTGGCTGCAATTGAAATTCAATTTGGAAAATCTATTAATAATTAATTATTATTTTATTATTCATACATATTTTTATTAAAATATTTTAATTAAAATGAGAAAGAAATCTGGGATTGTAAAATTAGAAGACCTTGCAAAAAAACTTAAAGTTTCCAAAGTAACTATTTCAAAAGCATTAAGAGACCATCCGGATATTTCCCCGGCAACAACAGCAAAAGTTAAAGAGCTTCGCTGAAAAGCTTGGCTATATGCCTAATTTCATGGCAAAGAATTTATCTTCTAGGAAATCAAATATCATCGGCTTGGTAATTCCTAAAATTGCTCATTTATTTTTTGCTTCTATTATTGAATCTATTTATGATATTGCTTTTGAAAATAATTATGAAACTGTTTTTACGGTTTCGCAGGAACAGGCGAAAGAGAAAAAAAACATATTCTATCTTTGCTTTCAATGAGGGTGGATGGATTGATTGTTTCAATTACCCAGGAAACAAAAGACATTGCAATCTTCGAAAGAGTTAAGAAACCAGAATGTACCTATAGTTTTTATTGATAGGGTTCCTGTATTGAAAATGTTTCCAGTGTTACAGTTGATGATAAAGGAGGCGCTTATTCTGCAACTGTTTATGCAATTAAAAAAGGTTATAAAAAGATTGCACATATTGGCGGTTTTCATCATATAAATATCGGGAAGAAAAGATAGAAGGTTTTCTGGATGCTATGAAGTAAATATAATATGCCGGTTAATCCAGGCTGGATAATTGAGGGCGGCTTTGGTGAGGAAGATGGTTATAATGGTTTTTAAAAAATTTATAACAAAGAAAATTATCCCGAATTTATTCTTGCGGTAACTTATCCGGTTGCCTTAGGTATTTATAAGCGGCGCTGAAGAATTTGGAATTAGAATCCCTGAAGATATTGAAGTAACTTGCTTTGGAAATAATCCTTTTAACATGTATGTCCCTTCAGTGTTTAATTTTGTTGATCAGCCTACAGTTGAAATGGGCAAGGAAGCATTTAATTTAATTATTAAAAAATTAAGAACCAAAAAGTTTGAACCAAAAAATATTGTACTTAAAACAAGGCCTGATTATTAGAAAGAGTAATAAAGTCGCAAAAGGGTTTTTCTTAAGATTCTTGTTCTCTATTGTTTTTTATAAAATTAATCTTAAATTTTTTTTATTATTTAATCTATTTTTTTATTTTTAGAATCAAGTCTATTCGTTTTACCCCGGATTTTGTTGTTTCAAAAGATGGAAGCGGGGATTTTACTTCTATTCAAGATGCAGTTAATGCAATTCCTTCTTCTAATCAAAATCAAGTTATCATCTTTATTAAAAATGGTGTTTATAATGAAAAAATTTTTATTGAAAAAAACAATGTTGTTTTACTTGGAGAAAACAAAGACAGTACAAAAATTGTGTATGCAGAATTGAGAGAAAACTGGAGAAAGAATCATCCAGATGATTATGGTTCGGCTGTAATTAATATTAAAAATAATGTAACCTAATTACTTATAAACCTTGACTGTCTATAATAATTATGGGAGATTATACGGAAATAATGGGCACCAATTTGCTGTGAGAGGGTGATGGGCGTAACAAAAATAATTATTGATAACTGCAATATAATTGCCGACGGTGGTGATACCTTAAGTTTGTGGAATACTAATGATGGAATGTATTATCACCGAAATTCTTACTTTGAAGGATATGTAGATTATGTTTGTCCTCGTGGTTATTGTTATATCGAAAATTGCAAATTCTTTGGACATAATCTTTCGCTTCTATCTGGCATGACGGTAATGCAAACAAAGATCAGAAATTTGTAATTAAAAATTCATTTTTTGACGGGGTTCCGGATTTCCATTGGGCGATTTCATAGAGATTCTCAATTCTATTTAATAGATTGTACATTTTCAAAAAATATGGCTGATAAAAAAATTTACTTTGCTGCATCAAATCCTCCACGAGTACTTAAATGGGGAGAAGATAGAACATATTTTTATAATTGCCATGGCGATAGTATTGACTATCCCTGGCATGCAGATAATCTTAAAGAAGCCGAAGGTTTTCCTCACCGGAAGATATCAATATTAAGTGGACTTTCAGTAATTTGTGGGATCCTGAATCTATTTTAAAATCTTTTTACCGGAAATAAGAATCTTACCTATTATCTCTAATTTTTAAAAGACCATACGAAAGATAATTCAATGCTTAATGCGGATGTTGAGAACTCTGGGGCTAAATTCAAAATCGGGAATTATCGATGGACAATTTGTGCACTTTTATTTTTTGCTACTACCATAAACTATGTTGATAGGGCAGTGCTTGGTGTTCTTGCGCCTACCCTCAGAGATGAGATTGGCTTGACCAACCAGGAATATGGATATATAAGTGGTACTTTTCCGTTGGCTTATGCAATAGGATTCATTTTTGCAGGTTGGTTTATTGATCGTGTTGGTACAAGAATAGGATATACTGTTTACCTTACAATCTGGTCCTTTGCAGCAGCGGCACATGCTTTAGCACGCAGTGCTTTTAGTTTCGGTTTAGCAAGATTCGGATTAGGAATAGGAGAATCAGGAAATTTTCCCGCGGCAATTAAAACTGTAGCCGAGTGGTTTCCAAAAAAAGAACGAGCTTTGGCTACAGGAATTTTTAATGCAGGTTCAAATGTTGGGGCAGTTACAGCTCCTTTGGTTGTACCCTGGCTTGCATTAAACTGGGGATGGCAAACTGCTTTTATTGCTACTGGTTTAGCAGGCTTTGATCTGGATATTTTTTTGGTGGCCGATTTACCGGAAACACGGCGAGCATCCACGGCTTACAAAAACTGAACTAGCATATATTGAAAAGGATCCTTCCGATACTCTTACAAAAATTCCCTGGGTCAGGCTTCTTCAATTTAAGCGAACATGGGCTTTCTCTATTGGAAAATTTCTAACAGATGCTATCTGGTGGTTTTATTTATTCTGGTTCCCTTTATTTATGAATGATCGTTTTGGTGTGGATTTGAGTACTATTGGGCTGCCAATGATTACTGTTTATTTGCTTGCGGATTTTGGATCAGTTGGCGGTGGATGGTTCAGTTCTTTCTTGTTAGGTGTAAATTGGACTGTTAATGCTGCCCGAAAAACAGCAATGCTTATCTGTGCTTTATTTAATTCTTCCGGTTTCATTAGCTCCGCATGTATCCGGCGAATGGACTGCAGTATTTTTAATCGGGATTGCTGCCGCTGCTCACCAGGGTTTTTCAGCTAATATTTTTACAATTTCATCAGATATGTTTCCAAGAAAAGCTGTCGGATCAGTTGTCGGAATCGGCGGCTTTGCAGGTGCAATGGGTGGTTTCCTTATGAACCTTGGTGCAGGGATGGTTAAGGCAAAATACGGGAAGCTATGATGTGATGTTTATTATTGCAGGTGTAGTTTACTACACCTGCAATAATAAACATCACATCATAGCTTCCCGTATTTTTGTTTGACCATACCTGCACCAAGGTTCATAAGGAACCACCCATTGCACCTGCAAAGCCGCCGATTCCGACAACTGATCCGACAGCTTTTCTTGGAAACATATCTGATGAAATTGTAAAAATATTAGCTGAAAAACCCTGGTGAGCAGCGGCAGCAATCCCGATTAAAAATACTGCAGTCCATTCGCCGGATACATGCGGAGCTAATGAAACCGGAAGAATTAATAAAGCACAGATAAGCATTGCTGTTTTTCGGGCAGCATTAACAGTCCAATTTCTTCCTAACAAGAAAGAACTGAACCATCCACCGCCAACTGATCAAAATCGCAAGCAAATAAACAGTAATCATTGGCAGCCCAATAGTACTCAAATCCACACCAAAACGATCATTCATAAATAAAGGGAACCAGAATAAATAAAACCACCAGATAGCATCTGTTAAAAATTTTCCAATAGAGAAAGCCCATGTTTGCTTAAATTGAAGATGCCTGACCCAGGGAATTTTTGTAAGAGTATCGGAGGATCCTTTTCAATATATGCTAGTTCAGTTTTTGTAAGCCGTGGATGCTCGCCGGGTTTCCGGTAAATCGGCCACCAAAAAAATATCCAGATCAAGCCTGCTAAACCATTAACAATAAAAGCAGTTTGCCATCCCCAGTTTAATGCAAGCCGGGTCACCAAAGGAGTGTAGCTGCCCCAACAGTTGAACCTGCATTAAAAATTCCTGTAGCCAAAGCTCGTTCTTTTTTTGGAAACCGCTCGGCTACAGTTTTAATTGCCGCGGGAAAATTTCCTGATTCTCCTATTCCTAATCCGAATCTTCTAAACCGAAACTGAAAGCACTGCGTGCTAAAGCATGTGCCGCTCTGCGAAGGACCAGATTGTAAGGTAAACGGTATATCCTATTCTTGTACCAACACGATCAATAAACCAACCTGCAAAGATGAATCCTATTGCATAAGCTAATGTAAAACACCACTTATATATCCATATTCCTGGTTGGTCCAGCCAATCTCAGCTCTGAGGGTCCGCGCAGACACCAGCGCTGCCCTATCAACATAGTTTATGGTAGTAGCAAAAAATAAAAGTGCACAAATTGTCCATCGATAATTCCCGATTTTGAATTTAGCCCCAGAGTTCTCGACATCCGCATTAAGCATTGAATTATCTTTCGTATTATTTTTAAAAGTTAGAGATAATAGGTAAGATTCTTATTTCCGGTAAAAAGATTTTAAAGTGGTTCAGGATCCCACAAATTATTAAAGGTCCCCTTAGCAGTTATATCCTCCGGCTTAGGAAAACCTTCTGTCTCAAGGTTATCTGAATGCCAATTATAATCAATACTATCGCCATAGCAATTAAAAAAATATTGCCTCTCTTCTCCGATTGTGATAATTCTTTGAGGTGTTGATGGCGCAAAGAAAATTTTTTTATCAGCCATATTATTTGAAAAGGAACAATCAATTAAAAAGAATTGAGCATCTCTATGAAAACGCCCAAAGGGAAACCCGGAACCCCATCAAATTTTGAATTTCTAATTACAAATTTCTGATCTTTTTTTGAGCTACCGTCATGCCAGATTGAAGCAGTTAAATTATGTCCATAAAATTTTCTGCTCTCTATAAAACAATATCCACGGGGACAAACATAATCAACATAGCCTTCAAAGTAGCAATTATTGTGATAATACATTCCATCATTTGTATTCCAGAGACTTAAAGTATCACCGCCATCAGCAATGATATTGCAGTTATCAATAATAATTCTTGTTACTCCTTCTCCAGCCTCTAACAGCAAACTGGTGATCATTATCTCATATAAGGCTCCCATAATTATTATGAACAGTCAGGTTTATAAACATAATATCGGTTACATTATTTTTAATATTAACTATGGCCGAACCATAATCATCAGGGTGATCTTTACGCCAGTTTTTTCTCAATTCGGCATAAATTATTCTTGTACTGTCTCTGTTTTCCCCAACTAAAACAATATTGCTCTTTCAATAAAAATTTTTTCGTTATAAACACCATTTTTAATAAGATATTATGTATTGTTTTGTGCAGAAGTAGGAATTGCATTAAGTGCATCCTGGATTAATGTAAAATCCCCTGACCCATCTTTGGCTACAACAAAATCCGGAGTAAACGAATAAACGACTAAATAATGAAAAAGATTAAAAATAATGAGAAAAAAAAGATAGAAATGTATTTCATAAAGTGAATGCATAAAAATCTTTATGCTACAAGTCCGCTTTTAGATTTATTATTAATTATAAGCCGGGTTTTAAGTTCAATATTTTTTGGTTCAAAACCTTTAGGATCATTAATTTGTTTTATGATTAAATCAACTGCTTCCTTTCCCAAATCTATTGTAGGCTGATCAACAAAATTAAAGACTGATGGTACCATATGCTTAAAAGTATTATTTCCAAAACAAGTTACTTCGATATCTTCAGGTATTCTTATTCCCATTTCTGTTGCGGCTTCATAAATCCCTAAAGCAACAGGATATGTTACCGCAAGTATATATTCGGGAAATTATCTTTGTTATAAATTTTTTTGAATCCCCATAACCATCTTCTTCACCAAAACCGCCGGCAGTTATCCAGTCAGGATTAACAGGAATACTTATAGTTAGTTCATTGCCTCTAAAAAACCTTCCAGCCTTTTCTTGCCGATATTTATATGACTATAACCCCCGATATGAGCAATTTTTCTATATCCTTTTTTAATTGCATATTCAGTTGCATTATAAGAACCTCCTTTATCATCAACTGTAATACTCGAAACATCTTCCAACTCAGGAACGCGGTCAATAAAAACAATAGGTACATTCTGGTTTCTTGCTCTTTCGAAGATTGAAATATCCTTTGTTCCTGAGTAATTGAAATTATTAAGCCATCTACTCTCATAGAAAGAAATGATAAAATGTGCTTCTTTTCTCTCTCAGCAATTTCCTGCGATACCGTAATAACGGTTTCATAATTATTTCTCAGTGCAGTATCATAAACTGACTCGATTACGGAGCCAAAAAAGAAATGAGCAATTTTGGGAATAACCAGTCCAATAATATTTGATTTTCTTGCAGATAAATTTTTTGCCATAAAATTAGGAATATATCCTAACTTTTCTGCAAGGGCTTTGACCTTTGCTGTTGTTTCCGGTGAAATATCCGGATGGTTTCTTAAAGCTTTCGAAATAGTAACTTTAGAAACATGCAGCTTTTTTGCAAGATCCTCAAGCTTTATAATACGTATCTTCTTTTTCATTTTATTTGAATTTAATTTTAAATATTTAGAATACTATATGATAATCATTATTTATTAATGGACTTACCGCGTTCAATCTCAATTGCAGTTAATAAAAACGGTCCGTAACCTTTAAAATCATTTGTCCTTTTTGGCTCCCCGATATAATATTCAAAACTTCCATCACGGTATGGGTTTCCTCCCAATCCTCCCACAGAAGCAATATTGTTCAGATAAAAATGATCATCCTTATAAGTCACAAGATTTTTTATTTAATGAATTAAAAGATTCTTCTGCAATATCAAAAAACTTATTATCAAGGTATCCTTTATTTGCACATTTGGAAAAGGCATAAGTAAACATTGAAGAAGATGACGCTTCAATATAATTACCTTCACGGTTTCCCTGGTCAACAACCTGGAACCATAATTTTGTTTTATCATCTCTGAACTTTAATAAGCTTTCAGAAAGGTCCTGAAGAATTTTTATCAAGTCATCTCTGTTCTTGTGATCATCAGGCAGATAATCAAGAACATCAACAAGAGCCATCATAAACCAGCCGATTGACCTGCCCCAGAAACTCGGAGACTTTCCGGTTACAGGATCAGCCCATTTTTGCAATTTACTTTCATCCCAGCCATGTTTATACAAACCTGTTTTTTCATCTTTCAGGTGTTCCTCAATTAATATGAATTGTTTTGCAACATCATCAAAAACTTC
Organism: uncultured Acidobacteriota bacterium; assembly: GCA_963836435.1. Lineage (GTDB taxonomy): Bacteria > Acidobacteriota > Terriglobia > 20CM-2-55-15 > 20CM-2-55-15 > DASTBJ01. Next base: position 740 of record CAWIJI010000010.1, on the reverse strand, counting down.
CTGCTGATTAAACACTTTTGCATAATTCGCATAGAAAGGTTCTGCCATAAAAAGACCATCAAGCCACATCTGGTTAGGATAAACTTTTTTATGCCAGAAACCTCCTTCACTGGTTCGGGGCTGTAACTCTAATTGTTTACGAAGTGTGTCTGCAGCTTTTTTATATTTTTCATTTTTAGTCTCTTCATATAAATGAATCAGAATTCGCCCGGGAGAAATATTATCTAAATTAAAATCACTCATCTTGTACGTTTTAATTGAACCATCTTTTTCGATATAATAATCAATATTCTTTTTTACGTAATTAAAATATTTATCGTCGCCTGTGTCTTTCCATAATTGATAGAAAGCTTCAAGCATTAATCCCTGCTCATAATTCCACTTATAACTTTTAGCTTCATTTTTATAAGCTACTGTATCGGGATGAAGGTCCAAAAAACTGTCAGCTATTTTTACTGGCAAATCCTTCTCGGTTTCTTTCTGCTGGCAATCGCTTGAAGTTATTATTACAACAGTTATTGCTAAAACAAAAAAATAGATATTCTTAAAGACTGAAATCAATAACAGATGCATTAATCCTTTAACCATTTAACTAATTCAGGTAAAGAGTTTCTTATCTCTTCAACTGCCAGATCACACACTTTAAAAGCACCATAAGCAGAGAGATGTGTATCATCTACTCTGCCTTCAGGTAAAGATTTATACTCATTTTTATCTATATGAAGAAAAAGTTTTTTTGA